>NZ_JAJFDF010000002.1:0-710097 GCF_020708595.1 Pseudomonas sp. 203-8 | reverse complement strand
TGATGCGCTGGGCGGTGCGATTGCCCTTGGTGTCGACGTCGTATTCGAGGCGTTCGCCGAGGTTGTTGCCGATCGCCACCAGGCGCCGTGCGTCGTCGTATTCGTAGCTCAGCCAACTGCCGTCGCCGCGGGTGACGCGGGTGATCTGGCCGACTGCGTCATAGTCGAAGCGGGTGGTGCTGCCGGCGGTGCTGACGGAGGCCAGCCAGCCGTCGACGCCGGTGTAGGCGAGGCTGCTGGTGACGCCGTTGGCATCGGTGATGCTGCCGGGCTTGCCGCGCTCGTCATAGTCGCCGAGGCGGGTGACCTGGCCGAGGGCGTTGGTCACCTGGGTCAGGTTGCCGCGACTGTCGTAGGCATAGAGGGTGACGTCCTGCACATCGGTGCGCGGACCGTCGGCGCGCTCGATCAGGCCGAGGGCGTTGTAGCTGTAGCTCCAGGCGCGCTCGGCCGCCTGCGCGGGCAGGGCCAGGGCGCAGGCCAGGGCGAGGGCGCCGAGACGGGGGAAGTATGGGGGGATGCGCATGGGTGTCGTCCTTGTCAGCGGGTGGTGACGGTCTCGCCGGTCTTGCGTCCCTCGGCGTCGTACTGGTAGCGGGTGATCCGGCCGGGCTCGCTGACCTGCACCGGGAGGAACAGGGTCGGGTGCCAGTCGGTTGTGATGGTGCGCGCCTGCGCAGTGCCGGCGGCCTCGGTGCGCGAGGTCTCCAGGCCACGGGCGTTGTACTGGTAGGTGGTCAGGTTGCCGTTGTTGTCGCGTTTGCTGGTGAGCAGGCCCTGGTCATCGTAGGTGAAGGTGGAATTGCTGCTGGGGCAGTTGGGAGAGGGTTCGCCTTCGATGGCGACGATGCGTTTGATGCCCTGGATCACCTGGAAGCGGTAGGTGGCCTGCTTGCCGTATTCGTTGGTGACGGTGGTGGAGGCGTCATCGTTGTAGGCGAGGGAGACCTTTTCGGCGCCGTTGGCGTGTTCGCTGGAGATGGCGCGGCCTTGGTTGTCGTAGGCCCAGGTGGCGAAGCGGCGATTATTGTTATCCTGGATGCCTGTAAGTAGTTTTATGTTCCTCGGGTCGTCATAGAGGTACTGTGTTTTCGTGTTGTATTGCCCATCTGTTCGTGTTACCGAAGTGAGTCGCTGTTCCTTGTCGTATGTGTACTCAATGGATATACCCCCTATCTGAGCGCGAAGGAGTTGATGGTTGGCTCCCTCCGAGAGAACGAGTTTGTTGCCACGTTCGTCGCTAATCGTAAGATTAGCGCCTCGCTCTACACGATACTTTCGACCCTCCTTGGTCTTGAGCCTGGCGAGTTTTCCATACGGGTCAAACTCTATAGTTTCGTTGAGCTCCGAGGTATAGAAAAATCTTCCTGCTAGTCGGCTAAGCTTTCCCAGATCCGTGAGGGAAGTTAGATCTCTCCCGGCCCCACTGAACTCCGAAACCTTTCCGTCTTCGCGGTAAAGTAGGTAGCTATCATCCTTGCGTGTTATGCGCGCAGAGAACGAATGACGCCATAATCCGTCCAGGCCATTGTAGTGTCGGGCAAGCGGAATCGGGGTTATTAAGTCATGCTCGACCTGATATTTGTTGCCATTGGTGATGTTGACCGGGTTTCCTGCGCAACCCTCCGGCGGCGGAGCCCCCTTGTCGGGGCCATTTTTATCTGGAAGCTTACAGCCACCGTCATTCATTTCGTAACCGGGGCGGCAATCGCAGCTTCCTGTCTCGTTATTAAGCTCAGCCCCTAGTGGGCAGCTGTTGCCGATCAAGGTAGCTCCCGAGGTCTGCCAAGTAATCCCGCCAGTACCCGAAACATTGCATTGAACCCACTTGGGATTCATTTTCTCAATTTTTTTTAGCCAGTTTTTCGATGTATTATCGAAGTAGTACTGGCACGCCGCCGCATAGGATGGAAAGAAGGCTGTAGGTTCCCCTGGTATGCTAATTTTCCATTGATAAAGTTCAGCATTAGCGCTCTGGGCGAAGAACAACGTGAACATTAAACGCGTTACAGAACGTAGCCTCCCCTGAGCTAATAGACTTGCCTTAGTCCTCATTTATCCTTTCTCCTGGGCCACAAAAAGCTTCGTTTCCTGCCACTTCCGGTTCGCAGTGAAGCCCCCTCGATCATCTACCCGGCTTACTATTCGCCCCAAATCCAGTGCCGATCATATCCGGCAGTCGAGTTTCGTATAGATGTTCACTGTATTCCGTGAGCCAGTCTTAAGAACCGACGGCGTTTACGCAAATTTCTGTCCGTGAGCCAGACGGGAGCAAGCACGCGGCCAAGGTGATTAAGCCAGGAATCTACCGACCTCGGACGAGGTGGCGCAGTCGGCCTGCCTTGCGGCCACCGCCGGCGGCAAAAACTCCAATGGAGGACGGCCAATGAGGATACCGTCCCGCTATGCCCAAGGACGATGAAACGACACCCCGGCAAAACCGGAAAATCGCCAGTTCGGATCTCCTGCAATGCAGGAAAACTCCCGGTATCTCGCCCAGGCTAAAGGACGCAAAACGTTCTTTTGAGCTGGGGACGAAATTCCTGAATTTTCAGGAGAGGGTCGCGCGACCGTGCCCACAATTTTGAGGAGACAGTCAGGCACCACAGATCACGACCACTACTAATGGGGGAAAGTGAGAAAAACCTACCTTGCCAGACCAGTCGCCGAGGGATCCCACCCGATACGGTACAAAAGCGTGCCCGTCGCATGTGCCGGAGACTTTCCCGCCATATACCGGAAAATTTTCCGGCATGGCTTGGCCAGGATCTGCAATGATTCCGCACTCCCTCTCCGGCCAGAGTCCGGAAAGTTTCTGGCCCCTCCTGATCGGCGGAAAATTCCGCCTATCTCCAGCACCTCATTCGCCTGGATGCGATCTGCCGGCACCGCCCTTAGGCACACCATCACATCGAGCCCAAACCTCGACGTAATGGCACTAGGCTAGAACTGCCCGGAAAACCACAATGAGGACGTGCTCTCGATGAAGGTGAAAGATCTCGAAGCTGCATCCAGCGATGCGCTTGGTAGGGTATTCGGAGGATTAAGAACGCGCGCGAAGGTCGCGATGAGAAGGGAAAGCGAGGATCGAGCTTACCGGGAGCGGCGCAGGCCACCCGGTTGTCCTGCTGGCGCTGACGACAGACATTTGAGCTGGCCGGCATGGAAAAGCCCCGTCTGAGCGATTCAGGACGAGGCTTTCTTTGTAGGCTTACTGCACCCACCATGCCCTGACAAAGAACTGGCCCGGGAGAAGCGATGTGCGGTAAGTGCCCGATATATTTGGCGTCCCGGAGAGGGGTCGAACCTCCAACCTTCCCCTTAGGAGGGGGATGCTCTATCCAATTGAGCTACCGGGACACGCCGGACATGGCGAGCGGTGCGCCGCGTCCGGGCGGCATGTTAACGGCAGAGAAAGCGTTTGTCATGCCACTGCCACCAAGGCTGCGCATAATTTTCCGCAACCCTGGAGGTGCAGCATGAACCAGACCGTCGCCATTCCCGCCGCACAGGACCTGCCGGACGCCCCGCGCCAGCCGCGGATACCGGACTCCCCCTTCGCCAGCTTCGACGTGCGGATCGCCAGCGAGCACGACGCGCCGCGCCTGTCGTTGCTGCTACAGCAACTCGGTAGCGCCGATCCGCGCCCGGACCCGGCGTTGCTGGCCATCCAGCTGCAACGACCGCGCGGCGACCGGGTCACCCTGGTGGCCGAGCGCGGCGAGCGCCTGCTCGGCACCTGCACCCTGCATCTGATCGAACACCTGGCGCACGATTTCGCCCGCTCGGCGATTCTCGAAGACATGGTGGTCGACCGCCACGCCCGCGGCCAGGGCGTAGGCCGCGAACTGATCGGCCGGGCCGTGGAGCGCGCGCGCAGTTGGGGCTGCTACAAACTGGCGCTTTCCAGCCACCAGGACCGGGAAACCGCGCAGCGCTTCTATGCCGCACTAGGGTTCACCAGCCACGGCGTAAGCCTGGCGCTGCATCTGGGCTGACATCATCATGCATTTTGCAACCGGTAAAATGCCCATCCGTGCAAAGTGCATGCGAGAGAGTCTCGGGCACATATATAATTCATTGATTTTAAAGGATTTTTTATAGAAAAAAGTTGGCACAACCGCTGCTACAAGACCCTCAGGATCAAACCTTGGCCATCTGCCTGGCAAAGCTACGAAATGGAGGTGAACATGAGCAGCTCACGCAACCTGGTCGGCACCGGACTTCTTTCCCTGCTGGCTCTCGTAGTCTTCCAGAACAGCGCACTGGGCGACGAGGACAGGACGCAGGAACGCAACGGCGAAAGGCCGGTAGTGCTGGACAGCAACGCAACGCCGCAGTGGGCACCCGCTGCGCAACAACTGGTGATCCAGGCGCCCGACGAATCCCCGCGCATCGTCACCGTAGGCGAGGACGAGCGCGGCACGGCGCTGGTGACCGCGGCCGACGAACAGGCCTGGACATTCTGACGAAGCAAGCGCCGGGAGACCGGCATCCAACGACGCTACACCGCCGCACAGGTCCCCGGGATGCTGGCGGGCGGAAAGGGAGAAAGAACATGTGGATCCTGGCTTTGCCGCTGACCGCCCTGGCCCTTTCGGTCGGCGTCTACGGGCTGCTCTGGCTGATAGAGCGCGGAGGAGACGAATATCCAGCGAAGCTTCCGCTGAGCGACAAGGGCGCCACGGAACCTCGGCGCCACTGAGCCGGCACAAGGAACAGCGAGCCCGACGGAGAGGGCTCCGGGAGTGAAACCATGTCACGATCCGCCGTCATTCTTCTGTTCGTAGTGATCGCCAGCGCGATCCTGGCGCTGAGCCTGCCGCCCGAGGCCACCCTCCTCGCCTGGTGCGCCTGGGGACTGCTGGGCATTTCCGGCGCATGGCTGCTGTTTGCACTGGTGGTAGGTCGGCGAATCCGCTTCGATCCAAGCCTGGACTGATTTCGCCCGCAGCGCTTTACCGGGCGCTACAGCGTCGCTCACAGCGGCAGGCACACGCCGTCGCGCGCCAGTTCCACCCCTTCGGGCAACGCAGCGGGGTGGTCCAGCAGCCAGGCGTCCAGCGTATGCCCGACGTGAGTCAACACGGCCCGCCGGGGACGCAGCGATTCGATGCACTCCAGTGCCCGCGTGAGGTCGTTGTGGTTGCGCGGCGGCCGCTCCTGCGGCGGCATCGAGCAGTCCAGCACCAGCAGGTCCAGCGGCGCCGCGAGCAATCGCGAGGCGCTGTCCGCCGGCAGCCCGACGGTATCGGTGAGGTAGGCCAGGCGCCGTATCGTTCCCTCCTCGGAAGCCCCCTCCAGCAAGTAGCCGAAGGTTGGCTTCGAGTGGACCAGCGGCAACGCGGTCGCCGCCAGCGCGCCCCACTGGCGCCGTTCGAAGGCGCCGAAGGGCTGGCTGAAATCGAGGATGCCCGGATGCTTGTAGAGGTCGGCGAGGCCCTCCGGGTCGGCCGGGCCGTGCACCGGGATCACCAGACCCTGGCCCCAGCGCAGGTGCAGCAGGCCCTGGGCGTGGTCGGCGTGGTAATGGGTCTGGAGGATGCCATCGAGGCTATGGGGCGGGAAGCGCTCGCAGAGATCGACCAGGCCGCTGTCGATCAGCCAGCGCTGGCCGGCGCACTCCAGCAGCGCGCTACAGGGACGGCGACGCAGGCCGGCGTCGGCGCGGGCGTTGCGACAGGCCGGGCAATCGCAACCGTAGACCGGCACCTGGCGGGCGTCGCCGGTGCCGAGCAGGGTCAGGCGCATGCGCGGTCGCTGCCGAGACGGGCCAGGAGGGTGCGTAGCGTGTCGTCGAGATCACCGGAGTTGTCCAGTTGGAACAGCGGGCCCTCCAGGCCGGCGGCGAACTCGGCGTTACGCGCCAGGCGCGCCTCGATTTCCTCGGGGCTTTCCCGGCCGCGCGCCAGCAGGCGCTGGCGCAGCACCTCGGGTTTCACCCCGAGCAGGACCGCGAGCAGATCCGGATAGCGCCGGCGGGCCTGCGCCAGGTAGCCGCGCGAGCCGTTCACCAGCACGTCGTAGCCCTGCGCCAGCCACTCGTCGATCTGCACCGGAATGCCATAGCAAAGGCCGTTCGCGCGCCAGCTCATGGCGAACGCCGAGGCCCGCTCGAGGGTGTCGAACTGCGCCGGAGTCACCGCCTGGGCGTCCTCCCCCACCGCTTCCGCGGAGCGCGTGATCACCCGCCGCACGATACGGCAGCCGCGCAGCGCCAGGGGCTCGCGCGCGGCCTGCAACAGGCTGTCCTTGCCCGAGCCGGAAGGCCCCATCAGATAAATCAGTCTGCCTGTCATCAGAACACTCTCTGCCCGCCGCGCCAGACCTGACGCACCACCGGCTGGTTGTTGCCGAGCGCCCGCGCCTGCAGCAGATCGGCGCGCAGGCCGACGCGGATTTCGCCACGATCGGTCAGCCCGGCGGCCAGCGCCGGGGTACGGCTGACCATCGCCACCGCGCGCGGCAGGTCGTAGCGGATCGCATCATACTCGCTGTGCTCGCCGGCGAGCAGCAAGGCCGCATGCAGCAGGCTGGCCGGATAGTAGTCGCTGGAAAGGATATCCAGCACGCCGATTCCCGCCAGTTGCGCCGCCGCCACGTTGCCCGAGTGGGAACCGCCGCGGACCACGTTGGGCGCGCCCATCAGCACCTGCAGGCCGTGCTCGTGGCTGGCCCTGGCGGCCTCCACGGTGGTCGGGAACTCGGCGATGGCCATGCCGTAGCCGGCCGACTCGCGGACATGCGCGAGGGTCGCGTCGTCATGGCTGGCCACCGACAGGCCGCGTCCCTGGCAGACATCGACGATGGCCGCACGGGCGGCGTCGCTGTAGCGCTCGGAGTTGGCTACCTGCTCGACGATGAAGGCGTCCATCTCGGCATCGCTCAGGTGGTACTTGCCCTGGTAGTACTCGCGGTACTTCTCCAGCCTGGCGAACTGGCGCTGGCCGGGGGCGTGGTCCATCACCGAGACCAGTTGCACCAGCGGATGCTCGACCAGTTCGCGGAACACCTCCAGCGTCTGCGGATGGCTGACCTCGCAACGCAGGTGCAGGCGATGGTCGGCGCGCGCGTCGCCGCTGGCGGCGGCCTCGCCGATGGCCTCGAGCATCTTCGGCAACTGCTGCATGCGCTTGCCCTTGGGGTTGACGTCGCCGATGGACAGCGCGTCGAACACCGTGGTGATTCCCGCGGCGACGATCTGCGCGTCGTGCGCCAGCACCGCCGAGGCCGATGGCCAGTCGACGCCGGGACGCGGGGTCATGTGCTTCTCCAGGTTGTCGGTGTGCAGCTCGACCAGACCGGGCAGCAGGTAGTCGCCCCCCAGGTCCTCGGCCCCGGCCAGGTGGCTGCGGCCTTCGTCGACCGCGGCGATCAGGCCGTCGCGCAGCAGCACGCTGCCGACGAAGACCCGCTCGGCGCTGACTACCCGGGCATTGCTGAGAACGCGTTCAGACGACATGGGCTTGCTCCTGACGGGAAAGCTCCTGGCTCATGTCCAGGTAGCGGCTGGCCACCGCCTCGCGGGCGGCGCGGTCGTGGAAGATGCCGATCAACGCGGCGCCAGCGGCCTTGGCTTCGCCGATCAGCTCCAGCACTACCTGGCGGTTGGCTTCGTCGAGGGACGCGGTCGGCTCGTCGAGCAGCAGGATCGGCCACTCGACCATGAAGCCGCGGGCAATGTTGACGCGTTGCTGCTCGCCGCCGGAAAAGGTACCCGGCGCCAGTTGCCAGAGGCGTTCCGGGATGTTCAGCCGGGCCAGCAGGCTGCGCGCCCGCAGTTCGGCGCTGTCGCGGCTCCAGCCACGGGCCAGGGCCGGCTCCATGACCACGTCGAGGGTCGCCACCCGCGGGATCACCCGCAGGAACTGGCTGACGTAGCCGAGGGTCTGGCGACGCACGGCGAGCACCTCGCGAGGCTCGGCGCCGACCAGTTCCAACCAGTCGCCGGCGTGGCGCAGGCGGATGCTGCCGCCGGCCGGCAGGTAGTTGCCGTAGAGCGTGCGCAGCAGGGTGCTCTTGCCGGCGCCGGAGCGTCCGTGGAGCACCAGGCATTCGCCGCCGGCGACATTGAAGTTGAGCCCGCGCAGCACATTGAGCACTACGCCCTGTTGCTGGTGCAGGGTGAAGGTCTTGCTGAGGTCGCGGACCTCGATCAGGTTGTTCATCGCTACTTCTCCGGGCGCCCGTCGCGCGGACCGGCGCCGACGCTTCGGCTCAGGGTTGCAGGACCGACGACACCAGCAATTGCGTGTACGGATGCTGCGGGTCGTCGAGAATCTGGTCGGTGAGACCGGCTTCCACCACCCGCGAACGGCGCATGACCATCAGGCGGTCGGCGAGCAGGCGCGCCACCGCCAGGTCGTGGGTGACGATCACCACCGCCAGGTCCAGCTCGCGCACCAGGCCGCGCAGCAGGTCGAGCAGGCGCGCCTGCACCGACACGTCGAGGCCGCCGGTGGGTTCGTCCATGAACACCAGGCGTGGCGCCGAGACCAGGTTGCGGGCGATCTGCAGACGCTGCTGCATGCCGCCGGAAAAGGTTCGCGGCAGGTCGTCGATGCGCAGCGGATCGATCTCCACCTGTTCCAGCCAGTCCAGCCCGGCCTGGCGCAGCCGACCGTAGTGGCGCACGCCCTGGGCCATCAGCCGTTCGCCGATGTTGGCGCCGGCGGACACGCCCATGCGCAGGCCGTCGCGCGGGTTCTGCTCGACGAAGCCCCACTCGGTGCGCAGCAGGGTGCGCCGCTCGGCTTCGCTGGCGGCGTAGAGGTCCAGCCAGCGGTCGCCGTCGTCGCGGTAAGCGACCGTGCCGGCGTCCGGCGGACAGCGCCCGGAGAGCAACGAGAGCAGGGTCGACTTGCCCGAGCCGGACTCACCGACGATGCCCAGCACCTCGCCGGGGTAGAGATCGAAGTCGACCTCCTGGCAGCCCTTTTCCGGCCCGTACAGGCGGGTCAGGCCACGCACCGAGAGCAGCGGCCGGTCGCGCGCGTCGAGGTTCGCATCGATGGATTCGCAGACCGCGTTCATTGCGCGTCCTCCCCTTCTTCCTGGCAGGCACGCCGCTGCGTGCAGTAATCGGTGTCGGAACAGACGAAGCGCTTGCCGCCACGGTCGTCGACGATCAGTTCGTCCAGGTAGGACTCGTGGCTGCCGCAGAAGGCGCAGCTTTCTTCCCAGCGCTGGACTTCGAAGGGGTGGTCCTCGAAGTCCAGGCTCGCCACCCGGGTGAACGGCGGCACCGCGTACAGGCGTTTCTCGCGACCTGCGCCGAACAGCATCAGCGCCGGGCTCATGTCCAGCTTGGGGTTGTCGAACTTGGGAATTGGCGAGGGATCCATCACGTAGCGCTCGTCCACCGTAACCGGGTAGGCATAGCTGGTGGCGATATGGCCGAAGGTGGCGATGTCCTCGTAGAGCTTCACGTGCATCACCCCGTAGTCGTCGAGCGCATGCATGGTCCGGGTCTCCGCCTCGGAAGGCTCGATGAAGCGCAGCGGCTCGGGGATCGGCACCTGGTAGACCATGATCTGCTCGCCGCTCAGGGCGGTTTCCGGTATCCGGTGGCGGGTCTGGATCACCGTCGCCTCCGGGGTCCGTTCGGTGGTGGCGACCCCGGCGGTGCGGGCGAAGAAACGCCGGATGGATACCGCGTTGGTGGTGTCGTCGGCGCCCTGGTCGATCACCTTGAGCACGTCGTCGGCACCGAGGATGGCCGCGGTCACCTGCATGCCGCCGGTGCCCCAGCCGTAGGGCAGCGGCATCTCGCGGCCGCCGAAGGGCACCTGGTAGCCGGGGATCGCCACCGCCTTGAGCAGGCCGCGGCGGATCATGCGCTTGGTCTGCTCGTCGAGGTAGGCGAAGTTGTAGCCCTGCTCCGGCGCGGCGCTGGCTTGCGGGGAAAGGCTCATGCGCGCTTCTCCTGGTCAGTGGGTTGCGCGGATTCGGCGACGCCGGGACGACGCAGCTTGCGAATCAGCTCCAGCTCGGACTGGAAATCGACGTAGTGCGGCAGCTTCAGGTGCGAGACGAAGCCGCCGGCCTCGACGTTGTCGCAGTGCATCAGGACGAACTCTTCCTGCTGCGCCGGCGACACCACCTCCTCGCCGTATTCCTCGGCGCGCAGGGCGCGGTCGACCAGGGCCATGCCCATCGCCTTGCGCTCGGCGTAGCCGAAGGCCAGGCCGTAGCCACGGGTGAATTGCGGCAGCTCCTCGCGGGAACCGACGAACTGGTTGACCATCTCGCACTCGGTGACCTCGATCTCGCCCACCGGCACCGCGAAGCCGAGTTCCTCGGGCTCCAGCCAGACCTCGCAGGCGCCGATGCGGATCTCCCCGGCGAACGGATGGTTGCGGCCGTAGCCGCGCTGGGTCGAATAGCCCAGGGCGAGAAGGAAGCCCTCGTCGCCGCGGGCCAGGGCCTGCAGGCGCTGGGCGCGGCCGGTGGGGAAGTCGAGCGGCTCGCGGGTGATATCCGGCACCGCGCCGGGCAGCTCGTACTCCGGCGTCATCAGGCCTTCCCGGTCGAGCAGGCCGAGCACGCGCGGACAAGGCTCCAGGGACGCGCCCCGCTCCACTTCGGGGCCGGGGTAGTCGCCCTCGGCGAGCAGGCTGAAGTCGAGCAGGCGATGGGTATAGTCGAAGGTCGGACCGAGCAGTTGCCCGCCCGGCAGGTCCTTGTAGGTCGCCGAGATCCGTCGTTGCAGACGCATCCCGGCGGTGTCCAGCGGCAGGCTGGCGGCGAAGCGCGGCAGCGTGGTGCGGTAGGCGCGGAGAAGGAAGATCGCTTCCATCAGGTCGCCGGCCGCCTGCTTGATCGCCAGTGCCGCCAGTTGCTCATCGTACAGCGAACCCTCGGTCATCACCCGCGACACGGCCAGCGGCATCTGCTGGCGGATCTGCTCCACCGACAGCTCCGGCAGCGCGGTATCGCCGCGGCGCTTGCGCGCCAGCAGGCGATGGGCGTTGTCGATGGCCTTCTCGCCACCCTTGACGGCTACGTACATCAGGCCACCTCCTCGACGGGTTCGCTGACCCGGGTACTGCGTGGCAGGCCGAGGATGCGCTCGCCGGCGGCGAAGAAGGCATCCAGGCCCCTGGGGAATTCGGTGCGTGCGGCACGCTGCGCCCAGAACCCGGTGCTCACCGGCAACGCCACCTGGCGCACCTCGGCGATACCCGGTCCGCGCCACTCCAGCGAGGCGCCGCCATCGAGGCCGGCAAGCTGGATCAGCAGGGTGCAGGACTGGTCCGGATAACGGTCGCTGCCGCTGTCGAAGCCGCTCAGGTCGTCCAGCTCGCCTTCGTCGAGCAAGGCGAACAGCGCCTGCTCACGCTCGGCGACGATCGGGCAGCCGCAATGGAAGGCCAGGTTGGCGCGCAACGTCGGGCTGTCGAGACCCGGCGCCAGCCACAGCGGGGTATCGGAGTCGAGGAAGCTCAGGCACAGCGCGTAGCTGGCCGGTTGCAACGCGGCCAGCGCCGGTGCGCGGTCGAGGTTGCGCACCAGCCCCGGTTCGGCGAGGGCCTTGAGCGCCGCGCGGAAACTCCGCTGGGCATCCAGGACCGGGTCCTGGAACGCCGGTTGCAATAGCGCGGCGGTATCCGCCGGGCTGGGAAGCGAAGCGCTGGTCATCAATCTTCTCCTCGGACCAGGGTGAAGAACTCCACCTTGGTAGTGGCGATTTCCGCCTCCTGGGCGGCGCGGCGCTCGGCCTGGGTGCGGGCCAGCGGTTCGATCAGGCGCGCCTGCCAGGCCGCCGCGTCGGCGCCCTGCAGGTGCGCGTCGGCCAGGGCGGCCAGTTCGGCGTGGCGCTTGTCGCGCCCGGCGACATAGCTGTAGCCGGTGCGTCCGTCACCGAGCCGCACCACGCAGCGGGTCACGGTCATCTCGCCGAGGTTGAACGGGCTGCCGGTGCCGCCCATGCGTCCGCGCACCAGGGTCATGCCGGTCTCGGCGGCGCGCAGCAGGTGATAGTCGGCATCGCGCAGGGCGTCCGCATGGGCGTCCAGCTCCTCGCGACGGGCGCGGGCGAGCACGCCCATCCAGCGCTGTCGTGCGGCGATGGTGGGATCGGAATGCAAGGCGGTCATGGGCTTCTCCTAGGGGGCGACCTGGTACTGGAAGCGATCGGCGCGGCTGATCGACTGGGCCAGTTCCACCGGTTGGCCGGTACGGTCGCGGGACAGGGTGAGGACGGTGAGCAACGGCGCATGGCGGGGCATCAGCAGGCGCGCCGCCTCCTCGCGATTGGGCAGGCGCGCACCGATCAGGCTGTAGGTGCGGGTCAGCGGCAGGCCTTTGTCGGCCAGGTAGCGACGCAGCGAACCGCCCTGGTAGTCGGCGAGCAGCTCGCTGCGGGAAACGGCGTAGCAATGGCGGATCAGGCTCACTGGCTGTCCGTCGAGGTAACGCAGGGTGGTCAGTTCCAGCACCCGCCCGCCCTCGCCGATCCCCAGGTGGGTGGCCTCGGCGGCGCCGGCCGGACGCTGGCGCGCCTCCAGCAGCCGGGCCTCGACTCGGTGGCCCTGGGCCGAGAGCGACTCGGTGTAGGCGTTGGCGGCGCCCATCGGATAGATCGTCGGCGCCTCCAGGACCTGGGTGCCCTTGCCCTGGCGCCGCAGCACGCGGCCTTCGAGCACCAGTTCGTCGAGCGCCCTGCGCAGGGTATGGCGGTTCACCGCGAAGCGCTGGGCCAGCTGGATCTCGCCGGGCAGGTAGTCGCCGGGGCGGTAGGCCAGCAGTTCCTGGCGCAGCCGTTCGGCCAGTTCGCGGTACAGCGGTTCGCTTTGTCTAGACAAGTGCATGGTTTGGAAAGGGCGCACCAGGCGCCCTCCTCGCGTCGTCAGATGAACAGCTTGCGCAGGCGTTGTGACAGAACGTCGATCAGGCTCACCACCACGATGATCACGATCAGCACGGCGCAGGTCTGGCCGAACTGGAAGCCGCGGATGGCCTCCCAGAGGATCACGCCGATGCCGCCGGCGCCGACCATCCCGACCACGGTGGCGGAACGCACGTTGGACTCGAAGCGGTACAGCGAATAGGAGATCCACAGCGGCAGGACCTGCGGGATGACCCCGAAGATGACCTCCTGCAGAGCGCTGGCACCGGTGGCGCGGACGCCTTCGACCGGACCGGGGTCGATCGCCTCGACCGCCTCGGCGAAGAGCTTGGCGAGCACCCCGGTGGTACTGATGAACAGCGCCAGCACGCCGGCGAACGGGCCCAGGCCGACGGCGACCACGAAGAGCATGGCGAAGACCATCTCGTTGATCGAACGGCAGGCATCCATCACCCGCCGCACCGGCTGGTAGACCCACCAGGGCACGATGTTCTCGGAAGCCAGGATCGACAGCGGGATGGCGCAGACGATCGCCAGCACCGTGCCCCAGAGGGCGATCTGCACGGTGACCAGCATCTCGCTGAGGTAGAGCTTCCAGTTGCCGAAGTCCGGCGGGAAGAAGTCGGCGGCGAAGGTCGCCATGTTGCCGGCGTCGCGGAACAGCACGGCCGGGTTCATTTCCGCGCCCTTCCAGGACCAGGCGAGGATGGCGAGGAACAGGCCCCAGCCGACCAGGCGACCCCAGGATGGCTTGCCGGTGGCGGCCGCGGCGGCAGTGGTGCTCAGAGTGCTCATATCGGGAATCTCGACAGCGGTATTGGCGAATCGGGTGGGGCGCGGCGCCGGCCGCGCCCGGGGTGGATCAGCCGGCGTTGGCGGCGGTTTTCTGCTCGCGCTCGGCCATGCGTTTCTCCAGCTTGGCCAGCTCCTCGTCGAGGGCCTTCAGCTTGGCGGCCTTCTCCTCGGCGCCGAGGTTGGCGTTGTTCGCCACGTCGGTGCGCTGCTTGAACAGCTCGAGCTGGCGGATCGGCAGCAACTGGTCGTCGTCGGAGGGCTGGAACTTCGACCATTGCAGGTCGGCGAGGACCTTCTTCTGCTCGGCGTTGGCGCCGTACTTGAAGAAGAAGTCGCGCAGCTTGTTCTTCTGCTCGTCGCTCAGGTTGTTGCGCCACACCAGCGGGTCGCCCGGGATCAGCGGCGACTTCCAGATCACCTTGAGCTGCCTGGCCTTCTCCGGCTGGGTCAATTCCAGGCGCTCCATGCCCTCGGTATTGAAGGTGGCGACGTCGACCTGCTTGTTGGCCACCGCCAGTGCGTTGACCTCATGGCTGGAATTGAGGGTGCGCTTGAAGGCCTTGACCGGGTCGACGTTGTTCTTGGCGAACACGTAGTAGCCGGGCACCAGGTAGCCGGACGTGGAGTTCGGATCGCCGTTGCCGAAGGTCAGGCTCTTGGCGTTCGCCAGCATGTCCTCGAGGCTGTCGATCTTGCTGTCCTTGTTGGCGATCAGCAGGCTCCAGTAGCCCGGCGCGCCACTGGCGGCGACGGTCTGGGCGAAGATCTCGCCGTGGGCGCGATCCACCGCTTCCATGGCGGCCTTGTTGCCGTACCAGGCGATGTCGACCTTGTCGAAACGCATGCCCTGGATGATCCCGGCGTAGTCGGGGGCGAAGAAGGCCTTCACCTGGTAGCCGGTCTGCTGGCTCATGTCCTTGAGGAAGGGTTCCCAGATGCTCTTGAGGTTCTGCGACGACTCGGTGGAGATGATCCCGAAATTGATCACCGGCTGGTCGGCGTGCGCCATCCCGGCAAGGGAGCCGGCGAGCAGGGCGGAAGCCGCGAGCACACGACTGAAGCGTTTCAACATGGAGAGAACTCCTGGGCAGGGTTTGGCGGGTTTTTATGCGGTTCGAATGACGTCAGGCGCGCGCGAGGGTCAGTTCCGGCTGGCTCTCCGCCCCTCGCCGGGCACGGTCGGAAAACAGCAGCGGGGTGTCCCCTTCGGCGCCGTAGAGTTCGTTGAGGAAGCCTTCGGAAAGGTGCTCGCTGCTGCCGTCGAAGAGGATCCGGCCGCCCTTCAGGGCCACCGCGCGCGGGCAATAGCGCAACGCGTAGTCGACCTGATGCAGGGTCACCACCACGGTCTTGCCGTCGTGGCGGTTGATGTCGGCGAGGATGTCCATCACCTTGCGCGCCGACTCCGGGTCGAGCGAGGCGATCGGTTCGTCGGCGAGAATCACCTCGGCCTTCTGGGTCAGGGCGCGGGCGATGGCCACGCGCTGCTGCTGGCCGCCGGAAAGGGTCGAGGCGCGCTGCCCGGCGAAATCGGCCAGGCCGACCCGCGCCAGCGCTTCCAGGGCCTGGCGCTTCTGCTCGGCGCTGAACAGCCCCAGCGAACCGCGCCAGCGCGGCATGCGACCGAGGAAGCCGAGCAGGACGTTGTCCAGCACGCTGAGGCGGTTGACCAGGTTGAACTGCTGGAAGATGTAGCCGATGTCGGCGCGCAGGCGACGCACTTCGCCGCTCAGGCGGCCGGACGCCTGCAGGCGGCGACCCAGCACGTCGATGCTGCCGCCGTTGTCGCGGTCGCAGCGGGCGAGCCCGGCGACGTGACGCAGGAGCGTGGATTTGCCGGAGCCGGATGCACCGATCAACGCCACCATCTCGCCCGCCTGGATCTCCAGCCTCAGGTTGAAAAGCGCCTGCTTGCGGGCAAAGGTCTTGTTCAGGCTGTCGACACGGATCACCGCGCTCATCGTTCTCCCTCCAATCGGTTGCACGAAGACGCCAGCGGCGCCATCTGGTGTAGACCAAGATAGAAGGAGACTGTGTCAGCCCGGTGAAGTGACGATGACAGTCGAGTGACAATCCCTTGAACGACCGGTGGTCAGAAGGCCATCATCCAACCCCCAGTAAAAAACTAGGCTTTTGCTGAATCGCTCGCATTTCAGATAGCTGGTACTGGCAAAACGCCGGCACGCAACGCACAATTGACGTCAACTAATTGTTGTTTCCGAAATAACAGACTGAACGGCTAGCGGAAATCGTGGTCATAGGCCCGAGAACAATGAACGCTTCCTCGGCACCGCTTTTCCCTGACTCTACAGGTTCAATGTATGCGCCCACTGAAACAGGCAACTCCTACCTACTCCAGCCGTACCGCTGACAAATTCGTCGTTCGTCTGCCCGAGGGCATGCGTGAGCAGATCGCAGAAGTCGCTCGCAGCCATCACCGCAGCATGAACTCCGAGATCATCGCCCGACTCGAGCAGAGCCTGCTCCAGGAAGGGGCGCTGCAAGACAATCTCGGTGTTCGCCTGGACAGCCCGGAACTCAGCCTGCACGAGCGCGAGCTGCTGCAGCGTTTCCGCCAGCTGACCCACCGTCAGCAGAACGCGCTGGTCGCCCTGATCGCACACGATGCGGAGCTGGCCCAGGCCTGAGCGCCGAAGCCCACGCGTAGCGCTTGAAATGGCCGGCATTCGCCGGCTTTTTCTTTATGGATGGCCAAACCATGGGCGAGTAACCGCAAGGCGGTTATCCGCCGGCCCCTGTAGCGGTGGCGTTATCCCTCCAACGCCACGAGGGAGAGCCGAATGAGCTATCGCCTGGCCGCCGATGCCCTGGTCTGGCTGCACCTGGGCTTCATCCTGTTCGTCCTGTTCGGCGGCCTGCTGCCGTTGCGCTGGCCACGCCTGGCCTGGCTGCACCTGCCGGCGGTGGCCTGGGGCTGCGCGGTGGAGTTTCTCGGCCTGCCCTGTCCGCTGACCCCGCTGGAGAATCGTCTGCGCCGGGCCGCCGGGGACGCCGGCTACAGCGGCGGCTTCGTCGAGCACTACCTGTTGCCGCTGATCTATCCCGCCGGCCTGACCCCGGCGGTGCAGTGGATCCTTGGCGCCATCGTTCTGCTGCTCAACCTGATCGTCTACCTGTATCTGTTGCATCGCCGCGGTAGCCGCTGAGCCACGGATGCCACGTCATTCCGTACCTGGATAATGCTGCGCCGGCAGCGAGGCGAATCGTAGGCTGGTCTCCCCTGCCCAGCCCGGAGTCATTCCCATGCATCCCTATTTCACTCTCGCCGGTCGCGTCGCCCTGGTCACCGGCGGCAGCCGCGGCATCGGCCAGATGATCGCCCAGGGTCTTCTCGAAGCCGGCGCCCGCGTCTTCATCTGCGCACGTGACGCAGAGGCCTGCGCCGACACCGCCACACGCCTCTCGGCCTACGGCGACTGCCAGGCGATCCCCGCCGACCTTTCCAGCGAAGCCGGTGCCCGGCGCCTGGCGGAGGCGCTCGGCGGACTCAGCGCGCGGCTGGATATCCTGGTGAACAACGCCGGCACCAGTTGGGGCGCAGCGCTGGAAAGCTATCCGGTGTCCGGCTGGGAAAAGGTCATGCAGCTCAATGTCACCTCGGTGTTTTCCTGCATCCAGCAACTGCTGCCGCTGCTGCGCCGCTCGGCCAGCGCGGAGAACCCGGCGCGGGTGATCAACATCGGCTCGGTGGCGGGCATCAGCGCCATGGGCGAACAAGCCTATGCCTACGGGCCGAGCAAGGCCGCGCTGCATCAACTGTCGCGGATGCTGGCGAAGGAACTGGTCGGCGAGCACATCAATGTCAATGTGATCGCTCCCGGACGCTTTCCGAGCCGCATGACCCGTCACATCGCCAATGACCCGCAGGCACTGGAGGCGGACAGCGCGTCGATTCCCATGGGCCGCTGGGGTCGCCCGGAGGAGATGGCGGCGCTGGCGATCAGCCTGGCCGGCACCGCCGGCGCCTACATGACCGGCAACGTGATCCCCATCGACGGCGGTTTTCATCTCTGAGCGCCGCCAATCCGGGTAACATGACGCCCCCGACCGCTCGCCTCGTCCCGCCATGACCCACAGCGTTTCTCCCATCGGCTACATCCGCTCCTGCTTCATGGAGAAGTTCGCCATCCCGCGCCAGCCGCTGCTCGCGCCGGCGGCGCGGGGGACCCTGGAACTGCTGCCGCCGTTCGACCAGGTGGAAGCGCTGGAAGGCCTGGAGCAGGTCAGCCATGTCTGGCTGCTGTTCCTCTTCCACCAGGCCCTGGAAGACAAGCCGCGACTGAAGGTGCGCCCGCCGCGCCTGGGCGGCAACCGCTCGCTGGGAGTCTTCGCCACCCGCGCCACCCATCGGCCGAACGGCATCGGCCAGTCGGTGGTGCGCCTGGAGGGCTTCGAAGCGGGGCGCCTGTGGCTATCCGGAATCGACCTGCTCGACGGCACCCCGGTACTCGATATCAAGCCCTACGTACCCTACGCCGACGCCGTGGCCGACGCCCGCAACGGCATCGCCGACGCGCCGCCGCCGGGCATCGCCGTGGAGTGGAGCGAGCAGGCGCGGCGCCAGGCCCATGAGCACGGCCAGCGGTTGCGGCAGCCGGTGGCCGAGCTGATCGAGCAATGCCTGGCGCAGGACCCACGCCCGGCCTACCAGAAGCCGGAGCCCGGGCGCCGCTACGGGGTGCGCCTGTGGGACCTCGACGTGCATTGGCACTACCCGCGCCCGGACCTGATCCGCGTGCTGGACGTCGCCGGCGGCGATTGAGCCTTCTCAGCGCAGCGGATTGAGCGCCAGCGCGTCGCTTTCGAAGACTTCCTGTTCGAGGATCAGCGGCTCGACCAACGGTCGGCTGTCGCGGAAATGCGCGGTGCGGGTGTGCGCCTCGTAGGCTGCGTCATCGCGATAGACCTCGTAGAGATAGACCAGGTCAGGGTCCTGTCGGTCGCGGGAAACGTCGAACACCAGGCAGCCGGGCTCGGTGGACACGGAAGCGGCGGCGTTGACCTGGATGGCATCGATGAAAGCCTCGGCGCAGCCGGGCCTGAGGCGGGTCTTGATAAAGATGCAGTACACGGAAACTTCCTTTTGTTTTAGATTTACAAAATTATTGTATACAAAAAAGGAAGCAAACCCATGTCCGACCGCCCTGCCCGCCCCTCCCGCCTCAACGGCCTGCGTCACCTCGCCCTGCTGGTGCCCAACCTGGAAGAATGCGAGCGCTTCTATGTCGACGTGCTGGGCATGGAAGTGCTGAACCGCGCCAACGAAGACCTGGTGTATCTCACCTGCGGCAACGACAACCTTTCCCTCGGCCGCGCCCACGCTGCCAGCAACGGCCTGCAGACCATGGATCACTACGGCTTCGTCGTCGACAGCGTGGAGGAACTGGAGGCCTGGTACCGTTACCTGAAGGCGCTGGGCGTGACCCTGCTCGACCAACCCTTCGACCACGGCGACGGCGCGCGCAGCTTCCACCTGCTCGACCCGGCGGGCAACAAGGTGCAGCCGCTGTACCATCCAGCGGTATCCGGGCAACGCCTGGCCTGAGCCTCGGGCAGCCCTCTCCCCTCTCCCTGAAGGGAGAGGGGCGACTCGGTACACTGAGTGCCAGCAACCTCGCTGGCTCCTCATCTCCACTTCTTGACTTTCATCAAGCGCGTTCCGCCCCCGCACCTCCTAGCATCCGGCAACGGAAGCGATTCCACCGCCAGGCGCAGACCCCACCGCAGCGCGGCGTCCCTTTTTTCGCCGGTAGCCAGTAGTAGATGGAACCTATGCGCGCCCTTCGTTTTTCCGCCGGATCGTGGCGGTGTGTCTTCGCCTGGATGCTCCTGCTGGTCGGCCTCGCCGCCCAGGGTGCCGAACTCAGCGAGTTGGAGCGTCTGCGCATCGCCCAGGTATTCCCCGCGGTCGAGCGGATCGGCGACCCCGAAGGCGACTACGGCGTACGCCGCCTGAGCAAGGGCGAGGAAACCCTCGGCTACGCCTTCCAGACCCTCAGCGTCACCGACATCCCGGCCTACTCCGGCAAGCCGATCAACCTGCAGGTGATCCTCGATCCGCAGGCGGTTATCCGCGACGCCTACGTCCTCGAACACCACGAACCGATCCTGCTGATCGGCATCCCGGAAGAGAAGCTGCACGCCTTCAGCGCCAGGTACGACGGCGTGCGCGCCGACCAGCGGGTGGTGGTCGGCCGCTCCAGCGACCCGCAGGCGGTTACCGTCGACGCGGTGAGCGGCGCCACGGTGACGGTGATGGTGGTCAACGAGATCGTCATGCGCGCCGCGCATACGGTGGCGGTTGCCCTCGGCCTGATCGAGGACCGCGGCAATGTGCGGCCCAAGCCGGCGCAGGTGCGCCAGCAGCCGGCAGCGACGGCGAGCTGGAGCGAATTGCTCGGCAACGGCGCGATCCGCCGCCTGCAGTTGAGTCGCGGGCAGATCGACGACGCCTTCAAGGGCAGCGAGGCCGAAGGCATCGGCGAGGCCGACGCGGCGCACCGCGACGAGCCGTTCATCGATCTCTACAGCGCCCTGCTCAACCCTCCCGCGGTGGGCCGCAGCCTGCTCGGCGACAACCAGTACCGCGAACTGATGGCGTCGCTGAAGCCAGGCGAATACGCCTTCGTCGTGCTCGGCGACGGCGAGTATTCCTTCAAGGGTTCCGGCTACGTGCGCGGTGGCATCTTCGATCGGGTCCAACTGCGCCAGTTCGGCGACATCATCAGCTTCCGCGACCTCGACTACCAGCGCCTGTCGGACGTCTACGCCGAAGGCATGCCGGAGTTCCGCGAGATGGCGATCTTCGTCGCCCGCGCCAGCCAGCGTTTCGATCCGGGCTCGCCCTGGACCCTGGAGTTGCTCGTGCGGCGCCAGACCGGCCCGGTGGCGGGGGTATTCACCAGCTTCGAGCTGGCCTGCCAGACGCCCGAGGAATACCTGGAGCGGCCGCAGCCAACGGCCGAGGAACTGGCCGCCCTGGAAGAGGCTGCCCGGCCGCTGTGGCTGCGGGTCTGGTACCAGAAGAGTTTCCAGGTCGGGGTCCTCTGTACCGCCCTCGTCCTGCTCCTGGCGATCCTCTTCCTCCAGGACCGCCTGGTGCGACGGCCGCGCCTGATGCAGCGACTGCGCACCGGCTACCTGGCGTTCACCCTGGTCTACCTGGGCTGGTACAGCCTCGGCCAGCTATCGGTGGTCAACGTGCTGACCTTCGTCCACGCGCTGTTCGAAGGCTTCCGCTGGGAGCTGTTCCTCAGCGACCCGCTGCTGTTCATCCTCTGGACCTTCACCGCAGCCAGCCTGCTGCTCTGGGGCCGCGGCGTGTTCTGCGGCTGGCTGTGCCCGTTCGGTGCGCTACAGGAACTGCTCAACGAACTCGCGCGCAAGCTCCGCGTGCCGCAGTTCCAGGTGCCGTTCGCCGTGCACGAGCGGCTCTGGGCGATCAAGTACATCATCCTGCTGGTGCTCTTCGGTCTCTCCCTGGAATCCCTGGCGCTGGCCGAGCAGGCCGCGGAGGTGGAGCCGTTCAAGACCGCCATCACCCTCGGCTTCGACCGCCAGTGGTGGTTCGTCGCCTACGCCGTCGCGCTGCTGGTGGTCAACCTGTTCACCCGCAAGGTCTATTGCCGCTACCTCTGCCCGCTGGGCGCGGCCCTGGCGATCCCGGCCAAGGCGCGCCTGTTCGACTGGCTCAAGCGCCGTGCGGAATGCGGCAGGCCCTGCCAGCTCTGTGCCCGCGAATGCGAGATCCAGGCGATCCATCCCGACGGCCGCATCGAGGCCAACGAATGCCACTACTGCCTCGACTGCCAGATGACCTACCACGACCAGGACAAGTGCCCGCCGCTGGTGAACAAGCGCAAGAAGCGCGCGAAGAGCGCGCCGGCGGACAACGCGCGGATACCCGCGGAGAACCTCTGACCTGGCTCCCTTTCCCCTGACTGCCCTTGAGGACGACACGAGATGAGCGACGACACGAAAAGCCCCCACGAAGAAACCCACGGCCTGAACCGCCGCGGCTTCCTCGGCGCCTCGGCGCTGACCGGAGCCGCCGCCCTGGTTGGCGCCAGCGCCCTGGGCAGCGCGGTGGTCGGCCGCGAGGCCCGGGCCGCGGGCAAGGGCGAGCGCAGCAAGGCCGAGGTCGCCCCCGGCGAACTGGATGAGTACTACGGGTTCTGGAGCGGCGGACATTCCGGCGAAGTACGCGTGCTCGGCGTGCCGTCGATGCGCGAGCTGATGCGCATACCGGTGTTCAACGTCGACTCGGCCACCGGCTGGGGCCTGACCAACGAGAGCAAGCGGGTCCTCGGCGACAGCGCGCGCTTCCTCAACGGCGACTGCCACCATCCGCACATCTCGATGACCGACGGCAAGTACGACGGCAAGTACCTGTTCATCAACGACAAGGCCAACAGCCGGGTCGCGCGCATCCGCCTGGACGTCATGAAATGCGACCGCATCGTCACCATTCCCAACGTCCAGGCGATCCACGGCCTGCGCCTGCAAAAGGTGCCGCATACCCGCTACGTGTTCTGCAACGCCGAGTTCATCATCCCCCATCCCAACGACGGCTCGACCTTCGACCTGTCCGGCGACAACGCCTTCACCCTGTACAACGCCATCGACGCCGAGACCATGGAAGTGGCCTGGCAGGTGATCGTCGACGGCAACCTCGACAACACCGACATGGACTACAGCGGCAGGTTCGCCGCCTCCACCTGCTACAACTCGGAGAAGGCCGTCGACCTCGGCGGCATGATGCGCAACGAGCGCGACTGGGTGGTGGTGTTCGACATCCCGCGCATCGAGGCCGAGATCAAGGCGAAGCGCTTCGTCACCCTCGGCGACTCGAAGGTGCCGGTGGTCGACGGCCGGCGCAAGGACGGCAAGGACAGCCCGGTGACCCGCTACATCCCGGTACCGAAGAACCCCCACGGGCTGAACACCTCGCCGGACGGCAAGTACTTCATCGCCAACGGCAAGCTCTCGCCGACCTGCACCATGATCGCCATCGAGCGCCTCGGCGACCTGTTCGCCGGCAAGCTGGCCGACCCGCGCGACGTGGTGGTGGGCGAGCCGGAACTGGGCCTCGGCCCGCTGCACACCACTTTCGATGGCCGAGGCAACGCCTATACCACGCTGTTCATCGACAGCCAGTTGGTGAAGTGGAACCTGGCCGACGCGGTGCGCGCCTACAAGGGCGAGAAGGTCGACTACATCCGCCAGAAACTCGACGTGCAGTACCAGCCGGGGCACAACCACGCCACCCTGTGCGAGACCAGCGAAGCCGACGGCAAGTGGATCGTGGTGCTCAGCAAGTTCTCCAAGGACCGCTTCCTGCCCACCGGTCCGCTGCACCCGGAGAACGACCAGTTGATCGACATTTCCGGCGAGGAAATGAAGCTGGTCCACGACGGCCCGACCTTCGCCGAACCGCACGATTGCATCCTCGCCCGCCGCGACCAGATCAAGACCCGCAAGATCTGGGACCGCAAGGACCCGTTCTTCGCCGAGACGGTCAAGCGCGCGGAAAAGGACGGCATCGACCTGATGAAGGACAACAAGGTCATCCGCGAGGGCAACAAGGTCCGCGTCTACATGGTCTCGATGGCGCCCTCCTTCGGCCTCACCGAGTTCAAGGTGAAGCAGGGCGACGAAGTCACCGTGACCATCACCAACCTCGACGAGATCGAGGACGTGACCCACGGCTTCGTCATGGTCAACCACGGCGTCTGCATGGAGATCAGCCCGCAACAGACCTCGTCGATCACCTTCGTCGCCGATAAGCCCGGGGTGCACTGGTACTACTGCAGCTGGTTCTGCCACGCCCTGCATATGGAAATGTGCGGGCGGATGCTGGTGGAAAAGGCTTGATCCACGCAGCGCGGTCGCTGGCCGGGCGCCGGGCGGGGCCGCTCCTCGCCCTGCTCCTGCTCGGCCTCGCCACGGCCCGCGCGGAGCCGGTCGACGGCCTGCCGCTGCGGGCCGACGGCGATGGCCGCTGGAGCCTGGCGGCGGGCCGCTACGCCGGCAACTTCGTCATCGACCGGCCGCTGCACCTACGCTGCGAGGCCGGCGCCGAACTGGACGGCGGCGGCCACGGCAGCCTGCTGACCCTGACCAGCCCCGGGATCACCGTCGAGGGCTGCCGGCTGCGCAACTGGGGGCGCAACCTGACCGAACTCGACGCCGCGATCTTCGTCGGCAAGGCCGCCAGCGGCGCCGTGATCCGCGGCAACGACCTGCGCGGCGCGGGCTTCGGCGTCTGGCTCGACGCCACGGCGGGCGCGCAGGTGCTCGACAACCGCATCGAGGGCGACGAAAGCGTGCGCTCCCAGGATCGCGGCAACGGTATCCACCTCTATGCGGTGAAGGACGCTCTGGTCCGCGGCAACCGGGTCAGCCACACCCGCGACGGGGTCTACATCGACACTTCCAACGACAGCAGCATCGAAGCCAACCGCTTCGAGGAGCTGCGCTACGGCGTGCACTACATGTTCACCCACAACAGCCGGGTGACCGACAACCTGACCCGGCGCACCCGCACCGGCTACGCGCTGATGCAGAGCCGCAAGCTGACCGTGACCGGCAACCGCTCCATCGACGACGAGAACTACGGCATCCTGATGAACTACATCACCTACTCGACCCTGGCCGGCAACCGCGTCGAGGGCGTGCGCAGCGGCAGCACCGGCGACGCGATGATTTCCGGCGCCGAGGGCAAGGCGCTGTTCATCTACAACTCGCTGTTCAACCGCATCGAAGGCAACAGCTTCGCCGACAGCGCCCTGGGCATCCACCTCACCGCCGGCTCGGAGGACAATCGCATCGCCGGCAACGCCTTCATAGGCAACCGCCAGCAGGTCAAGTACGTCGCCAGCCGCGAGCAGGAGTGGTCCGCCGACGGCCGCGGCAACTACTGGAGCGACTACCTGGGCTGGGACCGCGACGACGACGGTCTCGGCGACGTCGCCTACGAGCCCAACGACAACGTCGACCGGCTGATCTGGCTGTACCCGCAGGTACGCCTGCTGTTGAACAGCCCGAGCATCGAGCTGCTGCGCTGGGTCCAGCGCGCCTTCCCGGTGGTGCGCTCGCCCGGCGTGCGCGACAGCCATCCGCTGATGCGGATGCCCGCCGCGGAGCCGAGGCCATGAGCCTGGTCGAGATCGACAGCGCGACCCTGCGCTACGGCGCCCTCACCGCCCTGAGCGGGCTCGACCTGCGCCTGGAGCCCGGCGAGGTGCTCGGCCTGCTCGGCCATAACGGCGCCGGCAAGACCACCACCATCAAGCTGGTCCTCGGCCTGCTGGCCCCCAGCGAAGGCCGCGTGCGGGTCCTCGGCCACGATGCGAGGAGCCTGGAGGCGCGCCGCCAGCTCGGCTACCTGCCGGAGAACGTGACCTTCTACCCGCAGCTCAGCGGCGCGGAAACCCTGCGCCACTTCGCCCGCCTCAAGGGCGTGGCGCCGGCCGAAGCCGCGCGCCTGCTGGAACAGGTCGGCCTCGGCCATGCCGCCAGGCGGCGCCTGAAAACCTACTCGAAGGGCATGCGCCAGCGCCTCGGCCTGGCCCAGGCGCTGCTCGGCGAACCGCGCCTGCTGCTGCTCGACGAACCGACGGTGGGCCTCGACCCGCTGGCCACCGTCGAGCTCTACCAATTGCTCGACCGCCTGCGCGGCCAGGGCACAGGGATCGTCCTTTGCTCCCATGTGCTGCCCGGCGTCGAGACGCACATCGACCGCGCCGCGATTCTCGCCGGCGGCCGCCTGCAAGTGGCCGGCAGCCTCGCCGAATTGCGCCGCAAGGCGGCTCTGCCGACCCGCGTGCGCCTGGCCAGCCCGCATAACCCGCAGTGGCTCGAACGCTGGCACCGGGCCGGCCTGGCGGCGCGGAGACTGGACGACCAGCGCATCGAGGTACTGCTGGACGATGCCGAGCGCGACGGCGTGCTGGAAGCGCTGCTGGCCGCGCGCGAGTTCGACCTGGAAATCCTGCCGCCGTCGCTGGAGGACCTCTATCGCCACCACATGTCCCCCGCCCCCGCCGGAGCCACGCCATGCCCGTAGTCTGGACCATCGCCCGCAAGGAACTGGCCGACGGCCTGCGCAATCGCTGGCTGCTGGCGATCAGCCTGCTGTTCGCCCTGCTCTCGGTGGGCATCGCCTGGTTCGGCGCCGCCGCGGCCGGCCAGGTCGGCTTCACTTCGGTGCCGGCGACGGTCGCCAGCCTGACCAGCCTGGCCACCTTCCTGATGCCGCTGATCGCCCTGCTGCTGGCCTACGACGCCATCGTCGGCGAGGAGGAAGGCGGCACCCTGCTGCTGCTCCTGACCTACCCGCTGGGGCGCGGCCAGTTGCTGCTCGGCAAGTTCCTCGGTCACGGCCTGATCCTCGCCCTGGCCACCCTGATCGGCTTCGGCAGCGCGGCGCTGGCGATCCTCGCGCTGGTGCCGGAGGTCGAGGCGGCCATCCTGCTGGGCGCCTTCGGCCGCTTCATGGGTTCCTCGCTGCTGCTCGGCTGCGTGTTCCTCGCCCTGGCCTACGCCCTGAGCAGCCGCGCCAGCGAGAAATCCAGCGCCGCCGGGCAGGCGCTCGGCCTGTGGTTCTTCTTCGTCCTGCTGTTCGACCTGGCCCTGCTGGCGATCCTGGTCCTCAGCCAGGGTCACCTGAGCCCGCGGCTGCTGCCCTGGCTGTTGCTGCTCAACCCGACCGACCTCTACCGGCTGATCAACCTGTCCGGCTTCGACGCAGCCGCAGCCGGCGGGGTGGTTCCCCTGGCCAGCGACCTGCCGGTGTCCGCCAGCGCCCTCTGGCTGGCCCTGGCCCTCTGGGCCTGCGCTGCCCTGGCGCTGGCCCACGGCCGGTTCCGCCGCCGCCCCATCTGACTCACGAGGTTCCGCCATGCAACGTCATACCCTCCCCCTGCGCCCTCTGCTCGGCACGCTCCTGCTCGGCCTGCTGCTGGCCGGCTGCGATGCGTCGCGGGACGACGCCACGGCACTCGGCCCGGTGCCGATCGCCAGCGGCGACGAATGCCACGTCTGCGGCATGCTCATCGAGGAAATGCCCGGTCCCAAGGGCGAGGCGGTGCTTCCCGGCGCGGTGCGCAAGTTCTGCTCCACCGCCGAACTGTTCGGCTGGTGGCTGCAACCGGAAAACCGCCAGGGCCAGGCGCGCCTGTATGTCCACGACATGAGCCAGGCCGACTGGCGGCACCCCGACGATGCCCGCCTGATCGACGCCACCCGCGCCTACTACGTGGTCGGCATCCAGCGGCCGGGCGGCATGGGCGCCACCCTCGCCTCGTTCGCCGACGAAGAGGCCGCGACGCGCCTGGCGGCCGAGGAAGGCGGCCGGGTACTGCGCTTCGACGAGATCGACCAGGCGGTGCTGCAAGGCGTGGGCGGCGACCACCCGCACCGGCACCCGGCGCACTGAGCGGGGGCCGGAAAGCAGAAAGCCCCTGCCGCGGATACGGCAGGGGCTTTCTTCGCCTGGCGCGACGAGGCGCGGCGGAGGCCTACTTCTCGACGAAGGCGCGCTCGATCAGGTAGTCGCCCGGCTCGCCCATGCGCGGCGAGATCTTCAGGCCGAAGCTGTCGAGCACGGCGCTGGTCTCTTCCAGCATGCTCGGGCTGCCGCAGATCATCGCACGGTCGTCCTGCGGATTCATCGGCGGCAGGCCGATGTCCTCGAACAGCTTGCCGCTGCGCATCAGGTCGGTCTGGCGGCCCTGGTTGCGGAACGGCTCGCGGGTCACCAGCGGGTAGTAGATCAGCTTCTCTTTCACCTGGTCGCCGAAGTACTCGTGTTCCGGTAGGACCTTGGTGATGAAGTCGGCGTAGGCCAGTTCGCTGACCCAGCGCACGCCGTGGACCAGGATCACCTTCTCGTAGCGCTCGTAGGTTTCCGGGTCCTGGATCACGCTGAGGAAGGGCGCCATGCCGGTGCCGGTGCTGAGCAGGTAGAGGTGCTTGCCGGGCAGCAGGTCGTCGTGCACCAGGGTGCCGGTCGGCTTGCGGCTGACCATCAGCTCGTCGCCTTCCTTCAGGTGCTGCAGGCGCGAGGTCAGCGGGCCGTCCGGGACCTTGATGCTGAAGAACTCCAGGTGCTCTTCGTAGTTCGGGCTGGCAATGCTGTAGGCGCGCATCAGCGGACGACCGTCGACTTCCAGGCCGATCATCACGAACTGGCCGGTCTTGAAGCGCAGACCCGGGTTACGGGTGGTCTTGAAGCTGAACAGGGTATCGTTCCAGTGGTGCACGCTGAGAACGCGCTCGGTGTACAGATTGCTCATCAAAGACTCCTAGGAAAACGCGGGCGCACACCAACAGCAGCAGACGTGACGCAGTTGCGCGGCATTTTATCGGTTGCCAAAATATCCGCAAAATGAATTGTCTGGATAATGCTTATCCAGAATATGGATATGGGATAACACGATATCGGTCGGCCGCCGGCCGCCGAGGGCTCCCATCGCTCCCGCGGACGGGGCGCAAGGATAACCGAGCCAACCCCGCCGACGGAACGGCAAAATGTCGCGGGGCCTTTCGCTCTAGACGAGGAAGCCTGGATGAAATTCACCCTCCGCCAGCTCGAGGTGTTCGTCGCCGTGGCCCAGCAGGAGAGCGTCTCCCGTGCCGCCGAGGGGCTGTCGCTGTCGCAGTCGGCGACCAGCACCTCGCTCGGCGAGCTGGAGCGGCAGTTCGACTGCAAGCTGTTCGACCGCGCCGGCAAGCGCCTGACCCTCAATGCCCTCGGCCGCCAACTGCTGCCGCAGGCGGTGGCGCTGCTCGACCGCGGCGAGGAAATCGAGAACCTGCTCAACGGCAAGACCGCCTTCGGCTCCCTCGACCTCGGTGCCACCCTGACCATCGGCAACTACCTGGCCACGCTGCTGATCGGCGCCTTCATGCAGCGCCAGCCGGACTGCCGGGTGCGCCTGCACGTGCACAACACCGCCCAGGTGGTGCAGCAGGTCGCCCACTACGAGCTGGACCTGGGCCTGATCGAGGGCGACTGCCGGCATCCGGACATCGAGGTGCAACCCTGGATGGAGGACGAACTGGTGGTGTTCTGCGCCCCCCAGCATCCGCTGGCGCGGCGGGGCGGCGCCGACCTGGAACGGCTGACGCGGGAGGCCTGGATCCTCCGCGAGCAGGGCTCCGGCACCCGCCTGACCTTCGACCAGGCCATGCGTCATCACCCGCGGCCGCTGAACATCCGCCTGGAGCTGGAGCACACCGAGGCGATCAAGCGTGCCGTGGAGTCCGGCCTGGGCATCGGCTGCATTTCCCGCCTGGCCCTGCGCGACGCTTTCCGCCGCGGCAGCCTGGTGCCGGTGGAAACGCCCGGCCTGGACCTGCGCCGGCAGTTCTACTTCATCTGGCACAAGCAGAAGTACCAGACCGCGACCATGCGCGAGTTCCTCGACCTGTGCCGCAGCGAGACCGCCGGGATCAGCCGCAGCGACGAGATCGTGCTGCCGCTGATTCCCTGACTCAGTTGGCCAGGGACAGGTTGCCGTCGCGGTACTGGCGGTACGAGGTATAGGGCAGCGCGAGGGTGTCGATCACCCCGGACAGCGCGAAGTCGAGGGCCAGCACCTCGAGGATGCCGTCGGCTTGCGCCGGCGCCACCGGCGACCCGGTCTTCACGTTGAGCCGGCAGAAGGTGTAGCTGACCCCGCTGTACACCCGCGGCAGGCTGGTGCAGGCGGTCGCCTTCAGGCGCAGGTCGTGGGCGGCGCTGGCGTCGTCGCGCACCAGCGTGTTGACGGAACCGCACCCGCCGAGCGTGGCGAGCCCCAGAAGCACCAGCAAAGAAAGCCCCGAACGAAACATTCCTTCATCTCCCTGTGCGAACGCCAGCCGAGTATGGCCGGCCTTGCGCCGCTTCACCAACCCTTGACGTTGTCCCAGCGCCAGTTGCGGTACTGGTACAGCAGCGTACCCAGCAACGCATAGGTGGCGGCCATGCCCAGCAGCACCAGGGCATGGTCGCTGACTTCGCGCAGCGGCAGGTCCATCTGGTTCATCTCGGCGATGGCGCGGATCGCCCAGGTCGAGGGGATCGCGTCGGCCAGCCAGCGTACCCAGTCCGGCATGGCCTGTTCCGGCCAGCTGTAGCCGGCCATGTAGAACAGCGGCAGGGTGATGAAGGTCATGGTCAGGTACACCGATTCCTCGGTGGGCAGCAGCTCGGCGATGAACTCGCTGAGGGCGATCACCGCGATCAGGAACGGCAGGACGATCCCCAGCAGCATGAAGAACGAGGCCGACTGGCGATAGCCCAGCAGGTGCGGCCAGATCACGTAGAAGAGCATCGCCAGCACGGTCCAGATCAGCAGTTGCGCGCTGTAGCGGCCGAAGCGGGTCGACAGCGGCTGGCGCATGTAGCGCGGGGTGCCGCCGCGCAGCATGATGTTGCCGCGGGTGCAGCCGAGCAGCAGGCTGTGTTGCAGGATCAGCGACAGCAGCCCCGGAAGGACGATCGCGGCGAAGCTGATGCCGGGGTTGAACAGGTCGGTCAATTGCCCTACCAGCGGGCTCAGCACCACCTGCGCCTGGGTCGCGGTGAAGCCTTCGCGTTCCAGCAGGGCGGCGTTGTAACGGTTGGTCAGCGCGCTGTAGACCGCCGAGATGTCCTGCTGGATCTGGCCGTTGGCCATGCGGTTGGTGGCGTCGCCGAAGTACGGGATCACCAGCGCCTCGCCGCGCAGCAGGCGCTTCTCGAAGTTCAGCGGGATCACGATGATCGCGTACAGCTCGCGCCAGGCCAGGTCGCGCTTGGCCTGCGGCAGGCTGTCGTAGCCGACCACGGCGACCTTCGGCGCCGAATCGAGCAGCCGGACCAGCTCGCGCGACACGTCGCTGTGGTCCTCGTCGACTACCGCCACCGGCAGGTCGAGGGCGGTGTGGTTCATGTACGGCAGCGAAGTGATGCACACCGAGGCCACGACCATCAGCCACATCGGCTTGGACAGCATGGCCTTCAGGGTTTCCCGGAGGATCTGCAGGTAGTTCTTCATATCGGGCTCAGGTCCAGGCGGCTGCGCAGGCGCATCTTGGCGATCATGTAGGCGATCAGCGGGTACAGCGCCAGCTTGGCGCAGGTGTAGAGCGCCGAACTGGGCGGCGCCTGGCGCAGGAACTGGTCGAACAGGCCGTGCAGGGTGTGGGTCAGCGGCTCGGCCTCGGCGATCACCCGCGCCAGGGTCGGCATCGCCAGTTCCGGGATCAGCACTCCCGAGTAGGTCTGGGCGACGCCGATCAGCATGCCCACCAGCGAATAGGCGGTGAAGCGGTTGGCGGTGAAGACGAACAGCACCAACCCGACGCTCTGCGCGGCGATCACGTAGAACAGCGTGATCATCAGCATCGCCAGCGGGCTGCCGTTGATGCGCGCGCCGGAGAACGCCACCAGCAGGAAGATTTCCAGCATCAGCAGCGCGGTGAACAGCAGCGTGTAGGGCGCCAGTTTGCCCACCAGGCGTACGCCGAGGGCCTTGGCCCGCAGGATGTGCGGCGAGGAGGCGCGCAGTTCCGGCGCCTCGCGGGCCAGCACATGGACCATGGTGACGATCACGAACAGCTGTAGCAGGTGCACGATGGCGGCGAACTGCTGGTAATAGATGTAGTTGCCGCTGGCATTGAACAGGCTGTCGTAGGACACGCTGATGCTCGCCAGGTGCGGCAGCGCCGCCGGCATCCCGGCGGCCAGGCGCGGACGCAATTCGCCGTTGAGGCTGGCGACCAGCGCCGAGAAGTCCTGGGTGGCGGCATAGCCGGCCGAATACAGCAGCGCGTTGTAGTACAGCTCGGCCTTCGGCGCGCGCCCGCCGAGCACGTCGGCCTCGAAGTCCGGCGGGATGTAGAGCAAGGCGTAGGCATCGGCCCGACGGATCGCGTCGAGCCCCTCCTGGACGCCGGCGGGAACGGTGATCACCTGGGCGTGGGAGGTCGCGTCGAGTTCGCGGATCAACTTGCGCGACAGTTGGCTATGGTCCTTGTCGATCACCGCCAGCGGCATGTCCAGCAGGGTACCGGCCTGGTAGACGCCGCTGATCACGCCGAACAGCAGCAGCGGCCAGCACCAGCCGAGCCAGTGGATGGTCCAGCTGCGGCAGGCGATCCGCGTCTCGGTGTTGAACGCCTGGACGAAACGGCTGGCGTTGCGCTTCAGCGCGGCCCACGCCATCGCTCAGTTCGTCCAGCGCCACAGCGCGCTCATGCCCGGGCGCAAGCCGGGTGTCGGCTGCAACGGGTAGAAGCGGGTCTCGAAGGTCTTCAGGTCGAAATCACCGGTGGCGCGGGTCGCGCGCCTGGTCGAGAAATCGCCCAGCGGGGCGATGTAGCGCAGCTCGGTCTCGACCTCGGCGCCGCCCAGGCCGGGCACCTGCATGACGATGCGGTCGCCCTTGCGCACCTTGGCCAGGATGTCCTCGCGCAGGTTGAAGACGAAGTAGCTGTCGTCCAGCCGCACCAGCGTCAGCAGCGGACTGTAGGCGTTGATCAGTTCGCCCTGTTCGGCGGGGATCGGCCCGACCTCGCCGTTGACCGGCGCGCGCACCTGCAGGTCGTCGATCTGCGCCTGTAGCTCGGCGATCTGCGCGTCGGCCCGGCGCACCGCGGCCTGCAACGCCTGGCGGCGCTCCTCGCGGTCGCCCTTGAGGCCTTCGTCGAGATTGGCCCGCGCCTCGGCGACGCGGTCGCGGGCGACATCGCGCTCACGCCGCGAGAGGTCGAACTGGGTCCGCGAGAGGAAGCCGCGCTCGACCATCTGCTGGTTGCGCTGGAAATCCGACTCGGCGTTGCGCAACTCGGCCTCGGCCTGTGCCAGGCTGGCCTTGAGCGCGCGGATGCTCTCCTCGCGGGTACCGTGGAGCGACTCGTCGAGCTGCGCCTGGGCCTGGTTGCGCGCCGCGTGCAGGGCATCGAGCTGGGCTTCCAGCTCGGGGCTGTCGAGGCTGATCAGCAGGTCGCCCTGCTTCACCTCGTCGCCGCGCCGCACGTGCAGCACCTGGACCCGGCCCTTGGCCTTGGAGGAAACGATGACGTTGGTGGCGTCCGCCTCGCCCTGCAACAGCAGGGGCGGATTGTGCAGGCGCAGGTAGAGGGTGATGGCGACGATCGCGAGGATCAGCAGCGGGGTAAAGAGTTTCCATCCCTTCATGGGGCAGGCTTCCTGAACACGACCGGGCGATGGTAGTACATTGCCAGGCCGTTGCGCTGGCCGGAAGCGCGCCGGAGACCGGCTCCGGCGCGGCGACGAATCAGGCTTCCCCTTCGGCGTCCTCGCTCGCCACCCGCCGCGCGGCGGCGCCGTCGGACTTCGCCGAAGGGAAGCGCGCCGAGGCGAAGCGCACCACCAGGATCGCCAGCGCCAGCAGCAGCAACGCCACCGAGACCAGGATGATGCCATCGTCCGGCGTATGGTTGTGCTGGATGTCGGCGATCATCAGGCGGGTCAGCGCGGTCATCGCCACGTAGATCAGGAAGCGTACCGGCATATGGTTGGTCTTGAAGTAGATACCGACCATCGCGCCCAACTCGAGGTAGATGAACAGCAGGAGGATGTCGTCGATCGACGCATGCCCCTTGTTCACCATCCCCAGGAAAGCCGCGCCCGCCGCCCAGAACACCGTGGCGCCGATGGCGAACAGGGCCAGGTAGTGGAAGGCCTCCACCAGCAGGTTGCCGAGGCTCTCCGCCTGGTGGTGCATGCTTGCGCGCAGGCGCTCGGCCCAATTCTGTTTCATAGCTTCTCCCGACAAAGACGACGGCCACCTGGCCCGAAGCGTGCAAGGCCCAGGCCAAGGCACGTGCGCAGATAGACGTCCGCACGTCGGCGCAGGGTACAGCCCGGCGGTGACAAAGAACTTTCCGGGCGGTACCCAGTCCCAACCAGCACGACAGCATTCAGGTGGTCCACCATGACCGACAGCAGCCCTTTCCAGCTCCTCACCGAGGCCTTCCAGGCCGAGTACCGGGTCAACCTCAGCCTGGAGCGGCCGGACGGCAGCATCGTCCTCACCCTCTCCAACGAACGCGGGGTCGCCGCCAAGCGCCTGATCCGACCGGCGCAACTGCATGACCTGGAACAGTTGCAGCGGATGATCGAGAGCATCCGCTTCGGCATCGCCATCGAAAACGGCACCAGCGCGCCGCAACTGTTGCAGGCGATGACCCAAGGCAAGGCACGCTGGCCGATAGCTATCTGATGGCAGCGGTGACCTGCGCGCGTCCTTCGCCGGCGCCGAAATAGGCAGCCAGCACCGCCAGGTCGCGGTCTTCCAGCACCCCCGCCAGCTGGCGCAGGCGCAGCCAGGCGTTGAGGTAGGCGTAGCGCGCTTCCGCCAGGTCGCGGCGGGCGCCGTAGAACTGCTGTTCGGCGTCCAGCACGTCGCGATTGACCCGCTCCCCGCCGGCGACGCTGCGCCGCGTCGCCGTCACCTGTTCGCGCGCCGCCGCCACCGCCATCTCATAGGCACGCACCTTGGCCAGGCTGCTGGCGGTCAGGTCGAACTGGCTGTGCAGGTCATTGATCACACTGGCCACCTGGGCATCCAGCTCGGCCTGGGCCTGGGCGTACTTGTCGCCGGCCTGGCGGGTCGCCGCCGACACCCGCCCGCCCTCGAACAGCGGCAGGCTGAGACGCAGGCCGACACTGTCGGTGTCGTATTTCTGCTCGTAGGTGCTTTCCGAAGCCGAGTGCGTCTTGCTGCTGCTGGCGTAGAGGCTGAGCCTGGGCAGGTGGCCGGCACGATTGCGCTCCACCTCGTAGGCCGCCGCCTCCAGCGCATAGCGCTGGGCGCCCAGCTCGGCGCTGCGTTGCAGGGCCACCTGGCGCCAGCCCTCGAAGGTCGCCGGTTGCAGGCGCAACGCCGGGAAACGCTCGATGGGCGCGGCCAGTTCGCGATCCTCCAGTGCCTGCCCGAGCATCGCCTCCAGCGTACGCCGCGCCGCCGCCGCGCGATCGCTGGCGGCGATCTCCTCGGCGCGGGTCAGGCTCAGCCGGGCGCGGGTCTCCAGCAGGTCGGTGCGGGTGCCCTCGCCTTCCTCGAAGGCACGCTGGTTGGACGCCAGCTGGGTTTCCAGGGCGCGCCGCTGGGCTTCGGCCAGGACCACCTGCTCGCGGGCGAACAGGGTTTCGCTGTAGGCGGCGAACAGGCGCACCGCCAGTTCCTGGCTGCGCCCGCGGAACTGTTCGTCGGCGAACAGCGCCTGGGCCTCGCCCTGGCGGTAGCGCGCGTAGGCCTCGTAGTCGAACAGCGGCTGCTCCAGGCTGAGGGTCGAGGCGTAGCTGCGATAGTCGCGCTCGACGCGGGCGTCGCCCTGGCTGACGGTGGAGTCGTTGCGCGCCTTGTTGTAGTCGTAGCGCAGGCTCGGCAGCAGGCCGGCACGGCCGATGGCGCGGTTTTCGCTGCCAGCGCGGCGCTCGTGGAGCGCCGCCTGGAAGGTCGGGTCGTGGCGCACCGCCAGTTGGTAGGCGTCCAGCAGGCCCAGCGCCTGGGCCGAAGAGGCCGAAAGCAGCGCGGAGGACAGCAGGCAGGCTCGCAGGCGATTCATTCTTCCCCCAGCGCCAGGTGGGTACGGTCGGCCAGCGGCTTGAACAGGTAGTTCAGCAGCGAGCGCTCGCCGCTGCGGACGAAGGCCTCCACCGGCATCCCCGGGCGGATCTCCAGGCCGGCCAGGCGACGTACGCCCTCCTCCCCTACGCGGATGCGCACCCGGTAGTACGGCGCCTCGCTGCGCTCGTCCAGCAGGCGGTCGGCCGAAACCAGGGTCACTTCGCCCTCCACCCGCGGCGTAGTGCTCTGGCTGAAGGCGCTGAACATCAGCTCCACCGGCAGGCCGACGCGGACCTTGTCGACCATCTCCACCGGCAGCCGAGCGTCCACCAGCAGCGGCTGGCGCTCCGGGAGGATTTCCATCAGTTGCTGGCCGGGCGCGATCACGCCGCCCTCGGTGAACACTTCCTGGCCGACCACCAGGCCGGCGACCGGCGCCCGTACCTCGCTGTTGGCCAGGTCGAAGCGCGCGCTGGCCAGGCGATTGCGCAACTCCTCGGCGCGCACCTGGGCGTCGGCCAGGCTGCCGCGCACCTCTTCCTGGAACTTCTCCCGCCGCTGGGCCATGCGCAGGCGCAGTTCGAGGATCTGCCGGCGGGTACTGCCGAGGCTGCCGAGGTCGCCGGCGATCTCGCCGTTGACCTGGGCCAGCAGGCGCTCGCTGTCGAGCAGGCGGTTGCGCGGCACGTAGCCCTCGCTGGCCAGTTGGCGCAGGCCGCGCAACTGTTCCTCGAGGGCGGCGCGCTGCTGCTCCTTGCTGCGCAGCGCGGCTTGCAGGCCGTCCAGTTGCGCCTGGCTGCCGGCGACCGTCTCGGCGAGACCATCGAGTTCCAGGCGCAGCGCCCGCCGACGGCTGTCGTGCAACTGCCGCTGCTGTTCCAGCAGGGTCGGCAGGCGCGGGTCGTCCAGCGCCAGCAGCTCGGCGGGAAACTCGATCCGCGCCTTTTCATCGCGCTCGGCGCTCAGCCGCGCCAGACTCGCCAGCGCCGCCAGGTACTGGGCGAACAGGCCATCGGCCTGGGCCCGGGCCTGGGTAGCGTCCATCTCCAGCAGCACCTGTCCTGCCTCCACCCGCTCGCCTTCGTGCACGCGGATGTGCCTGACCAGGCCACCGGTAGGGTGCTGCACGGCCTTGCGACTACCGGCCACCATCACCGTGCCGGAGACCCCGACGCCCTTGTCCAGCGGGGCCAACCCGGCCCACAGGAGAAAGCCGACGAAGCCGAGCAGCACCAGCCCCCAGCCGAGCCGGGAAAAGCGCTTCTCGTCCAGTTCCAGCGCCGCGCCGCCGGCGCCGACTTCGCGCAACCGCGCCTGCCCGCTCATCGCGCCGCTCCTCCCGGCACACCGCCGACCGGCATGCCCGGTCCCGGCCGGTAGCCGAAACCGAACGCCGGCGTCGGCCGTGTCGGCGCCGGGGCCGGGGCCGCAGCGGCCGGCGGCGAGGCGCTGGCGAGCACCTCGGCGGTCGCGCCGAAACGCTGCAGGCGCCCGCCATGCAGCAACAACAGCTTGTCGGTCAGCGCCAGCACTGCCGGCTTGTGGGTGACCAGCACCAGGCTGCTGCCCTGCCGGCGCATCGCCGCGATGGCCTCGGCCAGGGCCGCCTCACCCGCCTCGTCGAGACTGGCATTGGGTTCGTCGAGCACGATCAGCGCCGGTCGCCCGTACAGCGCGCGGGCCAGGCCGATGCGCTGGCGCTGGCCGCCGGAGAGACCGGCGCCGCCGTCGCCAAGGCGCGTGTCGTAGCCCTGCGGCAGGCGCAGCACCAGGTCGTGCACGCCGGCCAGGCGCGCTGCCGCCACCACCTTCTCGGCATCCACCTCGGCGAAGCGCGCGATGTTCTCGGCGATGCTGCCGGCGAACAGTTGCACGTCCTGGGCCAGGTAGCCGATGTGCGGCCCCAGTGCCGCCGCGCTCCACTGCCGCAGGTCGGCGCCGTCCAGGCGCACCGCGCCGGACAGCGGCTGCCAGGCGCCCACCAGCAAGCGCGCCAGGGTCGACTTGCCGGAACCGGACGGCCCGATCACGCCGAGCGCTTCGCCAGGCTCCAGGGCGAAACCGAGGTCCTGCAACAATGCCTGCTCGCGTCCCGGCGCGGCCGCGCAGAGCCGCTCGACGCGCAACGCGCCGCGCGGCGCCGGTAGCGGCATGCCCAGGGCGGCCGGCGGATTCTCCTCGAGCAGCCGCGCCAGTCGCTGGTAGGCCTGCCGCGCGCCGCTCCACTGGCGCCAGACCGCGATCAACTGGTCGATGGGGCTGAGCACGCGGCCCATCAGGATCGAGCCGGCGATCATCATCCCCGGGGTGATCAGGCCTTCCACCGCCAGCCAGGCGCCGAGGCCGAGCACCAGCGACTGCAGGGCCAGGCGCACGCCCTTGGAGGTCGCGCCGATCGCCGCGCTGCGCTCGCTGCCGAGGTTCTGCCGGGCAAGGAAGGCCTGGTGCTGGGCGAACCAGCGCGCGCGCATGGCCGGCAACATGCCCATTGCCGCCAGGGTTTCCGCCTGGCGCAGGTTGGCCGAGGCCTGCTGGGTGGCGAGGATCGACAGTTGCCCGGCCTCGGCCAGCGGTTCGCGCGAGCGGCTTTCGTTGACCCAGGCGAGCAGCACCAGCAGCAGCGCCCCAACCAGGGCGAGCAGGCCGAGCCAGGGACTGAAGAGGAAGATCACCAGCAGGTAGAGCGGGAACCAGGGCGCGTCGAAGAAGGCGAACAGGGCGTTGCCGGTGAGGAACTGGCGCAGGCTGGTCAGGTCGTTCAGCGCCTGCCCGACGGCCTGCTCGCCGCGCTCCAGGCTGGCGCGGAACGAGGCGTCGTAGATGCGCTGGTTGAGTTGCATGTCGAGCTGGCCGCCGAGGCGGATCACCACCAGGCTGCGCACCCACTCCAGGGCGCCGAGCAGCAGGTAGAGGCCGAGCACCATGAGGGTCAGCATCAGCAGGGTCATGTGGTTGCCGGAGCCGAGCACCCGGTCGTAGACCTGCAGCATGTACAGCGACGGCGCCAGCATCAGCAGGTTGATCACCGCGGTGAACAGCGCGACGCTGCGCAGCGCCGGGCGGAAGCGGCCGAGGGTGGCGAGGATTTCATTGCGCGGCGAGGCCGGCCGGAGCTTCATCGGAGTCGGGTCCTGTGGGTGTCCGGGCCGCGAGCGGGCCCGGAGGACATTGCGGCAGTCTCCGCTTGCCGGGCACGGCCGGCGGAGGAACAATCCGGGGGCCGCCGTCGCCACGGGTGCGAGGCGCAGCGACGGCGGTTCGTGCGCCGGAGAGGAGCGCCAACTCCTCTCCGGCCTTTAGCGCAAGCAGTCCACGAACGCTATCGTGGACAGTTGCTCAGGCCGCCAGGGCCAGGTCGTGCGGCAGTTCCTGCACGCCGACCACGCCGATTTCCGCCGCTGCCGCAGCCGGGGTGGCATGGGCGACGCCGGCCGCGGCCAACTGGTCGAAGGTGGAGTTGATCGACAGGCTCGGGTCGACCGCTTTCAGCAGCGCGTCGATCTGCCCCTGCAGGGCGCTGCTGTCACCGCTCATCAGGCCGTAGACCACCTTGTGCACGGTGCCGTCGCGGCCCTGGGCGATCGGCGAATCCAGGCCCAGGTTGCTGAAGCTCACCTCCTGGCTGTCCAGGGCATAGCCACCGCTGGAGGCGCCGCCGGTCAGGGTGTCGCCGAGGGCGATGCTGTCCAGCTTGCCCCACAGGGTGTGGCTGGGGTTGCTGAACAGGGTGTAGTGGAGGTCGCCGCCGGCGATGAAGGCCGCGTCGCTGGCGGTGCTCTTCAGCGCGTACTGGCTGCCGTCGAACGGACCGGGGTTGAAGCCGCCGGTATTGCTGCCGTCCACCACCTGGCCCGGACGATGGTTGACGTCGCCGAAGTAGGCCGACCAGTCCGCCAGGTAATCCGCTACGGTCCAGCCGCTGTAGGTGGTGCTGTAGGAAATCGAAATGCTCATGCCAAAACTCCAATTCAACGAGTGGTGAATGCCGGAGCGCACGGATGCCCGCTCCGGTTTTGCCCTTCACTGGGCAAAACGGGGGTCAGAACTGGTATTCGAGGGTGCCTTGCAGGGTCCGCCCGCGACCGAGGGTGAAGGCCAGCACGTCGCCCAGCGGCACCAGGTAGGCGCGGTCGGTGACGTTCTCCATGGCCAGGCGCAGGGTCAGTTCATCGCTCACCCGGTAGCTGCCGTACAGGTCGTAGACGGTGTATTCCTTCCAGTCCGCCGGGTACACGCCGGCCTGCGACACCGTGGCGCCGCCAGCCACCGAGTAGCCTTCGCTGTAGCGGGCACGGGCGCCGACGTCCAGCCTGCGGTCGAAGAAGCGCATGCCCAGGGTCAGCGAGCCGCGATCCATCGGCATGTGTTCGGCGGAGCCGAGCACCGCGCTGCAATGGGTGGCGGCGTTGGCCTGCTCGTCCGGCCGCATGTCGATCACCGGCGGGCGGCGACCGCTGCCCTTCACCGTCTGGGTGACGCCACCGAGCCAGGCGGTCTTCGAACAGAAGTCGTTGCTGCCGATCATGTGCGTGTAGGAGAGCTGCCCGTAGGCCAGCCCGGCATCGTAGTCGAGCTGGTACTCGACGCCACGGAAGCGCGTGCTGTCGAGGTTGTTGACGTAGGCGCTGTTGCCGATCCCGGCCATGCCGTAGCCCGGCGGCTGCATGCCCATGCCCATGAAGATGAAGTCGTCGACCCGGGTGTCGAAGTAGGCGACCTTCAGGCCCAGGCGGTCGTCGCTGAACCAGAGGTTCTCCTTCAGCACGTTGAAGCCGACTTCCCAGGCCTTCGAGCGCTCCGGACTGAGGAACGGGTTGGGGTACATGTTTTCCGCGCCGCCGCCGTGGGGGCGGCCGGTGATCAGGCTCTCGGTCACTGCCGGCGGGCGCCAGCCCTTGCCGTAGGTGGCGAACAGCTGCAACCAGTCGACACCGGGCTTGACCGACAGGCCGAAGGTCGGCGAGAAGCGCCCCTCCTCGCGGTCGACGGCGTATTGCAGCGGCATGTCGGTCTGCCGGGTGGTGCCAAGGATGAAGGTGCGCGCGTTGAAGCCGGTGTCGCCGCGCAGGCGGTAGCGGTCGTAACGCAGCCCGGCGTTGAGGTTGAGCCAGTCGTCGTAGTCGTAGTCGAGACGGGCGAACAGGCTACCGAGGGCGCGGTCGCCCTTGGGGGTCATGCCTTCGGCCGCAGGGAAGCCGACCGCCGAGGTGCTCGCCCGCGGCTGGCTGGAGTCCGGCCGCACCTTGTCGTAGAAGAACTCCAGGCCATAGTTGGCGCGCAGCGTGGAGAGATCGTCGAGAGCGAAGGTCGAGGTGTTCTGCGCCTGCGCGCCGTAGGTGTCGGTCTGGTAGGTGATCGAGTAGCCGGGGGTGATACCGCGTTGCAGGGTCTGCTGGCGGTTGCGGTTGTCGACGTAGTAGAGCTTGGCCTTGAAGTCCACCAACGGGTTGTCCGGCGCGTAGCCGTAGTCGATGGCGAAGTTCTGCGCACGCACGTCGCTGCTGCCGAGCTTTTCCCAGAGCGCCTGGTTCTCGGTGTTGAGCATGTTGGCGTCGTCGTAGGACACCTGGGTGGTCAGGTAGCTGAACTGCAGGCGCTGGTCCTGCGGCAGGGCGACGCCAAGCTTGGCCAGTCGCGAGCGCATCACATAGCCGGAGTAGGCCACCGGCGAATGCTTGACCCGCTGCCCGGCCTCGGGATTGAACCAGGCGCCGGTGCGCAGCTCGCCAATGCTGCCCTTGGTCCCCGGGTCGTAGTCGCCCAGGTGGCGCTCGCTGGCGGCGACCAGCATGTCCCAGACCTCGGTGCCGATGGCGAAGGCCGCGCTGCCGATGAAGTGGGTGCCATTGGCGTCGCCGCCCAGGCCGCTGGTGAGGCGCACCCGGCCACCGACCTGCTTGCCCGGCCTGACCAGGTCGCGGGCCTCCAGGGTGCGGAAGTTGGCGATCCCGCCGATCACCCCGGCGCCGCCCATGGCCGAGCTGGCGCCCTTGTCGATGACCACCTCGCTGAGCAGCTCGGGATCGACGTAGAGCGTCCCGTTGCGCTGCTGGTGGCCGCTCTGCTGGTAGTTCTGGCGCATGCCGTCGACCGACATGTTGACCCGCCCGTAGTCCTGGATGCCACGGATGTTCACCGACAGGCCGGGGTCCTGCTGGCTCACCGAGGAGTACACCCCGGGGGTTTCCTCGAGCATGTCGGCGGCATGCCGCGGCGGGTTGCGCTCGATCTGCTCGCGGCCGATCACGCTGACCGAATGCGGCGTCTGGTAGACCCAGTCGTCCGGACGCGCGGCGGAGATCACCGAGGGCGACATCTGCACCAGGTCGTCCTGGCTGACGCGGATCAGGCTCAATTGGTCCTTGCCGGAGAAGCGGTATTCCACCGGGCTGCCCTGGAGCATCTGGCTCAGGCCGTCGGCCAGCACGTATTCGCCGTGCACCGCCGCGCTGCCGAGACCGGCGAAACGCTGGCTGTCGAAGAACACCTGGACCCCGGCCTGCTCGGCGAATCGCAGCAGGGCGCGGTTCAGCGGTTGTGCCGGGATGTCCAGCCGGACCCGGCGCAGCGCGGTCTGCTGCTGGCTCGCCGAGTCCGCCCCGTCTTGCGCATGCAGCGGTAGCGCGGCCGTTCCCAGCAGGACCAGGCCCAGCCCCAGGGCCAGTTGCGCCCCCTTGCGACCGCCTCGCACGGCACTCCATCCACGATGTTTCATGACAGCGCCTACACTCCATCGTTTTGTGTAATAAGAATCAGTCTCGTTAAGAGAACGATGGAGGCAGGGAAAGTCAGTAACGGAAATCGAGAAAATTTTTCGCCGGCGGGATCCACGGCTCGAAAATGCGCTTCCCGGCCCCTGCCGGAACAAGCGCGCGGGGCGACTGCCCGGCCCGTGGTCGAGGCTCTCGGAAGCGATCGCGCCGCTCAGTACAGCAGCGTCACTCCCGCCAGGCCCAGGCTGCGCACTCCCAGCTCATCGCTGATCGACTGCAACGAGGCCTCCAGGTCGGCGACCCGGAATACGCCGCTGACCCGCCGCTGCGCCAACGCACCGGGAGCCACCAGCAAATGCCCCGGCCGGTAGCGATTGAGCCGCGCCACCACCTCGCCCAGCGGCTGCTCGTCGAAGACCAGCAGGCCGCGCCGCCAACTGGTCAGGTCGTCGAGGCGACCGCCCAGCGGCGCCTCGACGCCGCCCTCCGCGCTGTAGCGCAGGCTCTCGCCCTCGCCCAGCTCGCGGCGCCCGACGGTCCCCGTGCGCGGATGCGCCAGGGCCACCGCGACGCGGTGTTCGAGCACCCCGACCTGGACGCTGCCGTCGTCGTTGCGGCTGACCAGGAACCGAGTACCCAGCGCGCGAGTGCTGCCGCCGGCGCTTTCCACCACGAAGGGCCGTGTCTCCCGCCCCGCGCGGGGGGCGGCGCGGAAGATCGCGCTGCCTTCGAGCAGGCGCACCCGTCGCTCGCGGCTGTCGTAGGCGACATCGATGGCACTCTGTGCGTCCAGCTCGACCTCGCTGCCATCCACCAGCCGCAGGATGCGTACCTCGCCCTTGCCGGTAGAGTGGTCGGCCAGCCAGGTCACGCCGGCGTCGCGTTCGCTCCAGGCGCTGCCCAGGGCCAGCAGCACCGCCGCCGCCGCGGCCCAGCCGCGCCAGCCCTTGCGCCGCCCCCCGGCGCGGCGCGGCGCGCTGGCAACCGGCGTCTGAACCATCGTCCGCGGTTCGGCCAGCGATCCCAGCTGTTTCCAGGTCCGTTGCGCCAGCGCCAGCGCGGCCGGGTGCCGGGGGTCAGCCGCCAGCCAGCCGTCCAGCGCTTCGCGCCGGGACCGGTCGAGGTCGCCGCCGTCCAGGCGGATCGCCCATTCGGCGGCCTGCTGGCGGATCTGCTGTTGTTCCTGGGGGCTGTTCACGTGCGGCTCTCGTTGGTCGTTATAGAGGTTCAGACGCGCGAACCGGCAAGACTCGGTAATCCATTCAGCGGGAATCCTCGAGTGCCTGCATCACATGGGCCAGGGCGCGGGCCAGGTGCTTCTGCACCGAGCTATCGGAGATTTCCAGGCGTCTCGCCACCTCGGCATGGGTCAGCCCCTCCAGACGGTTGAGACGGAAGATCTCACGGGTGCGCGGCGGCAGTTCGGCGACTATCTCGCGCAGGCGGGCAAGCGCATCGGCATCCACCGCGGACTCCTCGGGGCCGGGCTGGTCGGCGACGAACCCGGCGAGGTCGTCGTTGGGCCGGGTCTCGGTGCGGCGCCGCCGTTCCTGCCGGTAATGGTCGATGGTGAGGTTGTGCGCGGTGCGGTAGAGATAGGCGTCGACATGCTCGATCGGCTCCTTGTGCCGCTGCTCGGCCAGGCGCAGGAAGCTCTCCTGCGCAAGGTCCGCCGCCAGGTGCGGATCGCGGGTCTTGCGCAACAGATACGACTGCAACTGCCGGGCATGCCTGAGAAACAGTGCCTTGAGATCCTGCTCCGCCAACGGCGCATCCACCCACGTCCTTTCAGAAGGGCAGCAGCATATTTTTTATGATAATGATTTTCAATCGTATTCTTGTGAGATACCGGGGCTCAGCCGAACACCGAGCCGCCGCCGAGGTAGGCCAGGCCCGCGCCAAGGGCCGCCAGCGCCAGCGGCGGGCGCATCGGCGCGTCGTTGATGGCGAAGGCCAGTTGCGCCAGCGGAAACAGCAGCAGGCAGAGCAATGCGCAGGGGATCGAACGGCGGCCGCCGCTGGCCACGGACCAGACGTAGCCGATGAGCAGGAGGGCGAAACCGAGGTCTTGCATGCCGGGCATCCTTGCGGGGCGGAAGGTATGCGCCGCGCAACGGGCGGCAGGCGCGCAACCTTAGCAGAAGCGCGGGAGCCGAGGAAAACCCGGCGCGGCCCGTGCCGCACCGGGTTCGCTCAATTGCCGCTGCAGCCGCTGCCCCAGGCCTTGTACTCGACGGTATGCCGCTCGCCCTGCGAGTCCTCGTAGACCAGGCGCGCCGGGACGATCCCACAGGCGCTCCACAGGTCGGTCTTGTAGATCACCCGGGCGATGTCCAGGCGCCCTTCCACGTAGTGCTGGCGGAGCGATTTCGAGTCCGGGTTGGGTCCGTAGGGCTGCTGCTGCGCCTGGGCCAGCGGCGCCAGGCCGAGCAGCGCGACAAGTGCCAACGGGATCACTCTCATGAGGATGTCTCCTTGGTAGAACGTTCAGCCTGAAACTACGCTGCGGAGACTGTCAGGCTCATGAGCCCGGCGTGACATTTCTGTCAGACGACGACCGCCCCGGCAATGCGCCGGCAATCCTGGCGCTATCCACGGACGGCAAGACGCCATATACTGGATGGATAACCAGTCAAAGCAACCTTGCGACTCAGAAGGCACAGAGGTGATGAATGGCCGTCGAAGTGGTGTACCGCAGCAGCCGGGATCAGGAGCGTTTGTTCATGGACAAGGCTGAAGCCGATCGTTACGACAAGATGCTGGAGCTGGCGGAAACGCTGGCCGAGGTGCTGCAGAAGGCGGTGCCGTCGCTGAAGGAAGAACAGGTGGAAGAACTCGGCATCTTCATGGCGAAGAACCGCGACGCCTTCGCCCGCGCCTTCAAGAACCAGCCGGACGCCCTCAACGAACTGTTCGAGGAAAACGCCGCGGACGAATGAGCCGCCGCTGCAAGCAAAGCGCAAGGAGCCGAAACATGCCGCGACAACTTGCCGGCCTGCTGTGCATCCTCCTCGGCCTCGCCGGTGCCCCTGCCCTCGCCTGCCCGTTCCGGGCCACGGACGCCGAGACACCGGCAGCCTCTGCCGGCGCCGCGCAGGTCCTGGCCCTGGGCGGCGCCGGCAGGCTGCAACTCGACCTGCAACGGGCCCCCGCCACTCTGCTGCACAGCGGCGACCTGCTGATCGCCCGCTACGCCGAGGGTCATTACCTCGCCCACCGCCTGCTCGAAGGCAACGAGATGGGCGCGGACGAGGGCGAACGGCTCGACCTTCCGCGACAGGTTCGCCTGCTCTTCGGAGCCCTGCCGCTGGACGGCCTGCCCGACGCCGAGCGCGAGCGTCTCCAGGCGCAGCGCCAGGCCCTCGGTCTGTGCGACCGGCGCGCCAGCGTCAGCCGCTACCGCGTGGCCGGCACCGAGGTCTATCGCCTGCGCGGCAGCCAGGCCGGCAAGCCCTACCACGCGCTCTACCTGCTCGACGGTCCCCAGGTGCACTACCTCGACAGCTCCGGCAGCGACGCCTTCGTCGAACAACTGCTCGCCAGCCTGCGACGCCGCTGAGTCCGCGCGGCGCTTGTCCGCCCCCCATCGACCAGGAAGGCCCCATGCCCGCTCTCCCCGCCTCCCCCGTCCGCTCCCGACGCTGGCGCCTGGACCGGCGCAGCCTGCTGCTGGCAATGCTGCTGTTCGGCCTGCTGGTCCTGCTCGCCACCCTGGGCCGGCATTGGGGCTGGATACGCAGCTTCGGCGGCGACCTGCTGGCGGTGGTCTGGCTCTACTACCTGATGGGCAGCGCGCTCAGGGCGCCGGCCGCCTGGCTGGCATCCGCCGCCTTTGCCGTCGGCGCGCTGCTGGAACTGGGCCAGTACCTGGCGGCGCAACTGCATTGGCAATTCTCCAGCCCCGTGCTGCGCATCGTTCTCGGTAGCACCGCCGACGGCTTCGACCTGCTCGCCTATGCCCTCGGCGCGCTGCTGGCATGGTGGCTGGAGCGCCGGCGCTGATCAGCCGTCGGGCTGCTCCAGGGCGTTCACCAGTACCTTGAGGAAACGCGCCGCCTCGCCACCGGTGGCCGCGCGGTGATCGAAGCTCAGCGAGAGCGGCAGGATCGGGTGGATCGCCATCTCGCCGCGCCAGGCCACTACTTCGTCGCGGATGCCGCCGGCGCCGAGGATGGCCACCTGCGGCGGCACCACCACGGGGTTGGCGTAGCGGCCGAACAGGGTGCCGAAGTTGGATAGGGTCAGGGTCGCGCCGAGCATTTCCGCCGGCGGGATCGAGCGTGCCTGGACGTCTTCGCGCAGGCGCCGCATACCGGCGCGCAGGTCCTCCGCCGAACGCGCACCGACGTCGCGCAGCACCGGCACGAACAGGCCGTCCGGGGTGTCCACGGCGATCCCCAGGTCGAGCCGCTCATGCAGTTTCAGCGACAACGAGGCGCCATCGAACCAGGCGTTGAGGGTCGGCTCGGCGCGACAGGCCTCGGCCAGCGCCTGGGCCAGGCGGATCAACGGGTCGCGTGCGGTCTTCCAGCGATGCAGGTCGGCGTCGCCGTAGATCGTCACCGGCACCACCTCGGCATGCGAGCGCGCCATGTTCAGCGCCATGCTCCGCCGTACCCCGCGCAAGCGCTCGCCGCCGAAGCGTTCGCGGGCGCCCTGGGCGGCGGCGTCGACGTCGGCGCGGGTGATCAGGCCATCCGGGCCGGAGCCGCTCAGGCCGGCCAGTTCGACGCCCTGCTGGCGGGCGAACTGGCGCACCGCCGGGGTCGCGCGCGGTGCCAGGTGTTCGCGGGTGGACGGTGCGGCGCCGATGAAGAAACGGTCTTCCAGGGCGCTACCGCCGCCCTCCAGGCGCCCCACCACGGTACCGGCGTCCGCCTCCTCGCCCTCGAAGCCCACCAGCGGTTCGCCGACGTGGAGGATGTCGCCCTCGGCGCCGAACAGCTTGCCCACCACCCCATCGTAGGGCGCAGGGATGTCCACCAGCGCCTTGGCGGTTTCCACCGAGACCAGGCGCTGGTCGGCGCGCACGCTGTCGCCGGCCTTGACGTGCCATTCGACGATTTCCGCTTCCTGCAGGCCCTCGCCCAGGTCGGGCAGCTTGAAGTGCTTCATGGTCGTCTCCCCTTGGCTCAGGCGTAGCCGAGCACGGTGTCGCAGGCCGCCAGGATGTCCTCCACGGCGGGCATGTACAGCGCTTCCAGGCGGTACAGCGGCGGCGGGATATCGGCCGCGGCGACCCGCTGGATCGGCGCCCGCAGGTCGAACAGGACACGCTCGTAGAGGCTCGCGGCGATTTCCCCGCCGAGGCCGCCACTCTTCGGCGCCTCATGGACGATCACGCAGCGACCGGTCTTGCGCACCGAGGCTTCGAGGGTGTCGAGGTCGAGCGGCTTGAGGCAGGCGACGTCGATCACTTCGGCCTCGATGCCGCGCTGCGCCAGGCGCTCGGCGGCCTGCTGGGTCTCGTGGACGCTGGCGCCCCAGCTGACCAGGGTCAGGTCGCCGCCTTCGCGAAGGGTGAAGCAACTGTCCAGCGGCAGGCGCCGGGCGTCGTCCGCCAGCGGCTGCGGGTTCATCCGGTAGAGCCGGGTCGGCTCGAGGAAGATCACCGGATCGGGATCGTCGATCGCCGCCAGGAGCAGGCCGTAGGCCCGCGCCGGCGACGACGGCACCAGCACGCGGACGCCGGGGATGTGCGCGAACATCGCCTCGGTCGCCTCGCTGTGGTGCTCCGGCGCGCGGATCCCCGCGCCCATCGGCGTGCGCAGCACCAACGGGCAGGCCAGGCGGCCGCGGGTGCGATTGCGCAGGCGGCTGGCATGGGACACCAGTTGCTCCATGGCGGCGTAGATGAAGCCCATGAACTGGATCTCCATCACCGGCTTCAGGCCCTGGGCGGCCATGCCGATGGACAGTCCGGCGATCATGTTCTCCGCCAGCGGCGTATCCAGCACCCGCTTGAAGCCGAAGCGCTCGCGCAGGCCGAGGGTGGCGCGAAACACCCCGCCGTTGACCCCGACGTCTTCGCCCAGCACCACCACCGTCTCGTCCTCGGCCATGGCCCGGTGCAACGCCAGGTTGACCGCCTCCAGAAGGGCCAGGCGTTTCGCTTCGCCGTTGCGCTCATTCATGTTCGGCCCCTCCCTGCCGCCGCGCGGCGCGCTCCAGCAATTGCTCGCGCTGCTCCTCCAGGACCGCCGGCCAGCGCGCGTAGACATGCTCGAACAGTGCCTGCGGCGCCTGCGCGGCGAACGTCTCGAAACGCTCCACCGCCTCCTGCACCCGCGCCTGGCACTCGCCCACCAGCGCCTGCTCGCGCTCCTCGTCCCACTGGCCGCGGCCGGCGAGGAAGGCGCGCAGGCGCTTGATCGGCTCCTCGCGCCAGGCCTGGTTGACCTCCTCGGCGGAACGGTAGCGGCTGGCGTCGTCGGCCGTGGTGTGGTCGCAGAGGCGATAGCTGATGCACTCCAGCAGGGTCGGCCCCTTGCCCTGGCGCGCGCGCTCCAGGGCCGCGCGGACGCGTTCGGCGACCGCCAGCACGTCGTTGCCGTCCACCTGTTCGCCGGGGAAGCCGGCACCCACCGCTTTCTCCGCCAGGGTCGGCGCGCCGCACTGGATGCGCCGCGGCACCGAGATCGCCCACTGGTTGTTGTTGACCACGAAGAGCACCGGCAACTGCCAGGCGCCCGCCACGTTCAGCGCCTCGAGGAAATCGCCCTTGCTGGTGGCGCCGTCGCCGCAGGTGGTCACCGCCACCCGGTGTTCGCCGCGGATGCGGAACGCCGAGGCGACCCCGCAGGCATGCAGGGCCTGGGTGGCGATCGGCACGCAAATGGGAAAGTCCTGCGCCGCCAGCGGTTCGGCGTAGTCGCTGCCGCGCTCGTCGCCGCCCCAGTAGAGGAGGATGTCCTCCATGCGCACGCCGCGCATCAATTGCACGGCGGTATCGCGGTAATACGGCACCAGCACGTCCTCGGCGCGCATCTGGCTGCCGATGGCCACGCCGATGGCTTCCTGGCCGAGGGTTGGCGCATAGGTGCCGATCCGCCCGGTACGCTGGAGGGCCACCGCCTTCTGGTCGAACAGGCGGGTCAGGAGCATCTGCCGGTAGAGGCCGACCAGCGCATCGCTGTCGCCGGCCCAGGCGGGCAACTCGCCGAGGGGCCGACCGTCGCTGTCGAGGTAGCGGGTGAAAGGCGGGTCGATCCGGTTGTGAACCATCGCAAACCTCCTCCGCACGCCGGGTAGGCGTGCCGCTCAGGGTCGCGCCGCGGGTGGCGGCGTGCACGCGCGGCGCGGCGGGGGTGGCCCGCACTGCCGCTGGCGAGGCCCGCTGGCGGCCTCGCCGGAAACGCCGGCCCGTCACTGCGGGCCGTAGAGAATCCGTTCCGCCAGACGGTCGGCGATCCGCGCCGGCGACTGGTGGTCGGCCTGGGCATGGGCATAGATCTCGGTGAGCCGCGCGGGAATCCGCGCCAGGTGCGCGGTGATGCTGTGCGGATCGGCGCCGCGGTGCTTGAGGGCGACGTAGATCAGGCCGCCGGAGTTGATCACGTAGTCCGGCGCATAGAGGATGCCGCGCGCCTCCAGCTCGTCGGCGACCTCCGGCCGCTCCAACTGGTTGTTCGCCGCCCCGGCCACCGCCGCGCAGCGCAACTGGCTGACGCTCTGGCTGGTGAGCACGCCGCCCAGCCCGCAGGGCGCGAGGATGTCGCATGGGGTGGAAAGCAATGCCTCCGGCGCCAGCGGATGGGCGCCGAGCTGCTCGACGGCCAGTTGCACCCGGCCGGGATCGAGGTCGCAGACCAGCAACTCGGCGCCGACCGCCGCCAGTTGCTCGGCCAATGCGTAGCCGACGTGGCCGAGCCCCTGCACCGCGACCCGCAGGCCTTCCAGGTCGTCGCTGCCGAGGCGCGCCTGGGCGCTGGCGCGAATCCCGGCGAACACGCCGAGGGCGGTATGCGGCGAGGGGTCGCCGGCCTGGGTGGTGCTGGTGACGTGGCGGGTCTGCTGGGCGATGCAGTCCATGTCGGCGCTGGAGGTACCGCTGTCCACCGCAGTGATGTAGCGTCCGCCGAGGCTTTCGATGAAGCGCCCGAAGGCCTCGAACAGCGCGCCGCGATTGTCCAGGTGCGGCGGGCGGATGATCACCGCCTTGCCGCCGCCCTGCTCCAGCCCGGCCAGGGCCGCCTTGTAGCTCATGCCCTGGGCCAGGCGGATGGCGTCGCCGATGGCGGCTTCGTCGTTGGGGTAAGGCAGGTAGCGACAACCACCCAGCGCCGGGCCGAGTCGCGTGCTGTGGATGGCGATAATGGCCTTGAGTCCCGTGGCCGGGTCTTGGGCGAGGTGGAGACCCTCGAGCCGGGCCGCGTCCATCATGTCGAACATGCTGGGGCTCCCCTGCTTGCTGCTTGTTGTCCGGGCCGGGCCGTTGCCGCCCGGCACCTTCAGTATAGGCAGGCGTCGGCGAAACGCCCGCAAGGCCGACGACCAGGCGGCGGCGCTCGCCGAGCCGGGTACTGGACGAAGCTTCGGCGGACGGTTACAACCTTGGGGTCCGCCCGCTCGAAACCGGCCCCGGCGTGCTCCGAACGGCCCGTCCGCAGCGATCCAGGCGCACCAGGAGGAAAGCCATGGACCCGCGTCAAGCCTGCCTCGATTGTCTCGCCCAGGAACCGCCAGCGCTGTTCGAGGCGGCCCTGTGGATCGCCGCGGAGCACCTCCCGGCGTATTCGCCCGCCCACGCCCTGCGCGAGCTCGACGAACTCGTCCGGCAGATCGGCGCCAGCCTGGACGACCGCGCCTCGGCCAGCGAGCGCGCCCAGGGGTTGCTGCGGCGAATGAGCGAACAGGGTTTCTGCGAAGACGACGACTTCCCCCTGCAACCGCGCTCGGCCCTGCTCCCGCTGGTGCTGCAGCGGCGCCAGGGACAGCCGTTGTCGCTGGCGCTGGTGGCCATGGAACTGGCGCGGCGGCTGGACATTCCGCTGGTCGGAGTGAACTTCCCGGGACGCTTCCTGCTGCGCGTGCCGCAGGCCGACCATCTGCTCGACCCGGCCACCGGGCGACGCCTCTATACCCCCGACTGCCGCGAACTGCTGCTGCGCCTGCAAGGGCCGAAGAGCGAACTGCAAGCCGCCTACCTGAAGCAGGCCTCTCCCGGGGAAATCCTCCAGCGTCTGTCGCGCAACCTGCGACAACTGCACAGCGCCGCCGGCGAGCCGCTGGCCGCGCTGAAGGATGCCCAGCGGGTGATCGAACTCGGCCCGGTGGGCGCCGCCGACCACGAGGCCCGCGCCGGCCTCTATCGGCAACTGGATTGCCCGCAGGCGGAACGCTACGACCTGGAACGCGCGCTCTTGCTCAGCGACGATCCCACCGAGCAACTGCGCCTCGGCCAGCGCCTGGGCGAACTCGCCCCGCCGACCAGCCGCGCCCTGCACTGAGGCCGCTCAGGCGAGCAGGCCGAGGGCCTTGGCCCGCGCCACCGCCTGGGTCCGACGGGCCACCCCGAGCTTGCCGTTGATCCGCCGGGCGTGGGTCTTCACCGTGTGCAGGGAAATGAACAGTTGCTCGCCGATCTCCTGGTTGGAGCAGCCCTGGGCGATCAGGCCGAGCACCGCCAGCTCCCGACAACTGAGCGGACTGAGCCCCTCCTCTTCTTCCCCCGGCAGGGCGGCGAACAGTTGCGGCTGGCGATCCCGCAGTCGCCGCTGCGGCAGTTGCAGGCCTAGCCGCTCCGCCAGCTCCAGGCCGCTGCGCAGGGTCTGCTGGGCCTGGGGCAATTGTCCGGAGAGGAACTGGCACTCGGCGATACCCATGCGCACTTCGCAAAGCAGCGTCTGCCGCCCCTGCGCCTCGAGAATGGCGAGCAGCCCGCGCAGCCGCGCTTCGGCGGCGGCTGCCTCGCCGCTGTAGAGTTCGGCCAGTGCCAATTGGTGCTCTACCCGCGCTTCCAGCTCCGGTTCGGAGGGCGGCGACAGGCGCGCCCGTCCCGGCTGGAAGTAGGCGCGGACCCGCAGCAGGATCTCCCGCGCCTGCGCCGGCCGTCCCTGCTGCAGGGTCAGGGCGGAGCTGACCAGCAGCAGCGCGCCGCGATACAGCGGATCGGGGACATGGCGCTGCTGCATCAGCCGTTCGACCTCCAGCAGGCGGTTGAACGCCGCGTCCAGGTCGCCCTGCCCGGCCTCCAGCAAGGCCAGTCCCAGGTAGCCGTAGAGCGCCCAGGGATCGAGATTCTCCCGTGCCTGCTCCAGGCCCAGCCGATACCAGTGCCCGGCCTCGACCTCGCGGCCCTGCTGCAGGCACAGGCGCGCGCGGCGCAGGGCGATCCGGCCGAGCATCGGGCTGCCCTGCTGGCCGAGGTCCTCCAGGTAGCGCTGGGCGCGATCGAGGACGCCTTCTGCGCGCAGCAGTTCGCCGCGCTGCTCCAGCCACTGCGCCCGCTCCAGTTCGATCAACGCCTCGAAGATCAGGCTGTCGTGCTCGCGCGCCAGGCGCAAGGCATCGCGGCCGATCAACCGCGCCTGGTCCATCCGCCCCTCGATCATCGCCAGTTGCATCAGCGCCGAGCGGCAGATCAGTCCCTGCGACCAGGCGTCCTCCGGCAGTTGCTCCAGCGCCTCGCGCAGGTAGTCGGCGGCGCCGCGCTCGCCGCGGCAGTGCAGGAGGATCCCGAACAAGCCCTGCCATTGCGCCAGCAGCACCCGCTGGCGGGACGCCGAGGGCATCGGCAGGAAGCGCGCCAACTGGCCGATGCAGTCCTCGGCTTCGGCCAGGCGTCCGGCGTAGAGCAGCGTCCAGGCATTCAGGATCACCAGGCGCGGCGTGCTGGCCAGCAGCGCCGCCGGCAGTTCGTCGCGCAGGGCCAGGACCATGCCGATGTTGTGGCCGTGCAGCAATTGCTCCTCGGTGAGCTTCTGCAACAATCCGGCGGCGGTTTCCGGTTCGTCGGCGGCCAGCGCCTGGTCGACCGCCTCGCGGGTCTCGCCGTGTTCGGCGAACCATTCGCAGGCTTCCCGGTGGAAGTCCCGCTGCGGGCGCTGCGGCGCTTCGCGCCAGGCCTCGCGGATCGCCGGCGGCAGGCTGTAGCGCTGGTTCGTATCGGCCAGCAGGGGGAAGCCCCGCGCCAACAGGTCGTCCAGCCCGTGGGGCAGCTCCTCGAACAGCCGGCGGAACAGCTCCGGACCGACTTGCGGCAGCCAGGCCAGGGCACGTGCGGCGTCGGCCAGCGGCGGCGGCAGCTCGTCGAGCAACTCGTGCTGGAGGTATTCCTGCAACAACGGTCCGGCCGTCTCTTCGCCGACCAGCAGGCGCAAGCGCAACGCGGCGCACCAACCGCCGCTGCGTTCCAGCAGTGCCCCGGCCGTAGCGGCATCGGCGCTGCGCCCGTGCAGGCGGAGCAGTTCGGCGACCTCGTCGGCATCGAACGCCAGCAGGCCGCCGTCGACCTCCAGCAACTCCCCTTCCAGCAGCAACCGCGCCAGGTTGCACTGCGGCCGCCGCCGGCTCGCCAGCCACCAGCCCACCCGTGGCGAGGCCGCGCTCAACAGGCGATCGAGGCAGGCGTCGAGGGCGGGGTCGGGGTGCCGTGGGTAATCGTCGAGCAGCAGCCACAGCGCGGAAGCGTTACGCAGCCGCCGGCACAGCTGCGCTTCGTCGCTGTCCTCGGGCAAGCCGAGGGCGCCGGCCAGGCGGCGGCGGAAGGTCGCGGGGTCCAGCGCTTCCCCGCCCAGCGCCAGCCAGACCACCTGCACGCCAGGCGGCGCCCGCCGCGCGCATTCTCCGAGGAGGACGGTCTTGCCGCTGCCGGCGGGCGCGCAGAGCAGTCGCAGGCGGCATTCGCCGCGCAGCAGCGGCTGGTGCAAACGGGGCCGCGGCAGGTGCTGCGGCGGCAGCCGCGGCAAGGCGGCGGGCAGCTCGGTCGGCTCGGTCATGGCAGTGCTCTTGTTCTGTCGAAGCGCCTTGCCGGGAGCCTAGACCGCGCCTGCCCCGCTGCTGAACGATGATTGCGCCGGGTGATGGGCCGTCATAACGAACGAGCGCGTCGGCACAAGCCGCCACGCTCGTCGCGACTGGCCGGGACTCAGCGTACCCCGGCGTTGCGCAGGGCGGCCGGCGTGTAGTCGGCGGACGAGGCCTTGAAGCCGAACTCGTAGCCGCGCTTCTCCTCGTTGTTCATGCCCAGCGCCAGGTAGCGACCGGCGATCACGTCGTAGAGCGCCTCCAGGGTGTAGCCGGCGACCTTCTGGTCGTAGTGGTACTGCGCGTGGCCCTCGCCGACCCGCCAGAGCTGGCCGCGACCGTCGTAGTGGTCGACCAGGGCGATCTGCCAGCTGTCCTCGTCGATGTACATGTGGCGCTTGGCGTAGATGTGCCGCTCGCCCGGCTTCACCGTGCCGACCACTTCCCACACCCGGTGCAGCTCGTAGCGGGTCAGGTCCTGGTTGATGTGCCCGGCCTTGATGATGTCGCTGTACTTCAGGGTCGGGTCGTTGAGCTTGTAGGCGTTGTAGGGGATGTACATCTCGCGCTTGCCGACCAGCTTCCAGTCGTAGCGGTCCGGGGCGCCGGAGAACATGTCGAAGTTATCCGAGGTGCGCAGGCCGTCGGCGGCGGTGCCCGGGCCATCGTAGGCCACCTGCGGGGCGCGCCGCACGCGGCGCTGGCCGGCGTTGTAGACCCAGGCCAGGCGCGGCTCCTTGACCTGGTCGAGGGTCTCGTGGACCAGCAGCACGTTGCCCGCCAGGCGCGCCGGCGCGGTCACCTGCTGCTTGAAGAAGGTGAGGATGTTGGCCGCCTTGCTCTGGTCGAGGTCGGGCATGTTCTGCGGGAATGCCACCGACTCCTCGAAGCGGATCGGCGTGAAGCTGCCGTTGGTCTGCGGGGTGGCCTGGACGATGGTGCGCTTGAGGTTGCCGCCGCGGTAGCGGGTGATGTGGTTCCAGAGCACTTCGACGCCGTTCTTCGGAATCGGGAAGGCGTAGTAGCGGCTCTTCTCGAAATTCGACAGGCCGTTGCCGTCGTTGATCGGCTGCACGTTCAGCGCGCTCTGCTTGACCGCCTCGTCGATCTCGGCCGGCAGGGCCACCGTGCGATGGGTCTTGTACACCGGGATCCGGTAGGTTTCCGGGTAGCGCTTGAACATCGCCAACTGGCCGTCGGAGAGCTTGTCCTTGTATTGCTCGACGTTCTGCGCGGTGATGGTGAACAGCGGCTTCTCGTCGGCAAAGGGATCGGAAAGGAAGCCCTTGCCATCGACCTTGCCGGCGCTGGCCGCGAGGCCGCCGGTCCAGGCCGGGATGCTGCCGTCGGCGTTGCCTTCCTTCTGCGCGCCGATGGGGGTCAGGCTGCTGCCGAGCTTGGCGGCCTCGTCGGGCGAAACCGCCGCCGTTACCGAACCGGCCAGCAGGCTGAGGGCCAGCGCCCCGGAGGACAGGAGTCGTGCTGTTTTCATGCGTCGTTATCCTTGTTCGTATCCGCGAAAGCGGCCGCCCCGAGGGGCGGCGGACCTCAGAAGTTCACCCCGAAGCTCACCGCGAGGAAGTCGCGGTCGTTGATCGGGTTGTAGTTGCCGCCGAAGAAGTCGGTGTAGCTGATGCTGGCGGTATAGGTGTTCTGGTAGTCGGCATCGAGGCCGACGCTGACGGCCTTGGCGCCCTCGCTGAAGTTCGGCCCGTAGCCCTCGACGTCGTGCGACCAGGCCAGGTTCGGCTTCAGGTTGACCCCGGCGAACACGTTGGGATATTCGAGGATCCCGCGCAGGCGATAGCCCCACGAGTTGCGGGTGTAGAAGCCGTGGCTGTTGCACTCCTGCGGGTTGGCCACGTTGAGCGCGCCGGTGCACAAGGCGTTGTTCGGCAGTTCGCCGATGCCGTAGATGGCGTCGCGGCCGTAGCGCAGATCGTCGCCGTCGACCCCGCTGAGGTGGTTGTAGCCGACTTCGCCGACCACGGTCAGGCGGTCGGCCGCCAGTACCCGGTCGAAGAACTGGGTGACGGTCACCTGTGCCTGGGTCACCGGCTTGCGCACGTAGCCGTTGATCACCTCGCCGGCGCGCGGGGTGGCGAAGCCGCTGTCGTAGATCGGGTTGCCGAACAGGGTGGTCGGGTAGATCGCGGCGATCGACATGTCGGTGCTGTTGATTTGTAGCGGCATGTTCGGCCGGTAGCTCAGCTCGCCGGCCACCGAGGTGCTGCCGATGTTGGTCTGGAAGCTCAGGCCGTAGAGGCGGATGTCCTCGGGATAGTCGATGAAGTAATAGCCGGTGGAGCGCCCGGTGACCGGGTCGGAGGTGGCCAGGCCGTTGCCGGCGATCACACTGTAGTACGGGTTGCGACTGTGGTAGTTCATCGCGTACAGGCCGAACTCGGTGTCGTTCAGCTCCGCCGCGTACCAGCGCAGGGCCAGGCCCCACTGGCCGCTGTCGCGGGCATCGCGATCGCCGGCGCGCGGCAGGTAGCGGTAGCCGTTGGCCGGGTTCGGGTCGAAGTCGCTGCCGGCGTAGACCATCCGCTCGCAGCCATCGGCGACCACGTCGGTGGTAGAGAAGAAGGTGCCGCAGTTGTCGATCACCGTCTGGTCCCACTCCAACTGGTAGAAGCCTTCGACGGTCAGCGCGTCGCTGATGCCCTGGGACAGGTAGAGCATGTTCACCGGGATCAGGCCTTCCTTGATCTCCGCGCCGGGCCGGCGGAACGCGGCGACGTCCATCGGGTTGATGCTGTTGATCGAGTTCTGGATGAACGTGCTCTCGCCCCAGCTCACCACCTGCTTGCCGACCCGCACGCTGCCGGGCAGGTCGCCGATGCTGTAGTTGTGGTAGAGGAAGGCATCGAGCAGCTGCGCCCCGGAGGACTTGGCGCCCTCCTTGCGATTGTGGTCGTCGATGTCGTAGAGCAGGCGGTGTTCGTCCTTCAGCTCGAAGTCGTACCAGTACTTGCCACGGAAAAACGCGCCGGTATCGCCGTACTTGAGTTCGAGATCGTGGATGCCCTTGAAGATCTTCGAGAAGGTTTCGCCCTTCTTGAAGTTCAGCCGGCCGTCGTCGGAGGTCTGCGACGAGGCGTGGCCGCCGTTGCGGGTGCCGATGTAGTCCTTGTCGGCGGAACGCATGGACCAGCTGGCCCCCACCGACAGCGACGAGTCGAATTGCCCTTCGATCTCCCCGATGTTGAATGACACGGCCGAGGCCTGGGTGGCGCAACCCAGGGCTGTGGCCGCAGCGAGTGCGTGCAGAGGGAAGATTCCGCGCCTTTTTGTTGTTGTCATGCGGCTCTCCTGACAGGGTCGAGGTGGCTACACCCTACCCAGCGGCCCGAACGGCGGTAAGCGCACCAAGGAGGTATTCCGGCTGTCGCCCGAAAGAGTGAACAGGGGCCCTGGAAAGCGCCTCGGCGAACGCCATATGCAGGATGGATACGCCGTCATCCAGTGCATGGATGACAGCGCGGCACTGTTCCGCCGGCGGCGGCGATGGCATCCTTCGCTGCATGCAGCCCGAACAGACCATTCCCGCCGACCGCGATCTCGCCGACGCCACCCGCGAGACGGTCATGCGTTATCACCTCAGCTGGAAGCACCGCGACATCGACGCGGTGATGGCGCTCTATCATCCCGAGGTCGAATACAACGACTTCTTCCAGAACCGCCGGATGCGCCTGGCCGATCTCCGCGAGTACGTCGAGGCGACCATGCCCAAGGGCCCCGACGAGTCGCTGGAGCACACCGACCGTATCCGCTTCGACGGCGATACCGCCTTCATCCAGTACCGCCTGCGGGTGACCCTCAGCGGCCGCCTGGCTTCGTTCCGCGCCAGCGAGGCGATCACCGTGCGCGACGGCCTGATCTGGCGCATCAACGAATACGCCTCGCTGGTCCACGAAAGCGGCGGCGGAGCCCAGGCCGGCGGCGACGGCCGGCCGCCGGCCAGCCGCCTGGGGCTTTCGGCCAAGCAGCTGAGCCTGCTGGCACGCGACCTGGAGCACTACTTCCAGCAGGCCCAGCCCTATCTCGATCCGGACCTGGACCTGACCCAGGTGGCCAATGCCACCGGCTATACGCGCAACCAGATTTCCTACCTGCTCAACCAGGTGCTCGGCCTGAGCTTCTACCAGTACGTCAACCAGACCCGCCTGCAACACCTGCTCGGCCAGCTTTCCGGCGAGCTGCCCGGACGGGTCGACGAACTGGCCTTCGCCGCCGGCTTCAATTCGCTGTCGGCCTTCTACCGCTGCTTCCGCCAGCACACCGGCCAGTCTCCGCGCGAATACCTGAAGCGCCTGTCGTCGCGCCGCTGAGATTTCCCAGCGGACCCGCGCGCACGACAGGCGCACGGCATCTTCCTACCCTCGCCGCATTCCCCCTTCCCTCTCGCTATGGAGCCCTCTATGTCGGCCTGGCGCCACCTCAGCCTGTGGATGAATCAACTGGACGATCCGCTCGAAGCGCGCCCGTCCCTGGAAGAATCCCTCGAGGTCGACGTGGCCATCGTCGGCGCCGGCTACACCGGCCTCTGGACCGCCTATTACCTGAAGCGCCGGGCGCCGCAGTTGCGCGTCGCCATCGTCGAGGCAGAAACCGCCGGCTTCGGCGCCTCGGGGCGCAACGGCGGCTGGCTGATGGGCAACCTGCTCGGCGAGGACGGCCTGCTCGCCGGCTTGCCGCCGGAGCGGCGCCGGGCCGGCTACGACCTGCTGCACGGGATTCCCGACGAAGTCGCGCGGGTGCTGCAAGAGGAAGGCATCGACTGCGACTACCGCAAGGGCGGCGTGCTCTACTGCGCGGCGCGCTACCCGGAACAGGAACGCCGCCTGCGCGCCTATCTGCATGATCTCTATGCCGAAGGCCTGGACGAAAGCGACTACCGCTGGCTGACGCCGCAGGAACTCGACCAGCAGTTGCGCATCCCCGGCAGCTACGGGGCGATCCATTCGCCGCACTGCGCCACCATCCAGCCGGCCAGGCTCGCGCGCGGCCTGGCCCGCGCGGTGGAGCGCCTGGGCGTGCGGCTGTTCGAGAAGAGCCGGGTGCTGCACTGGCAACGCGGCCTGCTGCGCACCGAGCGCGGCGAACTGCGCGCCGAATGGATCGTACCGGCAGTGGAAGGCTACGCCGCCAGCCTGCCGCCGCTGGGCCACTACCAGTTGCCGGTGCAGAGTCTGCTGGTGGCCACCGAGCCGCTGCCGTCGTCGGTCTGGGCGGAGATCGGCCTGGAGCGCGGCCAGGCCTTCAGCGAATTCAGCCGCCAGGTCACCTACGGCCAGCGCACCGCCGACGACCGCCTGGCCTTCGGCGCGCGGGGCGGCTACCGCTTCGGCGGCAAGCTGCGCAGCGACTTCAGCCTCGACGACGAGGAAGTCGGCCTGCGTCGCTACCTGTTCGGCGAACTCTTCCCGCTGCTCAAGGACGCCAGGATCAGCCACACCTGGGGCGGCAACCTCGGCATGGCCCGGCGCTTCCGCCCGCACATGTTGCTCGACCGCGCCAGTGGCATCGCCCTCTCCGGCGGCTACGGCGGCGAAGGGGTCGGCGCCAGCAACCTCGGCGGCCGCACCCTGGCCGCGCTGATCCTCGGTGAGGACAGCGAGCTGCTGCGGCAGCCCTGGGTGCTGGGCGAGCGTCCGCTGGACAGCCTGGCCCGCTGGGAACCGGAACCCTGCCGCTGGCTCGGCTACAACGCGATCATCCGCAGTTTCGTCCATGAGGACCGGGTCCTTGCCGACCCGCACAGCGCGCCCTGGCGCCGCAGCCTGGCGCAAACCCTCGCGGCCGGCATGGAAAGCCTGATGCGCTGAGAATCCCCTCCACCTCCCACAGAGGAAAAACCGCATGGCCCTGACCCTTCTGAAAAATACCGCCGGCGCCGATCTTGGCGCCGCCAGCCCGGTCGCGGTGCCCCTTGGCGAGCCGGTCGCGCAGACCCGCGCCTACGCCGTGGAGCGCACCGACCAGGTGGAAACCGGCATCTGGGAATGCACCCCCGGACGCTGGCGGCGGCAGATCGTCGAGCAGGAGTTCTGCCACTTCCTGCAAGGCCGCTGCACCTTCACCCCGGACGGCGGCGAGACCATCCGCATCGAGGCCGGCGATGCCCTGCTGCTGCCGGAGAACAGTCTTGGCGTGTGGGATGTGCAGGAAACCGTGCGCAAGAGCTACGTGATCATCCACCGCTAGCCCGGGCGGCGCGACGGCGTCACTCGAAGCGCCCGTGGCGCCCCTCGCCGTCCTTGAAGCGCTGCGCGCCCTCCAGGGTCTCGCCGCTCTCGATCACCGCCAGCCCGCCCTGGAATTCGTTGGCCAGGGCCACGTCGAAGGACAGTTCCCACTGCGCGTATACGCTGGCGCGATCGGCGAGCATGCAGGTCTGCGGGAAGGCGGCGAGTTCCGCCGCCAGCTCCTCGGCCTCGGCTCGCGCCGAACCGCTCGGCACCACCCGGTTGGCCAGGCCGATCTGCAACGCTTCGTCGGCCTTCACCGGACGCCCGGTGAGGATCAGGTCGAGCGCCCGGCCCTGCCCGACGATCCGTGGCAGGCGCACGCTGCCGCCATCGATCAGCGGCACCCCGAAACGCCGGCAGAACACTCCGCAGATAGCGTCCTCGGCCATCACCCGCAGGTCGGCGAGCAGCGCCAGCTCCAGCCCGCCGGCCACCGCATAACCTTCGATGGCGGCGATCAGCGGCTTGCCGAGCTGCATGCGGCTCGGCCCCATCGGTCCGTCGCCCTCCGCCTCCAGGCGATTGCGCCGCTCGCCATCCTCGGCCACCGCCGCCAGGTCGGCGCCGGCGCAGAAATTGCCGCCGCTGCCGGTGAGTACCGCGACCCGCGCCGTATCGTCCGCTTCGAACTCGCGCAGGGCGTCGGCCAGGGCCTGGGCGGTCGGCCGGTCCACCGCATTGCGCCGCTCCGGGCGAGCGATGACCAGGGTGGTGACCGGGCCGTTGCGTTCGACGATGACACTCATGACAGACTCCCTGCGGAAAAAGCGAAAAAAGACACCGGCCGGATGGCAGAAGACCGGCGTCAGCCGGTCTTCACCTTAGTCCTTTTCCCGCGGCCGCGCCGCATCCGCCGGGCGTCTCAGAGCGCGTGCTTCTGCAGGTTGGCCATCATTTCACGGAGCGCCTCGACGTTGTCCGCCGGGTGCGCGGCGTTCTCGAAGTCGCAGATCTGCTGCCAGTGCGCGGCCACGTCCTCGGCGTCGAAGCCGGCCTTCGGATCGAAGCCGAAGCCCAGGCTGCGTTCCCAGCGTACCTTGCCGATCCAGCCACCGCCGACCTCATAGAGCCCCGAGGTATCCTCGCAGGCCGAACTGCCGAGGTAGACCACCAGCGGGCTGACCAGCTCCGGCTTGAGCTGCTCGAAGACCTGCGGCGGGATCAGCCCCTCGGTCATCCGCGTACCGCCGGTGGGGGCGATGGCGTTGACCAGGATATTGTTCTTGCGCCCTTCCAGGGCCAGGGTGCGGGTCAGGCCGTAGAGGCCGAGCTTGGCCATGCCGTAGTTGCTCTGGCCGAAGTTGCCGTAGATGCCCGAGGTCGAGGAGGTGAACACCACCCGCCCGTAGGCCTGCTCGCGCAAGTGCGGCCAGGCGGCGCGAGTGACCTTGTAGGCGCCTTCGACATGCACCTGGTAGACCAGGTCCCAGTCGGCGTCCTCCATCTTGTGGAAGGTCTTGTCACGCAGGATGCCGGCATTGTTGACCACCACGTCGACGCGACCGAAGGCGTCCAGCGCGTTCTCCACGATCCTGCCGCCGTCCGTGACCGAGTCGTGGTTGGCCACCGCGGTGCCGCCGGCGGCACGGATCTCCGCCACCACCTTGTCCGCCGCCGAGGCACTGGCGCCTTCGCCATGGGTGCTGCCGCCGAGGTCGTTGACCACCACCTGGGCGCCATGCTTCGCGAACAGCAGGGCGTGGGCGCGGCCAAGGCCGCCGCCGGCTCCGGTGACGATCACGACTTGGTCGTCGAAACGCAGGGCATCGCTCATGTTCGGGACTCCAGGACAGTAGGAAGGATTGCCCGAGTGTCGGCCAGCCCGCCGGCGGGGACAAGGCTTCGCGCCGCCATGAATGGCGCCCGATAAGGCAGCGGGATGTTCCGCTTCAGTCGAACGGAATGTACAGCCGGCCACGCGGGCCGAGCTTGAACAGCCACCAGTCGTAGTTGTGCCGGACCACCACCAGCAGCAGGCTGCCGAGCAACGCGAGGCCGGCGCCGACGGCGTACCAGCGACTGCCTTCCTGCCAGCACAGGTAGCCGAGCCCGAGCGCCAGCAGCAGGCCGAGTTCGGCGAGGACCATCCCGGACTGGCGGATGAACGGTTGCGCCTGCACCATCTGGCGGAACAACCAGGAGCCCTCGTCGAACACGCGCAAGGGAGAAACGGGATCGTGCATGGAGACCTCCATGGGTGACGAAACGCCTCGTCCAGCGAGGCGCCAGCACCCTAGCCCCGATCCTTGCGCGATGGCACTTGCTGCAATCTCAAACTCGCTTAAGAAAACTCTGAATCATCCAGTCGGGCGCGAAACGCCAGGTAATGTTCGAGCACCGCCGCCGGCGCTTCGATCTGCGGATAATGGCCGATGCCATCGAGCAGCACGCAGTCGGCATCGGCGACCAGTTGCCGGTAGCGCTCGACCATGTGCGCCCCGGAGATCGGGTCGACGGCTCCGTCGATCACCCGCAACGGCACCCCGCCGTGCTGCAACGCCGCCACCCAGCGCTCACGCTGCTCGCGGCGGTCGACGATGTAGCGGATCAGGCGATGCATCACCCGCTGCCCCTGGTTGCTTTCGATCAGGCTCCAGAAGGCATCCAGCTCGGTCTCGCCGGGCTGGCTGCGCGGGCCGAAGACCTTGGCGAAGTTGCGCGCCAGGGCGCGGCGCTCGAACAGCCGGCCGAACAGCCCGCCCAACGGGCTCAGCAACAGCTTCTGGCTGAGCACCGGGCGGTGCGTTTCCGGGAACAGCCCACCATTGAGGAACACGCAGGAGGCGAGCCGCAGCCGGCCTTCGTGATGGCGGGCGAGCAGTTCCTGGGCGACGCTGTCGCCGTAGTCGTGGGCCAGCACGTGCAGCGGCTCGTCGATTCCCAGGCGGCCGAGCAGCGCCTGTTGCAGGTCGGCCTGCTCCAGCAGGCTGTAGCGATGGGCGCGCGGCTTGGCCGAATCGCCGAAGCCGAGCAGGTCGCAGACCAGCACGCGGTAGCGCTGCGCCAGCGGCTCCCAGAGGTAGTGCCAGTCCCAGGCGGCGCTGGGAAAACCGTGGATCAGCAGCAACGGCCGACCCTGCCCGGCTTCCCAGTAGCGGATCGGGAAGCCCTTGAAATCCAGGGTGCGGCCCCGCCTCCGCCAGGCCTCCAGTGGAATGCCGGGCAGCGCCGCGGTCACTGGCGGTAGCCCGGGTTCTGCTGGTCGAGCTTGCGCAGCAGCGCCGGCCAGGCGAGCTGGCCGCCCATGCCGGTCTTGCTGCGCATCACCCCGGCGATCATGTCGCGCGCGCCGGCGAGGATCTGCCCCGGGATGTGGATCAGCTCGGCGCCGCCGCTCTGCGCCATCACCTGTACCTCGCAGGCGCGTTGCAGGGTGAACATCATGAGGAAGGTATCGGCGATGGAACCGCCGCAGGTGAGCAGGCCGTGGTTGGGCAGGATCAGGAAATTGCTGGCCCCCAGGTCGGCCTGCAGGCGGGCCTTTTCCTCATGGTTCAGGGCGACGCCCTCGTAGGCGTGGTAGGACAGGCTGGAGAGCACGAACAACGATTGCTGCGACAGCGGCAACAGGCCCTGCTTCTGGCAGGACACCGCGATCCCCGCGGCGGTATGGGTGTGCAGCACGCACTCGACGTCGTGGCGGACCTCGTGCACCGCGCTATGGATGGTGTAGCCGGCCGGGTTGATCTCGTAGGGGCTGTCCATCAGCTTCTTGCCGCTGGCATCCACCTTCACCAGGCTGGAGGCGGTGATCTCGTGGAACATCAGGCCGAACGGGTTGATCAGGAAGTCCTCGGTGCCCGGCACCTTGGCCGAGATGTGGGTGAAGATCAGGTCGTCCCAACCGTGCAGGGCGACCAGCCGGTAGCAGGCAGCGAGATCGACGCGGGTCTGCCATTCGGCGGCGGAGACCTGGGCTTGCACATCGGCGGGCAGGGAGTGAACGGCGGTCACGGCGGCATCCTCTTTTGTCGTTATCGGATGCCCGCAGTCTAGCCCCGCCCTCCTCCGGCGACTGTCGCCGGGCTTACACTCGCGCGCCGGCTGAATGGCGGAGGATTCAGCCGGCCTATGCGCGCAGGCTACAGGCAGTGGGCGACCAGGGGCGCGACCAGCAGGTTGAACAGCCCGGTGAGAACCATCAGCAGACCGGCCGCCGAACCTTCCTCGCCGCCGAACTCGTAGGCCCGACTGGTGCCGGCGCCGTGCGCGCCGACGCCGAACAGCGCGCCGCGGGCCAGCGGCGTGCGCAAGCGCAGGACGCGCAGCAGGGTGCCGCCGATCACCGCGCCGAACACCCCGGTGATCATCACGAAGGCGGCGGTCAGTTCCGGCACGCCACCCAGGTCGTGGGACATCTCCATGGCGAACGGCGTGGTGATCGAGCGCGGCAGCAACGACAGCGTGACCTGGCCGTCCAGCGCCAGGGCCTGGGCCAGCGCCCAGGAGCTGCCGATGGCCACCGCGGTGCCGGCGAACATCCCGGCCAGCAGCGCCGGCCAGTGGCGCATCAGCAGCTCGCGCTGCTGCCAGATCGGGATGGCGAAGGCCACCGTCGCCGGACCGAGCAGCGCCACCAGCCAATTGGTGTCGCGGGCGTAGTCGGCGTAGCGGGTATGGGTGGGAATCGCCAGGGCGTAGAGCAGCACCGGGACGAACACGATGGGCGACAGCCAGTACCACTTCACCCGGCGGTACAGCTGGCGGCTCAGGAGGTAGCCGCCGACGGTCGCCGCCAACCAGAACAGGGCTTGCTTATCGAGACTCATGGCGCGCCCTCCAGCGGCACATCCACTCCACCGACACCGCGGTGACCAGCATCACCAGCAGGGTGCTGAGCATGATCACCAGGAGGATGCGCCAGCCCTCGCTGCGTAGCAGCGCGCCGTAGTCGAGCAGGCTCATCAGCGCCGGGATGAAGAACAGCAACATCTCCGCCAGCAACAGGCCGGCCCCGGCCTGCAGCCAGGCCGGACGCAGCAGGCCGCTGGCGAACAGCAGCAACAGTGCCGCCAGGCCGACCACCCCGCCCGGCAGCGGCAGGCCGATGGCCTTCGCCAGCCAGCCGCCGGCCCACCAGAAGGCGATGAGTACCGCCAGTTCGGCGGCAAGGCGGGACAGACGGCGGACGAGCGGGGGCAACATGGGAAAGGCCTTGGCTGGGAAATCGGGGATGGAGAAAGGATAAGGCCCGGCCTATCATCCCCAAAGCGAATTGTCCGCATGAGAGCCATTCCAGAATGGAATTCCGTCAACTCCGCAGCTTCGTCGAAGTGGTCCGCCAGGGCAGCTTCACCCAGGCGGCTCAGGTCCGCCACGCCAGCCAGTCGACCATCAGCAAGCAGGTCGCCCAACTGGAGCAGAGCCTTGGCGTGCAGGTATTGGAACGCAACGGGCCGCACGTGCGCCTGACCGACGCCGGCGCCGTGGTGTTTCGCCGCGCCGAGGAGATGCTGCGGCTGCGCCGCGACCTGCTCAGCGAATTGGACGACCTCAGCCAGCTCAACCGTGGCGAACTGCGCCTGGGCCTGCCGTTGCTCGGTGCCGACGCGCTGTTCGCCCAACGCTTCGCCGAATACCGGCGGCGCTATCCGAACATCGCCGTGCACCTGGTGGAGGGCGGCAGCAAGACCATGGAGCAGGCGGTGCTGGCCGGCGAGCTGGAATTGGCCGGCAGCCTCACCCCGGCGGACGACGGCTTCGACTACCAGCCGTTCTGCAACGAACCGCTGGACGTGCTGCTGCCGGCCGGGCATCCCAAGGCCGCTGCCGCCAGCGTCGCCCTCGGCGAACTGGCGGACAGCCCGTTCCTGCTCTACCAGCAGAGCTTCACCCTCAACGACCGCCTGCTGCGCGCCTGCCTGGAGGCCGGCTTCAGCCCGCGCGAAGGCGGCCGCAGCGGCCAGGCCGACTTCCTCGGCGCGCTGGTGGCGGCCAACCAGGGAGTGGTGCTGCTACCACGGGTGATCGCTCGCGAGATCGAACGCCCGGGAGTGGTGCGGGTCCTGCTCAGGGAGCCGGACCTGCGCTGGGACATCGCCTTCATCTGGCGCCGTGGCGGCTACCTGTCGCGGGCGGCGCAGGCCTGGCTGGAGCTGCTGCGCGAGCAGCCGCTGGAGGAAAGCCCGGCGTAGGACGAATAACCGCCAGCTCGGCAGAGGCTACGGCGGATAACGCCTGGGGGCGTTATTCGCCCTACCGCTTGCTCCCTCCCCGTGCAGGGCGAATAACCGCCACGCGGTTATCCGCCGCCTCGGCGGGGTACGCCCGGGATCAGCCCTTGAGGGCGGCGGCGAACTCGGCCAGCCAAGGCTCGGCGTCGGTCTCGGGGGTAACGGTTTCGCTGGCATCCAGGCGCAGCATCGGCAGCACTTCGCGCACGCCCAGTTCGCCGAACAGTTCGCGAACCTGCTCGCCGCCACCGCAGAACGTGTCGCCGTAGCTCGAATCGCCCAGGCCGATGACCCCGCCCGGCAGGCCGTGCCAGGCCGGCAGTTGGTCGCGGATCGCGTAGTACAGCGGTTGCAGGTTGTCCGGCAGTTCGCCCATGCCGGTGGTCGAGGTCACCACCAGGAATGCCTCGGGGGCGAAGGCCTTGAGTTCGTCGAGGCTGGCGCGGGGCAGATGGGAGGCCTCGAGGCCGGCCGCGGACAGCAATTTCTGGGCGTGCCGGGCGACTTCTTCGGCGGTGCCGTAGACCGAGCCGGAGAGAATGGCGACTTTCATGAACACTCCGTAAGCCAACAGGGGTAAGCCGGGCATTATGCCGCATGCGTACGCCGAGCGGGACGCACCGAATCAATGCAGACAGGCTGCAAAAGCACCATTTCGGTGCGCACCCTGTCATCGGGATGTCATCGCGCTGCCGTAGACACGGCAGCGAACCTTCGCCACCACGGCGGGAACGATCCTTGCCTGTCCTCCGACGCAGCCCACCACCCCCGGCGCTGCGCCGTTGTCCGAGGGCGCCCACGAAGCGCACTCAACCGTTCCAGGAGATACACGATGTCTACCGCTCCCGTTACCCTGCTGGTGGCCCGCCGCGTCGCCGCCGGCCGTTACCGCGACTTCCTCGCCTGGCAGCGCGAAGGCGAAGCCCTCGCCGCCGACTTCCCCGGCTACCTCGGCTCCGGGGCGCTGGCGCCGCCCGCCGGCGGAGACGAATTCCAGATGATCTTTCGCTTCGCCGACGACGCCACCCTCGCCGCCTGGGCCCACTCCGCCTCGCGCCAGGCCTGGCTCGAACGCGGCCAGGGACTCTTCGACGAACCGCGCGAGCACCGCGCCCACGGCCTCGCCGCCTGGTTCGACGACAACCGCAAACCGCCGCGCTGGAAGCAGAGCGTGGCGATCTGGCTGGCGTTCTTCCCGGTCTCGCTGGCCTTCAACCTCGGCGCCGGCCCCTACCTCGGCGAGCTGTCGCTGGCCGCGCGGGTGCTGCTCAGCACGCTGGTCCTCACCCCGTTGATGACCTACTGGTTCATCCCTCTCTCCAGCCGCCTGCTCGCCCCCTGGCTGCACCGCCGCCCGCAGCACGCCGCCAGCCTGCCGGAAGCGCACTGACGGCTTGCCGCCCACCCCGGCGGGGTGGGCCGTAGCGCAAGGCTTTGCCCGACTGGCTCAGTCGGGTACCCTGCATCCATCCGATTCCCTTCGCCTGCTGTGAGAGTCCCATGGCGACAGCCCCGATCCTGATCACCGGCGCCAGCCAGCGTGTCGGCCTGCATTGCGCCCGCCGCCTGCTGGCCGACGGCGAGTCGGTGATCGTCAGCTACCGCAGCGAACGCCCGGCGCTGGACGAACTGCGCCAGGCCGGCGCGCTGACCCTGCACGCCGACTTCGCCAGCGAGGCCGGCATCTTCGCCTTCATCGGGGCCCTCCGACAGCATACCGACAGCCTGCGAGCGATCGTCCACAACGCCTCGGACTGGGTCGCCGAGACGCCCGGCCACGAAGCCGAGGCGTTCCAGCAACTGTTCAGCGTGCACATGCTCGCGCCCTACCTGATCAACCTGCACTGCGCCGAGCTGCTGGAACGCTCGCAGCCCGCCGACATCGTCCACCTCACCGACGACGTGGCGCGCAAGGGCAGCGCCCGGCGTATCGCCTACTGCGCGAGCAAGGCCGGGCTGGACAACCTGACCCTGTCGTTCGCCGCGCGCTTCGCGCCGAGGATCAAGGTCAACGCCATTTCACCGGCACTGGTGATGTTCAACGACGGGGACGATGCCGAATACCGCGCCCGCACCCTGGCGAAATCCGCCCTCGGCATCGAACCGGGGCCGGAAGTCATCTACCAGAGCCTTCGCTACCTGTTGGACAACCCCTACGTCACCGGGACCACCCTGACCGTGAACGGCGGCCGCCACGTCAAGTGAGGCGCCAAGGACCCCTTATGAACCCAGCACTTTCCCAGCATTACCGGGAGATCCTCGTCGGTCTCGGCGAAGACCCGCAGCGCGAAGGCCTGCTCGACACCCCGAAGCGCGCGGCCAAGGCCATGCAGTACCTCTGCCACGGCTATGGCCAGACCCTGGAGGAAATCGTCAACGGCGCGCTGTTCGCCTCGGACAACGATGAAATGGTCATCGTCCGCGACATCGAGCTGTACTCCCTGTGCGAACACCACCTCCTGCCCTTCATCGGCAAGGCTCATGTGGCGTACATTCCCACCGGCAAGGTGCTCGGCCTGTCGAAAGTGGCGCGGATCGTCGACATGTTCGCCCGCCGCCTGCAGATCCAGGAGAACCTCACCCGGCAGATCGCCGAGGCGGTCCGCCAGGTGACCAGCGCCGCCGGCGTGGCGGTAGTGATCGAGGCCCAGCACATGTGCATGATGATGCGCGGGGTGGAGAAGCAGAACTCGCAGATGTTCACCTCGGTGATGCTCGGCGCGTTCCGCGACTCGAACACCACCCGCCAGGAATTTCTGCAATTGATCGGAAGGAGCAAGTGACATGCCGCGACTGGAACCGGGAATGGCGCGAATCCGCGTCAAGGACCTGCGCCTGCGCACCTTCATCGGGATCAAGGAGGAGGAAATCCTCAACAAGCAGGACGTGCTGATCAACCTGACCATCCTCTACCCGGCCGCGGATGCCGTGGAGGTCAACGACATCGAGCACGCGCTGAACTACCGCACCATCACCAAGGCGATCATCCGCCACGTCGAGGAGAACCGCTTCGCCCTGCTCGAACGGATGACCCAGGAAATCCTCGACCTGGTGATGGAGAACCCGGCGGTGCGCTACGCCGAGGTGGAAGTGGACAAGCCGCACGCGCTGCGCTTCGCCGAGTCGGTCTCGATCACCCTCGCCGGCCACCGCTGAGGCGGCCGACGAGCGAACCGCGCGAAGACGCGCACAAGCGTTGCCCGCCGGCCGCGCCAACTCTTATCATCGCCGGACCTGGCCCTGTGCCTTCACCCTGCCCCGAGCCATCGTCGAGAAACACCGCCATGACCGCAGCCAACCTCACCGAACAGCAACGCCTGGAACTCGAAGCCGCCGCCTTCCGCACCCTGGTCCATCATTTGCAGACCCGCAAGGACGTGCAGAACATCGACCTGATGAACCTCGCCGGTTTCTGCCGCAACTGCCTGTCCAAGTGGTACAAGGCCGCCGCCGACGACCTCGGGGTGGAAGTCAGCAATGACCAGGCCCGCGAAGAGATCTACGGCATGCCCTATGCCGAGTGGAAAGCCAAGTACCAGAAAGAAGCGAGCCCGGAACAACAGGCCGCCTTCGCCAAGAGCCAGGGCAACGCCTGAGGCCACCGGGCCCCTTGCCAACCCTGCCCCAGACACCATGAGCCTGTTTCGATGACCCTGACCGACTTCCGCGCGCGTCTGCGCAGCGAACACCACCTGTTCACCGACACCCTGGCGTTCATCGCCGAGCACTACAGCTACACGCCGAGCGCCTTCGACAACGGCAGCGTGAGCAACCCGGCCGGGCAGAACGAAGGTTCCTGCAAGACCCTGGGCTTCGCCATCCTCGAGGGCCTCAGCCTCGAGGAAACCCTGCTGGCCTTCGGCGAGCACTACCGTGCGGTGCGCGACAACCCGGAAGGCGACGACCACGCCAACATCCGCGCCCTGCAACAGACCGGCCTGGCCGGCGTGCATTTCGAGCGCCAGCCCCTGTCGCGCCGGGGCTGAGAAGTCCCGGTCGCCCCCACGGCGGATAACCGCGAGCGGTTATTCGCCCTACCGACCGCTCCATAGCGACCCACGACAGCCGTCGCCACCGGCCGGCCTTGCCGATACGCGACGAAAAAAGGCGGGGCCCCATCGGGGTCCCCGCCCTTCTCGGCGCCGCAAGCGCGGCGCAGCCAGCGTCACAGCTTGGCGATGGAGACCTCGGTGGACTTGACGAAGGCGATCACTTCGCTACCGATGGCCAGCTCCAGTTCCTTCACCGAACGCGTGGTGATCACCGAAGTGACGATCCCGGCAGCGGTCTGCACGTCGATCTCGGAGAGCACCGGCCCTTCGATGATTTCCTTCACGGTGCCCTTGAACTGGTTACGAACGTTGATGGCTTTGATGGTCATGGCGTTTCTCCTGGGGGGATTCGGAACGAGGCATGGTTGGTTAGAGCGCCCAGCGCAGTTGCGTGGGCAGGGGTGAAACGGGCTCGGGTTGCGGCGGCAGCTCCGGCTGCGCCAGCACCCGGTTGAGCACTTCGGCTTCCAGCGCGGCCAGTCGCGCCGAGCCACGCGAGCGCGGCCGGGGCAGTTCCACCGGCAGGTCGAGGCCGATCTCGCCGTCCTCGATGAGGATCACCCGGTCGGCCACCGCCACCGCCTCGCTGACGTCGTGGGTGACCAGCAGGACGGTGAAACCGTGTTCGCGCCAGAGTCCTTCGATCAGTTGCTGCATCTCGATCCGGGTCAGCGCATCGAGCGCGCCGAGCGGCTCGTCGAGCAACAGCAGGCGCGGCTCGTGGATCAGCGCGCGAGCCAGCGCGACGCGCTGCTTCTGCCCGCCGGACAGGGCCGCCGGCCACTCGTTGGCACGCTCGGCCAGGCCGACCGCCCGCAGCGCCTGCAGGGCCTTCGCCCGCCAGTCGCCGCGCAGGCCAAGGCCGACGTTGTCGATCACCCGCTTCCACGGCAGCAGGCGCGAGTCCTGGAACATCAGCCGGGTGTCCTCGCGGGCCTCGGCCAGCGCCGCCGAGCCGGCCAGCAACTCGCCGCGGCTGGGCTGGTCGAGGCCGGCCAGCAGGCGCAGCAAGGTGCTCTTGCCGCAGCCGCTGCGGCCAACGATAGCGACGAACTGCCCGGCCGGAACCAGCAGGTCGATGTCCTTGAGCACCTCGCGCTCGCCGAAGCGCCGCGCCACTCCGCGCAGGGCCAGCGGGATACCGCGCTTGAGGCGCTGCGGAGTGCCGCCAAGGGCGGCGTTGTGGGCATTCATGCGCCACCTCCCTTGACCTGGTAGGCCGGGTGCCAGCGTAGCCAGACGCGTTCCAGGCCGCGGGCGGCGAGGTCGGCGAGCTTGCCAAGGACGGCATAGAGCAGGATCGCCAGGACCACCACGTCGGTCTGCAGGAACTCGCGGGCGTTCATCGCCAGGTAACCGATGCCGGAGCTGGCGGAAATGGTCTCGGCGACGATCAGGGTCAACCACATGAAGCCAAGGGCGAAGCGCACCCCGACCAGGATCGACGGCAGCGCGCCGGGCAGGATCACCTGGCGGAACAGGGCGAAGCCGGACAACCCGTAGCTGCGCGCCATCTCCAGCAGGCCGGGGTCGATGCCGCGGATGCCGTGGTAGGTGTTCAGGTAGATCGGGAACAGCGTGCCGAGGGCGACCAGGAAGATCTTCGCCGACTCGTCGATGCCGAACCACAGGATCACCAGCGGGATCAGCGCCAGGTGCGGCACGTTGCGGATCATCTGCACCGAACTGTCGAGGAAGCGTTCGCCCCACTTCGACAGGCCGGTGACGAAGCCCAGCACCAGGCCGATGGCGCCGCCGATGAGAAAGCCGATCGCCGCGCGCCAGCCGCTGATCGCCAGGTGCTGCCAGATCTCGCCGCTGCGCAGCAGCGCCCAGCCGGCCTCGAGTACGGCGCTGGGCGCGGGGAGGATGCGGCTGGACAGCCAGCCGAACTCAACCGCCGCCTGCCACACCGCCAGCAGGACCAGCGGCAGCGCCCAGGGCGCCAGGCGCTCGGCCAGTCGTTTGGAAATGCTCATGTCGTTCGCTCCGACCGCTCTCAACTCTGCGCGGCCTGCCGGGGCAGGATGTCGTTGGCCACCATCTCGCCGAACGGGCTGACATAGCCGCGTCCCTCGGGCTGCGCCGGGCGCTGCACGTCGAGGTGCGGGAACAGCAGTTCGGCGACCCGGTAGGACTCTTCCAGGTGCGGATAGCCGGAGAAGATGAAGGTATCGATGCCCAGCTCGGCGTACTCCCTGACCCGCGCCGCCACCGTCGGCCCGTCGCCGACCAGCGCGGTGCCGGCGCCGCCGCGCACCAGGCCGACGCCGGCCCAGAGATTGGGGCTGACTTCCAGGTTGTCGCGCGAACCGCCGTGCAGCGCGGCCATGCGTTGCTGGCCGACCGAGTCGAAGCGCGCCAGGGAGGCCTGGGCGCGGGCGATGGTGTCGTCGTCGAGGTGCGCGATCAGGCGATCGGCGGCCTGCCAGGCTTCCTCGCTGGTCTCGCGGACGATCACGTGCAGGCGGATCCCGAAGCGCACCTGGCGGCCCTGGCGGGCAGCCTTCTCGCGTACCTGGGCGATCTTCTCGGCAACCGCCGCCGGCGGCTCGCCCCAGGTCAGGTACAGCTCGACCTGCTCGGCGGCGAGGTCCTGGGCGGCCTCCGAGGAGCCGCCGAAGTACAGCGGCGGACGCGGCTGCTGCAACGGCGGATAGAGCAGTTTGGCGCCCTTCACCTGGATGTGCTTGCCGGCGTAGTCGACGGTCTCGCCCTCCAGCACGCGACGCCAGATGCGGGTGAATTCGACCGACGCCTCGTAGCGTTCGGCGTGGCTCAGGTGCAGGCCGTCGCCAGCCAGTTCGTCGGGATCGCCGCCGGTGACCAGGTTGAACAGCGCGCGGCCGTTGGACAGCCGGTCCAGGGTCGCCGCCTGGCGCGCGGCGACGGTCGGCGAAATGATCCCGGGACGCAGCGCGACGAGGAACTTCAGGCGCTGGGTTACCGGGATCAGCGAGGCGGCGACCAGCCAGGAGTCCTCGCAGGAACGTCCGGTGGGGATCAGTACGCCGCCGAAGCCCAGACGGTCGGCGGCCTGGGCGATCTGCTGCAGGTAGCCGTGGTCGACGGCACGGGCGCCCTGGGTGGTGCCCAGGTAGTGGCCGTCGCCGTGGGTGGGAAGGAACCAGAAAATCTCGAGGCTCATCGCAATTGACTCCAGGGTGAGCGCGCCGGCGTGGCGTAGCCGCGCGATGATCGTGTCGGTATGTGGGCGGTACGGGCTCAGGGTGCGCTGGCGACCTTGCCGGCCGGTGGCGTCCAGATCACGTCCTTGATGCTCAGCGGTTTGGGAATCAGCTTCAGCTGGGTGAAGGTGTCGGCGATCTTCTGCTGCGCCTCGACCACCGCCGGGGTGATCAACTGCGCGCCGTAGCCCTGGCGCTTCACCGCGGTCAGGGTGATGTCGGCGGGCAGCCCGAGCAGCGGCGCGACCTGCTCGGTCACCTGCTGCGGGTTGGCCCGCGACCAGTCGCCGACCTGGCGGATCTCGTCCACCAGCTTGTCGAGCACCTGCGGATGCCGTTGCGCGTAAGTCCGGGTGGCGAGGTAGAACTGGTGGTTGTCGACCAGCTCGCGACCATCCACCAGGACCCGCGCGGACAACTGCTTCTCGGCGGCGGCCTGGTAGGGGTCCCAGATCACCCAGGCGTCGACGCTGTGACGCTCGAAGGCGGCGCGGGCGTCGGCCGGCGGCAGGTAGACGGGTTGGATGTCGCTGTACTTCAGGCCGGCCTGCTCGAGGGCGCGGACCAACAGGTAATGCACGTTGGAGCCCTTGTTCAGGGCGACTTTCCTGCCCTTCAGCTCGGCCACCGACCGAATCGGCGAGTCCTTCGGCAGGAGGATCGCCTCGCTGGTCGGCGCCGGCGGTTCGTAGGCCACGTAGAGCAGGTCGGCGCCGGCGGCCTGGGCGAATACCGGCGGGGTTTCCCCGGTCACGCCGAAGTCGATGCTGCCGACATTGAGTCCCTCGAGCAGTTGCGGGCCACCGGGAAACTCGGTCCATTGCACCTTCACGCCGTCTTCGGCGAGACGTTTCTCCAGGGTGCCGCGGGCCTTGAGCAGGACCAGGGTGCCGTATTTCTGGTAGCCGATCCGCAGGGTGTTGGCCGACTTCTCGTCGGCCTGAACGCCGTAGGACAGGGCCGCCACCAGCAGGGCCGCCAGTCCACGACGCAAAGCGATGGTGCGCATGGCGCTCTCCTTTGTCGTTGTGGGTGCCGAACCTGCCGCGCCGTTGACGGAACAGTGAGGTCGTCGTGTGTGCGTTGTGCAATCGGGCCGCGGCGCGCGTGCGCTGGCGGCGGACGGATCAGATGCTCCAGCGGGCGTTCACCAGGCGCTCGTTGAGCAACTGCGGGTCGATCGGCTGCGGCCGTCGCGAGAGGGCCAGGTGGAAGGTTTCCAGGGCGTTTTCCAGGCGCTGCTCGAGGACCGGTTCCAGGCGCGCCGGGTCGCTCTCGGTGGCGTAGGCGATCTGCTTGTCCACGGCGAATACGCCATGCAGTACCTCCTGGGCCTTGAGCGCGGCCAGGACCGGCTTCAATGCATAGTCCACGGCCAGCATGTGCGCACTGCTGCCACCGGTAGCGAACGGCAGCACCACCTTGTGCTCCAGGGCGCGCTCGGGCAACAGGTCGAGCAGGACCTTCAGCGCGCCGGAAAACGAGGCCTTGTACACCGGGGTGGCGACCAGCAGGCCGTCGGCGCGGCCGATCTGCTCGGCCAGCGCCAGTACCGGCGGACTGTCGAGGCGGGCACGCAGCAGGTCCTCGGCGGGAAAATCCAGCACCTGGTGGCTGGCCACCTCGACGCCGCGACGGCTCAGCCAGTCCCTGGCACGCTCCAGCAACACCCCGGAGCGGGAGCGTACGCTGGGACTTCCGGCGATGGAAACGACGAGCATGGGGGGATTCCTTATAACCGGAAAACAGAATATTCGTTTGGCTTGCTAACCAAGTTGCATAGACCTTAACAGGCGGCCTCATATTCCAATAAATGTTTTTTATTCATTTATTTATTCCATAAAGCATATAAGAACCCGGTTCGGGGTCTTGCCTCAGAGCACGTGCGCCCGCTGCATTTCGGTCAGGGCCTCGCCGCGCAAGTAGGCCAGCTCCACCGCCCGGCGATCGCGGGGACGCGCCAGCGGTACGTGGAACTCGCGGCGGATGTGTCCGGGACGGCCGCCCATCAGCAGCACGCGGTCGGCGAGATAGAACGCCTCGTCGAGATCGTGGGTGACCAGCAGGACGCTGATCTCGTAGTTCTGCACCACGTCCTGCAGCAGGTCCTGGAGGCGCATGCGGGTGAAGGCGTCGACCGCGCTGAACGGCTCGTCGAGCAACAGCACCTGCGGCCGTCCGTAGAGACCGCGGGCGATCGCCGCGCGCTGCGCCATGCCGCCGGACAGTTGCTTGGGCAGCAATCCTCCGCAGCCGGCCAGTCCGACATCGGCGAGCAGGCGCTCGACCCAGTGCTCGTCCTCCAGCCAGCCGTCGGCGAAACCGACGTTCTGCGCCACCGTCAGCCAGGGCAACAGGCGCGGCTCCTGGAACACCACGCCGATTCCGCCGCTGCGGCCGTTCTCGCCGTCCGGGCCGAAGCCGAGGATCGGGTTGCGTTCGACAGTGCCCTGGAAGTCATCGTCCAGTCCGGCGGCGATCCGCAGCAGGGTGCTCTTGCCGCAACCACTGGGGCCGAGCAGGCTGACCACCTCGCCGGGCGCCAGCGACAGCGCCACGCCCTCCAGCACCCGCGTATCGCCATAGGCCTTGCGAATCTCCAGCAGGTCGAGCAGGCCGCTCATGCGCCGCCCTCCCCGTCGAAGCTGTCGCGCCAGCGCAGGGCCCGGCGCTCCAGCGAGCGGAGCAGGCCATCGCTGAGCTTGCCGAGGGCCGCCAGGACCAGGATCGCGGCGATCACCAGGTCCGGACGCGAGGTTTCCCGACCGTCACTGAGCAGGTAGCCGAGGCCCTGGGTGGCGGCGATCAGCTCCGCCGCGACGAGGAACATCCAGCTCAGGCTGAGCGCCCCGCGCAGGCCGGTGAACAGGTTCGGCAGCGCCGCCGGAAGGAGGATGCGGCGGACCAGGGCGAAGCGCGACAAACGGTAGAGCCGCCCCAGTTCCACCCACTTGCGATCGACCCCGCGTACCCCGGCGACCAGCGCGAGGTAGACCGGGAAGAAGGCGCCGAGGGCGATGAGGACGATCTTCGGCGTCTCGTCGATGCCGAACCAGAGCAGCAGCAGGGGCACCCAGGCCAGGCTGGGGATCACCCGCAGGGCCTGGAAGCTCGGCTCCAGGTAGGCTTCGGCGCGACGACTGAGACCGACCCAGGTACCGACCACCAGGGCCAGGCCGCTGCCGATCGCGAAGCCGGCGGCGACCCGCGCCAGGCTCGCGCCGACATGCCCCCACAGCTCGCCGCGAGCCAGTTCCACCAGGGTCAGCAGGATGCCGCTCGGCGCCGGCATCTGGTAGGCCGGCAGCCAGCCCAGGCGCACCAGCGCCTCCCACGACGATAGTGCCAGCAGCGGCAAGGCCCAGGCCCGCCAGGCGCCCGGCACGCGCAGTCGCCACGCCCGGCGCGAGACTCGCCGGGCCAGTCGCAGGCTCTGGCTGACCATGGCTCAGGGCTCCGTGCGCGCCAACGGGACACCGCCGATGACCTCGGCGGCCCACTGAGGCGCGATCAGTTCGTCGACCACCTTCTGCACGTCCACGCCCGGCCGCACCAGGCGCTCGTCCGCCAGGATCGGCGCCGCGGCCTTGAGCGCGGCGACCTGTTCGGCGCCCGGCAGCGGCTGGCTGAAATCGGTGCGCGACAGTTGCAGGCGAGCCACTTCCAGCGGCAGGCCGGCTTCCTCGGCAAGCAGTTGCGCGGCCTCGTCGGGATGCCCGATCACCCAGTGGCGCGCCTGCTCGTAGGCCGCCAGCACCTGGCGGATCAGTTGCGGATGGCGTTCGGCGAAATCCTCGCGGACATTGAGCACGCCGTAGCTGTTGAAGCCGAGGTTGCGGTAGAGCAGCCGCGAGCCGGCCTGCAACTCGCTGGCCGCCATGTGCGGATCGAGCCCGGCCCAGGCGTCGACCTGGCCCTTCTCCAGGGCTACCCGGCCGTCGGGATGCTGCAGGTGGACGATACGCAGGTCGTTCTTGTCCAGGCCTACGCTGTGCAGGCTGCGGAGCAGGAACAGGTAGGGATCGGTGCCCTTGGTGGCAGCCACCTTGCGCCCCTTGAGCTCGGCGAGGCTGCGGATCGGCGAATCCTTGCGCACCAGCAGCGCGGTCCACTCCGGGCGGCTGGCGACGTATACGGTACGTACCGGGCTGCCGTTGGCCCGCGCGAGTACCGCGGCGAGGCCGGCGGTCGAGGCGAAATCGACGCTGCCGGCGTTAAGGTACTCCAGGGAACGGTTGCTGCCCTGGCTGAACACCCAGCGCACCCGGGTGCCGCTGCCGTCCAGGCTTTTCTCCAGCCAGCCGAACTTCCTGAGCGCCAGGCTGGTGGGGGCGTAGTAGGCATAGTCGAGACGGATTTCAGCGGGGGCGGCGGCGGCCTCTGCCGCGGGAAACACGGCAAGAACGGCGAGCAGGGCCAGCCAGGCCCGGCAGCGACGGAGAGCGGCGATCATGCGTCTGCTCCTGGAAGGAGGTGGATGAGCGAGCCTTCTCCCCGTCTGGCGGGCAAGTCAGAGCCGGTTTCGGAAATGGATGGCGGATAAAAAGCGTCGCGGCGACGCGCTCGCGCACATAAAAAAGAGGGCCGGTCGAAACCGGCCAAAAACCCTGCTCGTGGCTAAACAGCGTTGCATGACGGCACGCACCGTCGAATAAAAGGTCCCGCCTGCCGTGCCTGCCCATGCAGGCGGGACGAATCCGGCCTCAGCGGTTGGGCTGGGGCGTCAGGCGCAGGTAGGGCTTCACCGCGCGGTAGCCTTTGGGGAAACGCCGCTTGATCTCTTCCTCGTCCTTCAGCGAAGGCACGATTACCACCTCGTCGCCGTCCTCCCAGTTGGCCGGCGTGGCGACCTTGTGCTCGTCGGTCAGTTGCAGCGAATCGATCACCCGGAGGATCTCGTTGAAATTGCGCCCGGTGCTCGCCGGGTAGGTGATGATCAGGCGCACCTTCTTGTTCGGGTCGATGATGAACAGCGAACGCACGGTCAGCGTGTCGTTGGCGTTCGGGTGGATCAGGTCGTAGAGTTCGGAAACCTTGCGGTCGGCGTCGGCGATGATCGGGAAATTGACCCGGGTGTCCTGGGTCTCGTTGATATCGTCGATCCACTTCAGGTGCGACTCCACCGGATCCACCGACAGCGCCAGGACCTTGACCCCGCGCTGGGCGAACTGGTCCTTGAGCTTGGCGGTGAAACCCAGCTCGGTGGTGCACACCGGGGTGAAGTCGGCCGGGTGGGAGAACAGCACGCCCCAGCTGTCGCCCAGCCACTCGTGGAGGCGGATGCGCCCTTCGCTGGAGTCCTGTTCGAAATCGGGGGCGATGTCGCCGAGTCTGAGGCTCATGGGGTCACTCCTTGTTCGTGTTGGAGCCCACTATGCCCAAGGCCGGCTGACGTTAAAAAGAATAAATTCAGATTTTCTTATAACCAAAAATAGAATACCCAACCCTTCGCCTGGAAATCCGTCTCCTTTCGTCCGCCGGCCTGCCGCCCGGCCAACCCCCGCCTACACTGAAAACACCTTGGCCCGCTATCCAGGAGTCGCCGTCATGTTGGGGAAACGTTCCACCGATCCCACCCCGGCCACCCGCTTTCGCAGTGATCGCATAAGTTCGGTGAATGGGCAGTACTTCTTCTCCACCCGCGAAGGGACCCTGGAAGGTCCCTATTTCACCCGTTTCGACGCGGAGCGGGAAATCGACGCGTATATCCGCAGGATGCGCCAATCGGCGGAAATCCACGCGCCGGGTTCCCGCTGAAACGATACAGGCGCTGAATTTATTTCCCGGTGGCTGAAACGTTCAAGAAAGGGAAGGCAGGTATTCTCGGCGGAACGCCGAGGCAAATGTCACCGCATGTGAACGCACTCACATCGGGGGTGAGTTCCAGTATCATTCACCCGGTGAATACCTGCCATGTCGTGCGTATCCACGCTTCTCCACGTTTTCTAGCGGTAAATCCATGAAAAAAATCTTATTGATGCTTTTGTGCGTCAGCGTGCTGGGTTGCTCCAAAAACAGCGTCGAATCGGAAAAACCGGTCGACGTGCTCCTGATCGGTGGCGGCATCATGAGCGCCACCCTGGGTACCTATCTGAACGAACTGGAACCAGGCTGGACCATCGAGATGGTCGAGCGCCTGGACAAGGTCGCCGAAGAAAGCTCCAACGGCTGGAACAACGCGGGCACCGGTCACTCGGCGTTCTGCGAACTGAACTACACCAGCGAGGCCGCGGACGGCTCGATGGATATCAGCAAGGCGGTGGCGATCAACGAGAACTTCGAGATCTCCAAGCAGTTCTGGGCCTACCAGGTCGACCGCAAGGTGCTGAACGATCCGAAGTCGTTCATCAACAACGTCCCGCACATGAGCTTCGTCTGGGGCGACGACAACGTCGCCTTCCTCAAGAAGCGCCACGCCGCCCTGCAGCACAGCTCGCTGTTCCGCGGCATGGAGTACTCGGAAGACCCCGAGCAGATCAAGCAGTGGGTGCCGCTGGTGATGGAAGGCCGCGAGCCGGGGCAGAAGATCGCCGCCACGCGCATGTCGATCGGCACCGACGTCAACTTCGGCGAGATCACTCGCCAACTGGTGGGCTCGCTGTCGGCCAAGGACACCTTCAAGCTGCGCCTGCAACATGAGGTCCGCGACCTCAAGCGCAACGACGACAACACCTGGACCGTGACCATGGCCGACCTGGCCAATGGCGACAAGGAAACCAGCGTCAAGGCCAGGTTCGTCTTCATCGGCGCCGGCGGCGGCGCGCTGAAGCTGCTGCAGATGTCCGGCATCCCCGAGGCCGAAGGCTACGCCGGCTTCCCGGTGGGCGGTTCGTTCCTCGCCACCACCAACCCGGACGTGGTCAAGCGCCACCTGGCCAAGGTCTACGGCAAGGCTTCGGTGGGTTCGCCGCCGATGTCGGTGCCGCACCTCGACACCCGCATGATCGACGGCAAGCCGGTTCTGCTGTTCGGTCCGTTCGCCACCTTCTCCACCAAGTTCCTGAAGAACGGCTCGCTGTGGGACCTGCCGGGCTCGGTGACCAGCGGCAACATCGGCCCGATGTTCAACGCCGGCATCGACAACTTCGATCTCAGCCAGTACCTGATCGGCCAGTTGATGCTCAGCCAGGACGACCGCATGGCCTCGCTGCGCGAGTACTTCCCGGAAGCCCGCGACGAGGACTGGAAGCTGGTGCAGGCCGGCCAGCGCGTGCAGATCATCAAGAAGGACGCCGAGAAAGGCGGCGTACTGCAATTCGGCACCGAAGTGGTGACCGCCGCCGACGGCTCCGTCGCCGCCCTGCTCGGCGCCTCGCCGGGCGCCTCGACCGCCGCGCCGATCATGCTGTCGGTGCTGGAGAAGGCCTTCAAGGACAAGGTCGCTACTCCCGAGTGGCAGGCACGCCTGAAGGAAATCGTGCCGTCTTACGGGCGCAAGCTGAACAACGACATCGAGCTGACCAACAGCACCCGTGCCTGGAGCAGCGAGCGCCTGCAACTGATCCACGTGCCGGTACAGCCGGAGGCCTGATCGGCCACCGACGCGCGCGCATGAAAAAGCCCGGCAATAGCCGGGCTTTTTTGGGTTGGCGTTCGCCTTGCGGGGCGGCGCATCGGCGGATAACGCCGCTGGCGTTATCCGCCCTACCCGACAGGCAGCGCCGCCCACAAAGTCACTGCGGGCCGTAGGGCGAACAACCGCTCGCGGTTATCCGCCGGAACCTGCATGTCACCGATTGCGCCCTCCCGCGATATCACGCCCCTCCTTCGAGCCTGGCCAGGCGCTCCTCCAGCGCCGCCAGGCGCGTCTCCAGCTCGGCGATCCGCGCTTCCGCATCGGCCGACAGAGCGGCCGGCGCGGCGCGTTCCGGGTCGCTGCCCATCGCCTCCACGGCGGCCTCGAGGTCGGCCTGGCTGCCGAGCAGGTGCATGTAGCGCTCCTCGCGCTGCCCGGCGCGACGCTCCAGGTGCACGGCCAGGCCACGGCCGGCGAGGCGTTCCAGGTGGTGGCGGATCTGCTCGACGTCGTCGAAATCGTGCAGGCGGTTGCTGCGGGTGAGCAGTTCGTTGAGGGTCTGCGGACCACGCAGGAACAGCAGGCCGAGCAGCGCCACCTGTGGCGCCACCAATTCCAGGCCCTTGCCCAGGGTGTGCTCCCAGCGGTCGGCGCGGCTGCCCATCACCAGCCTGACCAGGCCGCGCCCCTCGAGCTGGCGCAGGCTCTGGCCGACCTGGCCGGGCGTGAGGTTCATCACCGGATCGCGGCTGGTCTTCTGGTTGCAGGCGAGGACCAGGGCATTGAGGGTCAGCGGATAGGTTTCCGGGGTGGTCGCCTGCTTCTCGACGAGGCTGCCGAGAATCCGTGCATCGACGGCGCTCAGCGGGTCGTCGACGAACGGCGAGTTGGGCTCGGTGGACATCGCTACATCCCTATGCAAGGAAAAAGGCGCCTAGCCTAGCGCGAGTCGCCGGGGATGGCACGGAGCGTCATGTAAATAAAACCCATGAGGCGAGCCCCGACCTGCGGGGCCCGCCGTCGCGCACGGGCTCAGCGTACGGCTTCGAACAGCCCGCTGGCGCCCATGCCGCCGCCGACGCACATGGTCACCACGCCGTAGCGCAGGTTGCGCCGGCGCAGTTCGCGGACCAGATGACCGACCTGGCGCGAGCCGGTCATGCCGAACGGGTGGCCGATGGCGATGGAGCCGCCATTGACGTTGTACTTCTCGTTGTCGATCTCCAGCCGGTCGCGGCAGTACAGGCACTGCGAGGCGAAGGCTTCGTTGAGTTCCCAGAGATCGACGTCGGCGATCTTCAGCCCCTTCGCCTTGAGCAGCTTCGGCACCGAGAACACCGGACCGATGCCCATTTCGTCCGGCTCGCAGCCGGCCACGGTGAAGCCACGGAAGAAGGCCTTCGGCTCCAGGCCCAGCGCCAGCGCTTTCTCCAGGCTCATCAGCAGGGTCATCGAGGCGCCGTCGGAGAGTTGCGAGGCGTTGCCGGCGGTGACCGAACCGTCCTCGGCGAACGCCGGCTTCAGCGAGGCCAGGCCTTCGAGGGTGGTGTCCGGGCGGTTGCAGTCGTCGCGGTCGACCACTCCGTCGAGCACCTGCTTCTCGCCGCTGGCCTTGTCCTCCACCGCGTAGCGGGTGGTCATCGGCACGATCTCGTCGGCGAACAGCCCGTCCGCCTGGGCTCGCGCCATCCGCTGCTGGCTCTGCAGGGCGTAGGCGTCCTGGGCCTCGCGGGTGATGCCGTAGCGACGGGCGACGATCTCGGCGGTCTGCCCCATGGGGTAGTAGATGCCCGGCACCTCCCTTTGCAGCAGCGGGTTCACCAGGTGGTCGGTGTTGACGCTCTTCAGGGTCAGGGTGATCGACTCGACGCCGCCGGCGACGATCACCTCGCTGCAACCGGAAGCGATCTGGTTGGCGGCGATGGCGATCGCCTGCAGGCCGGAGGAACAGTAGCGGTTGAGGGTCATCCCCGGCACCTGGATGCCGAGGCCGGAGAGCACCGCCACGTTGCGCCCGATGTTGTGGCCCTGGGCGCCTTCGTTGGAGCCGGCGCCAACGATGCAGTCATCCACCAGCAGCGGGTCGAGGTCGTTGCGCGCCAGCAGCGCGTCGACGCAGTGGGCGGCCATGTCGTCCGGCCGGGTCAGGTTGAACTTGCCGCGGAAGGACTTGGCCAGGCCGGTCCGGACGCTGTCGACGATCACCACTTCACGCATGGGGGTACCCTCGCTGTTATTGTCGGTCGGCCGCCGGGGCAGCGGCCGGATCGAGCGAGGATAAGGCGAGGCAATCGCGCGAGGCACCGATCATTCATCCGGCGTATGCGTCGCCATCCCCTGGAGAGGACGGCGCCGCATTCCGGCGGGCCTCACTTGTCCTTCTTGTACGCCGCTTCGATGGCGTCGTTGATGGTGCGCAGCACCTTGACCCGGGCGAAGCGCTTGTCGTTGGCTTCGACCAGGGTCCAGGGCGCGATCTCGGTGCTGGTACGGTCGACCATATCGCCCACCGCGTCCACGTACTGGTCCCACTTGTCGCGGTTGCGCCAGTCTTCCTCGGTGATCTTGTAGCGCTTGTAGGGGGTTTTCTCGCGTTCCTTGAAGCGCTCCATCTGGGTCTGCTTGTCGATCGCCAGCCAGAACTTCACCACGATGATCCCGTACTCGCTGAGCTGCTCCTCGAAGTCATTGATCTCGCCATAGGCGCGTAGCCAGTCGGCCGGTGCGCAGAAGCCCTCGATGCGCTCCACCAGCACGCGGCCGTACCAGGAACGGTCGAAGATGGTGAACTGGCGACGCGCCGGAATGTGCCGCCAGAAGCGCCAGAGATAGGGCTGCGCACGCTCCTCTTCGGTCGGCGCGGCGATCGGCACGATATGGTACTGGCGCGGGTCCAGCGCGTCGGTGACACGGCGGATGGCGCCGCCCTTGCCGGCCGCGTCGTTGCCCTCGAACACCGCGACCAGCGAATGCTGGCGGAAGCGCTTGTCGCGGATCAGCCCGGCCAGGCGGGCCTGCTCGGCGGCGAGCTGCTCCTTGTAGGCGTCCTTGTCCAGGTACTGGCCCAGGTCCAGGGAGTCCAGCAGGCCGCGGTTGTCCAGGCTCGACACCAGCGGCGCGGCGTGCGGCTGGCGCTTGGCGCGCTCCTTGGTGGCCAGCGCGGCCTGCAACCCTTCGAGGAGGATGCGACCGACGGTCAGGGCGCGGTAGCGCTCGTCCACGCCTTCCACCACGTACCAGGGCGCGTAGTCCCGGCTGGTGCGGCGCAGCACGCGCTCGCCGTAATGCACGAAGCGGTCGTAGACCTCGCTCTGCTTCCAGTCCAGCGGACTGAGCTTCCAGCTGTGCTGCGGGTCCTTTTCCAGCGCCTTGAGGCGTTCCTTGAGCTGTTTCTTGGAGAGGTGGAACCAGAACTTGAAGAGCAGCGCGCCTTCGTCGCAGAGCATGCGCTCGAAGCGTTCGGCGGCATCGATGGCCTGATCCAGCTTGGCCTCCTTGATATGCCCCTCGACCCGCGCGTAGAGCATCTGGCTGTACCAGTTGCCGAAGAAGATACCGGTCCGCCCCTTGGGCGGCAGGCGCCGCCAGAAGCGCCACTGCGGCGGCCGCTCCAGTTCCTCGTCGGAGGGACGGAGGAAGCTCTGCACTTCGATCAGGCGCGGGTCCATCCACTCGTTGAGGAGCTTGACCGTCTCCCCCTTGCCGGCGCCCTCGATGCCGTTGATCAGGATGATCACCGGGAAGCGCGCCTGCTGCTTGAGCTCGAACTGCGCCTCGAGCAGCGCTTCGCGCAACTCGATGACGGCCTTCTCGTAGGTGTCCTTGTCGATGCTGTGGCCAACTTCCGCGGATTCGAACATGGAGGTCTCCCTTAACCTGAGTCCTTCAAGGTAGCGGATCGGCGTGCGGCTGTCTGCGCGGCGCCGCGGCATGTTCGCGCAGCGCCTCGCCGCTGGCCGGCAAAGCCCCGTAAAATGCGCCATCCGCTTTTTCAGGTTCTGCCATGTCCGACTTCCAGCATGCCCAGCTCGACTGGGACGAAAACGGCCAGCCGCTATCCCGCGCCTTCGGCGACGTATATTTTTCCCGGCATTCCGGGCTCAACGAGACGCGCCATGTGTTCCTCGCCACCAACCGCCTGGCCGAGCGCTTCGCCGCGCTGGGCGACGGCGAGGTGCTGTGTATCGGCGAGACCGGCTTCGGCACCGGACTGAACTTCCTCTGCGCCTGGCAGCTGTTCGAGCGGGTCGCGCCGGCCGGCGCGCGCCTGGAGTTCGTCAGCGTGGAGAAATTCCCCCTCGCCGCCGCCGACCTGCGCCGCGCCCTGGCGCTATGGCCGGAACTGGCGCCCTGGAGCGAGGCCCTGCTGGGCCAGTACCTTGCCGTGCACCCGGGCTTCCAGCGCCTGGCGTTCGCGGGCGGAAGGGTCGGCCTGACCCTGCTGCTGGGCGATGCCCTGGAGTGCCTGCCGCAGCTCGACGCGCGGGTCGACGCCTGGTTCCTCGATGGCTTCGCCCCGGCGAAGAACCCGGACATGTGGTCGCCCGTACTGTTCGCCGAACTGGCGCGACTGTCGGCGCCGCAGGCGACCCTGGGCACCTTCACCAGCGCCGGTTTCGTCCGCCGCGGGCTGGTCGAGGCCGGTTTCGCCATGCAACGGGTACCGGGCTACGGACAGAAGCGCGAGATGCTCAGCGGCACCTACCAGGGGCCGCCGGCGAACGCCGGCAAGCCCTGGTACGCACGCCCCGCGCCCCACGCCGGGCGCCGCGCGGCACTGGTGGTCGGCGGCGGCCTGGCCGGCTGCGCCAGCGCCGCCAGCCTCGCCGCGCGCGGCTGGCAGGTGACCCTGATCGAACGCCATCCCGGCCTCGCCCGGGAAGCCTCGGGCAACCCCCAGGGCGTGCTCTACCTGAAACTCTCGGCCCACGGCACGCCGCTATCGCGCCTGGTGCTCAGCGGCTTCGGCCATACCCGCCGGCTGCTCGAACGCCTGCGGCGCGGCCACGACTGGGACGCCTGCGGCGTACTGCAACTGGCCTTCGACGCCAAGGAAGCGCAACGCCAGGCGCAACTGGCCGCAGCCTTCCCCGCCGACCTGCTGCACGGCCTGGAGCGCGAGCAGGCCGAGCGCCTCGCCGGCGTCGCCCTGCCCGCCGGCGGCCTGTTCTATCCCGAAGCCGGCTGGGTCCATCCGCCCGCGCTGTGCCAGGCCCTGGCCGCCACCCCCGGGATCACCCTGCTGAGCGGCCGGGCAGTACGCTTGCGCCGCGAGGGCGACGACTGGTGCGCCTACGCCGGCGACGAATGCCTGGCCCGCGCGCCACTCGCGATCCTCGCCACCGCCGCCGACATCCGCGACTTCCCGCCCGCCGCCGAGCTGCCGCTGAAGCGCATTCGCGGGCAGGTCACCCGCCTGCCGGCCACCCCGCAAAGCCGGGCGCTGCGCACCGTGGTCTGCGCCGAGGGCTACGTCGCACCGCCGCGTGGCGACGAACACACCCTCGGCGCCAGCTTCGACTTCAAGAGCGAAGACCTGGCGCCGACCCTCGCCGAACACCAGGGCAACCTCGAACTGCTGCGGGAAATATCCCCCGACCTGTTGCAGCGCCTGGGCGCCGACGACCTGCCGCTGGAGCGCCTGGAAGGCCGCGCGGCATTCCGCTGCACCAGCCCCGACTACCTGCCCCTGGTAGGCCCGCTGGCCGAGCGCGCGGCCTTCGACGAGGCCTACGCGGTGCTCGCCCGCGACGCCCGCCAGGTGCCGGAGCGTGCCTGCCCCTGGCTGCCAGGCCTGTACCTGAACAGCGGCCACGGCTCGCGCGGGCTGATCAGCGCGCCGCTGTCCGGCGAACTGCTGGCGGCGTGGATCTGCGGCGAGCCGCTGCCGCTGCCGCGCGCGGTGGCCGAGGCCTGCCACCCGAACCGCTTCCTGCTGCGCGACCTGGTGCGCGGGCAGCGCGGCTGAAGCCCCGGGCGCACCGATTTGCGCTACCCTTCGGGCCTGCCGCACGCGCAGGCCATACCGGACCACCGGCTGGCTCACCCGCGGAAATAGTTGATCGACGATGGATGTACTGCTCTTCGAATCCCTGGGCATCGGCGCCGTTCTCGGCCTGCTGCTCGGCCTCACCGGCGCCGGCGGCTCGCTGGTCGCCCTGCCCCTGCTGCTCAGCCTGCACCTGCCGCTGCGCGACGCCATCGGCGTGAGCCTCGGCGCGGTCGCCCTGTCGGCGCTGATTGGCGCCATTCCGCGCGCGCGCCAGGGCCAGGTGGCCTGGCGGCCGGTGCTGGTCCTGGCGCTGGCCGGCCTGCCGAGCAACGCCGTCGGCCAATGGCTCGGCCGCTTCGTCCCGGAAGGCGTGCTGATCGTCGCCTTCTGCCTGCTGGTGCTCTGGTCGGCCTGGCGCATGTGGCGCGGCGCCGGGATGAAACGCGAGGCCAGCGACCAGGCACGGAGCCTGCCGCTGCTCGGCATCGGCCTGGCGGTCGGCTTGCTGTCGGGATTGATGGGCGTGGGCGGCGGCTTCCTGGTGGTGCCGGGGCTACTCTGGTTCACCCCGCTGTCGATGATGGCCGCCACCGCCACCTCGATGGCGGTGATCGCGCTGGTCTCCGGCGGCGGCTTCCTGATCTACCTGACCGGCGCCCACCCGCCGCTGCCGCTGCTCGGCGGCCTCGCCGCCGGCGGCGCGGTCGGCGTGCTCGGCGGCAACCTGCTGGCGCAGCGCCTCGGCGGCCCGACCCTGCAACGCCTGTTCGCGCTGATGCTGGTGGCGGTGAGCTTCTCCCTGGCGGCGCAGAAGCTCTACGGCGGGTAGCTTTCCTCGGCGGCCGGGGCACCGGGGAAGCGGCGTTATCCGCCCTACGCGGAGGTCACGCCATGGCGTACAACGCGCTTGTCCACCAGGCATCGGCAGGTTCGCCAGGTAAAGACCGCCGACGCGACTGTCTTTCGTAGCGAACCTGGCGCCCTCACTCTTCTTCGACGTCCTCTTCCGGCAAGCCGAACAGGTCGGCCGCGCGCAGCAGCGCGGCCAGCAGGCCGTGGCGCTCCCACTCGGGCAACGCGGCGAAGCGCTCGATCACGTACTCCGGCAATAGCGGCGGCGCCTCCGCCAGGGCTTCGTGGCCGGCCGGGTCGAGGTGCAGCCAGGACTTGCGCCGGTCCTGTTCGTCGCGCCGACGATAGAGCAGGCCGCGTCCTTCGAGGCGGTCGAGCACGCCGGAGAGCGATGCCTGGGACAGGCTGACCAGCTTGGCCAGTTGCGTCGCGGTCAGTTCTCCCTCCACCGCCAGGACATGCAGGATCAGCAATTGCAGCGGGGTCAGGCCACCGTATCGGCTGAGACGCTTGGAGTGGATTTCGGCGGCCTGCTGGAGACAGCGGATGGCGCGGAAAATAGCGAGCGAATAGGTATCGGCAGCGGTCTTATTACTTTCAACCATAATAAATTCTTCGTTAAGGGTCCTGATAGGCCCGGAAAATTCGTATAGAACTCCTTCCAACTGTAACGGTCCTCTGTTAGGTAAGTCATGTACCCGGAAGGGGTACGCAACCCACTTCCCCAACGGAGAACCGGTAAGGAATATGTGCGGCATATCAGGAGAGTTTCGTTTCGACAACCAGGCAGCCGACCTCGCAGCGGTCGAACGCATCACCCACCACCTGGCCCCTCGCGGCCCCGACGCCTGGGGCTTCCACGCCCAGGGTCCGATCGCCCTCGGACATCGACGGCTGAAGATCATGGACCTGGCGGAAGCTTCCGGCCAACCGATGATCGATCCCGATCTCGGCCTGGCCATGGTGTTCAATGGCGCCATCTACAACTACCCCGAACTGCGTGGCGAACTGGAAAGCCTTGGCTATCGGTTCTTCTCCGGCGGCGACACCGAAGTTCTCTTGAAGGGGTACCATGCCTGGGGCGCCGATTTATTGCCCCGGCTCAATGGGATGTTCGCCTTCGCCGTCTGGGAGCGCGATCGCCAGCGGCTGTTCCTGGCCCGTGACCGACTCGGCATCAAGCCGCTCTACTACAGCCTCGACCGCTCGCGCCTACGCTTCGCCTCGAGCCTGCCGGCCCTGCTCAAGGGCGGCGACATCGCCAGCGACCTCGATCCGCAGGCGCTGAATTTCTACCTCAACTTCCACGCCGTGGTTCCCGCCCCGCACACCTTGCTGGAGGGCGTGAAGAAGCTGCCGCCGGCGACCTGGATGAGCGTCGACCTCGACGGCAGCTGCGAGCAGCGCACCTGGTGGACGCTGGACTACGGCCCACGCCCGGACGAGCGCGAGCTGACGCTCGACGACTGGCAGGAGCGCGTCCTCGACGGCCTCCGCGAAGCGGTGGCGATCCGCCAGCGCGCCGCCCGCGAGGTCGGCGTGCTGCTCTCCGGCGGGGTCGATTCGAGCCTGCTGGTGGGCCTGCTGCACGAAGCCGGGGTGGACAACCTGCTGACCTTCTCCATCGGCTTCGAGGATGCCGGCGGCGAGCGCGGCGACGAGTTCCAGTATTCCGACCTGATCGCCGAGCGCTATCACACCCGCCACCATCGCCTGCGCATCGGCGAGCACGAAGTGATCGAGCAGTTGCCGGCGGCCTTCCGCGCCATGAGCGAGCCGATGGTCAGCCACGACTGCATCGCCTTCTACCTGCTCGCGCGGGAAGTCTCGAAGCACTGCAAGGTGGTGCAGAGCGGCCAGGGCGCCGACGAGCTGTTCGCCGGCTACCACTGGTATCCGAAGGTGGATGGCGCCGACGACGCCTTCGCCGCGTACCGCGCGGCGTTCTTCGACCGCGACCACGAGGAATACCTGGCCACCGTCGGCGAGCGCTTCCGCGTCGAGGACGTCGCCGGGCGCTTCGTCCGCGACCACTTCGCCAGCCCCGGCGCCGAGGCCGCGGTGGACAAGGCGCTGCGCCTGGATAGCACGATCATGCTGGTCGACGACCCGGTCAAGCGGGTCGACAACATGACCATGGCCTGGGGCCTGGAAGCCCGCGTGCCGTTCCTCGACTACCGCCTGGCCGAGCTGTCGGCGCGCATTCCCGCCCGCTTCAAGCTCGGCGACGGCGGCAAGCAGGTGCTCAAGGGTGCCGCGCGCAAGGTGATTCCCAGCGAAGTCATCGACCGGCCCAAGGGCTACTTCCCGGTGCCCGGCCTCAAGCACTTGCAGGGCCGCACCCGCGAATGGGTACGCGAACTGCTGCTGGACCCGAGCCAGGACCGCGGCCTGTTCCAGCCGGCGATATTCGATCGCCTGCTGAGCGATCCGGACGGCGACCTCACACCGCTGCGCGGCTCCAAGCTGTGGCAGCTGGCCGCCCTCAACCTCTGGCTCAGCGAACAGGGACTTTGAAAATGGGCCCCCAACGCAGGGGCCCGAACCAGGAGCGATCATGAAAGGCCACTTGCATCTGCCTCACCCGCACAACCAGCGCCTGCAACGTATCCAGGCGCCCACCTACGAACGCCTCCAGGCGCGTCTCGCCGAAGATCACAGCGAGCCCACCGAGAAACCGCTGAGCATCCACTGCGGCTGGGGCCGCCTGCTGATCGGGCAGACCTACCCGGACGCCGAGGAACTGGCCCGCGACCTGTTGCAGGAAGCCCCCGGCGAACGCGACATCGCGCTCTACGTGGCGGCGCCGCAGCAGGTCCTGGCCCACGCCCCGCAGCAGCTCTTCCTCGATCCCTCGGATACCCTGCGCCTGTGGTTCACCGACTACCGCCCGGCGCGCCGTCCGCCACGCGGTTTCCGCATCCGCCGGGTGCATACCGAGGAGGACTGGGCGGCGATCAACCGCCTGTACCTGGCGCGCGGCATGCTTCCGGTGCAGACCGAGCGCCTCAGCCCGCGACACCAGGGCGGGCCGATCTACTGGCTGGCCGAGGACGCCGACACTGGCGTCGCGGTAGGCACGGTGATGGGCCTCAACCACGCCAAGGCGTTCCAGGATCCGGAGGGCGGCTCCAGCCTCTGGTGCCTGGCGGTGGACCCGCAATGCAGCCGGCCGGGCGTCGGCGAGGCGCTGGTACGGCACCTGGTCGAGCACTTCATGAGCCGCGAACTGGCTTACCTCGACCTCTCGGTGCTGCACAACAACCAGCAGGCCAAGGCGCTCTACCGCAAGCTCGGCTTCCGCGAACTGGCGACCTTCACCATCAAGCGCAAGAACGGCATCAACCAGTCGCTGTTCCTCGGCCCCGGCCCGGAGGAAGACCTCAACCCCTACGCCCGGATCATCGTCGACGAAGCCCACCGGCGCGGCATCGAGGTGCGCGTCGACGACGCCGAGGGCGGCCTGTTCACCCTGACCCAGGGCGGCCGGCAGATCCGCTGCCGTGAATCGCTCTCCGACCTGACCACGGCGGTAAGCATGACCCTCTGCCAGGACAAGGTCCTCACCCACCGCGCCCTGCAGCACGCCGGCCTGCGCCAGCCACAGCAGCGCCTGGCCGGCAGCGCGGAGGAAAACGCCGCGTTCCTCGCCGAGCACGGTTCGCTGGTGGTCAAGCCGGTGGACGGCGAGCAGGGCCAGGGCGTGGCGGTGGACCTGCGCACCGCGGAAGAGGTCGAGGAGGCCATCGAGGCCGCCCGCCATTTCGATTCGCGCGTGCTGCTGGAGAGCTACCACGCCGGCCACGACCTGCGCGTGCTGGTGATTGGCTACGAGGTGGTGGCCGCCGCCATCCGTCGTCCCGCCGCGGTGATCGGCGACGGCCGGCACAGCATCCGCGAGCTGATCGAGGCGCAGAGCCGCCGGCGCCAGGCCGCCACCGGCGGGGAAAGCCGCATCCCGCTCGACCACGAGACCGAGCGCACCCTGCAGGCCGCCGGCTATGGCTACGACGACGTGTTGCCCAGCGGCGAACACCTGGCCGTGCGGCGCACCGCCAACCTGCACACCGGCGGCATCCTCGAGGACGTCACCGACGCCCTCCATCCGGCCCTCCGCGAGGCCGCGATCCAGGCCGCGCGGGCCCTGGAAATACCGGTGGTGGGCCTGGACTTCCTGGTCGAGGCCGCCGACCAGCCCGACTACGTGATCATCGAAGCCAACGAGCGCGCCGGCCTGGCCAACCACGAGCCGCAGCCGACCGCCGAACGCTTCGTCGATCTTCTCTTCCCCCTCAGCCGCGAGGTGCCTTCATGACCCCTCTGCCACAACCGGACCTCAACTACCTGCAACGGGTGCTGCTGGAGATGCTCGCCATCCCCAGCCCCACCGGCTTCACCGATACCATCGTGCGCTATGTCGCCGAGCAGCTCGACGAACTTGGCGTGCCCTTCGAGATGACTCGCCGGGGAACCATCCGGGCGACCCTCCAGGGCCGCCTGAATACCCCCGACCGGGCGGTTTCCGCGCACCTCGACACGATCGGCGCGCTGGTCCGCGAGATCAAGCCCAACGGCCGCCTCGGCCTGGCCCCGGTAGGCTGCTGGTCGAGCCGCTTCGCCGAGGGTAGCCGGGTCACGGTGTTCACCGAACAGGGCGTGTTCCGTGGCAGCGTGCTGCCGCTGCTGGCTTCGGGCCACGCCTTCAATACCGAGGTGGACAACCTGAAGATCAGTTGGGACAACATCGAGCTGCGTCTCGACGCCTATACCGCCAGTCGCGCCGACAGCGAGAGCCTGGGCATCTCGGTGGGTGACTACGTGGCCTTCGATCCGCTGCCGGAGTTCACCGAGAGCGGCCATATCAGCGCCCGCCACCTGGACGACAAGGCCGGGGTCGCGGCGCTGCTGGCGGCGCTGAAGGCGGTCAAGGAAAGCGGCCAGGAGCCGCCGATCGACTGCCACCCGCTGTTCACCATCACCGAGGAAGTCGGCTCCGGCGCCGCCGGCGCCCTGCCCTGGGACGTCAGCGAGTTCGTCGGCATCGACATCGCCCCGGTGGCCGAAGGCCAGAATTCCAACGAGCACAGCGTCAGCGTGGCCATGCAGGACTCCGGCGGGCCCTACGACTTCCATCTGTCGCGGCACCTGCTGCGGCTCGGCGAGCGCCACGACATCGCCCTGCGCCGCGACCTGTTCCGCTACTACCACAGCGACGCGCAGTCGGCGATCGCCGCCGGCCACGACACCCGCGCCGCGCTGCTGGCGTTCGGCTGCGACGCCACCCACGGCTACGAGCGCACGCACATCGACAGCCTCGCCGCGCTGAGCCGGCTGCTCACCGCCTACATCCTCAGCCCGCCGGTCTTCGCCAGCGACGCCAAGCCCCGGGAAACCTCGCTGGAACGCTTCAACAAGCAGCTCGAGCATCCGGTGCACATGGAAAGCTGCACCCACGTCCCGCCGGTGGACGAAGTGCTCGACAGCAGCAACAACAGCGACAAGGACTGAACCCGCGCCGGCCTCCCCGCCCCCGGGGAGGCCGCCCTCCTCTCCAGCCAACTGCTAGGCTGATGGCAGGTTCCCTCGCCTGTCTCGTTTCCTCCGTAGCATCATGCGTGCCGACTCGTGTCCATGGAGTAGTTGCATGTCTCGACTCTGCCTGGTCCTGCTGTTGCTCTGCTGCGCGCTGCCGGCCCGGGCGCAGCCGCCCGCACCGCTGGACGGAGAGGACCTGCGCCTGTCCCTGGGCGAGTACGCCGAGTACTACCGCGACGCCGGCGGCAAGGCGCGCCTGGGCGACATCCTCGCCTTGCCGGCGCAGGCCTTCGCCGCCCTGCGCGGCGACCACGCGAACTTCGGTAAGAACGCCGCAGCCTGGTGGTTCAGGGTGCGCCTGGACAACCGCAACGGCACCGACCTGGCCGGTTTCCTGGAGATCAACTACCCGCTGCTGGACGACCTCAAGGTCTACCTGCTGACCGCCGATGGGCGCATCGAACAGCAGGAGAGCGGCGACCTGTTCGCCTTCTCCCAGCGCCCGGTGCAAGTGCGCAACTTCTGGTTCCCGCTGCGACTGCCGCCCGGCGAGAGCACCCTGCTGCTGCGCGTGCAGAGCACCAGCACCGTCTACGTGCCGCTGTACTTCAGCACCTACGCGGCCAGCGCGGCCAGCCAGGAAACCCTGATGGGCTTCAACGGGGCCTTCTACGGGGTGCTGTTCGGGTTGTTCTGCTACAACCTGTTCCTCTTCGTCTCGCTACGCGAGGCCACCTATGCCTGGTACCTGCTGTACAACCTCAGCCTCGGCCTGTTTTCCGCCAGCTTCGACGGCCTGCTGTTCAAGCTGCTGCCCGGACACGTGGCGCTGGAGTCGGCCGGCATCTACCTGCTGATGTACCTGAGCTGCCTGGTGTCGATCCAGTTCAGCCGCGGCTACCTCTACACCCGCCGCGACTTCCCGCGCCTCGACCGCTTCCTCCGCGGCCTGCTGCTGGCCTGCGTGGTCCTGTTGGCCAGCGAGCCGCTGGTGGGGCTGCGCGCCTGGAACGTCCTCGCCAGCCTGACGGTGATGCTGGTCTCCCTCAGCCTGCTGCTGGCCGGCGTCCACGTCTGGCGCCAGGGCCTGCGCTACGGCCTCTACTACATCCTGGCCTGGGGCGCGCTGCTGCTGTCGTTCCTGGTCACCACCGCCGCCTCGCTGGGCTTCGAACTGTTCGGCCTGTTCGGCAGCAGCGTGGTCAAGATCGGCATGACCGTGGAACTGGTGACCCTGTCCATCGGCCTCGCCGACCGCATCAATGCGCTCAAGGAGGAAGGCTTCCGCTCGCGCCAGGCGGCCGAGCAGGCGCGGGTGGAGAACGAGGCGAAGAGCCGCTTCCTGGCGAAGATGAGCCATGAGATTCGCACCCCGCTGAACGGCGTGCTGGGCATGCTGCAACTGCTCCGCGACACCCCGCTGGACCGCGGCCAGGCGGCCTACGTGGAGACCATCGCCAGCTCCGGCAGCGCGCTGATGTCGGTGATCAACGATATCCTCGACTACGCTCGCATCGAGTCCGGCAAGCTGCACCTGGAGCGCATCGACTTCGACCTTGAGGAGCTGCTCTCCGACACCCTGGCGCTGTTCAGCGCCCAGGCCGTGGAAAAACGCCTGCGCCTGCATCTCGGCCTGGACAGGGGCGTGCCGCGCCGCCTCAACGGCGACCCGACGCGGTTACGCCAGGTACTGATGAACCTGCTCAGCAATGCCCTCAAGTTCACCGCCGAAGGCCATGTCGCCGTGCGCGTGCAGCGGCGCTTCGACGAGGGCGGACGCGAGCGCCTGCTGTACAGCGTCAGCGACAGCGGCATCGGGATATCCGCCCAGGCGCAGAAGACCCTGTTCGAATCCTTCTCCCAGGCCGACTCCAGCACCACCCGCCGCTACGGCGGCAGCGGCCTGGGCCTGGCGATCAGCCGCGAGCTGGTGCAGATGATGGGCGGGCGCATCGAGGTGAGCAGCGAGCCGGGCAAGGGCACCCGGTTCAGCGTCGACCTGCCGCTCAGCCCCGCCCTCGACGCCGGCGAAGCGGACGAACTGGCGCAACTGCTGCAACACCGCCCGGCCCTGCTGGCCAGCGAGGACAACCTGACCCTGGACTGCCTGCAGGCATTGCTGGAGCGTTGGGGACTGCGGGTCGAACGCTGCCTGCAGCCGAGACGGCTGAACGCCTACCTGGAGGACTTCAGCGCACCGCCCCTGCTGGTCCTGGCGGCGCCCTGGCCGGGGCCGCCGTCGATCTGGCTGGACACCCTCTATGCGCAACTGGAGCAAGGCCAGCGCATCCTCCTGCTATGCCCGCCGCAGCACTGCCAGGACCTGCCGCCGCACGAAGGCCTGCGCCTGCTGGCCCTGGCCCAGCCGGTGGCGGTGAAGGCCCTGCGCGAAGCCCTGCTGGAACTGTACCGGGAGCGGCGCCGACAGCCAGGGCGGAGCAGCGAGGCGGCCCCGGACGAACGCCTGGACGCCCCATGCATCCTGGTCGCCGAGGACAACCCGGTGAACCAGCTGGTGGTGCGCGGCTTCCTCGCCAAGCGCGGCTACGCGGTGCGCCTGGCCGGCAACGGACGGCTCGCGCTGGACGAGTACCTGCGCGATCCGAACGGCATCCAGTTGATCCTGATGGATGGCGAGATGCCGGAAATGGACGGCTTCGAGGCGACCCGCCTGATCCGCCGGGAGGAGCGTGCCCAGGGCTGGCCACGCGTACCGATCGTCGCCCTGACCGCGCACATCCTCGACGAACACCGCCGGGCCGGAATCGAGGCTGGCATGGACGCCTACCTCGGCAAGCCGGTGGACCGGGCGGAACTCTATGCCACCCTCGAACGCCTACTCGGCCAGCCTTCGCGACAGGCATGACAGTGCGCGATGCGTCGCGCTAGCATTCGCCGCCATCCCGGAGTACCGCCAATGCTGATCCCCCACGACCTGCTCGAAGCCGACACCCTGAACAACCTGCTGGAAGACTTCGTCACCCGCGAAGGCACCGACAATGGCGACGAGACCCCGCTGGACGTGCGTGTAGAACGCGCCCGGCATGCCTTGCGGCGGGGCGAGGCGGTGATCCTGTTCGACCCGGAGAGCCAGCAGTGCCAGTTGATGTTGCGCAGCGAGGTGCCTGCGGAGCTGTTGCGCGACTGAGTCTCGGCATCGCCCCGCCTGGCGGGGCGGGTTCGCCGCCCTGCACACCCCGGAAACGCCGGACAGCGCCCCCGCTCCGTAGGGCGAATAACCGCTCGCGGTTATCCGCCGCTTATCCGCGACATCGGCGGATAACGCCCATGGCGTTATTCGCCCTGCACACCCCGGAAACGCCGGACAGCGTCCCCGCTCCGTAGGGCGAATAACCGCTCGCGGTTATCCGCCGCTTATCCGCGACATCGGCGGATAACGCCCATGGCGTTATTCGCCCTACACACCCCGAAAAAGCCGGACTGCGCCCCAGCTCCGTAGGGCGAATAACCGCTCGCGGTTATCCGCCACTCATCCGCGACATCGGCGGATAACGCCCATGGCGTTATTCGCCCTACACACCCCGGAAACGCCGGACAGTGCCCCCGCTCCGTAGGGCGAATAACCGCTCGCGGTTATCCGCCGCTTATCCGCCGCCCCCTCACTCCTTCGCCCCACCCTCCTCCGTCTCCAACGCCGCCCTGGCGATGTTCCGGCTATGCGCGCCGAAATGCCCGATCAGTTCGATCAGTTGCGCGTTCAGCCCCGCATTGTCGTGGGCCTCGGGGCGTGGCTGGTTGCTCTCGCTGAAGTCCTGCGCGGCGGAGGCCGGGCGGGCGGCCAGCCATTCGCCGATGGCGGCGTCGAAGGCCGCGGCGTGGGCGTTCGACTCGGCGGCCACCACCTCGCGCAAGTAGGTCGGCGAATAGGCCGGATAGGCACCGTCGCGGCGGGTGTCGGCGTAGGCGTCGAGCATCGGCTGCGGGCGGCCGTCGCGGAGCAGTTGGCGCAGCCAGTCGAACTGGTATTTCTCCACCGCGGTATGGCGGTTCGCGACACGCTCGATGGCCGCCTGTTTTTCCTCCGGGTAGCCGAGCAATGCCTTGCCCTCCATCTGTAGCATCGCCGCCAGGCTGGCACCGGGCAGCGGCGTGGAGTGGTAGGGCTGGGTGATGTCCTGGATGTAGTGCATGCCCCAGCCAAGGAACCGGTAGCCCCAGTAGGGATGACCGTTGGCGAAGGCGAAGCGGGACAGGCCGAAGTACTGGTAGGCACGCCATTCCGGCCAGGCCCGGGCGAGGAACGGCGCGCCGCTGTAGATCACCGCCGCCTCGTGATAGAAGCCCATGTGGAACGGCGCCTGGGAGCTGAACTCGAAGCGCGGGTCGCCGAATGGCTGGGTGCCGAAGCCGTAGCGCTGGCCGGCTTCGCCGGGGTTGTCGCTGAACAGGTTGATGTCGTGGCCGTAGTCCGGTTCGTCGGCGGCGGTGGCCAGCACTGCCAGGGGCGCGACTCGCTCGCCGGGCTCCAGGCGGATGAAACGCCAAGCGGTCCACGGCGAGAGGTTCTGGAACACCAGCACCTCCTGTGGCTTGAGGTGCGGGCGCTGCGGCTGGTCCTGCCCGGGAAGCGGCTGGAGCGCCAGCGCCAGGCGGATCTCCGGGTTGACCCGCAGCGCCGCGAGGAACGCCTGACGCAAGTCGCCGGCCTCGCCCTCGGCAGCGAAGCGCAGGGCGTCCGGACGCGCCGGGTAGTTGCCGATATGCGCTCGGGCGTAGGCTTCCTGCTCGTCCAGCAGGGCGGCCAGTCCGCCGCGCTCGGCGGCGAGGAACGCCTCCAGCGACTCCACCTCGACTTCCGGCGCCTCGCGGATGGCCGCCAGCTCGCGCAATGCCAGGTAGCTGCCCACCGTATGGTTGGACCAGGCCCACAGGCTCGGCGAGACGACCCACGCCCCCAGCAGCAGGCAACGCAACAGCAACTTCATCGGCTTTTCGCTCTTGTCTCGACTCGGTGCCGGCAAGCCTACCAATGCGGGACACCCAGGGCACTGTCCTGCCTGGACATCGGAACTCTCCGATAGCGCCATCGGACCAATGTCTATCCACGCCGGGCCGGCCCCATGACCGCCATCAATGGCGCCCAGGCGCCAGGCGGCTAGACTTTCCCGACATCAGGCACGCTGATACAAGGCACCCATCTGATGCTCCAGTCCGTTTCGCCCAAGCACGACCTGCCCCTCAAACCCGAAGGCCAAGCGGCCAAGCCAGAACGCACCGGCACCTGGGCGCCGTTCTCGATCCAGGCCTTCCGCATCATCTGGATCTGCAACCTGTTCGCCAACCTCGGCACCTGGGCCCAGTCGGTGGCCGCCGCCTGGGTGGTCACCGACGCCCACGCCAGCCCGCTGATGGTGGCGATGATCCAGGTCGCCGCGGCGCTGCCGCTGGTGCTGCTGTCGATCCTCTCCGGGGTCATCGCCGACAACCACGACCGGCGCAAGATCATGCTCTGGGGACTCAGCTTCGAGATGACCGGGGCGATGTTCGCCACCCTGCTGGCCTTCCTCGGCTACCTCGACCCGGTGCTGCTGATCATCTCCATCCTCTGGATCTCCCTCGGCGGCTCGGTGACCATCCCGGCCTGGCAGGCGGCGGTCAACGAGCAGGTGCCGGCGCGCATGGTCAGCGACGCGGTGCTGCTCAACAGCGTCAACTACAACGTCGCCCGCGCCGCCGGCCCGGCCCTCGGCGGCCTGTTGCTGAGCGCGGTGGGACCGGCCTGGGTGTTCCTGTTCAACAGCTTCTGCTACATGGCCCTGATCTGGGCGATCTGGCAGTGGCGGCGCGAGGTGCCCAAGCGCAGCCTGCCGCCGGAAGGCATCCTCGAAGGTGTCACCGCGGCGCTGCGCTTCACCCAGTACTCCACCGTCACCCGCCTGGTGATGATGCGCTCCTTCGCCTTCGGCCTCTCCGCCAGCGCGGTCTGGGCCCTGCTGCCGCTGCTGGCGCACCGCAACCCGGACGGCGACGCGGCGATCTACGGCTACATGCTCGGCGCCCTCGGCCTCGGCGCGATTCTCGGCAGCACCCAGGTCTCGCGCCTGCGCCAGCGGATCGGCAGCAGCCGGCTGATTAGCCTGGCCGGCTTCACCCTGGCGCTGATCCTGCTGACCCTCGGCCTGGTAGACAACCTCTGGGTCCTGTTCCCGGTGCTGATCCTCGGCGGCGGCTGCTGGATCGGCGCCCTCGCCACCTACAACTCGGCGGTGCAGATCCTCGTCCCCGACTGGATCAAGGCGCGCGCCCTGGCGTTGTACCAGACCGCGCTGTACGGTGGCCTGGCGCTGGGTTCGTTCCTCTGGGGCCATCTCGCCGAGACCATGACCGTGCACGGTGCGCTGCTGGCCGCCGGCTGCCTGCTGCTGGCCTCGGTGATCCTCCTGTACAACTCGCGCCTGCCGGAAATGGACGCCGCCAGTATTTCCCGCGCGCCGGCGAGCATGCCCGGGCAGCCGAGCTTCGTCTTCAACACGCGGCGGGGCATGGTGCTGGTCTCCATCGAATACCGGATTCCCGCCGAGCGCACCCGCGACTTCGTTCGCGCCGCCCAGCCGCTGCGCCGCCTGCGCCTGCGCAACGGCGCGGAGCGCTGGTCGCTGTTCCGCGACGTGAGCAACCCGGAGGTCTGGCAGGAACTGTTCCTGGTGGACAACTGGATCCAGCACCTGCGCATGCTCGACCGCATGACCCTGGCCGACAAGATCGTCATCGACAACGTCACCGCCCTGCATGCCGGCGACGGTCCGCCGCAGATCCGCCATTGCGTGAGCTACGAGGCCAGCAGCTACGATACGCCGCTGGTGAAGAGTGCCACGCCGCCGGCCAACGACGAGGCGGGCGCGACGGCGGGGAGCTGAGAACGGGGCCAGGCAGTCCCCCGGGGCGGACAGCGCCAGCGGCGTTATCCGCCATCCAACGCCGGCGCGGCGGATAACAGCAAACGGTTATCCGCCCTCCGAAGCGGTCGGCGGCGCGCGATCACTCCGCCGTCGGCTTCTTGCGCTTGAGCGGCGCCATGCCGTCGGCGCTGACCACCGCCGACGGCCCGGCCTTCGGCCGCGCGGCGGGCTTGCGCTTGGCCGCGGGCTTGGCGGCGGCGCCCTTCCTGTCCTGCTTTTTCTTCTTGCTGCCGGCGGCCTTGCCCGACGCCTTGAGTTTCTTCGGCCCCTGGTAGGCGGCCTTCAGTTCCTTGATGTTGCGTCGTTCGAAGTTCTGCTTGAGGTAGCGTTCGACGCTCGACATCAGGTTCCAGTCGCCATGGCAGATCAGCGAGATCGCCAGGCCCTCGGCGCCGGCGCGACCGGTCCGGCCGATGCGGTGCACGTACTCGTCGCCGCTGCGCGGCATGTCAAAGTTGATCACCAGGTCCAGGCCTTCGACGTCCAGGCCGCGTGCGGCGACGTCGGTGGCGACGAGGATCTTCACCGCGCCCTGCTTCAGGCGCTCGATGGCCAGCTTGCGGTCCTTCTGGTCCTTCTCGCCATGCAGGACGAAGACCTTGTGCTGGTTGGCGATCAGCCGCCCGGTCAGGCGATCGGCGGAGACCCGGGTATTGGTGAAGACGATGGCCTTGGTGTAGGTCTCGTTGCTCAGCAGCCATTGCAGCAACTGTTCCTTGTGCGCCACGTCGTCGGCGGTGATGACCTGCTGGCGGACGTTCTCGTTCAGCTCGCCGACCTGGTTCAGGCGCAGCACTTGCGGCTCGCGCAGCACCTCGGCGATCACCTTGTTCAACCCGGCGCCGCTGTGGGTGGCGGAGAACAGCAGGGTCTGGCGCTCGGCCGGGCAGGCATTGGCCAGGGCCAGCACGTCGTCGGCGAAGCCCATGTCGAGCATGCGGTCGGCCTCGTCCAGCACCAGCACCTCGATGTCCTGCAACGGCAGGTTGCCGGCGTTGCGCTGCTCGAGCAGGCGGCCGGGGGTGCCGATGATGATCTCCGGGTTCTTGCGCAGGCGCGCGCCCTGCACCTTGAAGTCCTCGCCGCCAGTGATCAGGCAGGCCTTGATGAAGGTGAACTGGGCGAAGCGCTCGACTTCCTTGAGGGTCTGCTGGGCCAGCTCGCGGGTCGGCAGGAGGATCAGCGCGCGCGCCAGGGAGCGCGGCTTGTCCTCGGCCAGCAGGCGGTGCAGCAGCGGCAGCAGGAAGGCCGCGGTCTTGCCGCTGCCGGTCTGCGCCGTGACCCGCAGGTCGTGCCCCTCCAGCGCCTTGGGAATGGCCGCGGCCTGGACCGGCGTCGGCTCGCTGAAGGACAGGCTTTCCAGTGCCTTCAGCAGGCGTTCGTGGAGGGGAAATTGGCTGAACAAGGGAAACCTCGGCATTGCACGTGAAAATGGACAGGTGCATAGCCTAACGGTTGCCGCGCCGGCGCGCAGGCTTTATTCGCGCGGCGCGACGGCCAGCGCCGGCGTCGCAATCGGCTCGACGCCGGGTCGCCGCCAGGCAAGCACGGCGGGGGCGGCGATCGCAGACTCGTTCGACGCCCGCCGCCCAGAGGAACCAGGTCATGCCCGACGCGCCCGCATCCGCCGCCGAACGCCTCGAACGGCTGCCGCTGAGTCCGTATCACCGACTGGTCTTCGTGATCATCGCGCTGGCGTTCTTCTTCGACTCGATGGACCTGGCGATGATGACCTTCCTGCTCGGCTCGATCAAAGCCGAGTTCGGGCTCGACTCGGCGCAGGCCGGGCTGCTGGCCAGCTCGAGCTTCTTCGGCATGGTGATCGGCGCGGCCCTGTCGGGCATGCTCGCCGACCGCTTCGGGCGCAAGCCGGTATTCCAGGCCAGCATCGTGCTCTGGGGCCTGGCCAGCTACCTGTGCTCCACCGCCGGCGACCTCGACAGCCTGACCTTCTACCGGGTATTGCTGGGGATCGGCATGGGGATGGAGTTTCCCATCGCCCAGTCGCTGCTGTCGGAGATGATCCCGGCCAGCCGCCGCGGCAAGTACATTGCGCTGATGGACGGCTTCTGGCCGCTGGGCTTCGTCGCTGCCGGCTGCCTGTCCTACTTCCTGCTGCCGCTGACCGGCTGGCGCAGCATTTTCCTGGTGCTGGCGCTGCCGGCGGTGTTCGTCCTCGCCATCCGCTTCCTGATTCCCGAGTCGCCGCGCTGGCTGGAGCAGGCCGGCCGGCGCGAACAGGCGGACCGGGTATTGCGCGACATAGAAGCACGGGTGATGCGTTCGCTGGGCCTGACCGAGCTGCCGCCGCCGCTGCGCCAGCCGCAGCGGGAACGCAGCCGTCCGGGCTTCTTCAGCGCCTTCGCCGAACTCTGGTCGCCAGCCTACCGGCGCCGCACCCTGACCGTCTGGGGCCTGTGGTTCTTCGCCCTGCTCGGTTTCTACGGCCTGACCTCCTGGCTCAGCGCGCTGCTCCAGCAATCCGGCTTCGCCGTCACCCAGTCGGTGTACTACACGGTGCTGATTTCGCTGGCCGGGATACCCGGCTTCCTCTGCGCGGCCTGGCTGGTGGAAAGCTGGGGCCGCAAGCCGAGCTGCGTGCTGATGCTCCTCGGCGGCGGCGCGATGGCCTACGCCTACGGCCAGACCGCGGTGTTCGGCGGCAGCCTGGCGCTGCTGATCGGCTTCGGCCTGGCCATGCAGTTCTTCCTGTTCGGCATGTGGGCGGTGCTCTACACCTATACCCCGGAACTCTATCCGACCTCCGCGCGCGCCACCGGCTCGGGCTTCGCCTCGGCGGTCGGGCGGATCGGCTCGCTGCTCGGCCCGCTGGTCACCGGGCTGGTCCTGCCGCTCACCGGCCAGGGTGGGGTGTTCACCCTCGGCGCCCTCTGTTTCGGCGTCGCCGCCCTGGTGGTCTGGGCCTTCGGCATCGAGACCCGCGGGCGCACCCTGGAGGAGCTTGCCGGCTGAGCCCGCGCGTCGGCGGAAAACCTTTGTAGACACGTCGGGGATGCGATCCGGCGCCCGATGGGGCACTCTTGGTTCCTTTGTGCGTTCCCGGCCCCCGCGTCGGGATGTCCGTTCAACCGCGGGGCCGGCCCGTCCCCCCCGCCCGCAACAAAGGAAGTCGCCTGTCCATGGACTCCACATCCCTTCTCGACCAGCTCTCCGGGTACTGGTCGGCGCTCGACCAACACCCTATCCTGCACGCCGGCCTGGCCTTCGGCCTGCTGCTGGTGGGCGCCCTGATCCTCGGCCGGGTGGCCCGCTACATCGTCCTCTACGCCGCCAACCTGCTCGCCCGCCAGCCCGCGCTGCACTGGCTCGGCGACCTGATCCGCAACAAGGTGTTCCAGCGCCTGGCGCAGACCACGCCCTCGCTGCTGGTGCAATTCGGCCTGCCATGGATCCCGGAGATGCCGGACAAGGCCGCGCACTTCCTCGGCAACCTGGCACTGGCCTTCACCGTGCTGTTCCTGATCCTCGCCCTCACCGCGCTGCTGAATGCCCTGCTGGACATCTACGCGCGTACCGAGCACGCCCGCACCCGCTCGATCAAGGGCTACGTGCAACTGGCGAAGATCGCCGTGTTCGTGTTCGGCGCGATCATCATCGTCTCGATCATCATCGACCGCTCGCCGCTCCTGCTGCTGTCCGGCCTCGGCGCGATGTCGGCGGTCCTCCTGCTGGTCTACAAGGACACCCTGATGTCCTTCGTCGCCAGCGTGCAGCTCACCAGCAACGACATGCTGCGAGTCGGCGACTGGATCGAGATGCCGCAGGTCGGCGCCGACGGCGACGTGGTGGACATCACCCTGTACACCGTGAAGGTGCAGAACTTCGACAAGACCATCGTCTCGGTGCCGACCTGGCGCCTGATGTCGGAGTCGTTCAAGAACTGGCGCGGCATGCAGCAGTCCGGCGGACGGCGGATCAAGCGGGCGATCTACGTCGACTCCAGCCAGGTGCGTTTCCTCGACGAGAAGGAAGAGCGGCGCCTGAGCCAGGTGCGCCTGCTCACCGAATACATGGCCCGCAAGCAGACCGAGTTGCAGGAGTGGAATGCCGCCAACGGCGGGGTCGCCCCGCTGGCCGCCAACCGCCGCCGGCTGACCAACATCGGTACGTTCCGCGCCTACGCCCTCGCCTACCTGCAGAACCATCCGGACATCCATCCGCACATGACCTGCATGGTCCGCCAGTTGCAGCCGACCGCCCAGGGCATCCCGCTGGAGATATACTGCTTCACCCGCACCACCGCCTGGGTCGACTACGAGCGCATCCAGGGCGACGTGTTCGACTACCTGCTGGCGGTGATGCCGGAGTTCGGCCTCGGCGCCTACCAGCAGCCCAGCGGCCAGGACCTGCGCCAGGGGCTGCAGGGCATGCTCGAAGGGCGTGACGCCGAGGCCCGTTCGTTCGAGGCGTTGGCCGCACCGAGCCGCAGCGACGAAGCCACTGTCTGAAGCGAGGGGAGCGCCGTCCATGAAACCGCACCTGATCTACTACGTCGCCACCAGCCTGGACGGCTTCATCGCCCGTCCCGACGGTAGCGTCGACTGGCTCGACCGTTTCGCCGAGGGCGGCAACGACCATGGCTACAACGGCTTCTACCAGGGCATCGACGGGCTGCTGATGGGCCGCGGCACCTACGATATCGTGCGCGGCTTCGGCGACTGGCCGTATCCGGGCAAGCCCTGCCAGGTGCTCACCCGCAATCCCCGGGAGAGCGCGGTGGAAGGCGTCGAGTTGCGCCATGGCACGCCCCAGGAAGGCCTCGCACGCCTCGGCGAACAGGGCTGCCGGCGGGTCTGGCTGGCCGGCGGCGGCAGCCTCGCCGGTAGTTGCCTGGCGGCCGGGCTGCTCGACGAGGTGATCGTCAGCGTCATTCCGCAGCTGCTCGGCGCCGGCATCCCGCTGTTCGCCGGCGGCCGCGAGCGGCGCCTGCAACTGCTGGAACAACATGGCTACAACAGCGGCATCGTACAGATGCGCTACCAGGTGATCGCCGAGGACGACCCGCAATGACCGACAACCTGCTGAGCATTTCCGCCGCCTGCCTGTTCGACGACCAGGGCAACCTGTTGCTGGTGCGCAAGCGCGGCACCCAGGCCTTCATGCTCCCGGGCGGCAAGCGCGAGCCGGGCGAAACGCCCCTCGCCGCGCTACAGCGCGAACTGCTGGAGGAACTGCGCCTGCCGATGGGCGCCTCGACCTTCGAGCACCTCGGCAGCTTCCAGGCGCCGGCGGCCAACGAGGCGAACACCCGCGTCGATGCCGATATCTACGTCGCCCGCCTGCCCCACGCCGTCTGTGCGCAGGCGGAGCTGGAGGAACTGGCCTGGCTGGTCCCCGGCCAAGCGCAGCCGGACAATCTCGCGCCGCTGCTGCGCGATCATGTCCTGCCGGCCCTGGCGCGGCGCGCGGCGGAAAACCCGGAAACCCAGGCCGAACACCGGACGCGCCCCGATCATGTGCGCTAGCGCTAGCGCTACCGTCAACGAAAAAGGCCACCTCGGGGTGGCCTTTTCGCGTTCTCGCACCGATCGCGCGGAATATCGGCGGTTAACGCCTCTCCCCCGTGCGCAGCCTGCGGCAGAGCCTCAGAACGAAGTCCGGCGGTAGGCACGGTAGCGCGGGAACCAGAAGTTCGCCTCGATGGCGTCGTTCAGTACCTCGTCGCTGGTATGCAGGGCCTTGCCCTCGGCCTGGGCCTGCTTGGCCACGGCGACGGCGATGCGCTTGCTGACCTCGCGGATGTCGCCCAGCGCCGGCAACACGGCGCCCTCGCCCTGGGTAACGATCGGCGAGCAGTTGGCCAGGGCGTTGGCCGCGGCCATCAGCATGCCTTCGGTGACCCGGTTGGCCCGCGCGGCGATCACCCCCAGGCCGATGCCGGGGAAGATATAGGCGTTGTTGCACTGGGCGATGGGAATCCGCTTGTCGCCCACCTGCACCGGTTGGAACGGGCTACCGGTGGCGACCAGCGCCTGGCCGTCGGTCCAGTTGAGGATTTCCTGCGGAGTCGCCTCGACCCGCGAGGTCGGGTTGGACAGCGGCATCACCAGCGGCTGCTTGCAATGGCTGTGCAGCTCACGGATGACCTCTTCGGAAAACAGCCCGCGCTGCCCGGAGACGCCGATCAGCACCGTCGGCCGGGCATTGCGGATCACTTCCAGCAACGCCAGGTCGTCGCCCTGCTGGCCGCCCCAGGCACCGAGATCGGCGCGCTTCTGCGCCAGGCGGTGCTGGAAGTCGAGCAGGTTGCTCATGTCGTCGGTGAGCAGGCCCCAGCGGTCGACCATGAAGATGCGCCGACGCGCCTGGGCCTCGTCCAGGCCCTCCAGTTGCATGGCGGCGATGATCTGTTCGGCGATGCCGCAACCGGCGGAGCCGGCGCCGACGAAGGTCACGGTCTGCTCGCTGAGCTTCTCGCCCTTGGCCTTGCAAGCCGCCAGCAGGGTGCCCACGGCCACCGCGGCGGTGCCCTGGATGTCGTCGTTGAAGCAGCACAGCTCGTCCTTGTAGCGCTCCAGCAACGGCATGGCATTGGTCTGGGCGAAGTCCTCGAATTGCAGCAGGACGTTGGGCCAGCGGCGCTTGATCGCCTGGATGAACAGGTCGACGAACTCCTCGTACTGCGCCCCGCTCACCCGCTCGTGGCGCCAGCCCATGTACATCGGGTCGTTGAGCAGGTCCGGGTTGTTGGTGCCGACGTCCAGCACCACCGGCAGGGTGTAGGCCGGGCTGATACCGCCGCAGGCGGTGTACAGCGACAGCTTGCCGATCGGGATGCCCATCCCGCCGATGCCCTGGTCGCCGAGGCCGAGGATCCGCTCGCTGTCGGTGACCACCACGATCTTCACGTTGTTCTTGGTGGCGCTGCGCAGGATGTCGTCGATCCGCTCGCGGTCCGGGTAGGAGATGAACAGGCCGCGGTGGGTCCGGTAGATCTTCGAGAACTCCTGGCAGGCCTGGCCGACCGTGGGGGTGTAGATGATCGGCATCATTTCTTCCAGGTGCTCCTCGAGCAGGCGGAAGAACAGGGTCTCGTTGTTGTCCTGGATCGAGCGCAGGAAGATGTGGCGGTCCAGATCGGTGTTGCACAGGTTGTACTGGCTGTAGGCGCGCTCGGTCTGCTCCTCGATGGTCTCGATGTTGTGCGGCAGCAGGCCCTGCAGGTTGAAATCGATGCGTTCCTGGGTACTGAACGCGCTGCCTTTGTTCAGCAGCGGCATCTCCAGCAGCGATGGGCCGGCATGGGGAACGTACAAGGGACGCTTGGCTGTTTCGGTCATATCTGGACTCGCTTCTACGGGCTTCACTCGGGTACGGGGAACACGAACATACCCCCGGCGCAGAGGCTTTCCAAGGCCACGGCGAACAACAGGTCATTGCCGGACCCGCAAGTATCGCCACTTGCACGGCGAAACCGGCGCGTCACATCCGGAACCGATCATTCGACGAATGGTCAGAAGGCCGGCGTCAAAATAGGTCACAATAGCCGCCGCTTTCGTAGGGGAATACGCTGGGAACGCCGATGAGTCCCCGATTTTCCTTCGTTAAGCCCGTTATCGCCGGGACAACCTGAATGCATCCAGGCCCGGAAGCAGTTGGCCGTTTCGTTTGACGGCCTGGTCGGAAGAGTCAGGAGGGCTCGTTCCGGTCACCCAGAAGACACTCCGATGAACAGAGAGTAACCACGAACCAGCGGAAGCCTGGACCGTTATTCACGCACGCGAAGACATGCCGAAATGCGTTCACCCTTTTTGACATGCCTGTCTGTAGGCTTCGCGGCCCTTCTGGCCGCCCTCTCGACGCCCAGCCTGGCTTCCAACCAGGTCACCCACACCTTCAAGCCGTCGAAGAATTCCACCCTGTCGCCCAGCCGGGTCGTCAGCACCCGCCAGTCCGCCAACCGCTCGGTGGTCGCGGCCGCCGCTTCCGAAGTCACCGACCGCGCCTTCAGCATGATCGGCACCCCCTACCGCTGGGGCGGCACCACGCCGAAGAAAGGCTTCGATTGCAGCGGCCTGGTCAACTATGTGTTCCAGGACGTCGATGACGTCGACCTGCCGCGGACCGCCCGCGCCATCTACAACATGGACAACAACAAGGTCTCCCGCGGCAAGCTGCAACCGGGCGACCTGGTGTTCTTCCGGATCCGCAGCCGCAGCGTCGACCACGTCGGCATCTACGTCGGCAACGACCGCTTCGTGCATGCGCCGCGGCGCGGCAAGAAGGTCCGCGTCTCCGACCTCAACAGCAGCTACTGGAAACGCCACTACCTGGCCGGCAAGCGCATCCTGCCGACCACCCTCGCCCAGGTCGAAAGCACCCGCAAGCGCTGATTCCGGCGCCTGCGGCTCGCTCAGATGCCCCGCCGCGCCTGTTTCCTCAGCAGGCGCGCGCTGTCCCAGCCGGTCAACAGCACCGCCAGCCAGATCGGCGCGTAGGTCCATAGCTGCTCGGGACGGAACGCCTCGCCGAGGAACAGTACCGCCACCAGGAACAGCAGCACCGGTTCGACGTAGCTGAGAATCCCGAACAGCCCCATCGGCAGCAGCCGGCTGGAAGCCATCATCGCGCCGAAGGCCAGGGCGCTGATCAGCCCCAGCATCGGCAGTAGCAGCCACAGGCGCGGCGCCTCGCGGAAGGCCTGGCTCTCGTCGCCCAGCCAGTACAGCGCGGCCAACGCCAGCGGCAGCAGGAAGAGCATCTCGAAGACGAACCCGGACAGCGCGTCCACGCCCATCCTGCGCCGCAGCATGAAGTATGGGGGATAGCCCAGCGCGGTGACCAGGGAGACCCAGGAGAACGCGCGGGTCAGCCAGAACTCGTGGAGCACCCCGGCCAGCGCGCAGGCCACGGCGATAGCCTGCAGCGGCGTCAGGCGCTCGCCGTAGAACACCCGCCCCACCAGCACCATCGCCAGCGGCAGGAGGAAGTAGCCCAGCGACAGTTCAAGGGTTTTCCCGGCCAACGGCGCCCAGATGAAGATGCCCCATTGCAGCAGCATCATCGCCGCGGTCAGCGGGAAGCAGGCCAGCAGCCAGGGCTCGGCGAACAGCCGGCGCCAGGCGGCGCGCAGGGTCGGCCACTGGCGGGTGGCGACGACCAGCAGGAATACCATCGGGATCGACCAGACCACCCGATGCGCCACCACCTGCAGGCTGTCCAGCGGCTCCAGCAGGTGGACGTAGCCCGGCAGGGTAACGAACAGCACCGAGGCGGCCAGCGACAGCAGCACGCCCTGTCCGGAAATCCTCATGCACGCACCTCGCGCCGGCCGAGCCGGTTGACCCACAGCGAAGCGACGATCACCGCGCCGCCCAGGGCCAGGCGCGGCAGGTCGGCGTGCTGGTTCCAGATCAGCAGGTTGAGCAGCAACCCGACCGGCACGTGCAGGTTGTTCATCACCGCCAGGGTACCGGCGTCCACCTCGGTGGCGCCCTTGTTCCACCAGAACTGGCCGAGGGCGGTGGCCAGCAGCCCCATCCATACCAGTACGCCCCATTGCAGCTCGCCGGCCGGCAGGCGCTGCGGATCGCCGAACAGCAGCCAGGCAGGCAACGCCACCAGCAGCGCGCCAACGAAGAAATAACCGAAGCGCTGGCGCTGCGGCAGCTCGGACGGGTACTTGCGCACCAGGCGCTTGTACAGCACCTGGCCGGCGGCGAAGGTGGCGTTGGCCAGTTGCAGCAGCAGGAAGCCCTGGAGGAATTCGCCGGTGATCCCGTCGTAGCGGATGATCGCCGCGCCCAGCACCGCCACCAGCGCGGCGGCCAGGGCCCAGAAGTTGAAGCGGCGGTTGAGCAGGTCATCGAACAGGGCCACGTGGACCGGCGTCAGCACGGTGAACAGCAGCACCTCGGGCACCGTCAGCACGTTGAAGCTCAGGTAAAGGCAGACGTAGGTGATGCCGAACTGCAGCGCGCCGACCAGCATCACCCCGCCGACGAAACGCGGTTCGACGCCGCGCCAGCGGGTCAGCGGGAGAAACACCAGGCCAGCGAGAAGGACCCGGGTAAGCACGGCGAAGTAGCTGTCGACCTGGCCGGCGAGGTACTCGCCGATCAGGTTGAAGGAGAACGCCCAGAGGACGGTGACGAACAGTAGATAACGCATGGACCAGGCACCAGGATGGGGCGCCGACCATAACGTTTTTGCCGCCGCCAAGGAAGGCCGCGCGGGCCCGCGGCCACCCTCGCCGCCCCTGTATTACTTGCCGTGCGCGGTGGGCCAGCGGTATTCGAGCCAGTGCTCCATGCGCTGGCGCAACAAGCCGCTCTGCTCGGCGATGTGCAGCCACTGGTCGACGTAGCGCTTGAAGGCCTCGTCGCGCGGCAGCAGGTAGGCCTTCTCGGCGAAGTCGAAGGGTTGCTGCGGATGCACGGCGCAGAGTTCCGGGTGCAGACGCGACTGCAGGCGGGCCTCGATGGCGTCGGTCATCATCAGGTCGGCCTTGCCGTCGACGATCTGCTGGAAGATCGTCACGTTGTCCGGATGCACCAGGATCCGGGCCTTCTTCAGGTTCGCCCGGGCGAACTTCTCGTTGGTGCCGCCGGGGTTGACGATGGCCGTCACGCCCGGCTGGTCGATCTGCTCCAGGGTCTGGAAACGCGCTTCTTCGCTACAGAGGGTGATCGGCGTCTTGCCGTCGCGCAGGTAGGGAATCGAGAAATACGCCTGGCGCTGGCGCTCCAGGTTGATCGAGATGCCGCTCATGGCGATGTCGAAGCGGTCGTCGGCGAAATCGCGCATCAGGTTCGGCCAACTGGTCGGCACCACTACCAGCTTGGCCCCCAGGCTCTCGGCCAGGCGCTGCGCCATGTCCACGTCGAAACCGGCGTAACCGCCCTCTTCCGTGCGGTAGCTGAAGGGCTTGTAGTCGCCAGTGGTGGCGACGCGCAGCACGCCGCTTTCGAGGATGCGGTCGAGGCGGCTCTCCTGCGCCTGGAGGCTGGCGCTGGCCAGCAGCGCAAGGCAGGCCAGGGCCTGGACGAGATGGCGGAATGACTTCAGCATGGCGACTCCTCGGGATGGCGGACCGCAGAGAGACTACGCAAGTCGGCAGCCGCGGCCAAATCCCGGAATGCAGGGGAACGCCCGATGACGCCGGGGCGCGGGCCGAGCATGCGGCAGGAGAAGCGGAAAAAAGTGCGCGAAATGGCTGACGACCTCACACCGCCATCGACAGCGGTACGCCCTGCAGCCATTCCGGGTGGTAGCGCAGCAGCATCTCCAGGCCGCGCTCCTGGTAGGCCGGGAAGCTGATCGCGACCAGCGTCTCGCCCTTGACCTTCTGCGGCGGGCCGAGGCGCTGGAGGATCACGCCGTTGCGAACGAAATAGCGCTCCATGGCCGTGGTGGTCACCGCCACCACCGAACTGGCGCCCAGGTACCAGGCGCATTGCAGGCTGGACCAGAATATCTTCATCGCCAGTTGCGGATCGTCCGCCGCGCTGGCGGCGTAGCGCGAAAGCTCCCATACCGACGGATCGCTGGGCGGGGTTTCGCTGCACAGGTAGGCGAAGACTTCCTTGAGCAGGTAGGCGTCGGTCGTCGGCAACAGGCGGGCACAACCGCAGATACCCTGGCGGCCCATGGCGACGATGTAGCGGGTTTGCGGATGGTCGAACTGGTCGAACTCCTGGTCGCGGACCCTGGAGGTGGAGACCACGTCCCAGCCCAGCTTCTCGATGAAGACCTGATGCCGGTAGCGTCCCAGCTCGGCGATCATGGCGGCGGAAAGCCCTTCCAGCGATTCAGAGAGCAATTCGATCATGACCAAGTCCCCGTGTCGTGCCGGCCGAGAAAAAAAGGCGGCATCCCTACCCTGATACTCCTGGGCCCTCTCAGTCGGAGGACATACCAGCACACACATGAGGGGGAAGACTAAAGGAGGATGAACGGCAGGCAACCTGCCAGATCTGGTAGGGCGCGCCGGCCGGCGCGCCCTGCGCTTCAGATGAGGCCCAGCGCCGCGGCGTAGGCGGCAGCCAGCGTCTTGTTCGGCGCGTCGAACTTCTTCTGGATGTTCTTGTGGTGGAAGTTCACCGTGCTCTCGGAGATGCTCAGGATGATGGCGATTTCCCCGGAGCTCTTGCCGTCGGCGGTCCATTGGAGGATCTCGCGTTCGCGATGGCTCAGGCAGACCGGGTTGGACATCAGCATCGGATGCTCCAGGTCGGTCAGCTTCTGGGTCAGCAACTCGATCATGCAACGCAGCCGCAGGCGTATTTCCTCGCGCTCGAAGCTGGAGATGTTCTGCTGGTCGCGCGCCACGGAAAGCACGCTGAGCAAATTGTTCGGCGCGCGGATCGGCAGGGTCGCGCCGACACAGAGGCCCCAATCGCGAGCCTCGTTCCAGAGCATCCGGCTCTGGTCGAACAGGCTGTCGCTCCAGACCACCATTTCCGAGGAGCGCAGGCCGTTGAGGATCGCCGGATCCACGGCCCCGTAGTTCTGCATCTGGTATCGCTCCAGCCAGGCCTTGGGATAGGTGCCATGGACCTCGGTCTTCGGCCGGGTGAAGGGAATCGTATGGCGCACGCCATAGGCGTAGTAATCGAAGCCCAGGCGCCGCACTTCCTTTTCCAGGACGGCGAACACGCCCTGGCTGTCGTGGATCGGCTGCATCTCGCTACGCAAACCGTCCCACCACAGCAAAAAGCCTCCGTCATTCCTCATTGCAGTAAGCCCTGATCGATAAAATGCATCACAGCAGAATTGGCCCGGGGTATGACGCTGTCAAGCGCGCAGCCTTGCCGATACGGCAAAATCATGGCAACCCTATCTGTTATGCCAGCACCGTTCAGGACGCAGCCTTCAGCCATCGCGCATCCCCCTCCCTATGACAACGTTCGACCACCTGGGCCGCTTTACCGCAAGCGATACTGTGCGGTTGTGACAATTCCATGAAACGCCGACAGGCCGCCGCCATGGCCGGGTCCTCGAGCAAGCGCCACAGCGCCCCGCGCAACTCCTGCTCGCGCAACGGCACGCCCAGGCGCATCCCGCAGCCGAGCCGGACCAGCCGTTCGGCATTGTCGAACTGGTCGTGGGCGCAGGGCAGCAGCACCTGCGGCACCCCCGCCGCCAAGGCCAGGCTCATGGCGCCGATACCGCCCGGATGGACCAGCCCGGCGCACGATGGCAGCAAGGCTCCCAGTGGCGCGTAGGCGCGCTGCAGCACGTGGTTCGGCAAGCCGCGCAGCGGTTCCTGGCCGGCGCCGGTGAGGAATATCCCACGCGCGCCGAGGCGTTCCAGCGCGCGCAGGGCCATGGCGTAGAAGTCGCCCTGCAGGTGTTCGGTCGAGCCCTGGGTGAACACCAGCGGCCGGTTGCCCTGATCGAGAAAGCGTTGCAGTTCGTCGTCGAGCGGGGTTCCCGGGATACTGCCGTCGAACAGCGGGAAGCCGGTCATGTGCAGGGGTTGCGGCCAATCCTGCTGGGGTGGCGCGAACCAGGCCGGGAACAGGCAGACCACGCCCTGCGGCGAATGCATCCATTGGGTGAAGATGCGCTTCACCGGCGTTTCCAGGCCGACCTTGCGGCGCACCGCGTTGATCTCCGGCGCGCAGGTGCGATCCAGCTTGAAGCGCTCGATGCAGCGCCAGAGCAGCTTGCGCATCGCCAGCGGCATCTGCTCGGGCACGTTGAACTTGGGGTGTACCGGCGGCAGGTGCGCCGACAACAGGGTCGATGGCGAGACCTGCGCGGACAGGTAGGGAATCCCGTACTTCTCGTGAGCGATGCGTGCGCCCAGCGCCCATAGCGAGCCGACCACCACGATGTCGTCATGGCGCTGCGCCGAGACGTACTCGTAGACCGGCTCGATCATCCCGGCGATGGCTTGCCAGAGCACGCCGAAGGACGTCTTGGGGTCCCACAGGCGCGGATCGCCCATGGTCCGGCGGTAGGTCAGTTCGTCGCTCAGCGGGACGAACGCGATGCCGTGCTGCTCCACCGCGTCGCGAAACACCGGGATGGTGCAGAGGCTCACGCGGTGCCCGCGCAGTTTCAGGGTCCGGGCCAGGCCGATGAAGGGAAATACGTCGCCGGCCGAGCCGATGGCGATGAGGATGGCGTGCATGGGGCTACTCCGTGCGTTATGCAACCGCAAAGCCCGGCCAGGCCGGGTCTTCGCAGGTCAAGGGTTCAGGCGTAGCCGATGGCCATCTCGTGGAATCCCGCCGCGCGTTCCGCCCGCTGCGGCTCCGGTTGCTTCAGCAGGTGCTCGAGCAGGGCGCGGTGCACGCGTACCGCGGCCAGCTTGGACTCCAGGTCAAGGAAATGCCCGGTGCCCTCCACCCGCGAGAAACTGCAGTGCGGCAGGTAGTCGCGGAACTGGCGGGCGTCCTCGGCGGTGGTGTATTCGTCCCAGCTGCCGTTGATGAAATGCACGTGGCTCTGGATCCGCTCCAGGCAAGCCAGGTAGCCCCGATCGTTGAGCGCCAGCACCTGGTCGATGTGAAAGCGCGCCTGCTCGTATTCGCCGGTGGCCAGCGAAGCCATGTGCTGATGGTTGCTGGCTTTCAGGCGCGGCGGCAGGTATTTGCCGACGGTCTCGTTGAGCAGATGGCCGATCGCCGACTTGTCGTCCAGCTCGATCAGCGCCTGCGCCCGCCCGACGTAGTCGAGCATCGCCTGGTTCAGTCCAGGGGCGAATGCCATCACCACCGAGCTGCGGATGCCGCGCGGATTGCGCGACAGCGCCAGCAGCGTGGAGATACCGCCCCAGGACGCGGAGACCAGGTGATTAACCTCGAAGCGCTCGATCAGCGCCAGGAGGATTTCCACCTCGTCGTCCTTGGTGATCAACCCGCGCTGCGGGTTGTGCTGCCGCGACTGCCCGGCGAAGGGCAGGTCGAACAGCACCACGTTGAAATGTTCGGCCAGGCACTTGCAGGTCCGGGCGAACGAGGCGGTGGTCGCCATCGCGCCGTTGACCAGCATCACCGTGCTGCGCCCGGGATCCTGCCCAACGCGCTCGACATGTACCCGCAGGCCCTTGCAAACCGATACCAACAGACTTTCGCGCCGCATTTCACACCTCCCAAAAATTTTCGAACAGGCAAACAGCTATCGCTGCCACGGGTATCCCGGCATTACGTAGAGTTCGTTCTTATTGTTCGAACGGCAGACAAGTAACTCAGCGGCCATCCGCGCGGACCAGCCACGGCGGATGCGTACCCCTTCAGGCGAGGGGCTTGTGTGGGTCTTGCAGATCGGCCTGCGCAAACGATTGGCGTCCGTGTTCACGCGTAGCCGATGAACACTTTTTAGCCAATTCGAAAGCTAACGGTAACTGCCAGATTTCACAGGACGGGGGGTCGCCTGCGCATAAGCCCCTGCCCGCCCGCGATAAGGCGTGCCAGAGCGGCCGGCGGGGAACAGCGAGGGGTTGGCGGAAAAGGCATGAAAAAACCGGGCGCCAGGCCCGGTTTCCGGTGTCGAAACGCTCTGGCGTCAGGCTTTTGGCAGGGTCACGCCGCGCTGGCCCTGGTATTTGCCGCCGCGATCCTTATAGGACACTTCGCAGGCCTCGTCGGATTGCAGGAAGAGCATCTGCGCCACGCCTTCGTTGGCGTAGATCTTCGCCGGCAGGTTGGTGGTATTGGAGAACTCGAGGGTCACATGGCCTTCCCACTCCGGCTCCAGCGGGGTGACGTTGACGATGATGCCGCAACGCGCGTAGGTGCTCTTGCCCAGGCAGATGGTCAGGACGTCGCGCGGGATGCGGAAGTACTCGACGGTGCGCGCCAGGGCGAAGGAGTTCGGCGGGATGATGCAGACGTCGCTGTTGATGTCGACGAAGCTTTTCTCGTCGAAGTTCTTCGGATCGACCACCGCCGAATGGATGTTGGTGAACACCTTGAATTCGGCGGCGCAGCGCACGTCGTAGCCGTAGCTGGACACCCCGTAGGAAATCACCCGGCTGTCGTCCGCGCCGCGCACCTGGCGCTCGACGAACGGCTCGATCATGCCGTGCTCCTGAGCCATGCGGCGAATCCACTTGTCCGATTTGATGGTCATGGAGGGTGTCCTGTCGAAAGCTGCGAAAAATGATCGCGAATCTTACCGGGGCCGCCGCCCCAGGGCAAAGGCAGCCGTCGCCGACGGCTGCCCGAGCGCCTCAGTCGTCGCTGATGCTGATGTTCGGCAGGCCGACGCTGGCCCGCTCGCTGAGAACGATGCGCGCGCCGACATGGCGGGCGATTTCCTGGTAGAGCATCGCCAGTTGGCTTTCCGGGTCGGCGATCACCGTCGGCCGGCCGCTGTCGGCCTGGGTGCGGATGGCGATCGACAGCGGCATGGACGCCAGCAGCTCGACGCCGAACTGCGCCGCCAGCTTCTCGCCGCCGCCCTCGCCGAACAGGTGCTCGGCATGGCCGCAGTTGGAGCAGATATGCACCGCCATGTTCTCCACCACGCCGAGCACCGGGATGTTCACCTTGCGGAACATCTCCACGCCCTTCTTCGCGTCGAGCAGCGCCAGGTCCTGCGGGGTGGTGACGATCACCGCGCCGGCCACCGGCACCTTCTGCGCCAGGGTCAGCTGGATGTCGCCGGTGCCCGGCGGCATGTCCACCACCAGGTAGTCGAGGTTGTCCCAGGCGGTCTGGGTGATCAGTTGGATCAGGGCACCGGAGACCATCGGCCCGCGCCAGACCACCGGCGTGCTGTCGTCGGTGAGGAAGGCCATCGACATCACCTGCACCCCGTGCGCCTCCAGGGGCTCGAACCACTTCTGCTCACGGACCTTCGGCCGGGTGCCTTCCGGCAGGCCGAACATGATGCCCTGGCTGGGTCCGTAGATGTCCGCGTCGAGGATGCCCACCCGCGCACCCTCGCGGGCCAAGGCCAGGGCCAGGTTGGCGGCGGTGGTGGACTTGCCGACGCCGCCCTTGCCGGAAGCCACCGCGACGATGTTCTTCACGTTGCCCATCACCTCGACCTGCGGCTGTGCCTTGTGCGGCTGGATCACGCAGTCGACCCGGACTTCGGCGCGAGCGACGCCGTCGAGCGCCTCCAGGGCCATTTGCAGGGTTTGCGCCAGGCCGTTTCTGAACAGCCCGGCGGCGTACCCCAGTTCCAGGCGCACCCGCACGCGGTCGCCCTGGATCTCCACCTCGCGCAGGCAGCCGGCGCTGACGGGGTCCTGGTTCAGATAGGGGTCCTGGTACTGGCGGAGGGTGGCTTCCACCGTTTGGCGAGTGATAGCGGACATGGGGGATTTCCTGAGGGTTAAGCGGGGAATCGATGCCGGTCATCCTACCCGAGTGGCGCGCGGATGAAAAAAAACCGCCGCTTCTTTATAGTGACCGATCCGTTTAGCTCTCAGCCGATAAGCCGAACCCATGTCCGAACCACGCAAGATCCTCGTTACCAGCGCCCTCCCCTACGCCAACGGTTCCATTCACCTGGGACACATGCTGGAGTACATCCAGACGGACATGTGGGTGCGCTTCCAGAAGATGCGTGGCAACCAGGCCGTCTACGTCTGCGCCGACGACGCCCACGGTTCGGCGATCATGCTCCGCGCCGAGCGCGAGGGCATCACCTCCGAGCAACTGATCGACGCCGTGCGCGCCGAGCACATGGGCGACTTCGCCGACTTCCTGGTGGACTTCGACAACTACCACTCGACCCACTCGGAAGAGAACCGCGAGCTGTCCAGCGCGATCTACCTGAAACTGCGCGACGCCGGGCACATCGACACCCGCCCGGTGACCCAGTACTTCGACCCGGAAAAGCAGATGTTCCTCGCCGACCGCTTCATCAAGGGCACCTGCCCGAAGTGCGGCACCGCCGACCAGTACGGCGACAACTGCGAGGCCTGCGGCGCGACCTACGCCCCGACCGAACTGAAGGACCCGAAATCGGCGATCTCCGGCGCCACCCCGGTGCTCAAGGAATCGCTGCACTACTTCTTCAAGCTGCCGGACTTCGAGGCCATGCTCAAGCAATGGACCCGCAGCGGCGCCCTTCAGGAGTCGGTGGCCAACAAGCTCGCCGAATGGCTGGACAGCGGCCTCCAGCAGTGGGACATCTCGCGTGACGCGCCGTACTTCGGCTTCGAGATTCCCGACGCTCCCGGCAAGTACTTCTACGTCTGGCTGGACGCGCCGATCGGCTACATGGCCAGCTTCAAGAACCTCTGCGCGCGGCGTCCCGAGCTGGACTTCGACGCGTTCTGGGGCAAGGACTCCAGCGCCGAGCTGTACCACTTCATCGGCAAGGACATCGTCAACTTCCACGCGCTGTTCTGGCCGGCCATGCTCGAAGGCGCCGGCTACCGCAAGCCGACCGCGCTGAACGTGCACGGCTACCTGACCGTGAACGGCCAGAAGATGTCCAAGTCGCGCGGCACCTTCGTCAAGGCGCGCACCTACCTCGACCACCTGGACCCGGAATACCTGCGCTACTACTACGCGTCCAAGCTCGGCCGCGGCGTCGAGGACCTCGACCTGAACCTCGAGGACTTCGTGCAGAAGGTCAACTCCGACCTGGTCGGCAAGGTCGTCAACATCGCCAGCCGCTGCGCCGGCTTCATCCACAAGGGCAACGCCGGCGTGCTGGTCGGCGCCGATCCGGCGCCGGAGCTGCTCGCCGCCTTCCGCGAGGCCGCCCCGGGAATCGCCGAGGCCTATGAGGCCCGCGACTTCAATCGCGCCATGCGCGAGATCATGGCCCTCGCCGACCGCGCCAACGCCTGGATCGCCGAACAGGCGCCCTGGGCGCTGGCCAAGCAGGAAGGCCAGCAGGACAAGGTCCAGGCCGTCTGCGGCCTGGGCATCAACCTGTTCCGCCAGTTGGTGATCTTCCTCAAGCCGGTGCTGCCGAAGCTGGCCGCCGCCGCCGAAGCCTTCCTCAACGTCGCCCCGCTGACCTGGGCCGACCACCAGACCCTGCTGGCCAACCACCAGTTGAACCCGTTCCAGCCCCTGATGACCCGTATCGAGCCCGCGAAAGTAGAAGCCATGATCGAAGCCTCCAAGGAAGACCTCGCCGCCGCATCCCAACCCGCCGGCAACGGCGAGCTGGTCAAGGAACCCATCGCCGCGGAGATCGACTTCGACGCTTTCGCCGCGGTCGACCTGCGCATCGCCCTGATCGAGAAGTGCGAATTCGTCGAAGGCGCCGACAAGCTGCTGCGCCTGTCGCTGGACATCGGCGACGCGAAGCGTAACGTGTTCTCCGGGATCAAGAGCGCATATCCCGACCCGAGTGCCCTGGAAGGCCGCCTGACGCTCTATGTGGCCAACCTGGCGCCGCGCAAGATGAAGTTCGGGGTGTCCGAGGGCATGGTCCTGGCCGCCGGCCCGGGTGGCGAGGAGATCTACCTGCTGAGTCCGGACAGCGGCGCCAAGCCGGGCCAGCGCGTCAAGTAACGCAGACCACGAAGCCACGGAGGGCTCGATAGAATGAACGCATGGAAGCTTGCCGCCGGCGTCCTGCTGGCGGCGCTCTACGGATGCTCCGCCGAACACGCCGAAAGCGTCTCCGGCAATGCCGGTTTCCAGGGCGAGACGGGCAAACCCGGCACCGCCCTCGCCTACGAACACCGCGTCGGCATCCGCCTTCCCGCCGCGCGTATCGACGCGCAACTCGCCGCCAGCCGCGACGCCTGCAACAGCGAGCGCTTCGGCCAGTGCGACGTGCTCGCCATCGAACAACGCGGCGGTATCGGCCATTACGCCGAACTCACCGTGCGCATCGTCCCGGACGGCGTGGAGAAGCTGGTCGCGGCCGCTGCCGAGGGCGGCACGCTGGAAAGCCGGCAGACCCGCGCCGAGGACCTGGCCCAGGCGGTCGCCGACACCCGCCAGCAACGCGAGCGCCTGCAACGCGAGTACCAGACCCTGCAGCAATACCAGGGGCGCAAGGACATGAGCGTCGGCGACCTGCTGGCCCTGGCCAAGGAAATCGCCGCGGTGGAAGCCCAACTGGCCGACAACGCCCAGGCCGGCGCCCAGCAGCAGCGGCGCATCGCTACCAACCTGCTGACCCTGAGCTTCAGCAGCGAGGCGCAGCCGGACAGCCGCCTCGGCCAGCTCGCCACGGCCGCCGGGCAACTGCTCGACGACCTTGTCGATGGCACCATCGCCGCAATGAAGTTCTTCGCCTACAGCCTGCCGTTCCTCGTCGTGCTGCTGCCGCTGGGCCTGTTGCTGCGCGGCCTGTGGCGCTGGTTGCGGCGGCCCGGCAAGAACGAGGCGCGCTGAGCCCAGGCATACGGGCGGACCGGGAGGGTCCGCTCTTTCGCCCAGGACCGCCTGACGGGCCTGGCAACTCACAAGGAGGAAGACCGATGACCGCCACCAGCGACCTGATCGAGTCACTGATTTCCTATAGCTGGGACGACTGGCAGGTGACCCGCCAGGAAGCCCGCCGGGTGATCGCCGCGATCCGCAACGACAACGTGCCCGATGCGACCATCGCCGCACTCGACAAGAGCGGCTCGCTGATCAAGCTGTTCCAGCGGGTGGGCCCGCCGGAACTGGCGCGCTCGCTGATCGCCAGCATCGCCGGGCGCACCACCATGCAGCGCTACCAGGCACGCAATGCCTTGATCCGCAGCCTGATCAACAATCCCCTGGGCACCCAGACCGACAACTGGATCTACTTCCCCACCATCACCTTCTTCGACATCTGCGCCGACCTCGCCGACGCCGCCGGTCGCCTGGGCTTCGCCGCGGCGGGAGCCACCGGGGTGGCCAGCCAGGCGATCCAGGGTCCGTTCAGCGGGGTCGGCGCCACCGGCGTCAATCCGACCGACCTGCCGTCCATTGCCTTCGGCGACCAGCTCAAGCTGCTCAACAAGGACCCGGCGACCGTCACCAAGTACAGCAACCCGCTCGGCGACCTGGGCGCCTACCTGAGCCAGCTTTCGCCGCAAGACAAGCTGAACCAGGCACAGACGCTGGTCGGCCAGCCGATCAGCACGCTGTTCCCCGACGCCTATCCGGGCAACCCGCCGTCGCGGGCCAAGGTCATGTCCGCGGCCGCGCGCAAGTACGACCTGACGCCGCAACTGATCGGCGCGATCATCCTCGCCGAGCAGCGTGACCAGACCCGCGACGAAGACGCCAAGGACTATCAGGCGGCAGTCAGCATCAAGAGCGCCAACACCTCCATCGGCCTCGGCCAGGTGGTGGTCTCCACCGCGATCAAGTACGAGCTGTTCACCGACCTGCTCGGCCAGCCGGTGCGCCGCGGTCTGTCGCGCAAGGCGGTCGCCACCCTGCTGGCTTCCGACGAATTCAACATCTTCGCCACCGCCCGTTACATCCGCTACGTCGCCAACCTCGCGTCGCAACAGGACCTGCGCAAGTTGCCGAAGACCCGCGGCGCATTTCCCTCCATCGATCTCCGCGCCTACGCCGGCAATCCGCGCAACTGGCCGCGGGACAATGTCCGCGCGCTGGCCTCGGAATACACCTCGCGGCCCTGGGACGACAACCTGTCGCCGGGCTGGCCGATGTTCGTCGACGATGCCTACGCCACCTTCCTCGACCCTGGAATGAGGTTCCCATGAAGACAGTCGCCCTGATTCTCGCCAGCCTCGCCCTGCTGGCCTGCACCGCGGAGTCCGGGGTGGACTTCGACAAGACCCTGACCCACCCGAACGGCCTGGTGGTGGAGCGCCCCGTCGGCTTCGACGCGCGGCGCAGCGCCGAGGGCTTCCGCTTCGACGAAGGCGGCAAGCTGCGCAACCCACGCCAACTGGAGGTCCAGCGCCAGGACGCGCCGCCCCCGCCCGACCTGGCGAGCAGGCGCCTGGGCGACGGCGAGGCGCGCTACAAGGTAGAGGAAGACGACGGCGGCTCCGCAGGCAGCGAATACCGCCTGTGGGCAGCCAAGCCGGCGGGCGCGCGGTGGATCGTGGTCAGCGCCAGCGAGCAGAGCGAGGATGGCGAACCGACCTTCGCCCTGGCCTGGGCGCTGCTGGAGCGGGCCAGGTTGCAGTGAGCGCGACCCCGGGAGACGCAACGGCAGTCCGTCTCCCGGTCTTTCGTACGTGTTTGCGCTAGCCTTGCAGGGCAATCCCACCCGATAATAGGGGATTTCCCCCGACGGCCCCGGCCCTGCAACGAATGCTTCGCGTATGACTGAACTCGCCCTGATCCTGGTCAGCGCCATCCTGGTCAACAACTTTGTCCTGGTGCAGTTCCTCGGCCTGTGCCCGTTCATGGGCGTGTCGCGGAAGATCGAGACGGCCATCGGCCTGTCCCTCGCCACCACCTTCGTCCTGACCCTGGCGGCGATGTGCAGCCATATCCTGCAACGCTACGTGCTGCGCCCGCTGGACCTGGAGTACCTGCGCACCATCGGCTTCATCCTGGTGATCGCGGTGGTGGTGCAGTTCACCGAGATGCTGGTGAAGAAGACCAGCCCGCTGCTGTACCGGGTGCTCGGCATCTTCCTGCCGCTGATCACCACCAATTGCATCGTCCTCGGCGTCGCCGTGCTCAACGCCAACAAGGCTGAATACGGCTTCCTCCAGGCCACTACCCAGGGCTTCGGCGCCGGGCTGGGCTTTTCCCTGGTGCTGGTGCTGTTCGCCGCCCTGCGCGAGCGCATCGCCATCGCCGACGTGCCGGCGCCGTTCCGCGGCGCGGCCATCGGCATGATCACCGCCGGCCTGATGTCGCTGGCGTTCATGGGCTTCAGCGGGTTGGTCCGGCCATGAACGGCGTGTTCCTGGCGATCGGCGCGCTGCTGCCGATCTGCCTGGCCGGCGGTGCGCTGCTCGGCTATGCGGCGGTGCGCTTCCGCGTCCAGGGCGATCCGGTCGCCGAGCAGGTCAACGCCCTGTTGCCGCAGACCCAGTGCGGCCAGTGTGGCTACCCCGGCTGCAAGCCCTACGCCGAGGCGATCGCCGCCGGCGACAAGATCAACAAGTGCCCGCCGGGCGGCGAAGCGACCATCCGCGCCCTCGCCGACCTGCTCGACCTGGAGCCCGAGCCGCTCGACGCCGCCGAGGAAACCCCGCCGCGGGTAGCCTACATCCGCGAGGCCGAATGCATCGGCTGCACCAAGTGCATCCAGGCCTGCCCGGTGGACGCCATCGTCGGCGCCGCACGGTTGATGCACACGGTGATCGCCGACGAATGCACCGGTTGCGACCTGTGCCTGGAGCCCTGTCCGGTGGACTGCATCGAGATGCGCGAGATACCGGACGACGTGCGCCACTGGAAATGGCCGCAGCCGTCGCCGCGACTGATCGCCAGCGACCGGGAGCGAGCGGCATGAGCGCCCTGCACGCCTTCCCCGGCGGCCTCTGCCTGCCGGCCAACAAGGAGCGCTCCACCGCCCTGCCGATCCAGCAGGCGCCGCTGGCGCAGCGCTACATCGTGCCGCTCGGCCAGCACATCGGCGCGCCGGCGCGGCCTTGCGTGGAAGTCGGCCAGGCCGTACTCAAGGGCCAGACCATCGCCCTCCCGGACGGCACCGTCAGCGCCGCGCTGCATGCCCCGACCTCGGGTACCGTGGTGGCGATCGGCGCACACCCCTATCCGCATGCCTCCGGTCTTCCCGCGCCGGCCATCGTCATCGCCAGCGACGGCCTGGAGCGCTGGACCGAGCTGCATCCCTGCCCGGACTTCCGCGCCGAAAGTCCGCTGGCGTTGCTCGAACGCATCCGCGCGGCCGGCATCGGCGGTCTCGGCGGCGCCGGCTTCCCCACCGCGGCCAAGCTCGCCGCGCGCCCGGCGGAAAAGATCCATACGCTGGTGGTGAACGGCGCCGAATGCGAGCCCTACATCAGCGCCGACGACCTGCTCATGCGCGAGCGCGCCACGCAGGTGCTGGGCGGCATCGATATCCTGGTGCAGATCCTATGCCCCGAAGAGGTGCTGGTCGGCATCGAGGACGACAAACCGGAAGCCATCGCCGCCCTCGGCGCCGCCCTCGGTGAACGGCCCTATCGCATCGTCGCCCTGCCGACCCGCTATCCCTCGGGCGGCGAGCGCCAGCTGATCCAGTTGCTCACCGGCAGGGAAGTCCCGGCGGACGGCCTGCCGGCGGACATCGGCATCCTGTGCCAGAACGTCGGCACCCTGGCCGCCGTGCACGATGCCGTCGTCCTCGGTCGGCCGCTGATCTCGCGGATCACTACCCTCGCCGGCGGCGCCCTGGAGCGGCCGATGAACGTCGAGGCGCTGATCGGTACGCCGGTACACGAGTTGCTGGCGTTCGCCGGCCTCGCCGAGGGACGCCTGGAACGCGTGCTGATGGGCGGGCCGATGATGGGCTTCGCCCTGCCCGATCTCTCGGTGCCGCTGATCAAGACCTGCAACTGCCTGCTCGCCGGCGATGCCACGGAGCTGCCGGAACCAGTGCCGGCCATGCCCTGTATCCGCTGCGGCGACTGCGCCCAGGTCTGCCCCGTCAGCCTGCTGCCACAACAACTGCATTTCTTCGCCCTGGGCGACGAGCACGAGCAATTGCTCGCCCACAACCTGTTCGATTGCATCGAATGCGGCGCCTGCGCCTACGTCTGCCCGTCGAGCATTCCCCTGGTGCAGTACTACCGCGCGTCCAAGGCGGAGATCCGCGAGCAGCGGCAGAAGCTGCTGAAGGCCGAACAATCCCGTGAGCGTTTCGAGCAACGCCAGGCTCGCCTGCGCCGCGACGAGGAGCGCCGGGCCGCAGAACGCGCCCAACGCGCGGAGAAGGCCGCGCTGGCGCGCGCCGCCCAGGCCGAGCGCGAGGAAGCCGCCCCCGCCACGGCGGTCGACCCGGTGCAGGCGGCGATCGAGCGGGCCAGGGCGCGCAAGCAGGCCGGTAGCGGCAGCGAACGGCTGAAACGGCTGAAGATCGAAGCGAGCATGGCGCGGGTGGCCCTGAAGAAGGCCGAGAAACAGTTGCTCAGCCACGACACCCCGGAACAGCATGGCCTGGTCGCGGAACTGCGCGCCGCCGCCGAGGCCGCCGACAAGGCCCTGGCCGATGCCGAAGCCAGCCTGCCGCGCGACCTACCCAGCGCACCGCCTGCCGCGCTCGACGACGAAGCCGAACTGAAGAAGGCCAAGGCCCAGGCCGCCATGGCCCGCGCCCAGCTCAAGCGCTCGGAAAAGGCCTTCGGCGAAGCGCCCGGCGCCGAGCAGCGGGCGACCCTCGACGAACTGCGCGCCGAGGTCGAGCGTTGCGAAGCCACCCTGGCCCGCCTCGAGCGTCACGCGCCGAAGCCCGCGGCGCCCGGCGACGACGGCCAGGCGGCGCTGAAGCGGGCGAAGATCGCCCTGGTCGGCAAGCGCGCGGCCTTGAAGAAGGCCGAGCAGGCCGGGGTGATGGACAGCGAGCTGGAACGCCTGCGCGGCGAGCTGCAAGCCGCCGAGCGCGACCTGCATGCCGCCGAGGACGCCTGCGGCAAGCCGGCGCCGGAGCTGGTGCGGATCGACAAGCGCCCGGTCGACCCGCGCACCCGCGAGCTGAAGACCGAGCTGGCCTACGCCCGCGCCGCCCTGAAGAAGCTCGAACGCCTGGCGAACGCCGACGCCGCCGCACTCGCCGCCGCCCGCGCGCGCCTGAGCGCCGCCGAGCGCGCCCTGACCGAACACGGCACGGAGTGACCATGGCCCTGCCCCGCCCCACCTCGCCCCACGCCCGCGGCTCCAACCGTACCCCGGCGATCATGCGCCTGGTGCTCGGCGCCTGCGTCCCCGGCCTGCTGACGCTGACCTGGCTGTACGGCCCGGGCACCCTGCTCAACCTGGCCTGGGCCAGCCTCGTCGCGCTGGCCTGCGAAGCCGCCATGCTGGCCCTGCGCAAACGTCCGCCGGGGGTGTTCCTCAAGGACGGCAGCGCGCTGGTCACCGCCCTGTTGCTGGCAGTCGCCCTGCCGCCCTACGCCCCCTGGTGGCTGACCCTGGTGGCGACCTTCTTCGCCCTGGTATTCGGCAAGCACCTGTACGGCGGCCTCGGACAGAACCCGTTCAACCCGGCGATGCTCGGCTACGTCGTGGCGCTGGTCTCGTTTCCCCTGGAAATGACCCGCTGGCCCTCGCCGGACAGCGCCCTCGGCCTGCCCGACAGCCTCCGCGAATTCCTCGGCCTCGCTACCCGGCCGGACGCCTGGGCCCACGCCACCGCCCTCGACGTGCTGAAGACCGACCGCAGCCTGACCGTCGATGAGCTGTTCGCCGGCAACCCGGCCTTCGGCCACCTCGGTAGCGCCGGCAGCGAGTGGGTCAACCTGGCGTTCCTCCTCGGCGGCCTGTTCCTGCTCTGGCGCCGGCTGTTCACCTGGCACGCGCCGCTGGGCATGCTCGCCGGCCTGTTCGCCATGAGCCTGCTGTTCTGGAATGGTTCCGGCTCCGATTCCCATGGCTCGCCACTGTTCCATCTGTTCAGCGGGGCGACCATGCTCGGCGCCTTCTTCATCGTCACCGACCCGGTGTCCGGCGCCACCAGCAATCGCGGGCGGCTGGTCTTCGGCCTCGGCGTCGGCGTCCTCACCTACGTCATCCGCACCTGGGGCGGCTATCCCGATGGCGTGGCGTTCGCCGTGCTGCTGATGAACCTGGCGGCGCCGACCATCGACTACTACACCCGGCCGCGCACCTACGGCCATCGCAAGGCCGAGCGCGGCTTCAAGGCAGGCGACTGATGGACGCCGCGACTCGCCGTTCGATGCTGCGCAACGCCCTCCTGCTCGGGCTCTTCGCCCTGGTCGGGGTGGGCCTGGTGGCCCTGGTGCAGCAATTCACAGAGGCGCGCATCGCCGAAGCCCAGCGCGAGGCGCGCGGCCGCGCCCTGCTGGAACTGCTGCCGCCGGGCAGCTACGACAACCATCCGCTGGACAGCCAGGTGCCAACCTTCGCGCCGAAGCTGCTCGGCCTGGATGCGCCGCGTCCGGCCTATGTCGCCCGCCTGCACGGCCAGGCCAGCGCAGTCATCCTCCAGGCCAGCGCGCCGGATGGCTACAGCGGCGCCATCCAGCTACTGGTCGGGGTCACCGCCCAGGGCCGGCTGCTCGGCGTGCGGGTCGTCGCGCACAAGGAAACCCCCGGCCTCGGCGACCGCATCGAACTGGCCAAGAGTCCCTGGGTGCACGGTTTCGACGGCAAGAGCCTGGGCGATCCGGCGGACGCCGGCTGGGCGGTGAAGAAGGACGGCGGTACGTTCGACCAGTTCGCCGGCGCCACCGTCACCCCGCGCGCCGTGGTCCGCGCCGTGCACAAGGCGCTGCGCTACTTCGACGCCAACCGCGAACGCCTGCTCGCCCCCGAAGAGGCTGCCGGACATGAGTGAACAAGATTTCCGCGAGATCGCCCGCAACGGCCTGTGGCGCAACAACCCGGGCCTGGTCCAGTTGCTCGGCCTGTGCCCGCTGCTGGGCACCAGCAACTCGACGGTCAACGCCCTCGGCCTGGGCCTGGCCACCATGCTCGTGCTGGCCTGCTCCAATGCCGCGGTATCGTTGGTGCGCGGCGCGGTAAGCGAGGCGATCCGGCTACCGGCGTTCGTCATGATCATCGCCGTGCTGACCACCTGCATCGAACTGCTGATGCAGGCCTGGACCTACGAGCTGTACCAGGTCCTCGGCATCTTCATCCCGCTGATCACCACCAACTGCGTGATCCTCGGTCGCGCCGAGGCCTTCGCGGCGAAGAACGGCGTGCTGCGCGCCAGCTTCGACGGACTGCTGATGGGCCTCGGCTTCGCCCTGGTCCTGCTGGTCCTCGGCGGCCTGCGCGAGCTGCTCGGCCAGGGTACCCTGCTGGCCGACATGCACTTGCTGTTCGGCCCGGCGGCGGCGGACTGGAAGATCCAGCCGTTCCCGCAGTACCAGGGCTTCCTGCTGGCGATCCTGCCGCCGGGCGCGTTCATCATGCTCGGCCTGCTGATCGCCCTGAAGAACCGTATCGATGAAAGCCTGGCGGAACGCGCCAAGGTGCAGGCGGGCGACGTACCCGCCACCCAGCGCCAGCGCGTCCGCGTCACCGGAGTGATTGAATGAATGCCGCCAAGCGCGCGGAGATCTTCCGCCGACTGCACGAAGACAACCCCGAGCCAAGGACCGAACTGGCCTACACCACCCCCTTCGAACTGCTCATCGCGGTGATCCTCTCCGCCCAGGCCACCGACGTCGGGGTGAACAAGGCCACCGCCCGCCTCTATCCGGTGGCCAACACCCCCGAGGCGATCCACGCCCTCGGCGTCGAGGGGCTGTCGGAGTACATCAAGACCATCGGCCTCTACAACAGCAAGGCGAAGAACGTCATCGAAACCTGCCGCATCCTCATCGAAAAGCACGGCGGCCAGGTCCCCGACAACCGCGAGGACCTCGAAGCCCTGCCCGGGGTTGGCCGCAAGACCGCCAACGTGGTGCTCAACACCGCCTTCCGGCAACTGGCCATGGCGGTGGACACGCATATCTTCCGCGTCGCCAACCGCACCGGCATAGCACCGGGAAAGAACGTTCTGGAGGTGGAGAAGAAACTGCTGAAGTTCGTGCCGCGCGAGTACCTGCTCGATGCCCACCACTGGCTGATCCTGCATGGCCGCTACGTCTGCAAGGCGCGCAAGCCGCAATGCGGAAGCTGCCGGATCGAGGACCTGTGCGAATACAAGCACAAGACTTCAGACGATTGATCAACTATTCGAAATCCTATCTTTACGATTGAAAAAATCTTTTTTACCAGCCACGGCTTTGTCGCTATAAGGTGCGCCATTACCACCCCATAAGTTGGAGTGAATGTCATGGCAAAAGCCAAAGAAGAACTCGAGATCGACGACGAAGCCGGCGTTGAAGAGGATGACGGCGAGGAAACCAGCGTCGAGGTGGCCAAGACCAACCTGACCAAGCGTCGCATCATCGACAACCTGCTGGAAGAACGCCGCCTGCAGCGCCAGTTGTCGGACTACGACTTCGACCTGTGAGAGCGCCGCCCACACCGCAAGCAAGCCCCGCAATTGGCGGGGCTTCGTTTTTCCGGGGGCCATGAAAAGCCCGCCGAAGCGGGCCTGAACACCGGTGCGATCGAGCCGAGACCGCCATGCCCAGTCGGCACGCGCCGGGCGGCGGCCACGGCAACCGCTATCCGACGGTCGCCGTCCCGGCCGTCCCGGATAACGCCGTCAGGGTCGCAGTTCGAACAGCGCCGGCAGCGGCGGCCACTCCGAAGGCACCTTGCGGAAGCGACTGAAGCCGGCGGCCTCGGCCATCTGCCGCGCGCGGTCCTCGCCCATGAAGGCGCCGAGGCCCTCGCCGCCGTGGGACAGCGAACAGGTCATGCAATACAGCGTGCTCTGCGGGTACATCACGCGACCGAACAGGTTCATGTTCTCGTGCAGTTCCTGCGACAGGTTGAGTTCCACCATCAGGTAGGTCCCATCGTCGGCGGTCGACTCGCGCAGATCCTTCATCATCTGCTGCGGGTCGGTCGCGTCGTGGATGACCACGAAGGTCGTGACGAAGTCGAACTTCTTGCCCGCCAGCGCATCGGAATCGCTGACCTCGAAGCGCACCCGGTCGCCGACCCCCGCGGCCTCGGCGTTCGCCCGCGCGCGTTCGATGGACGGCGCGTGGAAGTCACAGCCATAGACCTGGGCTTCGGGGAACGCCTTGGCCATCATGATCGCGGCCAGCCCGCTGCCGCAGCCGAAATCGAGCACGCTGCCACCCGCCTGTAGCTTTTCCTTGACGCCATCCAGCGAAGGAATCCAGTGCTGCACGAGGAAGTGCTTGTACCAGGGCATGGTCATGCGCTCCATGCCTTCCCAGGTTTCCAGCGGGAAGGATTCCTCGGGGCAACCGCCGCCGCAGCGGAAGGCCTCGATGATCCTCGGCGCCATGCTCACGAAGGGCACGCTCAACTGGATGATCCCGCCGGCGAAATAAGGCGAGTCCTCGTCGGCGAGCACCGGGACGAACTCGGCCGGCAACCGATAGCTCCTGCTCTGCGGATCGTAGGCCAGGTAGTTGCCGGTGACCATGCTGCCCAGCCATTCGCGCAGGTAGCGGGTGGTGTAGCCGGTCTGCTGCGCCAGCTCTTCCAGGGTCACCCATTGGCCATGGGCGAGCGCCTTGAACAGCCCCAGGCGGTCGCCGATGTAGAGCATCGCGCCGCGCAGGGTATTGCCGTAGTCCTCCATGATCCGTGCTGAAAACTGCTTGACCTTCGCGGTTTCGATCTCGTTAGCCTTTGTCATTCTTGTTCTCCGTTGATGTGCAGTACCGCCGCCTCTGGCGGCGGGTGATTCAGTGGTGGCTGGCGACCTTGTCCAGCACCTTGTCGACGATGGTCCCGGCCATGCCGAGATGGGTCCGCGGCTCGAACAGCCTGGCCAGGGTTTCCTTCGGCATGACGGCGCCCACCCGCGGATCCGACTCGAGCGCCTGGCGCATCGGAATCCGCTTGCGCTGGCAGGCCTGGGTGATCTCGAAGATGATTTCGTAAGCGCTGCTCTTGCCCAGTTGCTTGGCCATCTCGAAGACGAACGCCTCGGTACAGATCGCATCGCTGTATGCATTCGCCGTCCGCGCCATGGTCTCGTCGTGGACCGTGAGCCCGTCGATGGTGTCGGTCAGCAGCGACAGCGCCATCAGCGCATAGTGGGAAACGTCCGCCACCGCACACCATTCCAGGCGCGTGCCGCGGTAGTCCCGCTCGTGCTCGAGGATCATGGCGTCCAACGCGAGCAGGACCTGGGCCTTGGCCAGCCGGGCCAGCACCACGACCTGCTCGCAGCCTTCCGGATTGCGCTTGTGGGGCATGGTGCTGCTACCGATCTGCTGCTGCGTCCATCCCACCTCCAGCTCGCCGATCTCCCAGCGGTTCAGGGTGCGGATCTCGTCGGCGATCCGCGCCAGGGACGCGGTGACCATGGCCAGGGTGCTGACGAACTCGGTAACCCGGTCGCGGGACACGTGCCAACCCGCCAGCGGCACGTCCAGCGACAGCCGCCGCGCGAAGCTTTCGAGCAGGAGCATGGCCTCGTCGCCGAAGGCGGCCATCGTGCCCACGCCGCCGAACAGTTGCACCACCAGGATCCGCTTGCGCGCCTCGCCCAGGCGTTCGCGGTGACGCAGCAACTCGTCGATCCAGCCGGCCACCTTCAGCCCGAAGGTGGTCGGCAACGCCGGGATCGAGTGGGTCCTGGCGACCATCAGCGCATTGCGGGTCCCGCTCGCCAGCACCGAGAGCCGGTCCAGGAGGATGTCCAGCGCCCGCTCCGTTTCATCCAGCACATCGCGCATTTCCAGGGACTGCGCGGTGTCCTGGATATCCTGCGTGGTCGCGCCGAAATGCACGTACTCGCGCGCGCTGGGGCTGCAGTTCCGTTGCAGCGCACCCAGCAGGGGCATCAGCGAGTGCCCGGTGCTGGCCACGCCGTCGGCGATCTGCTGCAGGTCAACGGCCGAAAGCCTGGCGGCCTTCGCGATCTCCAGCGCGGCCTCGGGCGGAATGACGCCGACATCGGCCTGCGCCAGCGCCAGCGCCGCCTCCACGTCGAGCCAGCGTTGCAGGCGGCAGTGGCTACAGAAGATCCGTCGGCTCACCGGACCGGCGTAGCCGCCGCCATGGGTTTTAGAGTCAACGATGTGACTGTGTTCGTGCTTGCAGGACGACTCGGCCGGTGCGCCGCCGAAGCTCTGCGGATGCGCGGTGCACGAGGAACGGGCAAGCATTTCCAGCGATTCAGCATCCATCACCTATCCTCCATCACGTACTGGGACTGACCGGGATTTCCTTGGGAAGAGGCGGCGCCTTCGGGCCTGTCGCCCGACGCGCCGGTTCGTGGTTTGCCGGCGACCAGGTCGACCATCTCCGCGGCGAGGCCGACGTAGCCGACGGGGTCGAGCAGTTCTTCGAGCGCCTCGGCGCTGAAACAGCCGCGCAACCTTGGCTGCCCGAGCAGCGCCTCGCGGAACGGAACGCCCTGCCGCTGGGAGGCCTGGGTTATCTCATGGAGCAGTTCGTGGGCGGTCTGCTTGCCGAACTGCCCCGCCAGCGCGAGCATGACCCGCTCCGACAGGATCAGCCCACCCAGCAGGTCGAGGTTGGCGCGCATGCGTTCCTCGCGCACCTCGAGCCCCTCGGCCAGCACCGCCTCCATGCGGGTCAGCAAGGCGCCGGCGTAGACGAACAGCTCCGGCAACGCCGCCCACTCGATGCGCCAGGCGGTGCCGTCGCGCTCGTGCAACTGGAACGCGGCATCGGTGAGCGCCACCATCTGTGCCCGCACCAGCCGCGACAGCGCGCTGACCAGGTCGACCGACGACGGGTTCCGCTTGTGCGGCATGGTGCTGCTGCCCACCTGTCCCGGCCGGCTGCGCTCGCGTACCTCATCGATTTCGCTGCGCTGCAAGTGGTAGATCTCGTTCGCCACCCGGCCCAGCGTCACCGACACCTGGACCAGCAACCCGGCAACCTCCAGCACCCGGTCCCGGGCGCTGTGCCAACTGGTCGACGGCGCGCCGAGACCAAGCCTGGCCAGGGTTCGCCGCTGTAGCTCGAAGCCCTGGGCGCCGAACGACGCCAGGGTTCCCACGGCACCGGTCAGGTTGCCGACCAGGACGCGTTCGCGCGCCTCGTCGAAGCGCGCCAGGTGACGGTCGATTTCATCCACCCAGACGGCGACCTTGTAGCCGAAGGTCGTGGGCAGCGCCTGCTGCCCGTGGGTGCGTGCAACCATCGGCGTGTGCTGGTGGCGCAGGGCGAGCGCCAGCAGATGGCCACGGATCGAGTGCAGGAGCCCGAGCGTATGGCCCCAGGCTTCCTTGACCTGCAGCATCAGCCCGGTGTCGAGGATGTCCTGAGTGGTCACGCCATAGTGCACGTACTCCCCCCAGCTACCCTCGCACAACCTCGCCAGGGCGCGGATGGTAGGCACCAGCAGGTGCCCTGTCTCCAGGCTTTCGCGGCCCAGTTGCATGAGGTCGAAGCGCTCCACCTGGGCGGCGCGGTCGATCTCCCGCGCCGCCTCGTGGGGGATGATGCCCATCTCGCCCTGGGTCGCCGCCAAGGCTCGCTCGACATCCAGCCACCTCCGCACCTGGTTGGTATCGGAAAAGATCGCGGCGAATGCCGGGGACGAGTAGGCGCCCCCGTGTATACGGGATTCCGTAATGTGACTTGGCATTTTCGAGTGCTCGCTTTGTCCCGGTGGAAGTCACTTGACGCTCTGCATCTCTTCCCAGATCGCGTCGTAATAGGCCCTTTCCACACGGAAGTGCTGCGATAGCGAGGTCAGGAACGCATTCTGGAACTGCACGTCCGGAACCCGCCGCGCGATGAGTTGCCATTCGCGCTTGGCCCGCGGCGGTACGAGGCTGATGTGGACCTTGTAGTACTCCGCCTGGTCCTCGCTCAGGCCGGCCTGGAGCAGGGCCCGATAGAGCTTTTCGTGGTTCCCCGGCACGACCAGTTCGGTGATGTAGAACACCGCCAGCCCCCAACCGACCTCGGCATGCCGGAAGGCACGGGCGCGATTGTTCAGGTAGGCGATTTCCTCGGGCATCGTCGACACGGCCTGGAAGTCCGCCTCAAGGCCGATGGCCTCGAGCAGCTTGGCCAGCAGGCGCGGATGCGAACCCTTTTCGTCTTCCTCGCCCAACTCGCCATAGAGGTAACGCGCGAGCGCCGCGGCCTCGTCCACATCGGTCAGGTTGACCAACAGGTCGGCCGCATCGCGGTACAGGCGGAAGGTGCGGAACCACTGGTGACGGAGGAACACCTGGAGCTGCGCGCGGGAGGCCGAGCCGGAGAACACGTACTGCGACATCGGGTGCCGCTCGCGGGACTGCGCGGCGATTTCCTGTTCGAGTCGCTTCTGGAAATCCTCCTCGGACAACGCCCTGGAAAGATCGGCGGCGGGCATGAAACGCTCTTCGACGCGATAGATCGCCCGGGCCAGCCAGCGCCGGGTCTGGGCGGTCGCCACGTCGTCGCTCAACGAAAGGACGTAGAGCAACTGCTGGTACGCGGCATAGGCCTGGCGGTCGCCCTTGAGCCCTGCCTCGGCCAGCGCGGCCAGCTTGCTCGCGGCGCTATCGATCTGGCGGGAAGTAGCGTGGACGGCCAGCGCATCGGCAACGATGCGTGCTTCATCGATGGGCAGGTTCTGCAACTGCGGCAGGGAAAAATTGCGGGTATTCATCCTGTACTCCTTGTTCTTGTTCTGGATAGGCATCAGGCCATGGCCAGGGAATTCGCCTGCATCTGCTCCCAGAGCAGGTCGAAGTAGGCCCGGTTGATTTCGAAGTGGCGCGCCAGCGACTGCATGAACTTGCGCTGGAAGTCTTCGCTCGGCGCGAACTTGGCGATCAGCGCCCACATCTCCTCGGTATCGATCTCGTCCTGGGTGCCGTGCAGGCGATGGAACTCGCTGGGTTGCTCGGGCACGCCCAGGCGCTGCAGGAGTTCGTAGATACGCCGGTGGTTGACGCAGCTCACCGACTCGACCGCGTACAGGAGCGCAAGGCCCCAGGCGACATCGGTGTGCCGCACGCAACGGATACGGTTGTTGAGGTAGGCCTTCTCCAGCGGATGCAGCGCCGGGAAATCGATGCGCAGCGGAATGTCGAAGTAGGTCATCAGGTGGGACAGCAACGCGGGGTGCGAGCGCTCCGGCGTCTCCGCCCCGGCCTCGCCGTAGAGGTTGCGGTAGAACACCGAGGCGTCCTCGATGTTTTCGAAACGGAAGGCCAGCTCCGCCAGGAGGCTGTAGAAGTTGTAGGAACGGACCCAATGGTGTTCCAGGAAGAAGCGCACGTCCTCGACCGGCGGCGTGCCCTGGAACAGGTGGACCGACATGGGATGGCGCACCCGGCTGCGCGCCTCGATCTCGGCGTCGACCTTCTTGCGGAACTCCTCCACCGGGACGGCGCTGAAACCGGCCGGCTCGGGAGCGAAACGATCCTCGACCAGGTAGACCTGGCTCGCCATCCAGCGGCGGGTCGGCTCCGTATGCGGATCGCTGCCTACGTGCAGTTCCAGGAGCAACGCCTGGTACTGCGCGTAAGCCGAAGCATCACCGCCCAGGCCTTTGGCCGTGACCGCGAGAATCGCCTCGAGCGCGAGCGTGATCTGGTCCAGGGAGGCACCCGGTTTCAAGGCTTCAGCCAGGAGAGCCGATGCATTTCGGGCAGGTTCCGACATTGTCCGCTGGGGGCGGATATTCATATCGGAGGAAGAATTGCAGCATTGCTGTAACGGATTTGAAGTCATTTGGATCACCCTTGTTTTTGTTGTTGTGCGGGGCGACCGTAAAGCTTGCCACGGTGGCAAGGTCAAGCAATGCAGCGGCCTTCTCGGCGGACAACGGAGTTCGCCGAAAGGTGCTCTTCGATAACACTGGATGCGCTGCGAAAAACCCCGATCTAAAGGCCTGCGAATCCATCGGAGAATAACTTTTAGGGTTTCCTGTCAGCGCCTCTTGCCGTTCACATAACTGTCACCTCGCGGCCGACTGAAATATTGATTTACAAATTCCAAAGAGTTCTTTCCACAATAGCCAAGCGCCATTGATGGCATATGGAACGCGGACTTCAATGAAAATCATTTTCCTATTGCCGGCACTGGGCGAAACGCTACTATCCGACCCTACGCCTGCGTCATGCCCATGCACTCAACGGCCCTCCGGATAACCGGCCTCGCTCAACGCCTCGAGGAATGCGTGCTTGTCCAGAGTGCTCTCGACCCTGGCCTCGCGCCGAGGAGGATCGGTCTCTACGCGCGCCTGGGGATCGACGCCGTGCAGGATACGGGTGACAGTCTTGGCACAACCGCCGCAGGTCATGTTCGGAATATGGAAAGAAAACATCGCAACCTCCTGGTTTGTTGGCTCCTGCGAACCATGAGTCCTGCCATCGTGACAAGGTCAACTCATAAATCTCTCAGGTAAACCAAACTTTCAAAAATTCATATGAATAGTTCCAGAGGTTATTCCGCAAACTTAAAACAACGAGCAAAGCCAAGTTCGAACATATAGAACAACTCCGCCCGACAACCGAGATACCGCGTCAGCCAGCTCCACTCACCACTGAAGAACCTCTCGACGATATGTATTCGACGTCTCCGTGCGGCGCGAGCGCAGAGGCACAGGAGTGACTTCATCCAATAAGAAACGGCGGGCAGCCGGAACGTACCTGAAGAACAATGAGGAAGTAATACTTCCCCACTCTTCTGAACATTGAAGTCCCGAGCAGATACTTTCCATCTGCCCTCTTCACTCATCCATCTGAATGAACTACCGAAAAAGAGTTCGGAACCGACTTATCGATAAGGCGGACAGGGACGAGCGATCCGCGCCAGGCAATCCGTACTCCCGGGGTTCGCCAAATAACCGGAGGACGCGCCGCACGGCCCTCGACCTAGGCAGTCGAGCGAAGGCCGGCGGCCGGAAACCGCCGGCGGCTGATCAGGAGCGACTGTCGCGCTGCCGTGCCACGCCTGGAGAGGTATCGTCGGTAGCCACGCCACAGCGCCGCGCCCCCGCGCAGGCTTCCCAGCCACCACCCAGCGCCTTGTAGATACCCACGACGGCAAGGCGCTGCTCGGTGCGCGCGATGCTCAATGCGCGCCGGCTGAGGTAGTCCGAGCGTTCCGCCTCGAGCACGTCCAGGTACTCGCCGTCCCCCTGGACGAAGCGTTCCCGGGCCAGGCGCGCCGCCTCGCGATTGGCCGTCGCCTCGAGCAGGCGCAGGCGGAGCCTGTCAGCGGCAGCGCCATAGCCGTTGAAGGCATCATCGGTCTCCTGCAGGGCGCGCAGCACCGTCCGGTCGTAGAGGATCAATGCCTCCTGCGCACGGGCCTCGCTGGCGGCGATCCGCGCCCGCACGCGACCGCGGTCGAGTAGCGCCCAGCGAATCACCGGGTTCAGGACGTTGAAGGACGTACCACTCTCGTCCAAAGCATCGAGATTGCCGGCGACCAGGCCAATCGAGCCGCGTACCTCGACCCGCGGATACAGCCCCGCGGTCTCGACGCCGATACGTGCGGTCGCGGCCGCCAGGTTGCGTTCGGCCGCGGCGATGTCGGCGCGACGCGCCAGCAGTCCCGCCGGGTCGCCGACCCCGAGGGTGCGGAGCGTCAGCCTTTCCCCGGAGGCACGGGCGACCGGCGGGCTGAAGGCCTGCGGGGCTTCCGCGAGGAGAACGGCCAGCGCATTGCGGGTGGCGGCGCGGCGCCGTTCGAGGTCGGGCACGGCCGCCTCGACGTTGTGCAATAACGCTTCGGCGCGCAACCGGTCGAACTCGTGGGCGGAGCCGGCGCTGACCAGGCGTTCGACCATCTCCAGGCTGTCGCGCTGGTTGCCGGCGATGTCATGGACCACCGCAAGTTCGGCCTCGATGCCCTGTAGCTGGAACCAGGTCATGGCAACCGTAGCCGCGACGCTCGCCTGCACGTTGCGCAGCAGGGCCTCGCGCGAGCCCGCCTGCGCCTCGGCGGCCTCCACCGAGCGCCGCACCCGACCGAACAGGTCGATTTCCCAGGAAGCATCCAGCGCGCCGCGATAGGTCTCGATGTCGCGCTGCTGGCCGGCCGGTGTTTCCACCTCGCCGCGCCGCCGGGCCTGGTAATCGAACGCCGGGCCGCCGCGCGGCAGGAACTCTTCGCGGTTCTCGCGCAGCAGCGCCTTCGCTTCGTCCAGGCGCGCGCCGGCAAGGGCGATGTCGAGGTTCGCCGCGAGCGCCCGCTGGATCAGAGACTCCAGGGCTGGCTCGTCGAACCCGCGCCACCACTCGATCTCCACGCCACCGCCATCGATACCCGCCGGCATCGCGCCGAAGCTGGCCGGTGCGGACGCGCTCGGCGGCGCATAGTCGGGCCCCACCGCGGCACAGCCGCCCAGCAGGATCAGCGCGCTCAACGAAGACCGCAGGTATGGCTTCATGGACGGCCTCCCTCCAGATGCGCCAGGCTGCCGCCGGCGCGTCGCTCCAGGCGCGCCGCCAGTGCCCGTACCAGTACGTAGAACACCGGCGTGAGGAACAGGCCGAACAGCGTCACCCCGAGCATCCCGGCGAATACCGCGACGCCCATCGCCTGGCGCATTTCCGCTCCGGCGCCGCTGGCCATGACCAACGGCACCACGCCGGCGATGAACGCCAGCGAGGTCATCAGGATCGGCCGCAGGCGCAGGCGGCAAGCCTCGACCACCGCCTCCAGCGCACGGGCGCCCTCGGCCTCCAGCGTGCGGGCGAACTCGACGATCAGGATCGCGTTCTTCGCCGCCAGGCCTACCAGCACCACCAGCCCGATCTGGACGAACACGTTGTTGTCGCCGCCCACCAGCCACACCCCGGCGATCGCGCTGAGCAGGCACATCGGCACGATCAGCAGGACCGCCAGCGGCAACAGCCAGCTGTTGTACTGCGCGGCGAGGATCAGGTAGGCCAGCAGCACGCACAGCGGGAAGATGAACAGCGCGCTGTTGCCGGCCAGCTTCTGCTGGTAGGTCAGGTCGGTCCATTCGAAGGTCATGCCCTCGGGCAGCACTTCGCCGGCCAGGCGCTCCATCAACGCCACCGCCTGTCCCGAACTGACGCCGGGAAGCGCGCCGCCGCTGATATCGGCCGACGGATAGCCGTTGTAGTGGATCACCCGGTCGGGACCGGAGCTGGGCGTCACGGTGACGAACGAGGACAGCGGCAACATCGCCCCGGCGGCATTGCGTACCTGCAGGCGCCCGATGGCTTCGGCCTGCATGCGGTGCGGCGCATCGGCCTGGGCAGTGACCTTGTAGGTGCGCCCGAAGCGGTTGAAGTCGTTGATGTACAGCGAGCCGAGGTAGACCTGCAATGCCTCGAACACATCGGCCAGGCGAACGCCCTGGCTCTTCACCTTGGTGCGGTCGACCACCACCTCGAGCTGCGGGGCATTGATATCGAAGCTGGTCATCAAGCCCCCGAGCTGGCCGGACTCAGTGGCCTTCATCATCAGCACCTGGGTCTGCCTGGCCAGGGCTTCCAGCCCGGCGCCGCCGCGATCCTCGACCTGCATCTTGAAGCCGCCGATGGTTCCCAGCCCCGGTACCGGCGGCGGTGGGAAGACCCCGAGGAAGCCGTCGGGAATGCTGGCGAACTTGGCTTGCAGGCGCCCGGCGATGGCCAGCGCGCCGAGATCGGCGGAGGTGCGCGATTCGAACGGGTCGAGCATGAAGAACATGACCGCGGCGTTCGGCACGTTGACGAAGCCGTTCACCGACAGGCCCGGGAAGGCCACGACGCTCTCCACCCCCGGCTCGTCGAGGCCGATCCGGGACATCTGCCTGACCACCGCATCGGTACGCTCCAGCGACGCTCCGTTCGGCAACTGGGCGATGCCGACCAGATAGTACTTGTCCTGCATCGGCACGAAGCCCGGTGGCACCGCCTGGAAACCGACCCAGGTCAGGCCAAGCAGGCCCCCATACACCACCAGGGCCAGGCCGCTCACCCGCACCACCTTGCGCACCGCGTTGCCGTAGGCCTCGGGGGCATTTCGCAACGGTCGGCCGAGGGCCTGGAGCAGTCGCTGGAAACGCCCCGCCACCGCATCTCCGGCCGGCCGCGGACGCAACAGCAGGCCCGCCAGGGCCGGGCTGAGGGTCAGCGAGTTGAGCGCCGACAGGATGGTGGAGATAGCGATGGTCAGGGCGAACTGACGATAGAACTCGCCCTGCAGGCCACTGAGAAAGGCCGTGGGGATGAACACTGCCGCCAGCACCGAGGTGATCGCCATGATCGGTCCGGTGACCTCGTCCATCGCACGCCGCGCGGCCTGGAGCGGCGGCTCGCCGTTCTCGATGTGGCGCTCGACGTTTTCCACCACCACGATGGCGTCATCGACGACGATGCCGATCGACAGCACCAGGCCGAACAGCGACAGGGTATTCAGCGAGAAACCCATCAGATGCATGATGGCGAAGGTGCCGACCAGCGAGACCGGCACGGCCATCAGCGGAATCAGCGAAGCACGCCAGCTACGCAGGAACAGCACCACCACCACCACGACCAGCAGGATCGCCTCCAGCAGGGTGGTGGCCACGGTCTGCAACGAAGCGCGGACGAACACCGTCGGGTCGTAGGCGATGCGCGCGCTCAGGCCGGCCGGGAAGTTGCCTTCGAGCCTCGCCACGGTGGCACGCACCGCCTCGGCGGTATCCAGCGCGTTGGCTCCGGGGCTCTGGACGATCTGCAAGGCCACCGCCGGCTCGCCGTCCAGCAGGCTGCGCAGCGCATAGGCATCGCCGCCCATCTCGATCCGCGCGACGTCGCGCAGGCGCGTCACCTGGCCGTCGGCGCCGGTGCGGACGATGATGTCGCCGAACTGCTCTTCGTCGCTCAGCCGCCCGAGGGTATTCACCGTGACCTGGAAGGCCGCGGTGGAGTCCGGCGCCTGGCCGACGGCGCCGGCCGCCACCTGGACGTTCTGTTCGCGTACCGCGGCGATCACTTCGCCCGCCGTCAGCCCGCGCGCGGCGATCAGGTCGGGGTCGAGCCACAGGCGCATGCTGTACTCGCCGGCGCCCCACACCACCACATCGCTGATCCCCGGCAGGCGAAGCAGTTCGTCGCGCACCTGGAGGTAGGCGTAGTTCGAGATGTACAGCGGGTCGTAGCGTTGCTCCGGCGACAGCAGGTGCACCACCATGAGGATGTCCGGCGAGGTCTTCTGGGTGACCACGCCCTGCCGCTGCACCTCGTCGGGCAGGCGCGAGAGCACCCGCGAGACCCGGTTCTGCACCTGGATCTGGGCCATGTCGGGATCGATGTGCTGGTCGAAGGTGATGGTCAGGATCATTCGCCCGTCGGTGGCCGACTGCGAGGACATGTACAGCATCCCCTCGACCCCGGTGATCGCCTGCTCCAGCGGTGTCGCCACCGTCTGCGCGATCACGTCGGGGTTGGCGCCGGGATAGGCGGTAGTCACCTGCACGGTCGGCGGCGTCACCGCCGGGTATTCGCTCAGCGGCAACTGGAAGAACGAAACGATGCCTCCGATCATCATCAGCACCGAAAGAACGATGGCGAAGATCGGCCTATCGATGAAGAAGCGTGGGAATGTCATTGTGCGGCCCCCACGGTCTTCGACAGGTCGACGGGCGTGCCATCGATTTCCGCAAGGCGCGGTGTGATCTGCATGTCCGGCCGGACCAGGCCCTTGACGACGATGCGCTCGCCCGGCTGCAGGCCCTGGCGGACGACCCGCAGGCCGTCGACCATCGGGCCGAGTTCCACCGGCCGGTACTGGGTCTTGTTGCCTTCGTCGACGACCAGCACATAGCGCCTGCCCTGGTCGGTGCCGATGGAATGGTCGGCGACCAGCACCTGCGCGCGAGGCTTGCCGGTCTCCAGCCTGACCTTGGCGAACAGCCCCGGCGTCAGTTGCCCGTCCGGGTTGTCGACCACCGCCCGAACCCGGACCGTGCCGGTCCCGCGGTCGGCGGCGTTGGCGAGGAAATCGAGGCGACTGCTTCGTCCATAGGACTCGTCGGTGAGCAGCGCCACCTTGACCCTGGGGGCCTGCTCGCCTTCCCTGCCGCGGGTCGGCGCCAGGGCCTGCAGGTAGGTGCGCTCGTCGACATCGAAGTACACGTATAGCGGATCGACCGAAACGATGCTGGTCAGCGCGGTGACGCCATTGGTGACGTAGTTGCCCTCGGTGACCTGGATATGCCCGACACGCCCGCCGATCGGTGCCGTCACCCGCGTGAAGCCGAGATCCAGTTGCGCCGCGTCGAGGGCGGCCCTGGCCGCATCGACCTGGGCCTTGCTGGCATTGCGCGAGGCGATGGCGCTGTCGAGCCGCTCCCGGGCGACGACCTTCCGCGCATACAGCAGCTCGGCTCGCTCGTGTTCGGTGCGCGCCAGCAACGCCGCGGCCTCGGCCTCGCGCAGGCGTGCCCTGGCGGCATCCTGCGCCGCCTTGAACACGCGCGGGTCGATGAGGAACAGTTGCTGGCCCTTCTCTACCAGGCGGCCTTCCGGCACCGTAACGTCCTGGATGTAGCCGGCGACGCGCGGCCGCAGTTCTACCTGCTCGACAGCGGTCAGCGAGCCGGTGAACTCGGCGTAGGGTGTCACCGGGCGAACCACCACCTCGGCGACGGGAACGCTTGGCGGGGCGCTCGCCGCCCCCGGCGGCGCCGATTCCCCGCAGCCAGCGATAAGGGCCGCGACACCTAGCGTCGCGGTGATGCGGATGAAGTGTCTGAGATTCATTGTTGTGCCTTCCTGGTCTGAGCCTGCGTGGCCTGGCTGGACGAAACCGCTTCCGTGGCCGGTTATCAACCTTGACACCTTGGCAAGGTCAACCCCCCTTTTTTCCGACCTCATGGCGAAGGCGCAGCGAGCTTTCGGCCGGTCACCGGGGGCGGGACGCCTGGCACGCTCGGAGACGCAGCGGGCAGCTCGGGAGGGTGGCGGAGGCAGGCCGACCGGCTATCGACGGCCGGCCCAGGGAAGAGGCGAAACGCCCCGTAGGAAGGGAAGTCCGGCAAAGGGCCGGTCGCCGGGACGGGGACGATCCCGATCTCGCAGCCGGTTGCCGGCCACATGGTAAAATCCGCCTTTGACCGTGAAGCTCGAGGCAATGAAAATGCGCATTCTCCATACCATGATCCGGGTCGGAAACATCGATCGCTCGATCGATTTCTATACCCGGGTGCTAGGCATGACCCTGCTCAGGAAGAACGACTATCCCGACGGCCAGTTCACCCTCGCCTTCGTCGGCTATGGCAACGAGGCGGATTCCGCGGTGATCGAGCTTACCCACAACTGGGGCGTGGATGCCTACGAGATCGGCACCGGCTACGGCCATATCGCCATCGAGGTCGACGACGCCTACCAGGCCTGCGACGACATCCGCAACAACGGCGGCCAGGTCACCCGCGAAGCCGGGCCGATGAAGCACGGTACCACCGTGATCGCCTTCGTGACCGACCCGGACGGCTACAAGATCGAACTGATCCAGAAGTCTTCCTGAACGGCCCCGGCTATCGCTTTCAGCAATCAGGAACGAAGAACCCCGGCTCATGGCCGGGGTTCTTCGTTCCATCTCAGGCGGCGCGCGTCGGTCAGGACAGCGTGCGACCCTTGTTCGCGGCGATGCGCATGCGCAGCGCGTTGAGCTTGATGAAGCCCGCGGCATCGGCCTGGTTGTAGGCGCCGCCGTCTTCCTCGAAGGTCGCGATGTTGGCGTCGAACAGCGAGTCGTCGGACTTGCGGCCCACCACCACGACGTTGCCCTTGTACAGCTTCAGGCGCACTACGCCGTTCACGTTGACCTGCGAGGCGTCGATCATCTGCTGCAGCATCAGGCGCTCCGGGCTCCACCAGTAGCCGGTGTAGATCAGGCTGGCGTACTTGGGCATCAGCTCGTCTTTCAGGTGGGCCACTTCGCGGTCCAGGGTGATCGACTCGATGGCGCGGTGGGCCTTGAGCATGATGGTGCCGCCGGGGGTCTCGTAGCAGCCACGGGACTTCATGCCGACATAGCGGTTCTCGACGATGTCGAGGCGGCCGATGCCGTTGATCCCGCCGACGCGGTTCAGCTCGGTGAGCACCTCGGCCGGGGTCATGTCCTTGCCGTCGATGGCGACGATGTCGCCCTTGCGGTAGGTCAGCTCGATGTAGGTCGGGGTGTCCGGCGCGTTTTCCGGGGAAGCGGTCCACTTCCACATGTCTTCTTCGTGCTCGGTCCAGGTATCTTCCAGCACGCCGCCTTCGTAGGAGATATGCAGGAGGTTGGCGTCCATCGAGTACGGCGACTTCTTCTTGCCGTGGCGCTCGATCGGGATGCCGTGCTTCTCGGCATAGTCCATCAGCTTCTCGCGGGACAGCAGGTCCCACTCGCGCCAGGGCGCGATCACCTTGACGCCGGGCTTCAGCGCGTAGGCGCCCAGCTCGAAGCGGACCTGGTCGTTGCCCTTGCCGGTGGCGCCGTGGGAGATGGCGTCGGCGCCGGTCTCGTTGGCGATCTCGATCAGGCGCTTGGCGATCAGCGGACGAGCGATGGAGGTGCCCAGCAGGTACTCGCCTTCGTAGACGGTGTTGGCGCGGAACATCGGGTAGACGAAGTCGCGGACGAATTCTTCGCGCAGGTCGTCGATGTAGATTTCCTTGACGCCCATCGCGCGGGCCTTGGCGCGAGCCGGTTCGACTTCCTCGCCCTGGCCGAGGTCGGCGGTGAAGGTCACCACTTCGCAGTTATAGGTATCTTGCAACCACTTCAGAATTACCGAGGTATCCAGGCCGCCGGAATACGCCAGGACTACCTTCTTCACATCCGCCATGCCATCACTCCACGGGGGTCGTCACGAAAAGCGACAATTCTACGCAGGGCATTCGGGAAATTACAGAGGGGCGACAGCTTTAGACGCAAAAGCGACAGATTCTATCGTTTGCGCGACTCAAACCGTGGGTTTTCCCTGAAGCGAGGCGGCCGGAGGCTTCGGTGCGGCAGGTTCTGCCGCGGGCGGCGCCGGCTTGTCCTCGGCCTTCGGCGCTTCCGTCGCCGGCTCGACCACCGCCTCGCGCGACAGGTGCACGGTGACCCGGCGGTTGCGCGCACGGTTGGCGGCGCTGTTGTTGGCCACCAGCGGGTAGCGCTCGCCGTAGAAGCGCACGTTGATCTGGCTTTCCGGCACCCCGTTGCTCTTCAGGTACTCCTGCACCGCCAGCGCGCGGCGGCGCGACAGGTCGCGGTTGGTCAGGCGGTTGCCGCTGTTGTCGGAGTGCCCGTCGAGTTCGATCCGGTTGATGCTCGGATCGGCCTTGAGCAGTTGCAGGATGATGTCCAGCTTGGCTCGCGCCACGTCGTTCAGCGCCGTGCCGCCGTCGGGGAAGCCGACCTGGGCCAGCTTGACCTGGTCGAAGTTCACCGGCAGCAGCTTGGCGATGCAGGCCTGGTACTGGCTGTAGACGCTGGCGAAGCGCGCCGGCAGCAGGCGCACCTCCAGGCGATCGCCCTGCCAGGTGCGATGGCGGACCAGCGGGCTGCGCCCCTCGAGCAGGCCGGTGAGCAACCGACCGGCCTGTTGCTGGCTGCTGTTGAACGGCACCTCGCCGCTACCGATGCTGACCTGGCCAAGGTTGATGTCGCCCTGCCCCGGTCGCCAGGGCGGCGCGGCAGCCAGCAGGGTCGCCGACCCGCGCCCCAGCCACTGGGCCTCGGGCTTCAGGCGGAAGGTCGCCTGCTCGCCGGCACGCCGGACGAACTCGCCGACTCCGAAATTCGCCACCGGCTGCGACAGGCGGCATTCGAACTGGTCGCCTTCGACCTTCCACTCGACGCTCTCCAGCCGCGTCTGGAAGGTCACCGCCAGCGCCGGCAGGCTGCTGAGCAGGAAAGGCAATAGAAGAAGGCGCGGCTGCACGACGGCGGGCTCCGGGAAAGCGTCCAAATACGAAGGATGTATCGGACGGCCCGGACAAAACTTGATAGCGAGTGCCCCGCCCCCCCTTTTCCGGTAGCATTTCCCCCCACGAAATCCCGTCCTGGAAGCCCCATGTCCGACCGTCTCACCCTCCTGCGCCCCGACGACTGGCACATTCACCTGCGTGACGGTGCCGCGCTGGCCAATACCGTCGGCGACGCCGCCCGCACCTTCGGCCGCGCCATCGTCATGCCGAACCTGGTGCCGCCGGTGCGCAACGCCGCCGAAGCCGACGCCTACCGGCAGCGCATCCTCGCCGCCCGCCCCGCCGCCAGCCGCTTCGAGCCGCTGATGGTGCTGTACCTCACCGACCGCACCAGCGCCGAGGAAATCCGTACCGCCAAGGCCAGCGGCTTCGTGCATGCCGCCAAGCTCTATCCGGCAGGCGCCACCACCAACTCGGATTCTGGCGTGACCCGCATCGACAATATCTTCGAAGCGCTCGAGGCGATGGCCGAGGTCGGCATGCCGCTGCTGGTGCATGGCGAGGTGACCCGCGCCGAGGTCGACGTATTCGATCGTGAGAAGCAGTTCATCGACGAGCACCTGCGCCGGGTGGTCGAGCGCTTCCCGACCCTGAAGGTGGTCTTCGAGCACATCACCACCGGCGACGCCGCCCAGTTCGTCCGGGAAGCCCCGGCCAACGTCGGCGCGACCATTACCGCCCATCACCTGCTGTACAACCGCAACCACATGCTGGTCGGCGGTATCCGTCCGCACTTCTATTGCCTGCCGATCCTCAAGCGCAACACCCACCAGGAAGCCCTGCTGGACGCCGCGGTGAGCGGCAATCCGAAATTCTTCCTCGGCACCGACTCGGCGCCGCACGCCCGCCACGCCAAGGAAGCCGCCTGCGGTTGCGCCGGCTGCTACAGCGCCTACGCCGCCATCGAGCTGTATGCCGAGGCCTTCGAACAGCGCAATGCGCTGGACAAGCTGGAAGGCTTCGCCAGCCTGCACGGCCCGGACTTCTATGGCCTGCCGCGCAACACCGACCGGATCACCCTGGTCCGCGAGGAATGGCAGGCGCCCGCCAGCCTCCCCTTCGGCGACTTCGACGTGGTGCCGCTGCGCGCCGGCGAGACACTCCGCTGGAAACTGCTGGAGGCCGGGGCATGAGCGAAGACAACTTCGACGACGAATTCGACGGCAGCCTCCCCAGCGGCCCGCGCCATCCGATGGCGCGCCGCTTCCGCGGCTACCTGCCGGTAGTGGTGGACGTCGAGACCGGCGGCTTCAACTCGGCCACCGACGCGCTGCTGGAAATCGCCGCGACCACTGTCGGCATGGACGAGAAAGGCTTCCTGTTCCCGGAACACACCTACTTCTTCCGCATCGAGCCCTTCGAAGGCGCCAACATCGAGCCGGCCGCGCTGGAATTCACCGGCATCAAGCTTGACCACCCGCTGCGCATGGCGGTGCAGGAGGAAGCGGCACTCACCGAGATCTTCCGCGGCATCCGCAAGGCGCTGAAGGCCAATGGCTGCAAGCGGGCGATCCTGGTCGGCCACAACAGCAGCTTCGACCTCGGTTTCCTCAATGCCGCCGTGGCGCGTACCGGGATCAAGCGCAATCCGTTCCATCCCTTCTCCAGCTTCGACACCGCCACCCTGGCTGGCCTCGCCTACGGCCAGACGGTCCTGGCCAAGGCCTGCCAGGCCGCCGGCATGGAGTTCGACAACCGCGAGGCGCACTCGGCACGCTACGACACCGAGAAGACCGCCGAGCTGTTCTGCGGCATCGTCAACCGCTGGAAGGAAATGGGCGGCTGGATGGATGACGACGACTGAGCCTCGGCCCACTTAGGCGGATAACGCCAGGACGTTATCCGTCCTACGCGACCGGTCAGGCAATCTCCCCCTCTTCGGAGCGAGGCGCGTGACCTGGGATGGGGCTGCCGGCCCCCGCGAACCCATGAAAAAGCCCCGCCGAAGCGGGGCTTTTTCCAACGCGCGAAGCAGGCTCTTCTTACAGCTTGCTGGCGTTCTCGGCCAGGTACTTGGCCACGCCTTCGGGCGATGCGGTCATGCCCTTGTCGCCCTTCTTCCAGTTGGCCGGGCAGACTTCGCCGTGCTCCTCATGGAACTGCAGGGCATCGACCAGACGCAGCAGCTCGTCCATGTTGCGGCCCAGCGGCAGGTCGTTGACGATCTGCGAGCGCACTACGCCTTCCTTGTCGATCAGGAACGCGCCACGGAAAGCCACGCCACCGTCGGACTCGACGTCATAGGCCTTGGCGATCTCGTGCTTGGTGTCGGCCGCCAGGGTGTACTTGACGGCACCGATGCCGCCCTTGTCCACCGGGGTGTTGCGCCAGGCGTTGTGGGTGAAGTGGGAGTCGATGGAAACGCCGATCACCTCGACGTTGCGCGCCTGGAATTCCGGGATGCGGTGGTCCAGGGCGATCAGCTCGGACGGGCAGACGAAGGTGAAGTCCAGCGGATAGAAGAACACCAGGCCGTACTTGCCCTTGATGGCCTCGGACAGGGTGAAGCTCTCGACGATCTCGCCATTGCCCAGTACCGCGGCAACGTTGAAGTCAGGCGCTTTCTTACCTACGAGTACGCTCATTCCATGTCTCCTTTAAGCGGAAGGTTGAAGGACGGCACCGCAGCCTGCCGGCTCCTCGTGAAGCCTCGATGGCAGGGGCGCCGTTCCCCGGGAAACAACCATCATACACCCCGCCCCAGCCGGCGCTAAGTCTTTGTCCGACAAAGCCATTTGTCGGGGGGCGAAAAAAACCCGACTAAAACGCTCCAGGGAACTTTGACAATCATTCTCATTATTATTAGTATCTTTTCCAACTCAACTTCCCAGTAGCCAGATCGCCATGTACGTCTGCCTCTGCCAAGGTGTTACCGACAACCAGATCCGCGATGCCATCTACGAAGGCTGCTGCAGCTATCGTGAGGTTCGCGAAGCCACCGGCGTCGGTACCCAGTGCGGCAAGTGCGCATGCCTGGCCAAGCAGGTGGTACGCGAAACCCTCAACGACCTGCAGAGTGCCCAGCCGGTACCGGCGTTCGGGACTACGGCGTTCGTCGCTGCCTGAAAAATATTTTTTATCCCTCTTTCAGAAGAACCGGGCCTGGCGCCCGGTTTTTTTATGCCTTCAATTCAATGACTTAGCGGCAGAACGCGGAAAGAAAACATTCGTATTCATATTCTTTTTCCCTTATATTTCAATAACTTAGGTTTGACACCCTGCTTCGTCGCGGCCAAACTTGGCGAATCACACCCACTACGACGGCAGGATTCGGCATGAAAGGCGACAAGAAAGTCATCCAGCACCTCAACAAGATCCTCGGCAACGAGCTGATCGCGATCAACCAGTACTTCCTCCACTCGCGCATGTGGAACGACTGGGGCCTGAAGCGCCTCGGCGCCCACGAGTACCACGAGTCGATCGACGAGATGAAGCATGCCGACAAGCTCATCGAGCGCATCCTCTTCCTCGAAGGCCTGCCCAACCTGCAGGACCTCGGCAAGCTGCTGATCGGCGAGAACACCCAGGAAATGCTGCAGTGCGACCTGAACCTGGAGCTGAAGGCGACCAAGGACCTGCGCGAAGCCATCGTGCATTGCGAGCAGGTGCACGACTATGTCAGCCGCGACCTGCTGAAGGACATCCTGGAGTCGGAAGAAGAGCACATCGACTACTTGGAAACCCAACTGGGCCTGATCCAGAAAGTCGGCCTGGAGAACTACCTGCAGTCGCACATGCACGAAGACGACTGATCGGGAACCACGACGAAGCGCCGGCGGCCTGCCCCGCCGGCGCTTTTTTCTTGCCGCCAGAAAGCCTCAGGCGCTGCGCGGCCTGCGCCGGACCAGATCGGCGCGCAGGGCCAGCAACAGGCAAAGACCGACCAGTACCAGCAATGCCCAGCGCAGGCCGATCTCGTGGGCCAGCAGGCCGATCAGCGGCGGTCCCATCAGCAGTCCGCCATACCCCACGGTAGAGACGGCGGCGACCCCGATCACCGGATCGATGCCCGGCTGGTTGCCAGCAGCGCTGATCACGATCGGCACCATCACCGACAGTCCCAGGCCAACCACCCCGAAACCGGCGATGCTCAGCGCCGGCCAGGGGCTGAACAGCGCCACCAGCATGCCCAGCGTGGCCAGCGAACCCAGGCCGCGCAGCAACGGCGCATCGTCGATGCGTCCGCGCAGGCGGTCGCCGAACAGCCGCCCCACCACCATCGCCGCGGAAAACGCCGCGAAGCCCAGCGCCGCCACCCGCTCGGAAGCATCCAGAACGCTGTGCAGGAACAGCGCGCTCCAGTCAGCCACGCCGCCCTCGGAAACGAACGCGCAGAGAATCAGCAGGCCCAGGCCGAGCAAGGCCCGCGGCGGCAAGGTGAAGCCGCCGCCCTTGCGCGCGCCCGCCTTGCTCGGGTCCGGCGGAAGCAACGCGCGTACGAAGAATGGCAGGCTCAGCAGGCCGAGTGCGGAGAGAATGAGGAAGTGCCAGAACGGCGTCAGTCCGGCCAGGGCCGCGGCGCTCAACGCACCGACCAGGCAACCGAGGCTGTACATGCCATGCAGCATGGACATGCAGGGCTTGCCGAGCAGGCGCTCGACATCCACCGCCTGGATGTTCATCGCCACGTCCATCCCGGCGAAGCTCACGCCCAGCACGTAGAAGGCCAACGCCAGTTGCCACCAGCCCTGGCTCAGGCCGAGCAGCGGAAACACCAGCAGCATGATCAGGCAACCGCCGATCACTACGCTGCGGCTGCCGATGCGCTGGACCAGGAAACCGCTCAACGGGAACGCCGTGAGCGCGCCGACCCCGACGCCGAGCAGGGCCTGGCCGAGCGCGCGCTCGTCCAGCTGGGTCTGCTCCTTGAGCGCCGGGATGCGTCCCATCAGGTTGCCGATGACCAGCCCGGCCATGGCGAAGAAATAGATGCAAGCCAGGCGACCCTGGCGAGGATTGACTTCCGACATGGAGGCTCCCGGTTTCCTTGCTGGTTTCTCCGGACAAAAAAGAAACCCCGCACAAGGCGGGGCTCTTCGTCGGATGCGCGGATCAGGCGTTGGCTTTGGCCGCCGCGTCCTTGACCAGGGTCTGCAGTTCGCCCTTCTCGAACATCTCGGCGAGGATGTCGCTGCCGCCGACCAGTTCGCCATTGACCCACAGCTGCGGGAAGGTCGGCCAGTTCGCGTACTTCGGCAGGTTGGCGCGGATTTCCGGGTTCTGCAGGATGTCGACGTAGGCGAACTTCTCGCCACAGGCCATCAGCACCTGGGCCGCGCGCGAGGAGAAACCGCACTGCGGGGCGTTCGGCGAACCCTTCATGTACAGCAGGATGGGGTTGTTGGCGATCTGCTCTTTAATGGTTTCGATGATGTCCATGGCTTACCTCAACAGGAACGTTTCGACACGGTAACTCGGCAAATAATGACCGGTATTGTATCGGAAAGCCTAGCGCGACGCTCGGCTTTACTCTCGCGTTCCGTCGACCCGCTCAGGCCGCTTCCACCTCCACCGGCAGGCCGTTGAGCGCGGCGTTACCCGACAGCAGGTCGAGATGACGCTCGTCGGTCAGGTCGTTGGCGCTGACGCCGGCCTGGGCGCGGGCGATCGCCAGTTGCACGCCGGGCCGCGCGTGGCCCCAGCCGTGCGGCAGGCTGACCACCCCGGGCATCATCTCGCTGCTCGCCGCCACCTCCACCTCCACGCTGCCGACCCGCGAGCGCACCCGCACCCGTTGCCCGTCGACCAGGCCGCGACCCTCCAGGTCCCGCGGGTGCATCAGCAACTGGTGACGCGGCTTGCCCTTCACCAGGCGATGGTAGTTGTGCATCCAGGAATTGTTGCTGCGCACGTGGCGTCGTCCGATCAGCAACAACTGGTCGGACGCAGGCAGCGGCTGTGCGGCGAAGCGTTGCAGGTCGTCGACGAACAGCGGCGGCGCGGCCTGGATGCGCTGGTCGGCGGTCTTCAGGCGCGGCGCCAGGTTCGGCCGCAGCGGCCCAAGGTCGATGCCGTGGGGATGTTCGCGCAGAGTGGCCAGGCTCAGCCTGTGCTCGGAACGGTCGCCGTAGGCGCCAGCGCGCAGGCCGAGGTCGATCATCTGCTGCGGCTCCAGGGTCGGTTTCAGCTCCAGGCCGTTGCGCGCGGCGAAGGCCCGCGCCAGGCCGACGAAGATCTCCCAGTCGTGCAGCGCACCCTCGGGACGCGGCAGCACGGCCTCGTTGAAACGGGTCACGTTACGCACGGCGAAGACGTTGAAGGTGGTGTCGTAGTGATCGTGCTCCAGCGGCGCGGTGGGCGGCAGGATGAGATCGGCGTAGCGGGTCGTCTCGTTGATGTAGAGGTCGATGCTGAGCATGAACTCCAGGCCGTCCAGGGCCTGTTCGAGCCGCCTCCCGTTGGGCGTGGACAGCACCGGGTTGCCGGCTACCGTGACCAGCGCGCGCACCTGCCCCTCGCCTTCACCGAGGATTTCTTCCGCCAATGCCGCCACCGGCAGTTCGCCGCCATATTCCGGCAGCCCCGAGACGCGGCTGCGCCAACGGCCGAAGTGGCCACCCGAGGTACTCGCCACCAGGTCCAGGGCCGGCGAGGTGCACAGCGCGCCACCGACCCGGTCGAGGTTGCCGGTGACCAGGTTGATCAGTTGCACCAGCCACTGGCAGAGCGTGCCGAAGGCCTGGGTGGAAACGCCCATCCGGCCATAGCAGACCGCCCGTTCGGCGGCGGCGAAATCCCGCGCCAGTTGGCGAATGCTTTCGGCCGGCACGCCACAGCGCGCGCTCATGGACTCGGCGTCGAAGGCCGCGACCGCCTCGCGCACCCGCTCCAGCCCGTCGACCGGCAGCGGCGTGGGGCGACCGAGGTTCTCCTCGAACAGGGTGTTGAGTATCCCGAGCAACAGCGCCGCATCCTGGCCGGGACGAATGAACAGGTGCCGGTCGGCGATAGCCGCGGTCTCGCTGCGCCGGGGATCGACCACCACCAACCGGCCGCCGCGTGCCTTCAGCGCCTTCAGGCGCTTCTCCACGTCCGGCACGGTCATGATGCTGCCGTTGGACGCCAGCGGGTTGCCGCCGAGCACCAGTATGAAGTCGGTGTGGTCGATGTCGGGGATCGGGATCAACAAACCATGGCCGTACATCTGCTGGCTGACCAGGTGATGCGGCAACTGGTCGACGGAAGTCGCGGAGAAGCGGTTGCGCGTTTTCAGCAGGCCGAGGAAGTAGTTGCTATGGGTCATCAGGCCGTAGTTGTGCACGCTCGGATTGCCCTGGTAGACCGCCACCGCATCGTTGCCATGGCGCTCGCGGATCTCGCCGAGGCGGCTGGCCACCAGCGCGAAGGCCTCGTCCCAGCCGATCGGCTGCCACTCGCTGCCGACCCGGCGCAACGGCTGGCGCAGGCGGTCGGGGTCGTCCTGGATGTCCTGCAGGGCCACCGCCTTGGGACAGACATGGCCGCGGCTGAAGCTGTCCTGCGGGTCGCCCTTGATCGAGCGGATCCGCGGCACGCCGCCCTCGTCGCTCTCGGTCTCGATGGCGAGCCCGCAGATGGCCTCGCAGAGATGGCACGCACGGTAGTGGAGGGTCTTGCTCATGGCTCGCCTCTTCATTGTCGTCGCCGGCCGTCGCGGCCCGGCGCGTACGCGAGGACCAGACGACCGGTCTAGTCGTCGAATCGGCACTATGCGGCGCCTTCCGCCGCCGCGCCAGCAGCGTCAGTCGGCTGAATCGCCAGGCATCAGGCTGGCCGATGGGCGCGGTAGAGGGGAGGCGTGCCGTTTGTCCGGCTGTCAACTATCCACCTGGGAATTCCGGCGCGGCGAAAGCCGGTGCTAAACCTTGTCTCTTCGAGTCCACCCCTGTCCGACAAGACCAATAAAGCGTGGAGACCGCATGACCGACGACCACTCCTTCCGCCCTCGCCCCACCTCGTTGTCAGCCGCCCTGCTGCTGGGCGCCTGGATCGCACAGCCGGCCACGGCCGCCTATGTCGAAGCCGGTCGGCCCGGCGATCCGGCCAGTTGGCGCTCCGCCGAATACCAGCAGGACTGGGGCCTGGAACGGATGCGGGCCGACCAGGCCTATGCCGCCGGCATCGACGGCCAGGGCGTGAAGATCGGCGAGATGGACTCCGGTTTCGACCCGAGCCATCCGGATACTCCCGCCTCGCGCTACCAGCCGGTGACGGCCAGCGGCACCTATGTCGACGGCACGCCGTTCAGCGTCAGCGGCGCGATGAACGGCAACAACGACTCCCACGGTACCCACGTCGGCGGCACCCTCGGCGCCTCGCGCGACGGCGTCGGCATGCACGGGGTGGCCTACGCGGCACAGGTGTATGTCGCCAACACCAACCAGAACGACAGCTTCCTGTTCGGCCCGACGCCCGACCCGAACTATTTCAAGGCCGCCTACCAGGCGCTGGCCGACGCCGGGGTGCGGGCGATCAACAACAGTTGGGGCAGCCAGCCCAAGGACGTCAGCTACGAGACCCTCGACGGCCTGCACGCCGCCTATGCCCAGCACTACGGGCGCTCCACCTGGCTGGACGCCGCCGCCGGCGTCTCCCGCCAGGGCGTGATCAACGTCTTCAGCGCCGGCAACAGCGGCTACGCCAACGCCAGCGTGCGCTCCGCCCTGCCCTACTTCCAGCCGGACCTGGAAGGCCACTGGCTGGCCGTGTCCGGCCTCGACCAGCAGAACGGCCAGCGCTACAACCGCTGCGGCATCGCCAAGTACTGGTGCATCACCACGCCCGGCCGCCTGATCAACAGCACCATGCCCGGCGGCGGCTACGCCAACAAGTCCGGTACCTCGATGGCCGCGCCCCACGCCACCGGCGCGCTGGCCCTGGTCATGCAGCGCTATCCGTACCTGAACAACGAGCAGGCGCTGCAGGTTCTGCTGACCACCGCCACCCAGCTCGACGGCACGCCGACCGGCGCCCCCACCGACACCGTCGGCTGGGGCGTGCCGGATCTCGGTCGGGCGATGCATGGGCCTGGACAATTGCTCGGCCGCTTCGAGGCCAACCTCCCGGCCGGCCTGCGCGACGAATGGAGCAACCCGATTTCCGATAGCGCCCTGCTCCAGCGCCAGGCCGAGGACGCCGCCGAGCACGCGGCCTGGCAGCGGACGCTGAAGGACAAGGGCTGGGAAAACGGCTTGCCGGCCGGTGCCAGCCAGCAGGAACGCACCGACTATGCCATCGGCATGGCCCGCGACCAGGCCGCCGCCCAGCGCCAGTACCAGGGCAGCCTGGTCAAGGCCGGTGCCGGCAGCCTGGTCCTGAGCGGCGACAGCACCTATCGCGGGCCGACCCTGGTCGATGGCGGGCTGCTCAGCGTCGACGGTTCGCTGCTGTCCGCCGTCGAAGTCAATGCCGGCGGCACCCTCGGCGGCAGCGGCAGGATCGGCGGCCTGCTGGCGCGCTCCGGCGGCACGGTGGCCGCGGGCAACTCCATCGGCACCCTGGAGGTCGCCGGGGACCTGCGCTTCGAATCCGGCTCGACCTACGCGGTGGAGCTTTCGGAAAGCGCCAGCGACCGGATCGTCGCCAGCGGCAAGGCGAGCATCGCGGGCGGCAACGTCACCCTGGCCATGGAAAACAGCCCCGACCTGCTCAGCCAGTCCCAGGTCGAGAGCCTGGTCGGCCGCCGCTACGACATCCTCGACGCCGCCGGCGGCATCGACGGGCGCTTCGACGCGGTATTGCCGAACTACCTGTTCCTCGGCGGCACCCTGGACTACGCGGCCAACGCCATCCGCCTGGATATCGGACGCAACGGCACGACCCTCGCCAGCGTCGCGCAGACGCCCAACCAGGCGGCGGTCGCTGGGGCCGTGGAAACGCTCGGCGCCGGCAACCCGGTCTACGAAAGCCTGCTCCTGTCGGAAAACGCCGCAACCGCCCAACGGGCCTTCCAGCAATTGTCCGGGGAAATCTACCCGGCGCTCGCCGGCCTGTTGCTCAACGACAGCCGCTATCTGCGCGACAGCGTCGGCGAACGCCTGCGCCAGGCCAGCGACGGCGAGGCCGGCGGGGAGGCTCCCGAAGGCTGGTTCAAGGCGCTCGGCTCCTGGGGCAAGAGTGCCGATGGCAGCCACGGCAGCGAAGGCTACCGGCATTCGGTCGGCGGCTTCCTGCTCGGCGTCGACAGCCAGGTCGCCAGCGACACGCGCCTCGGCCTGGTGGCCGGCTACAGCAACAGCTCGCTGAACATGGACAGCAGCCTGCAATCCTCCGCCAGCATCGACAGCTACCACCTCGGCGCCTACCTCGGCCGGCAATTGCAGCAATGGCGCCTGAGCCTGGGCGCGGCGCACACCTGGCACCGCGCCGAGGTCAAGCGCGACCTGCAATACGGCGCCGTGGCCGGCAAGCAGAAGGCCAAGCTCGACGCACAGAGCAGCCAGTTGTTCGCCGAGGCCGCCTACGCGCTGGGTTGGCGCAGCCTGGAGCTGGAACCCTTCGCCGGGCTGGCCTACGTGCACGTCGCCAGCGATGACTTCCGCGAACGCGGTAGCGCCGCGGCCCTGGAGGGTGGCGACGACAACCTGGACGCCGCCTTCACCACCCTGGGCCTGCGCGCGAAACGGCATTTCGAGCTGGATGCCGGACGCCGCCTGGCGCTCTCCGGCACCCTCGGCTGGCGCCACAACCTGAGCGACACCACCCCGCAACGGCACCTGGCGTTCGCCAGCGGCAGCCAGCCATTCAGCGTGGAAAGCGTGGCCCTGTCCCGCGACGCCGCGCTGCTCGGCGTCGACGCCAGCCTCGCGGTGAATCGCGAAGTGAGCGTGCGGCTGGGCTACAACGGCCTGCTGGGCAGCCGCGAGAAGGACCATGGCGTCGGACTGGCCGTCGACTGGCGTTTCTGACTTCGGTTACGAGGGCATGCCAGCCGTTGGATGGGTTCCGGCGGGCGGCAAGGGGAAAAAGCCACTTCATTGCCCTCGGTCACGAAACCGCTGCAAATATGAGAAAAAGACCTAACTAAAGGATTCATGCGAAATGCATAGCGCTATACTGTCCATCCAGCGCTGTACTATCCCTTCCAGCGCTGATCGCGACCCGGTGCCCGCACCACCGTGCCGCACGAGCCCCGGAGATCCGCACCTCCGGGGCTCACCTTTTGCTCCTCTCGCACCCTCCTTCCCCGGCTGAGCCCCTCCCCCTGCAAATCCGCGACGAATGGCTGCAATCCGGCAATCCGATGAACGAGCGGCCGAACCGCGGGCGCCCAGGCTGCCTGCGCACAGTCGCGGAACGGGTCAGGCCTGGCGGAAGAAGATCATGCCGAACAGCACCGCCAGGGCGCTGAGGAACGACAACCCGGTTTGCCCCAGGACCATCAGGATCGCGGCCGCCGCCGTGCTCAGCGCATGCCAGCCCCAGAGCAGGCACGACAGGTTGAGGACGATGCCGGCCAGGGCCAGGTGACGCTTGCGGCTGCGCCTGAGCAGGCCGGCCAGGCCCAGCACCAGGCCGCAGGTCGATACCGCGAAGACCGCCAGCAAGGCGGCGAACAGGCCGAGCAGATGGTTCTCGTCGCTGAGGTCGATCCGCTCGCCGAGCGCCAGCGCCATCACCGCCAGCGCGATGGCGACCCCGGCCAGGGCGAGGAACAGCGACAGGCCGCCCAGCCGCGATTGGCGCAATGGCCGTGCCGGCGGCGCGGCGGCGAGTGTTTCTCCCGTGTGCATGTTCGACCTCCCTGGTCCGAAACCCGCCTCCTCCATGAAGGTATTCGGGCGCGCACAGCATAAAGCGTCGCCCCGCCCAACCGATAGATCGACGAGGCGGGACTTTGGCGGCGGGACAACGGCGAAGCCCCGGGAAAAACCCCGTAACCCGCGCCTTCCAAGCCCCTCCTTGTGTTTCCGCGACATTTCCTTATAAGATCGCGCCTTCCCCTATTTTCCCGCACGTTGCGGTCCCGCCGCAGGTCCAGTCCCGTTTTCTCTCGCGAAAGCCGGCCAGTGCCTCGGCCAGCAGTAAAAATAAAAGGTAGTCAGCGATGAGCGTACGGCACTTTCTCTCGTTTATGGATTACAGCCCCGAAGAGCTGATCGGTCTGATCCGCCGCGGCAGCGAGCTGAAGGACCTGCGCAACCGAGGCGTGCTCTACGAGCCGCTGAAGAGCCGGGTCCTGGGCATGGTCTTCGAGAAGGCTTCGACCCGTACCCGCCTGTCCTTCGAAGCCGGGATGATCCAGCTCGGCGGCCAGGCGATCTTCCTCTCCCCGCGCGACACCCAGCTCGGCCGCGGCGAGCCGATCGGCGACAGCGCCCGGGTCATGTCGCGGATGCTCGACGGCGTGATGATCCGCACCTTCGCCCACGCCACCCTGACGGAATTCGCCGCGCACTCGAAGGTGCCGGTGATCAACGGCCTGTCCGACGACCTGCACCCCTGCCAGTTGCTCGCCGACATGCAGACCTTCCACGAGCACCGCGGCAGCATCCAGGGCAAGACCGTGGCCTGGATCGGCGACGGCAACAACATGTGCAACAGCTATATAGAAGCGGCGCTGAAGTTCGACTTCCAGCTGCGCGTGGCCTGCCCCGAGGGCTACGAGCCGAAGGCCGAGTTCGTCGCCCTTGCCGGCGACCGCCTGCGCGTCGTCCGCGACCCGCGCGAGGCGGTGGCCGGCGCGCACCTGGTGAGCACCGACGTGTGGGCCTCGATGGGCCAGGAAGACGAAGCCGCCGCGCGCATCGCCCTGTTCCGTCCCTACCAGGTGAACGCCGCGTTGCTCGATGGGGCCGCCGACGATGTACTATTCATGCACTGCCTGCCGGCCCACCGCGGCGAGGAAATCAGCGAAGAGTTGCTGGACGACCCGCGCTCGGTAGCCTGGGACCAGGCAGAGAACCGTCTGCACGCGCAGAAGGCCCTCCTCGAATTGCTGATCGAACACGCCCATTACGCCTGAGCCCATGAGCCACGACCTGCTGCTGAACCTGAAAGATCTCGCCTGCGGCTACGCCTCGCAGAAAGTGGTGCAGGACCTCGACCTGCACCTCAATGCCGGAGACATCGGCTGCCTGCTGGGTCCTTCGGGATGCGGCAAGACCACCACCCTGCGCGCCATCGCCGGCTTCGAACCGGTGCTGGCCGGGCAGATCGAGCTGGGCGGCGAAGTCATCTCGCGTCCCGGCTTCACCCTGGCGCCGGAGAAACGCCGGATCGGCATGGTGTTCCAGGACTACGCGCTGTTCCCCCATCTCAGCGTGGCCGACAATGTCGGCTTCGGCATCCGCAAGCATCCACAACGCGAACGCCTGGTGCGCGAGCTTCTGGAGCTGGTCAAGCTCGACCACCTCGCCGCGCGCCACCCCCACGAACTCTCCGGCGGCCAGCAACAACGGGTGGCCCTGGCCCGCGCGCTGGCGCCCGAACCGCTGTTGCTGCTGCTCGACGAACCCTTCTCCAACCTCGACGTGGAACTGCGCCGCAGCCTCAGCCAGGAGGTTCGCGAGATCCTCAAGGCACGCGGCACCAGCGCGATCCTGGTGACCCACGACCAGGAAGAAGCCTTCGCCGTCTGCGACCACATCGGCGTGTTCAAGGAAGGTCACCTGGAACAGTGGGACACTCCCTACAACCTCTACCACGAGCCGCTGACGCCCTTCGTCGCCAGCTTCGTCGGCCAGGGCTACTTCATTCGCGGCCAGTTGCTCAGCCCCGATACGGTGCAGACCGAACTCGGCGTGATCCGCGGCAATCGCGCCTACAGCCTGCCTTCCGGCAGCGCGGTAGACGTCCTGCTGCGCCCGGACGACCTGGTGCACGCGCCGCAGGGCGAGCTGAAGGCGCGGATCGTCGGCAAGACCTTCCTCGGCGCCGCCACCCTGTACCGCCTGCAATTGCCCACCGGTACCCAGCTGGAATCGATCTTCCCCAGCCATGCCGACCACCAGCCGGGCGATGACGTCGGTATCCGCGTCGCCGCCGACCACCTGGTGGTGTTCGCCGCCCGGGGCAGCGTCGCCGCGCACCTCGCTCCCGTCCAGGCCTGATACCTCGGCGCCGTTCGGTCGGCGGCGCCTTTCCCTATCGACCGCATAGGTGGAGCCGGACGTCTCCAGCCCCTACAATCGCCCGACGATTCGAGGAGCCTGAACGATGCTGATGGTGATTTCCCCCGCCAAGACCCTGGACTACGAGACCCCGCCGGTCACCCACCGCTTCACCCAGCCGCAATACCTGGACCACGCCCAGGAACTGATCCAGCAACTGCGCCAGCTCACGCCACTGCAGATCAGCGAACTGATGAAGCTTTCCGACAAGCTCGCCGGCCTGAATGCCGCTCGCTACGCCAGCTGGCATCCGGAGTTCACCCCGGAGAACGCCAAGCAGGCGTTGCTCGCCTTCAAGGGCGATGTCTACACCGGCCTCAACGCGGAAGACTTCGGCGAGGACGATTTCGCCTTCGCCCAGGACCACCTGCGCATGCTCTCCGGTCTCTACGGCGTGCTGCGCCCGCTCGACCTCATGCAGCCCTATCGACTGGAAATGGGCACCCGCCTGGCCAACGCCCGTGGCAAGGATCTCTACGCCTTCTGGGGCGAGCGTATCAGCCAGTGGCTGAACGAAGCGCTGGCCGCCCAGGGCGACGACGTGCTGCTCAACCTGGCCTCCAACGAGTACTTCGGCGCGGTGAAGCGCAAGGCACTGCAAGCGCGGGTCATCGACACCGAGTTCAAGGACCTGAAGAACGGCCAGTACAAGATCATCAGCTTCTACGCCAAGAAGGCTCGCGGCATGATGGCTCGCTACGTGATCCGCGAGCGCCTGCGCGACCCGGCCGGGCTGAAGGACTTCAATGCCCACGGCTATTACTTCAGCGCCGAGCAATCCGGCCCGGATCAGCTGGTATTCCTCAGGGACGCCCCGCAAGACTGATCTCCCCGGCCCGCCGTCCTGGCGGGCCGCTCCTCTTTCGGCACGCCGACGCCTCCTGGCGCTACCGTTCGTCCCTCCGACACCCCTGCTGCGTCGCCTTTCTCCCCGGAAAAGCCCTTGTGGCGAATAGGCCTACTCAACCGTTCGTCTGCAAGTCATTCGGAACTGCATCACATTTTTTCACGCCCAGCCCACAGACTTTTCCCCAATTCAAGGCGGAAATGCCATCTCCGGCGTAATCCATTGGCCATTACCAGCCTCCCGCCATTACATGCAAATTACGATTGCAAAGTGCATGGGTCGAAGATTAAGGAATCCTTAAGGTTTGCTTAAGGCGGTAAAAGCGGCTTCTGTTTCATTCCGGTGACGCGGAACTTTCAGCCGCCATGCATTCTGCAACTAGTGGCCATTGGCAGGCATTTAACGGAAAGGCCATCAAGTTGGTATCAAGTGATATCAAACGGATATTTCCAAATATTTCGCGAGCGGGACAAACGGCCGGAACTTCCCTCGCAGAGAAAACATCCTATCACCGCGATGCCTATCGATAGTTATGGGCAGAGCAACTTGAAACCGTCTCGAATAATCGGACTCCGCTCCGAGGGACAAACTCAACCTGTTGAAATTAAAGGCCTTTAGAAACTTGAATTCTATGGACCGAACTAAAACGAAGCATCCAAGGTCGGGTTATGCACCGTTATTGAAACCCACCTGAAACATTAAAGGGCATGAACTTATAACTTGCCCTATTAGAGTGCCGAACAACTAAGCACTCTATTCGAAACTGCCTGAAGGCGGATCAAGGGCTCTGGATCGGGGCTCGTAGTAACGGCTCGCCAGATAGGGAAGTGGCCATACGGCCACCTCATTAACGGCGCGACAAACAATCGAGGTGAATGCGATGCGAATCAGCATCTTTGGTTTGGGCTATGTCGGTGCAGTATGTGCTGGCTGCCTGTCGGCACGCGGTCATGAAGTCATTGGTGTGGATGTCTCCAGCACCAAGATCGACCTGATCAACCAGGGCAAGTCGCCCATCGTCGAACCGGGCCTGGAAGCGTTGTTGCAGCAAGGCCGGCAGACCGGACGGCTTTCGGGCACCACCGACTTCAAGAAGGCCGTGCTGGACTCCGACGTATCGTTCATCTGCGTCGGCACGCCGAGCAAGAAGAACGGCGACCTGGACCTGGGCTACATCGAGACCGTCTGCCGCGAGATCGGCTTCGCCATCCGCGAGAAGTCCGAACGCCACACCGTGGTGGTGCGCAGCACCGTACTGCCGGGCACCGTCAACAACGTGGTGATCCCGCTGATCGAGGACTGCTCGGGCAAGAAGGCCGGGGTCGACTTCGGCGTCGGCACCAACCCCGAATTCCTCCGCGAGAGCACCGCGATCAAGGACTACGACTTCCCGCCGATGACCGTGATCGGCGAACTGGACAAGCAGACCGGCGACCTTCTCGAGGAAATCTACCGCGAGCTGGACGCGCCGATCATCCGCAAGACCGTCGAGGTCGCCGAGATGATCAAGTACACCTGCAACGTCTGGCACGCCGCCAAGGTCACCTTCGCCAACGAGATCGGCAACATCGCCAAGGCGGTCGGCGTCGACGGCCGCGAGGTGATGGACGTGATCTGCCAGGACCACAAGCTCAACCTGTCGCGCTACTACATGCGTCCCGGCTTCGCCTTCGGCGGCTCCTGCCTGCCCAAGGATGTACGCGCCCTCACCTATCGCGCCAGCCAGCTGGACGTCGAGCACCCGATGCTCGGTTCGTTGATGCGCAGCAACTCCAACCAGGTGCAGAAGGCCTTCGATCTCATCACCAGCCACGACACCCGCAAGGTCGGCCTGCTCGGCCTGTCGTTCAAGGCCGGCACCGACGATTTGCGCGAAAGCCCGCTGGTGGAGCTGGCCGAGATGCTCATCGGCAAGGGCTACGAGTTGCGCATCTTCGACCGCAACGTCGAATACGCGCGTGTCCACGGGGCCAACAAGGAATACATCGAGTCGAAGATCCCGCACGTCTCCTCACTGCTGGTCTCCGACCTCGACGAAGTGGTGGCGAGTTCCGATGTGCTGGTGCTGGGCAATGGCGACGAGCTGTTCGTCGACCTGGTGAACAAGACCCCGAGCGGCAAGAAGCTGGTCGACCTGGTGGGCTTCATGCCGCACACCACCACTGCCCAGGCCGAGGGCATCTGCTGGTAGCGGGCCGCCCCCTGGCCCCGTGAGCCGGTAAAGAACCTCTTTATCGCCCTCGGACCAAAGGCCGTCTCCGCGGCGTGCGCCATAACAACAACAAGCGCACGCCGGCGTCGAGGCCAAGGTCCCCAGCCCGATGGAACTGATGATGGAAACTTACAAACGTGGCCTCGCCGAAGCCACCGGCTGGCTGGTGTTCCTCAGCCTGCTGATGGTGCTCGCGCTGGCAGTGCCGAAGACCGTGTTCGACGCCGACTCCAAGGATTTCATCCTGCTTATCGGCGCCGTCGGCATCTGGCGCTACTCCATGGGCGGCGTGCACTTCCTGCGCGGCATGCTGTTCCTCCACGTGGTCTACCCGTACTACCGCCGGCGCGTGCGCCAGTTGGGCAGCGCGGCCGACCCGTCGCACGTGTTCCTGATGGTCACCAGTTTCCGCATCGACGCCCTGACCACTGCCATGGTCTATCGCTCGGTGATCCGCGAAGCCATCGACAGCGGCTACCCGACCACCGTGGTCTGCTCCATCGTCGAGATGTCCGACGAGGTCCTGGTCCGTTCTCTGTGGGAGAAGATGAACCCGCCGGACCGGGTCAGCCTCGACTTCGTGCGGATTCCCGGCACCGGCAAGCGCGACGGCCTGGCCTATGGCTTCCGCGCGATTTCCCGGCACCTGCCGGACGACGACGCGGTGGTCGCGGTGATCGACGGCGACACCGTGCTCGACCACGGCGTGGTGAAGAAGACCGTGCCCTGGTTCAAGCTCTTCCCCAACGTCGGCGGCCTCACCACCAATGAATTCTGCGAAGTGCAGGGCGGCTACGTGATGAGCGAGTGGCACAAGCTGCGCTTCGCCCAGCGCCACATCAACATGTGCTCGATGGCCCTGTCCAAGCGCGTGCTGACCATGACCGGACGGATGTCGGTGTTCCGCGCCCGGGTGGTGACCAACCCCGAGTTCATCACCGACGTCGAGAACGACCACCTGGAGCACTGGCGCCTGGGTCGCTTCAAGTTCCTCACCGGCGACGACAAGTCCAGCTGGTTCAGCCTGATGCGCCTGGGCTACGACACCTTCTACGTGCCCGACGCGGCGATCAACACGGTCGAGCACCCGCCGGAGAAGAGCTTCATCAAGGCCAGTCGCAAGCTGATGTACCGCTGGTACGGCAACAACCTACGGCAGAACTCGCGCGCGCTCAAGCTCGGCGCGCGGCGCCTGGGCTGGTTCACCATGCTGGTGCTGTTCGACCAGCGCGTCTCGATGTGGACCAGCCTGCTCGGCCTGGTGGTGGCGATCCTCGCCAGCCTCAAGTACAGCATCGCCTTCCTGCTGGTGTACCTGCTCTGGATCGGCCTCACCCGCCTGGTGCTGACCCTGCTCCTCTCGCTCTCCGGGCACCGCATCGGCCCGGCCTATCCGCTGATCCTCTATTACAACCAGATCGTCGGCGCGCTGGTGAAGATCTACGTGTTCTTCCGCCTCGACCGGCAGTCCTGGACCCGCCAGCCGACCAAGCTGGAGCGCGGCCTGGCCAGCTTCCAGCGCTGGTTCAACGCCTGGTCGTCGCGGGCCATGACCTTCTCTGCCGCCAGCATCTTCGTCGCCGTGCTGCTGACCATCGTATGACCACCGAATCGACTACGGACAACGCCAGGGCCGCGGCCCGCGCGCAAATCGACCCAGATTGGACCGAACAGGACCCGACACCATGAATACAGCCGTCAACGTCAACGTCGTGCACGAATCCGAAGCCCAGCGCCAGTTCGCCCGGGTCAAGCTGCCGGCGCGCATCCGCTACATCGGCGCCAACCGCGAAGGCGTCGACGCACGCCTGCTGGATCTCTCCGCCGGCGGCTTCGCCTTCACCGCGAGCGGCGCGCCGATCCAGCCCGGCGACCTGTACAAGGGCAAGCTGCTGTTCCAGGTCGACAGCATCAGCTTTTCCCTCGAAGTGGAGTTCCAGGTGCGCTCGGTGGACCCCGCCAGCCGCCGCGTCGGCTGCGAGTTCCAGAACCTCAAGCCGCGCGAGGTGGCGGCCCTGCGCTACCTGATCACCTCCTACCTGGCCGGCGAGGTGATCGGCGTCGGCGACATGCTCAACACCCTCCAGCGCGAGAACTTCACCAAGGCCCGCAAGCAGGGCGGCGGCAACGGCGGGATGGGCTTCTTCGGCCGGGTCCGGGCGGTGACCCTGAGCACCGCGATCTTCGTCGTCGGAGTCGGCGCCTTCGCCTTCATCCTCAACCAGATGTACAACCTGTACTTCGTCACCCATGCCGATTCCGGCGTGGTCAGCGTCCCCAACCAGCAGATCACCATGCCCCGCGAGGGCACCGTGCAGAGCCTTCTCGGGCCCAACGCGGAAGTCGCCAAAGGCGCGCCGATCGCTACCTTCTCGGCCAACCTGCTGGACATGCTCAAGGGCAACCTGACCGAGGAGCAGCTCAACCCGGGCAACATCGAGAAGCTCTTCGGCCACCAGATGAAAGGGACCCTGACCAGCCCCTGCGACTGCCGCGTGGTCCAGCAACTGGTAGCCGACGGGCAATACGCCAACAAGGGCCAGGTGATCTTCACCCTCGCGCCGCGCGACAGCGTGGCCAGCATCGAGGCGCGCTTCCCCTACCGCAACGCCGCCGAGCTGGCGCCGGGCACCCGGGTGAACTTCCAGGTCGCCGGCGACGGCGTCAACCGCAGCGGCCGCATCGTCAACACCGCGCCGGTGGACGGCGACCTGTCCTCGGAAATCCGCGTGCAGATCCAGCCCGACCAGCCGCTCGACGCCCAGTACGCCGGCCGCCCGGCCGAGGTCAGCATCGGCGGCCTGCCCGGCCGCACCCTGCTGAACAAGGCCGTGACCCTGGCCACCGCTCGCTGACCGGTACCCGACCATGAAGATGCCCATCCTCCCTCCCCTGCCCCTGGCGTCCCGGCACCTGCTGCTGGCCTCGGCCATCGCCCTGGCCGCCGGCTGCGCCGGACTGCCCGACCAGCGCCTGGCCCAGGAGGCCCTGGAGCGCGGCGACCTCGCCACCGCCCAGAGCAACTACCAGGCCCTGGCCGCGATGGGTTACGCCGACGCCCAGGTCGGCCTCGCCGACATGCAGGTCGCCAGCGGCGACAGCGCCCAGCAGGCCAAGGCCGAAAAGCTCTACCGCGAGGCCGCGCAGACCTCGCCGCGGGCCCGCGCGCGCCTTGGCAAGTGGCTGGCGGCCAAGCCCGGCGCCAGCGACGCCGAGCACCGCGAGGCCGAGCGCCTGCTCAGCCAGGCCTTCGAACAGGGCGAGGACAGTGCCCTGGTGCCGCTCATCGTGCTCTACCTGCAGTACCCGCAGTCCTGGCCGGAAATCGACCCGCAGCAGCGCATCGACCAGTGGCGCGCGCGCGGACTGCCGCAGGCCGACCTGGCGCAGATCATCCTCTACCGCACCCAGGGCACCTACGCCCAGCACCTGGGCGAGATCGAGCAGGTCTGCCAGCGCTGGCTGCGGCGCATGGACGTGTGCTGGTACGAACTGGCCACGGTCTACCAGATGCAGGGCAACGCGGAAAAGCAGAAGGTCCTGCTCGAACAGCTGCGCGCCGCCTACAAGGCCGGCCGGGTGCCCGGCGAGCGGGTCGACTCGGTGGCCGGGGTGCTCGCCGACGGCGAACTCGGCCAGCCCGACCCGCAGACCGCCCAGGCGCTGCTGGAAGAGATCGCGCCGAGCTACCCCGCGGCCTGGGTCAGCCTGGCCAAGCTGCTCTACGACTATCCCGACCAGGGCGACCTGGAAAAGATGCTCGGCTACCTGAAGAACGCCCAGGACGCCGCCCAGCCACGCGCCGAACTGCTCCTCGGGCGCCTCTACTACGACGGCAAGTGGGCGCCGCAGGACCCGCGCAAGGCCGAGCGGCACCTGCTCAAGGCCGCCGCCAGCGAACCCCAGGCCAACTACTACCTGGGGCAGATCTACCGCCGCGGCTTCCTCGGCAAGGTCTATCCGCAGAAGGCCGTCGACCACCTGATCCTCGCCGCCCGCGCCGGCCAGGCCAGCGCCGACATGGCCCTGGCCCAGCTCTGGTCGCAGGGCCGCGGCATCCAGCCGAACCGGGTCAACGCCTACGTCTTCGGCCAGCTCGCCGTGCAGCAGCAGGTACCGCAGGCCAGCGACCTGCTCGGGCAGATCGAAGCGCAACTGCCGCCGGCCGAACGCAGCCAGGCGCAGCAATTGCTCAAGCGCGAACAACAGAGCCGCGGCAACAACTGGCAGGCCACCGTCAGCCTGCTGCAGAGCCAGGACTCGCCGATCAACGAAGAAGAGCCAGAAAGCCTATGAACAGCTCCCGTTCCGTCAACCCGCGGCCGTCCTTCGCGCCGCGCGCCCTGTCCCTGGCCATCGCCCTGCTGCTCGGCGCGCCGGCGTTCGCCGCCGGCAGCGGCGAGGCACCGAAGAACTTCGGCCTGGACGTGAAGATCACCGGCGAATCGGAAAACGATCGCGACCTCGGCACCGCTCCCGGCGGCACCCTCAACGACATCGGTATCGACCTGCGGCCCTGGGCCTTCGGCCAGTGGGGCGACTGGAGCGCCTACTTCATGGGCCAGGCGGTGGCCGCCACCGACACCATCGAGACCGACACCCTGCAATCGGACACCGACGACGGCAACAACAGCCGCAACGACGGTCGCGAGCCGGACAAGAGCTACCTCGCCGCACGCGAATTCTGGGTCGACTACGCCGGCCTCACCGCCTACCCCGGCGAGCACCTGCGCTTCGGCCGCCAGCGCCTGCGGGAAGACAGCGGCCAGTGGCAGGACACCAACATCGAGGCGCTGAACTGGAGCTTCGAGACCACCCTGCTCAACGCCCACGCCGGAGTCGCCCAGCGTTTCAGCGAATACCGCACCGACCTCGACGAACTGGCTCCGGAGGACAAGGACCGCACCCATGTGTTCGGCGACATCTCCACCCAGTGGGCGCCGCACCACCGCATCGGCGTGCGCATCCACCACGCCGACGACAGCGGCCACCTGCGCCGCCCCGGCGAGGAAGTCGACAACCTCGACAAGACCTATACCGGCCAGCTCACCTGGCTCGGCATCGAGGCTACCGGCGATGCCTACAACTATCGTTCGAGCATGCCGCTGAACTACTGGGCCAGCGCCACCTGGCTGACCGGCGACCGCGACAACCTGACCACCACCACGGTCGACGACCGGCGCATCGCCACCGGCAAGCAGAGCGGCGACGTCAATGCCTTCGGCGTCGACCTCGGCCTGCGCTGGAACATCGACGAGCAATGGAAGGCCGGCGTCGGCTACGCCCGCGGCAGCGGCGGTGGCAAGGACGGCGAGGAGCAGTTCCAGCAGACCGGGCTGGAGAGCAATCGCTCCAACTTCACCGGCACCCGCTCGCGCGTGCACCGCTTCGGCGAAGCCTTCCGCGGCGAACTGAGCAACCTCCAGGCAGCCACCCTGTTCGGCTCCTGGCAACTGCGCGAGGACTACGACGCGAGCCTGGTCTACCACAAGTTCTGGCGCGTCGACGACGACTCCGACATCGGCACCAGCGGCATCAACGCCGCCCTGCAACCGGGCGAGAAGGACATCGGCCAGGAACTCGACCTGGTGGTGACCAAGTACTTCAAGCAAGGCCTGCTGCCGGCCTCGATGAGCCAGTACGTCGACGAGCCCTCGGCGCTGATCCGCTTCCGCGGCGGCCTGTTCAAGCCGGGCGACGCCTACGGGCCGGGCACCGACTCGACCATGCACCGCGCCTTCGTCGACTTCATCTGGCGCTTCTGAGCCCCGCGAGGAAACCGGACATGCCCGACATTTCCCTTTCGATCCCCCGCCGCCGGCTCCCGCGCCTGCGCCCGCTGGCCGCGGCAGTGCTCGGCGCGGTGCTGCTGCACGGCCAGGCGTGGGCGGCGCAGCCGGTGGAGAAACCGCAGCCGGTCCCGGCGCAGGCCGGCAACGAGCCGGGCCTGACCCAGGGCCTGAAGGAAACCGGCAACTACACGGTGACCACCGCGCCGGCCGAACCGTTGCACCTGGACCCGCCGAAACTGCCCGACCTCTCCGGCTACACCGCCGCCGCGGTGGAAGCCAAGATCGTGCGCAAGCCGGGTGGCCGCGCCAGCGTGCAGCGCATGGTCCAGCAGCAGCCGCTGAAGGAGTTCACCGGTGGCAGCAACCGCCTCGCCGAATGGGTCAAGCGCCAGCGCCAGATGCCCCAGGCGATCTTCATCGAAGGCGGCTACGTGAACCTCGCCCAGCTCGCCGGCAAGCTTCCCGCCAGCGCGCTGGAACAGGTCGAGCCGGGGGTGTTCGTCGCCCGCCTGCCGATCGTGGTCAGCCAGGGCGCGACCCTCGACATCGACAAGCAGGTCAAGGAACTGCGCCTGTCCCAGGAGCGCGGCGCGTTCCTGGTCAACGACGGCATGCTGTTCGTCCGCGACAGCAAGGTCACCGGCTGGAGCGAATCGAAGAAGGAGCCGGCCTGGTTCAAGACGCCCAACGAGTTCCGTCCGTTCCTGATCTCCTGGGGCGGCGCCGAGGTGTACCTGAGCAACAGCACCTTCACCAGCTTCGGCTATAACGCCTCCAAGGCCTACGGCATCTCCATCTCGCAGTACAGCCCGGGCATGGACAAGCAGATGAAGCGCCCGCGCCCCAAGGGCTGGGTGATCGACTCGACCATCGTCGACAGCTGGTACGGCTTCTATTGCTACGAGGCCGACGACCTGGTGGTGAAGGGCAACACCTACCGCGACAACATCGTCTACGGCATCGACCCGCACGACCGTTCGCACCGCCTGATCATCGCCGACAACACCGTCCACGGGACCAGGAAGAAGCACGGCATCATCGTCTCGCGGGAAGTCAACGACAGCTTCATCTTCAACAACCGCAGCTACGAGAACAAGCTTTCCGGGATCGTCCTCGACCGTAACAGCGAGGGCAACCTGGTGGCCTACAACGAGGTCTATCGCAACCATTCCGACGGCATCACCCTCTACGAGAGCGGCGACAACCTACTCTGGGGCAACCAGGTCCTGGCCAACCGCCGCCACGGCATCCGCGTGCGCAACAGCGTGAACATCCGCCTCTACGAGAACCTCGCGGCGGGCAACCAGCTGATCGGCGTGTACGGCCACATCAAGGACCTCACCAACACCGACCGCAACATCGCCCTCGACCCATTCGACACCAAGGTCTCGCTGATCGTGGTCGGCGGCAAGCTCGCCGGCAACGGCTCCGGCCCGCTCTCGGTGGATTCGCCGCTGAGCCTCGAACTGTACCGGGTGGCGATGCTCGCCCCGACCAAATCCTCCGGCATCAGCCTGCCCGGCGTTCTCGGCGAGAAGCAGGACCAGATCCTCGACCTGCTGGTGCGCCAGGACAAGGCGGTGCTGATCGACCCCGTGGAAAGCCAGGCCGAACTCCAGGACTGAGGACCCAGACGCATGAAAACCCGCACTTCCCGACTGTTCCGCCTGAGCGCCCTGGCCGCCGGCCTCTGCCTGGCCCAGGCAGCCCTGGCCGCCGACCCCGGCGCGGCGCCGAGCTACCAGGCGCTGCCGGCCGGCAACCTGTGCCCGGCCGCCGCCGACGACTCGCGCTACAACACCAAGTACCTGGGCTTCTTCACCCACCTGGTGCAGGCCCAGGATGACTGGCTGTTCCGCACCACCTACGACCTGCGTACCGACTTCGGCACCAGCGCCGAAGGCTGGCGCGAACTCCGCGCACTGCGCGACGAACTCAAGCGCAAGGGCATCGAGCTGGTGGTGGTCTACCAGCCGACCCGCGGCCTGGTGAACCGCGAGAAGCTCAGCCCGGCGGAAAAGGCCGGCTTCGACTACGAGCTGGCGAAGAAGAACTACCTGGCGACCATCGCCCGCTTCCGCCAGGCCGGCATCTGGACCCCGGACTTCTCGCCGCTGTTCGACGAGAAGGAGGAGCACGCCTACTACTTCAAGGGCGACCACCACTGGACTCCCCATGGCGCCCGGCGCAGCGCGAAGATCGTGGCCGAGACGCTGAAGCAGGTGCCCGGCTTCGAGGAGATCCCGAAGAAGCAGTTCGAAAGCAAGCGCGTCGGCCTGCTGTCCAAGCTCGGCACCTTCCACAAGGCCGCCGCGCAACTCTGCGGCAACAGCTACGCCACCCAGTACGTCGACCGCTTCGAGACCGAGCCGGTGGGCGCCAGCGACAGCGGCGACCTGTTCGGCGACGGCGGCAACCCGCAGATCGCCCTGGTCGGCACCTCCAACAGCGGCCCGGCCTACAACTTCGCCGGCTTCCTGGAGGAGTTCAGCGGCGCCGACATCCTCAACAACGCGGTGTCCGGCGGCGGCTTCGACAGTTCGCTGCTGGCGTACATGACCAGCGAGGAATTCCACAAGAACCCGCCGAAGATCCTCATCTGGGAATTCGCCACCCACTACGACATGGCGCAGAAGAGCTTCTACCGCCAGGCCATGCCGCTGGTGGACAACGGCTGCTCCGGCCGGAAGACCGTACTCAGCCGCAAGGTCAAGCTGCGCCAGGGCCGCAACGAGGTGCTGCTGAACAGCGCCGCGCTACCGATCCGTAGCGGCAGCTACGTCGCCGACGTGACCTACAGCGACCCTTCGGTACACGAGTTGAAGAACACCATCTGGTACATGAACGGCCGCCGCGAGCAGTTGAAGATCGAGCAGTCGAAAGCCGTCGATACCGGCGGCCGCTACGTCTTCCAGCTGCGCAACGACAGCGACTGGGCCGACCAGCAGTTCCTTTCCCTGGAAATCGAAGCGCCGGAGGACATGCCCCAGGGCCTGGAGGTCCAGGCCAGCATCTGCCAGGCGGCGCCCGCCAAGGCCAGCCAGTCGGTGGCCGGGAGGTAAACGATGAAAACGTCCCACCTGATCCGTATCGCCCTGCCCGGTGCCCTCGCCGCGGCATTGCTCGCCAGCCAGGTCAGCCAGGCCGCCGACCTGGTACCCCCGCCCGGCTACTACGCGGCGGTCGGCGAGCGCAAGGGCAGCGCCGGCAGCTGCCCCGCGGTGCCGCCGCCGTATACCGGCAGCCTGGTCTTCACCAGCAAGTACGAAGGCTCCGATTCGGCGCGGGCGACCCTCAACGTCAAGGCGGAGAAGACCTTCCGCTCGCAGATCAAGGACATCACCGACATGGAGCGCGGCGCCACCAAGCTGGTCACCCAGTACATGCGCAGCGGCCGCGACGGCGACCTGGCCTGCGCACTGAACTGGATGAGCGCCTGGGCCCGCGCCGGCGCCCTGCAGAGCGACGACTTCAACCACACCGGCAAGTCCATGCGCAAATGGGCGCTGGGCAGCCTCTCCGGCGCCTACATGCGCCTGAAGTTCTCCAGCTCGCGGCCGCTCGCGGCCCACGCCGAGCAGAGCCGGGAAATCGAGGACTGGTTCGCCCGGCTCGGCACCCAGGTAGTCCGCGACTGGAGCGGCCTGCCGCTGAAGAAGATCAACAACCATTCCTACTGGGCGGCCTGGTCGGTGATGTCCACCGCGGTGGTGACCAACCGCCGCGACCTCTTCGACTGGGCGGTGAGCGAGTTCAAGGTCGCCGCCAACCAGGTCGACGAGCAGGGCTTCCTGCCCAACGAACTCAAGCGCCGCCAGCGCGCCCTCGCCTACCACAACTATGCGCTGCCACCGCTGGCGATGATCGCCGCGTTCGCCCAGGTCAACGGCGTCGACCTGCGCCAGGAGAACCACGGCGCCCTGCAGCGCCTGGCCGAGCGGGTGATGAAGGGAGTCGACGACGAGGAAACCTTCGAGGAGAAGACCGGCGAGGACCAGGACATGACCGACCTCAAGGTCGACAACAAGTACGCCTGGCTGGAGCCCTACTGCGCCCTCTACCGCTGCGAGCCGAAGATGCTCGAGGCGAAGAAGGACCGCGAGCCGTTCAACAGTTTCCGCCTCGGCGGCGAAGTGACGCGGGTGTTCAGCCGCGAAGGGGGAAGTTGAGGGCGTGGCGGGAAGCGGGCGCACAGGCCGGGGGCCACGCGCCCCTCTACCCCGCTCGCCGACCAGGCGCCACACCCCGACCCATGCGCGACAGACGCGGGCGGGCGCAACACCTTAGGCAACACCACGGGGAGGAAAACGGCGGGTCGTCCCGCCTTTCCTCGAGCGCTCCAGGGCGCGGAAAGGCAGGGCCGACCTGAATGGTTGACGCTCTAGAGAGAGAGACGGCATGGTCTTTTCTTCAAACGTGTTCCTGTTCCTGTTCCTGCCGGTCTTTCTCGGCCTGTACTACCTGAGCGGCGAACGTTACCGGAACCTGCTGCTGCTGATCGCCAGCTACGTGTTCTACGCCTGGTGGCGGGTGGACTTCCTCCTGCTGTTCGCCGGGGTCACCGTCTTCAACTACTGGATCGGCCTGCGCATCGGCGCCGCCGGCGTACGCACCAGGGCCGCGCAACGCTGGCTGATCCTCGGCGTGGTGGTCGACCTCTGCGTGCTCGGGTACTTCAAGTACGCCAACTTCGGCGTCGACAGCCTCAACGAGATCATCACCTCGTTCGGCATGCAGCCGTTCGTGCTGACCCACATCCTGCTGCCGATCGGCATCTCCTTCTACACCTTCGAGTCGATCAGCTACATCATCGACGTCTACCGCGGCGATACCCCGGCGACCCACAACCTGATCGACTTCGCCGCCTTCGTCGCGATCTTCCCGCACCTGATCGCCGGCCCGGTGCTGCGCTTCAAGGACCTGGTCGACCAGTTCAACCACCGCACCCACACCGTCGACAAGTTCGCCGAAGGCTGCACCCGCTTCATGCAGGGCTTCGTCAAGAAGGTGTTCATCGCCGACACCCTGGCCGCCCTCGCCGACCACTGCTTCGCCCTGCAGAACCCGACCACCGGCGACGCCTGGCTCGGCGCCCTGGCCTACACCGCGCAGCTCTACTTCGACTTCTCCGGCTACAGCGACATGGCCATCGGCCTCGGCCTGATGATGGGCTTCCGCTTCATGGAGAACTTCAACCAGCCTTACATCAGCCAGTCGATCACCGAGTTCTGGCGGCGCTGGCACATCAGCCTGTCGACCTGGCTGCGCGACTACCTCTACATCAGCCTGGGCGGCAACCGCGGCAGCACCTTCCAGACCTACCGCAACCTGTTCCTGACCATGCTCCTCGGCGGCCTGTGGCACGGCGCCAACTTCACCTACATCATCTGGGGCGCCTGGCACGGCATGTGGCTGGCGATCGAGCGGGCCCTCGGAGTGAACGCCGCGCCGCGCGTGCTCAACCCTTTGAAGTGGGCGTTCACCTTCCTCCTGGTGGTGATCGGCTGGGTGATCTTCCGCGCCGAGAACCTGCAGGTCGCCTGGCGCATGTACGAAGCCATGTTCAGCTTCGGCACCTGGCAGCTCTCCGAACTGAACCGCGCCAGCCTCACCGGCCTGCAGGTCGGCACCCTGGTCCTGGCCTACCTGGTGCTGGCGTTCTTCGGCCTGCGCCAGTTCTACAACCAGCCATTGCAGACCAAGGCGCCCAAGGCCGCGGCGAACAGCGACGAAGTGGCCGCCGACGGCCCGGCCAGTGCCCAGCCGCGCGCCCCGCGCGAGGCCGCCGGCGACCCGGCGGCGATCGCCTACTCGCCGAGCGGCGCGCTGGTCTACCAGCCGAGCTGGCTCAGCCAGTTGCCCGTCCTGGCCACCCGCCTGGCGCTGCTCCTGCTGTTCGCCGCCTCGGTGCTGAAGCTCTCCGCGCAGAGCTACTCGCCATTCCTCTACTTCCAGTTCTGAGCGAGGCCCACGCCATGACACAGAGCATTTCCCGCCCCCTGCAATACGCCTATATCGCCGCCTTCGGCGGGCTGCTGCTGGGGCTCGCCGGATGGTCGCTGAAGAGCGTGCCGGGCTTCTCCGCCGCGGCCGATACGCCACTGCTCAACGGCAAGCTGGCGCACGCCTTCGAAGCCCACTACGACAAGGAATTCCCGATCAAGCGCCTGGGCACCAACCTCTGGGCCGCACTCGACTACACGCTGTTCCACGAAGGCCGCCCCGGCGTGGTGATCGGCAAGGACGGCTGGCTGTTCACCGACGAAGAGTTCAAGCCGGCACCGAGCGGCCAGCAACTGGAAGACAACTGGGCACTGGTACGCGGCGTGCAGCGGGAGCTGAACCGACGCGGCGTCAAGCTGGTGCTCGCGGTGATCCCGGCCAAGGCCCGCCTGTATCCCGAGCACATCGGCCGCGAGCAGCCGGCCGCGCTGCACGACAGCCTCTACCAGGACTTCCTGGCCCGCGCCCGCGCCGCCGGCATCGACAGTCCCGACCTGCTCGGCAGCCTGCGCCAGGCCAAGGACAACGGCGCGGTGTTCCTGCGCACCGACACCCACTGGTCGCCGCTCGGCGCGGAAACCGTGGCCCAGCGCCTCGGCGCGGAGATCCGCGAGACGCACCTGCTGGATGTGCCGGCGCAGAACTTCGTCACCCGCGTCGGCGAAGAACGCACGCACAAGGGCGACCTGCTCAGCTTCCTGCCGCTCGACCCGCTGTTCGACGAACTGCTGCCGCGTCCGGAGCAGTTGCAGCAACGCACCACCGAAGCCGCGCCGGCACTGCCGGGCGGCCAGCAGTCCGGCGCGGGCGACGACCTCTTCGGCGATAGCCAGCAACCGCGCCTGGCGCTGGTCGGCACCAGCTACAGCGCCAACCCCAGGTGGAACTTCGAGGGCGCGCTGAAACAGGCGCTGTCCGCCGACCTGATCAATTACGCGAAGGAAGGCAAGGGCCCCCTCGAACCGATGCTGGAACTGCTGCAGGACGAAGGCTTCCGCAAGGACCCGCCGCAACTGCTGGTCTGGGAGTTTCCCGAGCGCTACCTGCCGATGGCCAGCGACCTCAGCCAGTTCGACGCCGACTGGGTCGCCCAGCTGAAGGCCAGCGGCGGCCGCGATGAGCGCCTGGCCGCCAGCCGCAACGATTGAACGAACACAGCCAAGGCTGTTTACCCACGGGGCCGAGCGCCCCGCTGAAGAAGAAGCAACGGAGGAATACCCATGAACCCGATGACCCGCCGCCACACCTGGACCCGCCTGGCCTGCGCACTTTCCCTCGGCGTCGCCGCATTCGCCGCGCAGGCCGACGAGGGCGCCCTGTACGGGCCCCAGGCCCCCAAGGGCTCGGCCTTCGTCCGCGCCTACAACGCCGGCAACAGCGAACTCGACGTGTCAGTCGGCAGCACCAGCCTGAACGACGTCGCGCCGCTCGGTTCCAGCGACTTCAAGTTCCTCCCCCCCGGCAGCTACACCGCCCAGGTCGGCCAGCAGAGCCTGCCGGTCAAGCTCGACCCGGACAGCTACTACACCCTGGTCAGCCAGCCCGGCGGCAAGCCGCAGCTGGTGGCCGAGCCGCCGTTCAAGAACAAGCAGAAGGCGCTGGTACGGGTGCAGAACCTCAGCGGCTCGAAGCTGACCCTGAAGACCGCCGACGGCAAGACCGACGTGGTCAAGGACGTCGGCCCGCAAAGCCACGGCGACCGCGAGATCAACCCGGTGAAGGTGAACCTGGCGCTGTTCGACGGCAGCAAGAAGGTCAGCGACCTGAAGCCGGTCACCCTGGCCCGCGGCGAGGTGGTCTGCCTGTACGTCACCGGCAGCGGCGGCAAGCTCGCGCCGGTCTGGGTCAAGCGCCCGGTGAAGGCGGACTGAGACCGACCGGGAGGGGCTCGCCCCTCCCGGCATTCCACACAACAAGACCGGCCCGACACCGGCGCACCAACCGTCAGCGCTCCCGCAGAAGGAGCGCACTGGAGAGGTCACCCGGGGCTCCGTGGAGCCCGGTAACGAGATATCCCGCCGCGCGGCGGGATCCCTAGACAGACGCATCGCTTCAAGGAGAAACAACATGATCCCAGTAATCCTTTCCGGTGGCAGCGGCTCGCGACTCTGGCCTCTTTCCCGCAAGCAGTACCCCAAGCAGTTCCTCGCCCTTACCGGCGACGACACCCTGTTCCAGCAGACCATCAAGCGCCTGGCCTTCGACGGCATGCAGGCGCCGCTGCTGGTGTGCAACAAGGAGCACCGCTTCATCGTCCAGGAACAGCTGGAGGCACAGAACCTGGCGAGCCAGGCGATCCTCCTCGAACCCTTCGGCCGCAACACGGCGCCGGCGGTGGCCATCGCCGCGATGAAACTGGTCGCCGAAGGCCGCGACGAACTGCTGCTGATCCTTCCCGCCGACCACGTGATCGAGGACCAGCGCGCCTTCCAGCAGGCCCTGGCGCTGGCCACCAACGCCGCCGAAAAGGGCGAGATGGTGCTCTTCGGCATTCCCGCCAGCCGCCCCGAGACCGGCTACGGCTACATCCGCGCGAGCGCCGATGCGCAACTGCCGGAAGGCGTCAGCCGGGTGCAGAGCTTCGTCGAGAAGCCCGACGAAGCCCGCGCCCGCGAGTTCGTCGCCGCCGGCGGCTACTACTGGAACAGCGGCATGTTCCTGTTCCGCGCCAGCCGCTACCTGGAAGAACTGAAGAAGCACGACGCCGACATCTACGACACCTGCCTGCTGGCCCTGGAGCGCAGCCAGCACGACGGCGACCTGGTGAACATCGACGCCGCCACCTTCGAATGCTGCCCGGACAACTCCATCGACTACGCGGTGATGGAGAAGACCTCACGCGCCTGCGTGGTGCCGCTGTCCGCCGGCTGGAACGATGTCGGCAGCTGGTCGTCGATCTGGGACGTGCACGCCAAGGACGCCAACGGCAACGTCACCAAGGGCGACGTGCTGGTCCACGACAGCCACAACTGCCTGGTGCACGGCAACGGCAAGCTGGTCTCGGTGATCGGCCTGGAGGACATCGTGGTGGTGGAAACCAAGGACGCCATGATGATCGCCCACAAGGACCGGGTGCAGGACGTCAAGCACGTGGTCAAGGACCTCGACGCCCAAGGCCGCAGCGAGACCCAGAACCACTGCGAGGTCTACCGTCCGTGGGGCTCCTACGACTCGGTGGACATGGGCGGCCGCTTCCAGGTCAAGCACATCACCGTGAAGCCCGGCGCGCGCCTCTCGCTGCAGATGCACCACCACCGCGCCGAGCACTGGATCGTGGTTTCCGGGACCGCCCAGGTGACCTGCGACGACAAGACCTTCCTGCTCACCGAGAACCAGTCGACCTACATCCCGATCGCCTCCGTGCACCGCCTGGCCAACCCCGGCAAGATCCCGCTGGAGATCATCGAGGTGCAGTCCGGCAGCTACCTCGGCGAGGACGACATCGAGCGCCTGGAAGACGTCTACGGGCGCACCGCAGAACCGGCCCTGCAAGTGGTCGCCGGCAGCCGCTGAAGCGTCGACCCGGCCCCCTGGCGGAGCGATCCGCCAGGGGGTTGTTTTTTTCCGACAACCTACGGGATTGACTTTCCCTGGCCCTCCCCATGTTTCCATGAAGTTTCCGGAATATTCACGGGGAGCGGACATCAAGTATTAATGAACCCTTAAAGAAACAGGACTCGGGTTATTAATAAAGGCCACTCAGAAAACACCCGAGATCCATTCCAACCAACCCTGCAAGCCCCTGAAAAAGAGGCTTCCGGCTTTATCCTCCAGTTTCTTCGAGTTCGTTCAGTCTTCATTCAGCCGTTGTTAAGCGAGTCTTAACAAACGTTCAGGCAGCATTCAGCGACATATAAATAACCTCTTCGTACCGCCCTCCCAGTACCGAGGCTTCATTACATGTCACTGGACTTTCTGCCATTCTCCCGGCCAAGCATCGGCGAGGACGAAATCGCTGCCGTGGAGCAGGTCCTGCGTTCCGGCTGGATCACCACCGGGCCGAAGAACCAGGAGCTCGAACAGCGCTTCGCCGAACGCCTCGGCTGCCGCCACGCGGTGGCGCTATCCTCGGCCACCGGCGCCCTGCACGTCACCCTGCTGGCGCTGGGCATCGGCCCCGGCGACGAAGTGATCACGCCGTCGCTGACCTGGGTCTCCACCGCCAACGTCATCACCCTGCTCGGCGCCACCCCGGTGTTCGTCGACGTCGACCGCGACACCCTGATGTGTTCGGCGCAGGCAGTGGAAGCCGCCATCGGCCCGCGCACCCGCGCCATCGTGCCGGTGCACTACGCCGGCTCCACCCTGGATCTCGAAGGCCTGCGCACGGTCGCCGGGCGCCACGGCATCGCCCTGGTCGAGGACGCCGCCCACGCGGTCGGCAGCGAATACCGCGGGCGCCCGGTAGGCTCCCGCGGCACGGCGATCTTTTCCTTCCACGCGATCAAGAACCTGACCTGCGCCGAAGGCGCGATGTTCGTCAGCGACGACAGTGCCCTCGCCGAACGGGTCCGCCGCCTCAAGTTCCACGGCCTCGGGGTCGATGCCTACGACCGCCTGAGCCATGGACGCAAGCCGCAGGCGGAAGTGATCGAGCCCGGTTTCAAATACAACCTGGCCGACCTCAACGCCGCCCTCGCGCTGGTCCAGCTCAAGCGCCTGGACGCGCTCAACGCGCGCCGCCAGGCCCTCGCCGAACGCTACCTGGAGCGCCTCGCCGGCCTGCCGCTGGCGCCGCTCGGCCTGCCCGCGCACAAGCAGCGCCACGCCTGGCACCTGTTCATCCTGCGCATCGACGCCGAGGCCTGCGGCCTGGGCCGCGACGCCTTCATGGAAGCCCTGAAGGTGCGCGGCATCGGTAGCGGCATCCATTTCATCGCCAGTCACCTGCACCACTATTACCGCCAGCGCCAGCCGCGCCTGAGCCTGCCCAACAGCGAGTGGAACTCGGCCCGCCTGTGCTCCATCCCGCTGTTCCCCGACATGCGCGACGACGACATCGAGCGCGTCGCCCGCGCCATCGAGGAGATCCTGGAGAAACGTCGATGAAGCCCTATCCGATCGACCTGGTCTCGGTGGTGATCCCGGTCTACAACGAGGAAGCCAGCCTGCCCGAACTGCTGCGCCGCACCGAGGCCGCCTGCCTGGAGCTGGGCCGCGCCTTCGAGATCGTGCTGGTCGACGACGGCAGCCGCGACCGCTCCGCGGAACTCTTGCAGGCCGCCGCCGAACGCGACGGCAGCGCCGTGGTGGCGGTGATCCTCAACCGCAACTACGGCCAGCACGCGGCGATCCTCGCCGGCTTCGAGCAGTCCCGTGGCGACCTGGTGATCACCCTCGATGCCGACCTGCAGAACCCGCCGGAGGAAATCCCGCGCCTGGTGGAGCGCGCCGCGCAGGGCTACGACGTGGTCGGCAGCATCCGCGCCGAGCGCCAGGACTCGGCCTGGCGGCGCTGGCCTTCGCGCCTGGTGAACCTGGCGGTGCAGCGCTCCACCGGGGTCGCCATGCACGACTACGGCTGCATGCTGCGCGCCTACCGGCGCAGCATCGTCGAAGCGATGCTGGCCTGCCGCGAACGCAGTACCTTCATCCCGATCCTGGCCAACGGCTTCGCCCGGCATACCTGCGAGATCCGCGTCGCCCACGCCGAGCGCGCCCACGGCGAATCGAAATACAGCGCGATGCGCCTGCTCAACCTGATGTTCGACCTGGTCACCTGCATGACCACCACGCCGCTGCGCCTGCTCAGCCTGGTCGGCGGCGGCATGGCCCTGGCCGGCTTCCTCTTCGCCCTGTTCCTCCTCGTGCTGCGCCTGGCCTTCGGCGCCGCCTGGGCCGGCAACGGCCTGTTCGTGCTGTTCGCCGTGCTGTTCATGTTCAGCGGCGTGCAGTTGCTCGGCATGGGCCTGCTCGGCGAGTACCTCGGGCGCATGTACAGCGACGTGCGCGCGCGGCCGCGCTTCTTCATCGAGCGCGTGGTCCGCGCCACGCCCTCCGCGCTTCCCTCGGCCCTGCAGCGGGCCGGTTTCACCTCTTCATCCAGCGAGCCTTCCACGCCATGACCTCGAAAGCCGTCGTCTTCGCCTACCACGACATCGGTTGCACCGGTATCGAAGCCCTGCTCAATGCCGGCTACGAGATCGCCGCCGTCTTCACCCATGCCGACGACCCACGGGAAAACACCTTCTACGCCTCGGTCGCACGCCTCTGCGCCGAGCGCGGCATTCCGCTGCACGCGCCCGAGGACGTGAACCATCCGCTGTGGCTGGAGCGCATCCGCCAACTGCGCCCGGACTTCCTGTTCTCCTTCTACTACCGCCGCCTGCTCGGCGCCGAGCTGCTCGCCTGCGCCGCACGCGGCGCCTACAACCTGCACGGTTCGCTGCTGCCGCGCTACCGCGGACGCGCCCCGGCGAACTGGGTGCTGGTCAACGGCGAAACGCAGACCGGGGTGACCCTGCATCGCATGATCGAGCGCGCCGACGCCGGGCCGATCCTCGCCCAGCAGGCCGTCGCCATCGACCCCGAGGACACCGCCCTGAGCCTGCACGGCAAGCTGCGCAAGGCCGCCGGTGCCCTGCTGCGCGACAGCCTGCCGCTGCTAGCCCTCGGCGTGCTGCCGGAAGTCGAGCAGGACGAGAGCCAGGCCAGCCACTTCGGCCGGCGCACCCCGGCGGACGGCCTGCTCGACTGGCACAGGCCGGCACGGCAGTTGTACGACCTGGTGCGCGCGGTGACCCAGCCCTACCCTGGCGCCTTCTGCCAGGTCGGCGAACAGAAGCTGATCGTCTGGAGCGCCGAGGTGGTCGCCGGCAACCACGGTCGCGAGCCGGGCAGCGTACTGTCCTGCGACCCGCTGCGGATCGCCTGCGGCGAGGACTCGCTGGTGCTGCGCTTCGGCCAGCGCGGCGAGCGCGGCCTGTACCTGGCCGGCACGCAACTGGCCACCGAGCTGGGCCTGGTCGAGGGCGCGCGCCTGCGTGGCGCGGCGTCCGGCCCGCAGCGCCGCACGCGGGTGCTGATCCTCGGGGTCAACGGCTTCATCGGCAACCACCTGTCCGAACGCCTGCTGCGCGACGGGCGCTACGAGGTCCACGGCATGGACATCGGCTCCGACGCCATCGAACGGCTCAAGGCCGACCCGCATTTCCACTTCGTCGAAGGCGACATCGGCATCCATTCGGAGTGGCTCGAATACCATGTGAAGAAATGCGACGTGATCCTGCCGCTGGTGGCCATCGCCACGCCCATCGAGTACACGCGCAACCCGCTGCGGGTGTTCGAACTGGACTTCGAGGAAAACCTGCGGATCGTCCGCTACTGCGTGAAATACGGCAAACGCGTGGTGTTCCCTTCCACCTCCGAGGTCTACGGCATGTGCCAGGACCCGGACTTCGACGAAGACCGCTCGAACCTGGTGGTCGGGCCGATCAACAAGCAGCGCTGGATCTACTCGGTGTCCAAGCAGTTGCTCGACCGGGTGATCTGGGCCTACGGCCAGCAGGGCCTGCGCTTCACCCTGTTCCGTCCGTTCAACTGGATGGGCCCGCGCCTGGACCGCCTGGATTCGGCGCGGATCGGCAGCTCGCGGGCGATCACCCAGCTCATCCTGCACCTGGTCGAAGGCACGCCGATCCGCCTGGTCGACGGCGGCGCGCAGAAGCGCTGCTTCACCGACGTCGACGACGGCATCGAGGCCCTCGCGCGGATCATCGACAACCGCGACGGCCGCTGCGACGGGCAGATCGTCAACATCGGCAACCCGGACAACGAGGCGAGCATCCGCCAGCTCGGCGAGGAACTGCTGCGCCAGTTCGAGGCCCACCCGCTGCGCGCGCAGTTCCCGCCCTTCGCCGGCTTCCGCGAGGTGGAGAGCCGCAGCTTCTACGGCGACGGCTACCAGGACGTGGCCCACCGCAAGCCGAGCATCGACAACGCCCGGCGCCTGCTCGACTGGCAGCCCACCATCGAACTGCGCGAGACCATCGGCAAGACCCTCGACTTCTTCCTCCACGAAGCGCTCCGCGAGCGCGAGGCACAGGCGTGATCCAGGCCGGCCTGCGCATCGACGTCGACACCTTCCGCGGCACCCGCGACGGGGTGCCGCGGCTGCTCGAGCTGCTCGACGAAGCCGGGCTGAAGGCGACCTTCTTCTTCAGCGTCGGCCCGGACAACATGGGCCGCCACCTCTGGCGCCTGGCGCGCCCGGCGTTCTTCTGGAAGATGCTCCGCTCGCGCGCCGCCAGCCTGTATGGCTGGGACATCCTGCTGGCCGGCACCGCCTGGCCGGGCAAGCCGATCGGCCGCGAACTCGGCCCGCTGATGCGGCGGACCCAGGCCGCCGGCCACGAGGTCGGCCTGCACGCCTGGGACCACCATGCCTGGCAGACCCACGCCGGCGTCTGGAGCGTGCAGCAGCTCGGCGAGCAGATCCGCCGCGGCAGCGATTGCCTGGCGGACATCCTCGGCCAGCCGGTGCGTTGTTCCGCCGCCGCCGGCTGGCGCGCCGACGGCCGGGTGGTCGAGGCCAAGCAGCCCTTCGGCTTCCGCTACAACAGCGACTGCCGCGGACGCGGCGCGTTCCGCCCGCGCCTGGCCGACGGCAGCCCCGGCATCCCGCAGGTGCCGGTGAACCTGCCGACCTTCGACGAGGTGGTCGGTCCCGGCCTGCCGCGCGAGGCCTACAACGACTTCATCCTGGAACGCTTCGCCGCTGGCCGCGACAACGTCTACACCATCCACGCCGAGGTCGAGGGGCTGCTTCTCGCCCCGGCGTTCCGCGAACTGCTGCGGCGCGCCGAACGGCGTGGCATCCGCTTCCGACCGTTGGGCGAACTGCTGCCGGACGATCCGCGCAACCTGCCGCTGGCCGAACTGGTGCGCGGCCGCCTGGCCGGCCGCGAGGGCTGGCTGGGAGTGCGCCAGCCATGAGCCGCCGCCAGACCTGGTCGCTGCTGCTGATCGCCTTCGGCCTGTTCTACCTGGTTCCACTGAGCAACCATGGCCTGTGGATTCCCGACGAGACCCGCTACGCGCAGATCAGCCAGGCGATGCTGCTGGGCGGCGACTGGGTGTCGCCGCACTTCCTCGGCCTGCGCTACTTCGAGAAGCCGGTCGCCGGCTACTGGATGATCGCCCTCGGCCAGGCGGTCTTCGGCGAAAACCTGTTCGGCGTGCGCATCGCCTCGGTCGTCGCCACCGCCCTCAGCGTCCTGCTCGCCTACCTGCTGGCCCGCCGCCTGTGGCGCGACCCGCGCACCAGCCTGGCGTGCGCGCTGCTCTACGCCAGCTTCGGCTTGATCGCCGGGCAGTCCGGCTATGCCAACCTCGACCCGCAATTCACCTTCTGGGTCAACCTGAGCCTGGTGGCGCTGTGGCATGCCCTCGACGCGGGGAGCCGCCGCGCGCGCCTGCTTGGCTGGACCCTGCTCGGCCTCGCCTGCGGCATGGGCTTCCTGACCAAGGGCTTCCTCGCCTGGCTGCTGCCGGTGCTGGTCGCCCTGCCCTACATGCTCTGGCAGCGGCGCTGGCGCGAGCTGCTTGGCTACGGCGCGCTGGCGGTGCTGGCGGCGCTGCTCGTCTGCCTGCCCTGGGCGCTCGCCGTGCATGCGCGGGAAGCGGACTACTGGCGGTTCTTCTTCTGGCACGAACACATCCGCCGCTTCGCCGGCGAAGACGCCCAGCACTCTCGCCCGTGGTGGTTCTACCTGCCGTTGCTGGCGGTCTCCTGCCTGCCCTGGAGCGGCCTGCTGCCGAGCGCGCTGCGCCAGGCCTGGCACGAGCGGCGCCAAGCGCCGGTGGTCTTCCTGGCGCTATGGCTGCTGTTGCCGCTGGCGTTCTTCAGCCTGAGCCGGGGCAAGCTGCCGACCTACATCATGCCCTGCCTGCTGCCGCTGGCACTGCTCATGGGCCACGCCCTGGTGCAGCGGCTGCGCCTGGGGAACAGCGTCGCGCTGCGCGGCAACGGGCTGCTCAACCTGGGCCTGGCACTCCTCGCGCTGGCGGCCCTGGCCTACCTGCAACTGCGCAAGCCGGTGTACCAGGAAGAACCCTTCGAGCTGTTCCTGGTCCTGCTGGTGATCGGCGCCTGGGCCGCCGCCGGCCTCGCCCAGTGGCGCTACCCGCTACGCGCCTGGGCCGCGCCGCTGCTGGCGAGCTGGGTGCTGATCGCGCTGCTGCCGGCAGCGATGCCCAATCATGTGGTGCAGAACAAGACCCCCGACCTGTTCGTCGCCGAACACCTCGACGAACTGACCGGCGCCCACCATCTGCTGAGCAACGACCTCGGCGCCGCCTCGGCCCTCGCCTGGCGCCTGCGTCGTAGCGACGTGACGCTCTACGACACGCGCGGCGAGCTGAAGTACGGCCTCTCCTACCCCGAGCACAGCCAGCGCAGCGTGCCCTTGGCAGACATCCGCCAGTGGCTCTGGCAGGCACGCCAGGACGGCTCGGTTGCCGTGCTGCTGCGGATCAACAGCGCCAGCGACCGCTACCAGCTGGCGCTGTTGCCGGGCGACGGCGAACGCTACCGGAACGGCAACCTGGTCCTGGCGATCCTGCCGCAGGTGCGCCCATGAGCGCCGCACTGCTGCTCGCCACCCTGCTCATGACCGGCCTCGGCCAGGTTGCGCAGAAGCTCACCGTGGAGCACTGGCGCCTGGTCGCCGCCGACGGCTGGACGGCGCGCCTGCGCAGTCCGTGGCCGTGGCTGGCGCTGCTCGCCCTCGGGCTCGGCCTGCTCTGCTGGCTGCTGCTCCTGCAACGGGTGGAAGTCGGCAGCGCCTATCCGATGCTGGCGCTGAACTTCGTCCTGGTCACCCTGGCGGCACGCTTCGTCTTCGATGAGCCGGTGGATCGCCGCCACCTCGCCGGCCTGTTGCTGATCGTCGCCGGCGTGGCCCTGCTCGGGAGGAGCGCATGAACGCGCTACGCGGCTGGCTGGCGGCGCTGGGCAGCATGCTGCTGGCCAGCGCCGCCCAGCTCGGCATGCGCTGGGGCATGAGCCGCCTGCCGCTACCGGAAGCCTGGGCCGGGCAAACGCCGGAGCGCGCCGCGCTGCTCGCGGTAGCCCTGGCGGTGGCGGCCTACGCCGCCTCCCTGCTGTGCTGGCTGGCCGCCCTGCGCCACCTGCCGCTGGGCCGCGCCTACAGCCTGTTGAGCGCCAGCTACGCGCTGGTCTACCTGCTGGCGGCGAGCCTGCCGGCGTTCGATGAAACCTTCAGTACCAGCAAGACCCTGGGCGTAGGCCTGGTGGTGCTCGGCGTGTTGACCGTCAACGCCCGCCGCACCGCTGCCGCGCCCGCGCATCATCCGTCGAGGAAAGCACCATGAAGATCAGCGTATTCGGCAGTGGCTATGTAGGACTGGTGCAGGCCGCCGTCCTCGCCGAAGTGGGCCACGATGTACTGTGCATGGACATCGACCGGAACAAGGTCGAACGCCTCGCGCAGGGCCTCGCCAGCATCTACGAACCCGGGCTCGACGCCTTGCTGCGCGAAGGCCTGGACAGCGGCCGCCTGCGTTTCAGCAGCGATGCGCGCCTGGCCGTGGAGCACGGCCGGGTGCAGTTCATCGCGGTCGGCACCCCGCCTGGCGAGGACGGCGCGGCCGATCTCGGCGCGGTCTTCGCGGTGGCCGATGCCATCGCCGAGCATCGCCGCAAGCCCGTCATCGTGGTGGAGAAATCGACCGTCCCGGTAGGCACCGGCGACCGCCTGCGCGCGCACATCGAGCGGCGCCTGGAAGCCGACGGACGCGAGCTGGAATTCGAGATCGTCTCCAACCCGGAATTCCTCAAGGAAGGCTCCGCCGTCGCCGACTGCCGGCGCCCGGACCGCATCGTGGTCGGCTGCGACAACGAAGAGGTGCGCCAGGTGATGCGCGAACTCTACGAACCGTTCAACCGCAACCACGACCGCATGCTGTTCATGGGCCTGCGCAGCGCCGAACTGACCAAGTACGCGGCGAACGGCATGCTGGCGACCAAGATCAGCTTCATCAACCAGATCGCCGAACTGGCCGAACACCTCGGCGCCGACATCGAGGCGGTGCGCCAGGGCATCGGCGCCGACCCGCGGATCGGCTACCACTTCATCTACCCCGGCTGCGGCTACGGCGGCTCCTGCTTCCCCAAGGACATGCGCGCGCTGATCCACAGCGCCGAGCAGGCGCATTGCTCCAGCGACCTATTGCAGGCGGTGGAAGCGATCAACCGGCGGCAGAAGCACAAGCTGTTCGAACGCATCCGGGTGTTCTACGACGGCGACCTGCGCGGCAAGACCTTCGCCCTCTGGGGCCTGGCCTTCAAGCCGAATACCGACGACATGCGCGACGCGCCCAGCCGCGAACTGATGGAAGCGCTCTGGCGCCACGGCGCGCAGGTGCGCGCCTACGATCCCGAAGCCATGCAGGAAACCCAGCGGCTCTATGGCCACGACGAACGCCTGAGCCTGATGGGCACCCCCGAGGCGACCCTGGGAGGCGCCGATGCGCTGGTCATCTGCACCGAGTGGCAGCAATTCAAGGCACCGGATTTCGAGCTGCTCAAGGAGCGCCTGAAGGCCCCGGTGATCTTCGACGGGCGCAACCTCTACGACCCCGAGCGCATGGCCCGCCACGGCTTCCACTACTACCCGATGGGACGCGGGCAGTCCTGCTCGTTGCCGATCAACGAGGCCAGCCTCGCACAGGAAGATGGCGTGCGCCTGTTGCGCCAGGCCTGAGGCCGCCCCAGGTCGGATCGACCGCTGGGGCGAATAACCGCTGCGGTTATCCGCTGGTTCGCCGGAGTATCGGCGGATAACGCCTGCGGCGTTATTCGCCCTACCCCCTGCCACGTCGCTCAGGTGGCGTAGGGCGCATGACCGCCTCGCGGCTATCCGCCAGCCGCCGGTTCCCGCGAGGACGAGGTCCCCAGCGCCAGCCCCGGCTCGGCGCCGCGCTTGAGCACGGCGTAGAGCAGCCCGGTAAGCAGGCTGCCGGCGACGATCGCCAGCAGGTACGCCAGGGCGTGGTTGATCGCGTTGGGCACCAGCATCACGAACAACCCGCCGTGAGGCGCCTGCAACTTGCAGCCGAAATACATCGACAGGGCGCCGGTCAGCGCGCCGCCGGCGATGCTCGCCGGGATCACCCGCAACGGGTCCTTGGCGGCGAACGGGATCGCGCCTTCGGAGATGAAGCACAGCCCCAGCACCGAGGCGGCCTTGCCGGCCTGCCGCTCGCTCTCGGCGAACTTGCGCCGCGCCAGCAGGGTCGCCAGGCCCATGCCGATCGGCGGCACCATGCCCGCCGCCATCACCGCCGCCATCGGCGCGTAGCTGTGCGACGAGAGCAGGCCGACGGAAAAGGCGTAGGCGGCCTTGTTGACCGGTCCGCCGAGGTCGACGCACATCATCCCGCCGAGCAGCAGGCCGAGGAGGATGGCATTGGAGGTGCCCATGCCGTCAAGGAACCCGGTCAGTGCCGCGAGCATCCCGGCCACCGGCTTGCCGACCACGTAGAGCATCAGCAGGCCGGTGACCAGGCTGGCCAGCAACGGGATGACCAGGATCGGCTTCAGCGCTTCCAGGCTCGCCGGCAGCCTCAGCCCGTGGCTGATGGCCCGCGCCGCATAGCCGGCGATGAAGCCGGCGACTATCCCGCCGATGAACCCGGCGCCGAGGGTCCCGGCGAGCAGGCCGCCGAGCATGCCCGGCGCCAGGCCCGGGCGGTCGGCGATGGAATAGGCGATGTAGCCGGCGAGCATCGGCACCATCAGGACGAAAGCCGTGTCGCCGACCGTCCTCAGCACCGCCGCCAGGCTGCCCGGCTGCTTGTAGGCATCGATGCCGAAGGCCAGCGACAGGGCGATCAGCAGGCCGCCCGCGACCACCATCGGCAACATGAACGACACCCCGGTCAGCAGGTGCTTGTACACCCCGCGCTTCTCGTCCCTGGCGACCACCGCGCTGGCTGCGCCCGCGCTCTCGACCTGCCCTTCCGCCAGCGCCCGCTCGAGCGTCGCGCGGGCCTGCTTGAGGGCCACGCCGGTGCCGCAACGGTAGATCTTCTTGCCGGCGAAACGGGCCGTGTCCACGTCGATGTCGGCGGCCAGCAGGACCACGTCGGCGGCGGCGATGTCCGCCGGGTCGAGCGGGTTGCGCGCGCCGACCGAGCCCTGGGTCTCGACCTGCAACGCGAAGCCCAGTTGCCCCGCCGCGAGCTGCAACGCCTCAGCGGCCATGAAGGTGTGCGCCACGCCGGTCGGACAGGCGGTCACCGCGACGATCCGCGGTGCCGCTCCGGCCTCCGGCGCAACCAGGCCGGCCTCGTCCCCGGCGACCTCCACGCTCGCCAGGGCGGCGGCCCGCTGGAGGAAGGCGCGCGGATCGGCCAGCGCCTCGGCGGGACGCGCGCGATACACCGGCTTGCCGACGAAACGCGCCGCCGCCAGCGGCTCGACGCCGACCAGCAGGACCCAGTCGGCTTCGGCGATCTGTTCGGCGCTCAGTTCGCCCTCGGGCCTCGACCCGGCATTCGCCTCGACGCAGGTTTCCCAGCCCAGGCGCTCGGCGGCGCCCCGCAGCAGGCGCGCGGCGAGCACGCTGGTGACCTGTCCGCCAGGGCAGGCGGTGACGATCGCTAGTTTCATCTCAGGCCTCCTCGACCAATGGCTGCACCACGACGCCCGCTTCGATCCGCGCCAGACGCTGCGGATCGCCGATGCCGAACTCGAACTGGGTCACCGCCAGGCTGGCAATGGCGGTGGCCTGACGCAGCACCCGCTCGGCCGGCCAGCCGCTGGCCAGCCCGTGCAGCATGCCGGCCAGCAGGGAATCGCCGGCGCCCACCGTGCTGGCCACTTCCACCGCCGGCGGCCGCGCCTGCCAGGCACCCTCGGCGGCGAACCAGTTGACCCCCGCGGCGCCCTGGGAAATCACCACCTGGCCTACCCCGTCATGGCGCAGACGTTCGGCCGCCTGGCGCTGTGCGACCAGGTCATCCATCGGCGCCGAGCAGAGATCGGCCAGTTCCTCGAGGTTCGGCTTGATCATCCACGGCGCAGCCTTCACACCTTCGCGCAGGGCCGCGCCACTGCTGTCGAAGGCGACCTTCAGGCCGAGGCGCCGCAAGCGCCGCAGCAGTTCGCCCAGCCATTCCGGCTCGACCCCGCGCGGCAGGCTGCCGGCGACCACCGCCAGCTCGTGCTCCCCGGCAAGCCGGTCGAGGCGTTCGAGCAACGCCGCCTGGGCTCGCTCGTCGGCCTCCGGGCCCGGCCCGTTGAGGTCGCTGACGCGCCCGCCGCGCTCGGCCAGCTTGATGTTGCTGCGGGTTTCGCCCGGCACCCGGACGAACGCATCGGCGAAGCCACGACGCTGGAACATGGCGGTGAACGGCGGCTGGTTGTCTTCGCCGAGGAAGCCGCTGACCGTCAACCGATGGCCGAGGTCGGCAAGCACCTGGGCGACGTTCAGACCCTTGCCGGCGGCCTGGGTCAGCACCGCCTCGCTGCGGTTAACCGCCCCCAGTTCCAGCTGGCGCAGGCGCACGGTGAGGTCCAGCGCAGGGTTCAGGGTAATCGTCAGGATCCGCGCCATTACTGCACCTCCGCTTCCACCAGGGCCCGGACCTCGGCGGCGCTCGCCAGGCCCAGGGCTTTGCGGGCCAGGCCGCGCGCAGCGACCAGCTGCAGTTCGCGCACGCCGGCCTTGACCAGGGCGATGCTGCGCGCCGAGACGCTCAGCTCGTCCACTCCCAGGCCGACCAGCAGCGGCAACGCCAGCGGGTCGGCCGCCAGTTCGCCGCAGACGCCGACCCACTTGCCCTCGGCGTGGGCGGCGCGGACGGTCATGTCGATCAGTTGCAGCACCGCCGGATGCAGGCCGTCGGCCTGGGCCGAAAGACTCGGGTGGCCGCGATCGATAGCCAGGGTGTACTGGGTCAGATCGTTGGTGCCGACGCTGAAGAAATCCACCTCGCGGGCCAGCACCGGCGCGAGCAACGCCGCCGAGGGCACCTCGACCATGATCCCCAGTTGCAGGTCGGCCAGCGGGATTTCCTCGCGCAGGCGCAGCGCCAGGTCACGCGCCTGGCGCCATTCGTCGAGGCTGCCGACCATCGGGAACATCACCCGCAGCGGCCGCTCCCCGGCGGCGCGGAACAGCGCGCGCAACTGGGTCTCGAGGATCTGCGGTCGCTGCAGGGTCAGGCGGATACCGCGCAGGCCCAGATAGGGATTCTCTTCGTGGGGAATCGGCCAGTACGGCAGCGGCTTGTCCCCGCCGACATCCAGGGTCCGCGCCACCAGCGGACGTCCGTCGAGGGCGTCGAGCACCCGACGGTATTCCGCTTCCTGGGTCGCCAGGTCCGGCGCGCGGGCGTTGTTCATGAAGACGAACTCGGTGCGCAGCAGGCCAACGCCCTCGGCGCCCAGCTCCACCGCGCGCGCGGCGCCGGCGGTGTCGCCAAGGTTGGCGCAGACTTCCACCGCGTGGCCGTCGCGGGTCCGCGCAGGCTCCAGACGCTGCGCGTCGGCGCGGGCCTGGCGCTGCTGGCGGGCGTCGCGCTCGGCGGCGGCCTGCTGCAACTGTTCGGTGCTCGGCGCCACCTGCAGCCAGCCGTGCTCGCCATCCAGCAGCAGCGCCGTGCCCGGCTCCAGGCCGAGCACCGCCGCGCCGGCGCCGACCAATGCCGGAATGCCGAGGGCGCGGGCGATGATCGCGCTGTGCGAAGTGGCGCCGCCGCGCGCCGTGAGGATGCCGGCGACCCGCTGGGCGTCGAGGCGGGCGACATCGGAGGGGCCGACCTCGTCCATCACCAGGATGTACGGCTGCTCCGGCTCGCGCGGCGCCTCCACCCCGCAGAGCCTGGCCAGCACCCGCCGGCCGAGGTCGCGGAGGTCGGCGGCGCGCTCGGCGAGCAGCGCGTCGTGCAGCGCCTCCTGTTGCGCCGCGCTGTCTTCCACCACCCGACTCCAGGCCGCTTCGGCGCTTTCGCCGCGATTCAGGCGCAGTTGCACCTGCTCGGCCAGTTCCGGATCGTCGAGCATCTCCCGGTGGGTGACGAAAATCTCGCGGATCGCCTTCACCGTGCTGCGTTCGACCAGGCCGACGATCTCCTCGTCCACCGCCCGCTTGGCCCGCAGCAGGCGCTCGCGTTCATGGGCCGGCGACTCGCCGCGCGGCTGGAACTCGAAGCGCTGCGCCACCTGGACATGCGCCGGACCACTGGCGATGCCCGGCGACGCGGCGATTGCCTGCAGGCGCTCGCCGGCGCGCAGCGGCGCCGGCCGGGCATCCTCTTCCGCCTCGCCGACGGCATCGGGCAAGGCCTCCTCCGCCAGCGCTTCGAGCTCCTCGCCGAGCCCCTCGCGCACCGCGGCCAGCAAGGCTGGCAGCGCGTCCTCGGCGATCGCCGGCTCGGCGCTGAACTCCAGCGTCTGGCCGCGTCGCGCGCCGAGGGCGAGCAGCTTGCTCAGGCTCTTCGCCGAGACGGGGGCCGCCTCACTGTCGGCCAGGCGTACCCGGATCTCGCCGGCGAAACCCTTGGCCAGCTGCGCCAGCGCCTGCGCCGGGCGGGCATGCAGGCCATGCGGGTTGGCCAGGACCGCTCGCGCGCTGGGCCAGTCCGGCGGCAGCTCGCCACCGAGCGCCGCGAGTACGCTGCGGCTGCTGGTGGCGCGCACCAGCTCGGCGCCACGCCCTTCCAGCAACAGGTCGCACAGGCGTTCGAGCAGCGCCTGGTGCGCTTCGCCCAGGCTGGCCAGGCAGAACAGCCCGGTGACCGGTTGCCCCTGGTGCTGCAACGGTTGCGCCGGAGTGACGAAGGCCAGCCCGGGGCGCTTCACCAATTGTTCGCTGTGCAACCAGCACAGCCCGTCGCCCAGCGGCAACGGTTCGGTCTGCTGGAGCACGGCGGCGAAGCCGTTCTCCACGCAGCCGGCCTTCTTCAACAGGCGCGCGCCGAGCCAGGCCAGTTCGTCGAGGTCCTCGGCGTTCTGGCCGAGGCCGACCAGTTGTGCGTCCAGCGCCAGTTCCTGCGGCGCGCCCTGCAACAGGCCGAGGACTTCCTCGGCGCTGGCGGCCGCGCTCAGCGCCGGTCCCAGGTCGGCCTCGCCGAGGGCGCGGGTGAGCAATTGCAGGAGCTGCAGGTGTTCGTCGGACTTCGCCGCGATGCCGATGGCCAGGTAGACCTGCTGGCCATCGCCCCAGTCCACTCCCTCGGGGAATTGCAGCAGGCGCACACCGGTGCTGAAGACCAGCTCGCGGGTATCCGGGGTCCCATGGGGTATGGCGATGCCCTGGCCGAGGTAGGTGGAGCCTTGTGCCTCGCGCGCCTTCAGGCCCTCGGCATAGCCGGGCGCGGCCAGGCCGTCGGCGACCAGCGCCGCGCCGAGCAGGCGCAGGGCTTCGGCCTTGTCCGCGGCGCGCTGGCCCATGCGGATCTGCCGGGTATCGAGTTCGAGCATGGAAACCTCCTCAGGAGCGAACGGCTCCCCGTCTCACGTCCGGATCGTCCCGCCGCGCCGAGGCGCGGGCGCGGGATGTGCCGGCGGTAGCGGAAAGCGGCTCGCGGGAGCCTTCCGTACAGCCTGGGGCGGTGATCCGCTTGTTGTCATTGACCTGCCATAGCGTAGGCGGCGCCGCGTTCGGGCTGCGCGAGGCAGCCTGGGGCAGGGGGCGCCGGCTTCGCCGGAATCTTTTGCTGAATCGATTCACTTAATTAAATTGGCACGTTACCCGATAATGATTGATCCTTGAAGCCCAACTTGTCGTCGCCTCCAGTAGAGATCGGTTTGAAACTCAGTGATATCGCCCGCCTGGCCGGGGTCTCGGTGACCACCGCCAGCTACGTCATCAATGGCAAGGCCGCCCAGCGGCGCATCAGCGCCGCCACCGTCGAGCGCGTGCTTGCCGTGGTCGAGGAACACGGCTACCAGCCGGACCAGCAGGCCGCCGGCCTGCGCCGCGGGCAGACCCGCACCCTCGGCTTCATCCTCCCGGACCTGGAAAACCCCAGCTACGCCCGCCTCGCCAAGCAACTCGAACAAGGCGCCCGGGCGCGCGGCTACCAGTTGCTGATCGCCTGCTCCGACGACGAGCCGGAGACCGAGCGCCAGGTGGTCAACCTGTTCCGCGCGCGCCGCTGCGACGCGCTGATCGTCGCCAGTTGCCTGCCGGCCGGGGATGATACCCATGCCCGGCTGGTCGCCGAAGGCCTGCCGGTGGTGGCCATCGACCGCCAGCTCGACCCGCAGCGCTTCGCCTCGGTGATCAGCGACGACCAGGACGCCGCGCGCCGCCTCACCGAAACCCTGTTGCAACCGGCGCCGCGCCATATCGCCCTGCTCGGCGCGCGGGCGGACCTGATCATCAGCCACGACCGCGCCGCCGGCTTCCGCCAGGCGCTGAAGGACTTCCGCGGCGAGGTCATCGTCGAGCATGCCGAGGTGTTCAGCCGCGAGTGCGGACGCCGCCTGATGGAGCAATTGCTCGAGCGCCTGGGCTACCTGCCCGACGCCCTGGTGACCACTGCCTATGTACTCCTCGAAGGCGTCTTCGATGTGTTCCAGGCGCGCGCCGACGGTTGGCCCGAAGGCTTGCGGGTGGCGACCTTCGGCGACACCCAGTTGCTCGACTTCGTGCCGCTGAAGGTCAACTCGATCTACCAGCAGCACGCGCTAATCGCCGCCAACGCCCTCGAACTGGCGCTCCGCGCGGTCGAGGAGAACGACTACCGGCCGGGCCTGCACGCCGTCCCCCGGCAACTCAAGCTGCGCGACTGAGCCGGCCGCCATGCGCCTGGTCGACACCCACAACCACCTCGACTTCCCGGACTTCGACGCCGACCGCGCCGCGCTGCTGCAACGCAGCCGCGCGCTGGGGGTCGAGCGCCAGGTGGTGCTCGGCGTCTACCGCGAGAACTGGCAACGGGTCTGGGACCTGGCGCAGGCCGAGGATGGCCTGTACGCGGCGCTCGGCCTGCACCCCGTCTACCTGGCGCGGCACCGCCCGCAGCACCTGGACGACCTGCGCCAGTGGCTGCAACGCCTGCGCGGCGAGACGAAGCTCTGCGCGGTCGGCGAGATCGGCCTGGACTACTACCTGGAACACCTCGACCGCGACGCCCAGCAGGCGCTGTTCGAGGCCCAACTGCGGCTGGCCGCGGAATTCCGCCTGCCGGCGCTGATCCACGTGCGCCGCGCCCACGCGGCGACCATCGCCACCCTCAAGCGCATCCGCCTGGAGCGCCGTGGCATCATCCATGCCTTCGCCGGCAGCCGCGAGGAAGCCCGCGAGTACCTCAAGCTCGGCTTCCGCCTCGGCCTCGGCGGCGCGCCGACCTGGCCGCAGGCCAACCGCCTGCGCAAGGTGGCGGCGGAGCTGCCGGCCGACGCCATCGTGCTGGAAACCGATGCGCCGGACATGGCGCCATCGATGCACCCCGGCCAGCGCAACAGTCCGGAGCACCTGCCGGACATCTGCCGCGCCCTCGCCAAGCTGCGCGGGGTCGACGCCGAGGAACTGGCGGCGAGCAGCAGCCGCAACGCCGCCGAGCTGTTCGGCTGGGACTGATCAAGCGTCGCGCAGAAGTTAAACATCCCAGTTGCGCCCTTACCATTGCGGCAGCGCCAGGGCCTCGCGCAGGCGCTCGTGGGGGACGATAGCTAGCAAGGACAAAATCGTACGCTAAGCGTGCAGCCTGCCAGTGAGGCCCTAGAGGTAGCAGGTGAGGCGTCAGAAAATGCATGGATAAACCCTAACCTGACATTGCCCAGCCGCTCTGACGCCCAGTTAGGGCGTGGCCCAATTTGACATCGCGAGAACTTAGGATGCGGCAGCGCCAAGCTAACTCGGTAACGATGAAAGCGAATACACGGCTACTGCGACAGCAAGAGGAGATATTGTAGTTTGTTGTCGTGCATCGCTCGTGCATCACCGTTTATTGAGGGTCGCTATCTTCAATGTTCCGCAGCAAACCTGAAGAATCCCATTTGCCTACTAGACAGGCAGTGAAAGCAGGTTTTCTTTTATGGGTTTCTTAAGGGAAATATCATGAGCGACGTTTTTGACCTTGGAAGCATGACCACAGTAGCAACCGCTACTGGTCAGTACTTTCTACACACCTCCGCCACCTACCCCTATTCCATACCTTACCTATATCGCCCGTCCCGGCATCAATAAATTTGATCTTCCTGAAGGGGCGAAAATCAAGGATCTGATTAAGCGCTATCAGTATATTGGTTCGCAAATCCCGGCAGCAATCATGATTCGTGGTGTGCAGGAAGAGATCAAAAAATCCACGAACACTGCCTTGGCCAATGTGGGGGCAATTGTCGATGGCGAACTGGCGTATCTTGCTAGCCAGAAAAAGGAAAAATTAAATCCTGCCGAGGCGACACCCTTGCAGATGGCCTCTGCTGAAAAGGCCGCGGCGGTGGAACTGCTTGCGTCCAAACAGAAGGAACTGGCTGACGCACGAACCATTGCAAATGCATTCTTTGGCTATGACCCTCTCACGGTCAATTATGTTAATGTAATGAATGAAATCTACGGCCGCCGCGAAGATAAAGATTTCAGTTTCGACAACTGGTCGAAGTCTTATTCAGCCGCACAAAAGATCCGCTTGATCGAAGCGGAAATCAGCGTCCTCAATAGCCGCTCCTCCGCCCTGGATGGCAAGGTCGCCGAACTGACCCGGCTTCAGCGGCTGGAGGACGCACAGCACGCCGCAGAGGCCGCCCGGCAGACGGAAGCGGAGCGCTTAGCGCAAGAGCAACGTCAAGCTGAAGCCCGACGGCAGGCCGAAGAGGCTCGTCGCCAGGCCGAGGCTCAGCGACAAGCCGAACTGCAACGCTTGGCCGAAGCAGAGGCCAAGCGAGTCGCAGAGGCGGAGAAAAAGCGTCAAGACGAAATCAATGCGCGGCTTCAGGCCATTGTCGTATCGGAAAGTGAGGCCAAGCGCATCGAGGAAATCTACAAGCGTCTGGAAGAACAGGACAAAATCAGCAACCCCACCGTCACTACCCCTCCCGCAGTCGATGCCGGCTCTCGGGTCGATGACGCACTCGCCCATACCGGAACCCGTGTGACCTCTGGAGGAGAAACTGGAGCAACGGGTGGCTCCGGTCGGGATGTTGATACGGGTACTGGACAAGGAGGCATCACGGCGCGCCCGGTCGATGTCGGCAGTGTTTCAATCCCTGACCGGCGTGACCCGAAAATTCCCGACCAGCCAAGGAGGGATCTTGGCTCGTTGGTTCCTACTTTTCCCGACTTCCCGACGTTCCCTAGCTTTCCGGGCGTCGGTGTACCAGCAGCGGCTAAACCTCTGATTCCAGCAGGTGGCGGTGCTGCGAGCGTTTCCAGGACTCTCAAAACCGCAGTGGATTTGCTTTCGGTGGCCCGCAAGACCCCTGGTGCAATGTTGGGTCAGGTAGCCGCTGTCGTCGCCACTATGGCGGTCAGTTCCTTCTGGCCGAAACTGAACAATGGTGAACGGCAGGCCTCCTTTGCCATTCCGGTTGCGGAACTGTCTCCGCCACTGGCGGTTGACTGGCAAGCCATTGCCGCCGCCAAAGGAACGGTGGACCTGCCTTACCGGCTGAAAACCCTCAATGTCGATGGGTCGATTCAAATCATCGCCGTACCGACCGAGCCGGGTAGTGCGGCGGTCCCCGTCAGGGCGCTGACTCTGGACTCCGCCTCGGGGACCTACAAATACACGACTACCGGCCCTGGCGGCGGCACCATCCTAGTCACCCCGGATACTCCACCTGGCCAGATCGATCCGTCGTCTTCGACACCCGCAGTGCCCCGTGGCCCGCTGATCATGCCCGGCACACTGCTGATTCCGAAGGAACCGCAGATCGAGTCCTATCCAGAACTCGACCAACGGGAGTTCAACGACGGCATCTACGTCTACCCGGAAGACAGCGGTATTCCGCCACTCTATATTGTTTATCGAGATCCGCGAGATGAGCCGGGCGTTGCTACCGGTAATGGCCAGCCGGTCACTGGGAACTGGCTGGCCGGCGCCTCGCAAGGTGACGGAGTGCCGATTCCGAGCCAAATCGCCGATCAGTTACGCGGTAAGGAATTCAAGAGTTGGCGAGACTTTCGGGAGCAGTTTTGGATGGCCGTTAGCAAAGACCCATCAGCTCTCGAAAACCTCTCCCCCAGTAATAGGTACTTTGTCAGTCAGGGCCTTGCTCCTTATGCTGTGCCAGAGGAGCATCTGGGTAGCAAAGAAAAGTTTGAGATTCACCATGTAGTCCCTCTGGAAAGCGGCGGTGCTCTTTACAATATAGACAATCTTGTTATCGTCACTCCGAAACGCCACAGCGAAATTCATAAAGAACTGAAACTTAAACGTAAGGAGAAATAATAATGGATATTAAAAATAACCTTTCCGATTATACTGAAAGCGAGTTCCTGGAGATCATTGAAGAGTTCTTCAAGAACAAATCAGGACTAAAGGGTAGTGAGCTAGAGAAGAGAATGGATAAACTGGTCAAGCACTTCGAGGAAGTTACTTCTCACCCACGAAAGAGTGGGGTAATTTTCCATCCGAAACCTGGCTTTGAAACGCCCGAAGGCATAGTGAAAGAAGTCAAAGAGTGGCGTGCCGCCAACGGCCTCCCTGGCTTCAAGGCTGGCTAATTAGCCACCAACAAGCCCCGTTCCGGCGGGGCTTGTTTTTTGAGAGACTTTCCTTATTTTTCTGGACGCTACTCACTCTAGCCCTGACAAGTCCATTTAATTGGCTTGCAGAGTTTTCGGCGGTTTCGGCTTGCGCCCCAGGCTGAGTCATTGAAGAGCATATTCTCAGGCTCACAGAAACCTTAGCGTAGGATTTTTCCGAATTCTGCGGTTTCCCCTCGTGCAACCGCGCGGCGCTGTCCACGTCCGCCAGCTCGATGGCCAGGCTCGCCGCCCGGTTCAGTTCCTCGTCCATGGAGCCTCCGCCAGCAATGCGTCGCAACGCTCGCGCACGAACGCGCGCAAGAGGGTCACCGGGCGGGTCAACTGGGCGCGGTGGGTACACAAGAGGTTCATCGGCGTCGCTTCGCCCTGCCACTCCGGCAGCAGCAGGCGCAGGCGCCCGGCGCGCACGTCCTCGGCCACGTCCAGCCAGGACTTGTAGACCAGCCCCTTGCCGGCCAGGGCCCAGCGCCGCACCACGTCGGCGTCGTCGCAGACCCGGTCGCCGGCGACCGTCAGGGTCAGGCTGCGGCGGCCCCGCTGGAAAGCCCAGCGGTCGTGTACCCGGCCGCCGAGTTGGTAGAGCAGGCAATTGTGCTCGCGCAGGTCGTCCGGCTGGCGCGGCTCGCCGCGCTCCGCCAGGTAGCCCGGCGCGGCGCAGAGCACTCGCCGGTTGTCCGGCGCCAGCGGCAGGGCGACCAGGCTGGAGTCGGCCGGTGCGCCGTAGCGGATCGCCACGTCCACCGGTTGCCGGTAGAGATCGGTCACCCGGTCGCCGAGCAGCAGGCGCAGGCTCAGTTGCGGATAGCGCGCCTGGAACTCGTCGAGCCATGGCAGCAGCAGGTTGCGGCCGAAGTCGGAGGGCGCGGAAAGCTGCAGTACCCCGGCGATCTGGTCCTTGCCGCCCTGCAGCAACCGGCGCCCCTCCTCCAGGCTGCGCAACGAGGCGCGGGCATGCAGGAGGAACGCGTCGCCCTCGGGAGTCAGGCGCAGGCTGCGGGTGGAGCGGGCGAACAGGCGTACCTCCAGCTCGCTTTCCAGGCGCTTCAGCGCCGCGCTGGCCACCGCCGGGGAAATCTCCAACTGGCGCGCGGCGGCGGACAACGAGCCGCTGTCGCTGGTGTGGACGAACACCTGGAGGTCGTCGTAACGCAGCATTTTCAAGATTCCTTTGAAAGAGTCTTCCCTGATAGCCTGTTTTTCAGCGATTTGAAATAGCCCATCCTGACTCCGCCCCATCGAAGGAACCCACCATGAGCACACCCCTCACCCTGATCGCCACCATCACCGCCGCCCCCGGCCACGCCGAGGCCCTGGAACGCGAATTGCGCGCCCTGGTCGCCCCGTCGCGCGCCGAGGCTGGTTGCCTGCAGTACGACCTGCACCAGGACCGCCACGACTCCCACCTGTTCTACATGATCGAGCAGTGGCGCGACGACGCCGCCCTGGAGCGGCACCAGAACACCGAACACTTCCTGCGCTTCAGCCGCGGCAACGAAGCCCTGCTGCAGAACGTGAAGATCGACCAACTCTATCGCCTCGCCTGAGGCCCGTTTCCCGGAGTTCCCATGAAAGCTGTCGGTTACTACCAATCCCTGCCCATCGACCATCCCGACGCCCTGCTCGACCTCGAACTGCCCGAGCCCACGCCGGGCCCGCGCGACCTGCTGGTGGAGGTCCGCGCCATCTCGGTCAACCCGGTGGATACCAAGGTCCGCCAGCGCGCCCAGCCGGAAGCCGGCCAGGCCAAGGTGCTGGGCTGGGACGCGGCGGGCGTGGTGCGCGCGGTCGGCAGCGAGGTCAGCCTGTTCCGTCCTGGCGATCGGGTCTGGTACGCCGGGGACATCACCCGCCCCGGTAGCAACAGCGAGCTGCATCGGGTCGACGAGCGCATTGCCGGGCACCTGCCGAAAAGCCTCGACTTCGCCCAGGCCGCGGCCCTGCCGCTGACCACCATCACTGCCTGGGAACTGCTCTTCGAGCGCTTGCAGATCGCCGAAGGCAAGGCCGACCAGGGCCAGAGCCTGCTGGTGGTCGGTGCCGCCGGCGGGGTCGGTTCGATCCTGGTCCAACTGGCCCGGCAACTGACCGGCCTGAACGTGATCGGCACCGCTTCGCGCGCAGAGACCCAGGCCTGGGTCCGCGACCTCGGCGCGCACCATGTGATCGACCACGGCAAGCCGCTGGCCGAAGAGCTGAAGCGGATCGGTGTCGCCGAGGTCAGCCACGTCGCCAGCCTGACCCACACCGACCAGCACCTCGAACAGATCGTCGCCGCGCTGCGCCCGCAAGGCCGCCTGGCGCTGATCGACGACCCGGCGTCGCTGGACATCGGCAAGCTGAAGCAGAAGAGCCTGTCGCTGCACTGGGAGTTCATGTACACCCGCTCGATGTTCCAGACCGACGACATGATCGAGCAGCACCGGCTGCTGGAGCGGGTCGCCGGGCTGATCGACGAAGGCGTGTTGAAGACCACCGTCGGCGAGCATTTCGGCCGCATCGACGCGGCCAACCTGCGCCGCGCCCACGCGCTGCTGGAGAGCGGCCGGGCCAAGGGCAAGATCGTTCTCGAAGGGTTCTGAACGGCAGGACCACGGGGCGCGGCGTTTTCCACCCTACCGCCGTGCCCCTGGCTTTTGCTATCCCGCCTTGCGCACCCTCAGCGCAGCCTCGATCTCGCCAAGGATCGTCGGGTCGTCGATGGTCGATGGCGCCGCGTAGTCCTCGCCATCGGCGATCTTGCGCAGCACCGCGCGGAGGATCTTCCCGGAGCGGGTCTTCGGCAGCCGCTTGACCACCACCACCCGCTGGAAGCAGGCCAGCGCGCCGATCTGTTCGCGGACCAGCGCCACCAGCTCGCGCTGCAGTTGCTCGGCGGCGATCCCGGCATCGTCCTTGAGCACCACCAGGCCCAGCGGCACGTGGCCCTTGAGTTCGTCCCGCACGCCGATCACCGCGCACTCGGCAACCGCCTGGTGCTGCGCCACGCGTTCCTCCATCTCGCCGGTGGAGAGGCGATGCCCGGAAACGTTTATCACGTCGTCGGTGCGCCCCATGATGTAGACGAAGCCGTCCTCGTCGAGATAACCGCCGTCGCCGGTGTGGTAGTAGCCGGGATAGTTGCCCAGGTAGGCCTGGAGGTAGCGCGGGTGGTCGCCCCAGAGGGTCTGCGCGCAGCCCGGCGGCAACGGCAGGGCGATGACGATCGCGCCCTGGCGGTTCGCTCCCAGCGGCCGGCCTTCGTCGTCCAGCACCTGCACGTGGTAGCCGGGCACCGCGCGGTTGGTCGAACCGGCCCGCAGGTCGTGGCCGGCGATCCCGATGCAGGGCGCGGTCACCGGCCAGCCGGTCTCGGTCTGCCACCAATGGTCGTGGACCGGCCGCCCGGTGTGCTCCTCCAGCCAGTGCTGGGTGCTGCTGTCGAGCTTCTCGCCGGCCAGGAACAGGTGGCGCAGCGAACTTAGGTCGTAGCGCTTGACCCGTTCGCCATGCGGGTCTTCCTTGCGGATCGCGCGGATCGCCGTCGGCGCGCAGAACAGGCTGTTCACCCTGTGCTCTTCGATCACCCGCCAGTAGGCGCCGGCGTCCGGCGTACGCACCGGCTTGCCTTCGTAGAACACCGTGGTACAGCCGCACATCAGCGGGCCGTAGACGATCAGCGAGTGGCCGACCACCCAGCCGACGTCGGAGATCCCCCACCAGACGTCGCCGGCCTGCATGCCGTAGATAGTGCGGACCGCGTAGCGCACCGCCACCGCGTGGCCACCGTTGTCGCGGACGATGCCCTTGGGCTTACCGGTGGTGCCCGAGGTGTACATGATGTACAGCGGATCACCGCTGGCCACCGGCAGCGGATCGGCCGGCTCGGCGGCGGCGAGGCAGTCCTGCCAGTCCAGGTCGCGGCCCGGGTGCAGGCGCGCGAGCGCCTGCGGGCGTTGCCAGACCATGACGTGGGCAGGCTGGTGGATCGCCAATTCGAGGGCCTTGTCCACCAGCGGCTTGTATTCGATCACCCGATCGAACTCCAGCCCGCAGGAAGCGGTGAGCACCAGCTTCGGCGTGGCGTCGTCGATGCGCAGGGCCAGCTCGTAGGGAGCGAAGCCACCGAACACCACCGAATGCACCGCGCCCAGGCGCGCGCAGGCGAGCATCGCCATGGCCGCCTGCGGCACCATCGGCATGTAGATGATCACCCGGTCGCCCTTGCCGACCCCGAGGGCCCGCAGGGCGCCGGCCAGGCGCGCCACTTCGTCGCGCAGCCGCAGGTAGCTGTAGCGGTCCTGGGTGCCGGTCACCGGCGAGTCGTAGATCAGTGCGGTCTGTTCGCCGCGCCCCTCCTCGATCTGCCGGTCGAGGGCCAGGTAGGCGCTGTTCAGGCGGCCATCGGCGAACCAGCGATGGGTGCCGTCGGGCAGGCTTTCGAGGATATTCGCGGGCGCCTGGTACCAGGCCAGGGAACGGGCCTGTTCGGCCCAGAACGCGGCCGGCTCGGCGATCGAGCGGGCGTGCTGCTGCAGGTACGTCATGTTCCAGCCCTCTGATTGTTCTTATTAGGGATGAAGCAGTGAGTGAGCCTTGGAGTATGGGCGGGCGCCGGGCACCCGCCATCAACCTTTGGTCGTAGGGGTCAGTCCTTGCCGCGGTAGAGCTTCTGGATGCTGGAGAAGTCCAGCCCGTCGTGCTCGGCATCGGCCTGGGCGTGCAGGCTGAACAGGTTGCGCGCCAGCGCGCCGAGTGGCGTCGAGGCCTGCACCGCCTGGGCGTTGGCCAGCGCCAGGCCGAGGTCCTTGTTCATCAGGCGCACCTGGAAACCGCCGGCATAGCCGTTGCTGGCCGGCGCCTGCGGCATCACCCCGGGCCAGGGGTTGTAGAGGTTCAGCGCCCAGTTGCCGCCGGAACTCTGCTTCATCACCTCGGACAGCACCGCCGGATCGAGGCCGTTCTTCACCCCCAGCGCCAGGGCCTCGGCGGTGCCGGCCATGAGGATGCCGAGGAGCATGTTGTTGCAGATCTTCGCCACCTGACCGGCGCCGTGATCGCCGGCGTGGAAGATGTTCCGGCCCATGTTCTCGAGGATCGGCCGGGCCCGCGCGAAGCCTTCGGCGGGGCCGCCGACGATGAAGCTCAGGGTGCCGGCGCGGGCGCCGCCGACGCCGCCGGAAACCGGCGCGTCGAGCAGGGTCAGGCCCTTCGCCGCGGCGGCCTCGGCGACCTTGCGCGCGGTCTCCGGGGCGATGGTCGAGCAGTCGATCAGCAGGGGCTTGCCGGCGACCCGCGCGAGCAGGCCGTCGTCGCCGAGATACAGGCTTTCCACGTGCTGCCCGGCCGGCAGCATGCTGATCACCACTTCGGCGCCTTCGCAGCACTGCAAGGCGCTATCGGCGCCCTGCGCGCCCTGCTCGACCAGGCTCAGCACGGCCTTGGGCTGCAAGTCGAAGACATTCACCCGGTGGCCGGCCTTGAGCAGGTTGGCGGCCATCGGCCCACCCATGTTGCCCAGGCCGAGGAATGCGATGTCGGTCATCGGTCCGTCTCCCTTTCAGCGCATCTGGATCGAGAAGTTGGTCCCGGCCACGCTATCGCTGTCGAACCAGCGCGCGGTCACGGTCTTGGTCTCGGTGTAGAAGCGCACGCCCTGCTTGCCGTAGGCGTGCAGGTCGCCGTAGAACGAGCCCTTCCAACCGGTGAAGGAGAAGAACGGCAGCGGTACCGGAATCGGGATGTTGATGCCGACCTGGCCGACCTCGATGTGGTGCTGGAAGGTCCGCGCCGCGGCGCCGGAGCTGGTGAAGATCGAGGTGCCGTTGCCGTAGGGGCTTTCGTTGATCAGGCGGATCGCCTGCTCCAGGCTGTCGACCTCGGCCAGGCAGAGCACCGGGCCGAACACCTCTTCGCGGTAGATCGCCATGTCCGGGCGCACCCCGGCGAACAGCGTCGGGCCGACCCAGTTGCCGTCCGGGTATCCCTCGACCTTGTAGCCGCGGCCATCCAGCAGCAGTTGCGCGCCCTCCTCCACGCCCTGGCCGATCAGGCGCTCGATGCGCGCCTTGGCCTGCGGGTTGATCACTGGGCCGTAGCTGGCGCCGCTGTCGTCCCATGGGCCGGGGCGGACCTTGGCCAGCGCGTCGCGGATTTCCGGAATCCACTCGCGGGCAGCCCCCACCAGCACCGCCACCGAGATCGCCATGCAGCGCTGCCCGGCCGCGCCCACCGAGGCACCGACCAGGTTGCTGATGACCTGCGCCTTGTCCGCGTCGGGCATGATCACCATGTGGTTCTTCGCCCCGGCGAAGCTCTGCACGCGCTTATTGTGCGCGGTGCCGGTGTGGTAGACGTACTGGCCGACGGCGACCGAGCCGACGAAGGATACCGCCTTCACCTGCGGGTGCTTGAGCAACTGATCGACCTGTTCCTTGCCGCCATGCACCACCTGCAGCACGCCCTTCGGCGCACCGGCCTCGAGGAACAGCTCGGCGAGCCGCACGCTGGTCAGCGGCACCTGCTCGGAAGGCTTGAGGATGAAAGCGTTGCCGCAGGCGATGGCCAGCGGGAACATCCACAGCGGGATCATCGCCGGGAAGTTGAACGGGGTGATGCCAACGCACACGCCCAGCGGCTGGGTGATGCTGTAGGTGTCGATGTTGCGGGCGACGTTCTCCACCGTCTCGCCCATCAGCAGCGAGGGCACGTTGCAGGCGTGCTCGACCACCTCGATACCGCGCCAGACGTCGCCCTTGGCGTCCTCGAAAGTCTTGCCCAGCTCGCTGGAGACGATCTTCGCCAGTTCGTCGTGGTGTTCCTTGAGCAACGCCTGGTAACGCAGCATCACCCGCGCGCGCTCGGAAACCGGGGTTTCCTTCCAATTGGCGAAGGTTTCGCGGGCACTGGCCACCGCCTGCTCGACCTGCTCCGCGCTGGCGCAGGCGATCTCCGCCAGGGTGCTGTTGTCGAGGGGATTGCTGACCGGGATGCGCTGGGCGCCGAGACCTTCGACGAAGGCTCCCGCGATGAGGTGGCGGACTGGGACTGACATGAACCCTCCTGCACCGGCCAGGCCGGCTTTTATTGTTGTGGCGGACTGGTACGAGGTCGATTCGGACCTCGCTTTGGCCAAGAAGCTATCACTGGGCGGAAGGTCGCGAGATCGACTAAATTGTGTTGTTCATGGACTATATTGCGGAGCCGGCTACCGACATGTCGCACACCTCCGACTGGCCCCTGCCGGCCGACAGCCTGCGCTTGCCGATCCCGGCGGCGCTGCTGGAGAAACTGGCGGTCCACCCGCTCAGCCGCGACCTCTACCCCACCTCCCTGGGCCACTACCGGCGCGCCCGCGACCACCGCATGAGCCGCGAGCGCCATGACGAGCACCTGCTGATCTATTGCAGCGAAGGCCAGGGCCTGTTGCGCGTGCGCGAGGGCGAGGCCTGGCGCGAATACCGGGTCGGCAGCGGCGACCTGCTCTGGTTGCCGCCGGGCATGTCCCACGACTACGCCGCCGACGACCGCCAACCCTGGACCATCTTTTGGACCCACCTGCGCGGCGACAGCGCCACCTGGCTGCAACACAGCGCCGGCTACCGCGACACCCCGCTGCGCCATTGGGGCCTGCAACACGCCCTGCTCGGCGGCTTCGAGCAACTGCTGGAGGTGCGCCACAGCGGCTACCGCTTCCAGCACTTCCTGCTCGCCGCCAGCCGCCTGCGCAGCCTGCTCTGCCAGCTACCGCTGCTGCGCCCGCTGCGCGAGGGCAGCCTGGACCTCGACGGGCTGCACGCCTACATGCGCGAACACCTGCATGCGCGCCTCGAACTGGAACGCCTGGCGGCCTTCTGCAACCTGTCGAAGTTCCATTTCGTCAGTCGCTACAAGGCGATCACCGGCCGTACGCCTATCCAGCACTTCCTGCACCTGAAGATCGAGTACGCCTGCCAGTTGCTGGACAGCAGCGACCAGAGCGTGGCCCGGGTCGGCCAGGCGGTCGGCTACGACGACAGCTACTACTTCTCGCGCCTGTTCAGCAAGGTCATGGGTTTGTCGCCGAGCGCCTACCGGCAGCGGGTAAGGCAGGGCGAGGGAGGAGCCTGAAGCGCTCTGCGGCGGGGCTGTAAACGAAGCGGCGACCAGTTGTCGGCAAACTGATCCCGGTCAGTGTTTTCCGGGCCGACAGGACTAGACTGAAGCTCCCTTTCCAGCCCCGATGGATGAATCGCCATGAACATCCTCGTCCGCCCGTCGCAAACCCCGAAAGGCCAATGCTGGCAAGTCTGCCTCGACCAGCAGGCCGTCAACTTCCGTAGCGAAAGCGAGGCCCGGCGTTTCGTCGACCGCCTCGAGGCGCGCCTGCGCGCGCCCCATGTGCTGCCCGAACTGAAACAGCGAACGGCCTGATCCGCGCTCAGGCGGCCTGGCGCTCCAGGCGCCCGGTCTGCCAGGCGAGCAGGGTCGCGACCGCGCCGCAGACGGCGATCACCAGAGTCATGGGGATCGCCGTGCCGTCGTGGAGCACGCCGACCAGCGCCGAAGCGCCCGCCGCCACGCTGAACTGCAGGCTGCCCATCAGCGCCGAGGCGCTGCCGGCGTGCTGTCCCTGTCCGGCCATGGCGCAGGCGGAAGCGTTGGGAATGATGCAGCCGAGGCTGGCCACGCATCCGAACAGCGGAACCAGCAGCGGCCACAGCGTGGCCGGTTGCAGCGAAGCGATGCCCAGCAGGGCCAGGCCGCACGCCAGGTAGCCCCAGATGATCCGCCGCAGCCAGAACGCCGGCCCGCGATAGCGCAGCAGCCGCGCGTTGACCTGTGCCATGACGATGAAGCCCGCGGCATTGCTGCCGAACAGCCAGCCATAGTGCTCGGCGGGAATCCCGTAGAGCTGGATGAACACGTAGGGCGAACCGGCGATGTAGGCGAACATCCCGGCCATCGCCACCCCGCCGGAAAGGCCATAGGCGAGAAACAGGCGGTCGGCGAACAGCCGCCGGTACTGCCCCAGCGCGCCGGACAGCGGCGGTCGCTCGCCGTCGGCCGGGATGGTTTCCGGCAGCCACAACGCCACGCCGAGGCCGGCCAGGGCGGCGAACAGGGTCAGGCAGACGAAGATCGATTGCCAGCCCTGCCAGTCCAGCAGCAGGCCGCCGGCCACGGGGGCGAGGATCGGCGCCAGGCCCATCACCAGCATCAACTGGGAAAACGCCTTGGCGGCGCCGATCGGATCGCACAGGTCCCGCACCACTGCCCGCGAGATGACCATCCCGGCGCAGCCGCCGAGGGCCTGGACGAAGCGCGCGGCGATCAGCCACTCCAGGCTCGGCGCCAGGGCGCAGGCGGCCGAGGCCAGGGTGAAGATACTCACCCCCACCAGCAGCGGCAGGCGCCGGCCATAGCGGTCGGCCACCGGGCCGTAGAGCAACTGGCCGATGGACAGGCCGGCGAAGTAGGCGGCCAGGCTCAGCTGGACGTGCTCGACGTCGGTGGCGAAGGCCTTGGCCAGGGTCGGGAAGCTCGGCAGGTAGAAATCGATGGCCAGTGGCCCGAAGGCGCTCAGGGCTCCCAGTATCAGCAGGATGCGCAGGTTCATGGATCGCTCGGCACGGGGCGCGTCGGTGGCAGGCAAGGCACTTCCCTGCGCGGCTCCCGGCAAGCGGGACGACGACGCCTATCATTGAATCGTCTGTGAGGGCGGGCGGCTCCAGGCCTGAAGGCCGGTACTGGCGGGAAGATGCTACGGACAGCCGGGGAGTCGCCGAAAAAGCAGCGCGCAGCATAACACCGAAGACGCCCGTCGATCATGGCCGGAGACCGTGGAACCGCGGAATCCACGACTCATGAGTGAGCAGCATTAGACAAAGGTGGTGTCGAAATACTTCGAGTCCGCCCGAGCGCGGCTAAAATCGGTACACTCCCCGCCCCGTTGCCGAGACCGATTCGACTACCCAGCACAGCATGCGACGCACAAAGGAAGATTCTGAAAAAACCCGTACGGCCATCCTCCTGGCCGCCGAGGAACTGTTCCTGGAAAAGGGCGTGTCCCATACCAGCCTGGAACAGATCGCCAGGGCCGCCGGGGTGACCCGTGGCGCCGTCTACTGGCACTTCCAGAACAAGGCCCACCTGTTCAACGAGATGCTCAACCAGGTACGCCTGCCGCCGGAGCAACTCACCGAGCGCCTGTCCGGCTGCGATGGCAGCGACCCGCTGCGCTCGCTCTACGACCTCTGCCTGGAGGCCGTGCAATCGTTGCTGACGCAGGAGAAGAAGCGCCGCATCCTGACCATCCTGATGCAACGTTGCGAATTCACCGAGGAACTGCGCGAGGCGCAGGAACGCAACAACGCCTTCGTGCAGATGTTCATCGAACTCTGCGAGCAGTTGTTCGCCCGCGACGAATGCCGTGTGCGGCTGCATCCGGGCATGACCCCGAGGATCGCCTCGCGCGCCTTGCACGCGCTGATCCTGGGCCTGTTCAACGACTGGTTGCGCGACCCGCGCCTGTTCGATCCGGATACGGACGCGGAACACCTGCTGGAGCCGATGTTCCGTGGCCTGGTGCGCGACTGGGGTCAGGCCAGCTCGGCGCCGTAGCCCTCCTCGCGGATCGCCTCGAGTACCTGGGCGCTGTCGAGCCGGCTGGCGACCCGGACTTCGCCGGCGCCAAGATCCACCTGGACGTCCGCCGCCGAATCCTTCGCCTGCACCGCATGGGTGATCGCCCGTACGCAGTGGCCGCAGGTCATGCCCTGAACCTTGAAGACTTGCATGGTATTGCCTCCTGTTGGTCATCGATGGGGCGATTTTCGACCTTGACATGGTGTCAAGGTCAATCCTCGAAATATCCGGTAACCGACAAAGCGTCAAGAACGGGTAAAGGCGGAGTAAAGAGGCTTAAACCCTACAAAGCACATGGTTAACATGTTCACCTTGTTCTTCACGAGGTAGAACCATGTCCATCCGCCGCTATTCCCCGTCACAGATCGCCCTGCACTGGCTCAGCGCCGTCGCGGTCCTGCTGATCATCGCCCTGCCCTACGGCGCCGACTTCTTCGCCGGCCTGCTCGGCGGCAAGGGCAACGTCTTCACCCTGCACAAGTCGCTGGGCGTGGCGGTACTCCTGCTGACCCTGACACGCCTGGCGCTGCGCCGCGTCCAGGGTGTCCCGGACACCCTGGAGGGGAACCCGGACTGGCAGCGCGCGGCCGCCAAGGCCGGGCATTTCCTGCTGTACGCGGTGCTGATCGTCATGCCGCTCTCCGGCATGCTCGCCGGCAAGCGTCCGCTGGACCTGTTCTGGCTGGTGCAGATCGGCCCGTTCGACCTGCCGGAAGCCTTCAAGGCGTTCGCCGGCGGCACCCACGTCACCGTCCAGTACCTGCTTTTCGCGCTGATCCTCGGCCACGCCGCCGCGGCCATCTGGCACCACCGCGTGCAGAAGGACGACGTACTGCGCGCCATGCTGCCGCAACGCGGCGCCTGACCCCAGCGACGGACGGGCACGCGGATGCCCGTCCCGACTTGTCCCGGGCCCCGGCTTCGGCCAAGCTTTTCCCTACGCCCCCGCCGCCGAGGCCCGCCATGTTCCCCATTCTTCGCCCGCTGCTCCATACCGCCGCCCTGGCCTGCGCCCTCCCGGCGCTCGCCGCGGACCCGCAACCGGCCAGCGGCGGCTGGGCGCAACCCGACCCGGCGCCGATCGGCTATGCGGTGCTGAACGTTTCCCGCGAGCGGGTCGAGTCCGGCACTGCCTGCGATGTCGGCCTGTACGTCCACGACGAACTGGTCGGCAACCTGCAACCGGGCGCCAGCCTGGCCCTGAACCTGCAACCCGGCGCGGTTGACGTGCGTCTTGCGCCGAACGGTCCTGGCGAGGCCTGCCGGAACGGCATGACCATCCTCGCCGGACAGACCCTGACCCTGCGCGCCGGAGAGATCCGCAACCTGCGCATTACCCTCGGTGCGGGCGGGCTCTACCTGGCACCGGTGGCGGATGGGTACTGAGGGGTAGCGACTTGCCGTGGAGCATTGGCCATGACGCAGGGCACGAAGGTGGCGTTTCGGCACCGGGTGCACGGGGACTGCCTGGCGGGCCGTGAATGCGTGACTGGCCCCAGCTCCCGTCGCTGCCTGCACGGCACTAAGGGGGGAAGCTGTTGCTTAGCGCTTGAGCGGGCGTCGTGCTTGCCTTGGTCTCTTGTTTCGCCTTTCCAGGCGAGTTCCTTCTGCAAGCGTCCAAAAGACTCGCCCTGCCACTCGGAGGGCATGCCAGGAGCCCGATCCGTAGGGCGAATGACCGCTTGCGGTTATCCGCCGGCTCTCCGGGGCATCGGCGGATACCGCCTGTGGCGGTATTCGCCCTACGGGACTATATCGCTCGCGACTTCTTAGCTACACGGCAGTGAGGGGGGACGCTGTTGCTTAGCGCTTGAGCGGGCGTCATGTTTGGTGGTCAAGCTGTTTTCTGTGCCTGCCTTGACCTCTTGTTTCGCCTTCCCAGGCGAGTTCCTTTTGCAAGCGTCCAAAAGGAACCAAAAGACTCGCCCCGGCATCCTGCCACTCGTCCCCCTCCGCAACGATTCCGCTCGGCCTCCTGACGGGGCGGGTTTGCCGCCCCACCACTTGGAGGGCAAACCTCCCTTCGTGCATGCCAGGAACCCGATCCGTAGGGCGGATAACCGCAAGCGGTCATTCACTCTACGGATCAGGGCTTCGGTATGTGGAAGTCTGGCATGCACGAGGTCATCCCCCTCCTGAAGCGCCCCTCAGCCCAATCGAATCCTTCCGCTCGCCACCAGCACCGCATGCCCGGCGATACTCACCCGCTCGCCCTCCAACCGGCACCACAGCTCGCCGCCGCGCGCCGAGCACTGCTGGGCGGTCAGCGACAGTTTGTTCAAGCGCTGGGCCCAGTAGGGAATCAGGCTGCAATGCGCGGAGCCGGTGACCGGGTCTTCGTCGACGCCCATCGCCGGGGCGAAGAAGCGCGAGACGAAATCCTTCTGCAGGCCCCGCGCGGTGACGATCACTCCACGCCAGGGCAGCCGCGCCAGGGCCGCGAAGTCGGGGCGACAGGCGCGCACCGCCTCTTCGGACTCGAGCAGCACCAGCAGCTTGTCGGTGGAGCCCAGCACGTCCACCGGCGGCAGGCCCAGGGCCTGCTCCAGCTCGACGGTGCTACCGACCTCGCTCGGATACTGCGCGGGGAAATCCAGGACCAGCCGCTCGTCCTCGCGGTTGACCCGCAGCGCACCGGAGCGCGAGATGAATTCCAGGCGCTCGCCCGGCTCGTCGTAGACCTCGAACAGTACGTGGGCCGCAGCCAGTGTGGCGTGGCCGCAGAGCGCCACCTCGACGCTCGGGGTGAACCAGCGGATCCGCCAGGCCTCTCCTTCGCGAACGACGAAGGCGGTCTCGGAGAGGTTGTGCTCGGTCGCGATCATCTGCATCAGCTCGTCCGCCAGCCAGGCATCGAGGCGATAGACCACGGCGGGATTGCCACTGAACGGGCGGGAAGAAAACGCGTCGACCTGGTGGAACTCGAGCTGCATGGCAGACCTCCTGGGAACGATCGCCACAGCATGCCGCCGCAGGCTCCGGGATGGGCGATACAGTGCGATCTTTTCCGATCGTAACAGTGGGACTTCGCCCTGCCTTCGACCCATTGCCCGAGCGGGCGTTTGCGGCGACCTGCCGGCGTTGTGAAGCCGCCGGCAAAAACGCCGCCTTTTTCCGCGAAACGCCGCTCAGGCCTCGCTGCGCACCCGTCGCACCGCGTTCTGCCAGCCGGCGTAGAGTTCGCCGCGGCGCTCCTCGGCCATGTGCGCGGCGAAGCGGCGCTGCAGGTGCCAGTGGCTGGCGATGTCGTCCAGGTCGCGATAGAAGCCGGCCTTCAGCCCGGCCATGTAGGCCACGCCGAGGGCGGTGGTCTCGGTGACTTCCGGGCGCTCCACGGTGACACCAAGGATGTCGGTGAGGAATTGCATCACCCAGTTGTTCACCACCATCCCGCCGTCCACCCGCAGCGCGCTGGGCGGCGTGCCGTCCTGGCGCATCGCTTCGAGCAGGTCGCGGGTCTGGTAGCAGACCGATTGCAGACCGGCGGTGACGATCTCCTTGATTCCGGTGTCACGGGTCAGGCCGAAGATCGCGCCGCGCGCCTTCGGGTCCCAGTAGGGCGCGCCGAGGCCGGTAAAGGCCGGCACCAGGTAGACGCCGTTGGAGTCGCCGGCCTGGATCGCCAGGGCTTCGCTCTCGTGGGCGTGGTCGATCAGCTTGATGCCGTCGCGCAGCCATTGCACCGCGGCGCCGGCGACGAAGATGCTGCCCTCCACCGCGTAGCTGACCTTGCCGTCCAGACGGTAGCTGACCGTGGTGAGCAGGCGGTTCTTCGAGGTCACCGGCTGCTCGCCGGTGTTCTGGATCATGAAGCAGCCGGTGCCGTAGGTGCTCTTCACCATGCCCGGCTGGAAGCAGGCCTGGCCGATCAGCGCGGCCTGCTGGTCGCCGGCCATGCCCAGCACCGGGATCGCCGCGCCAAGCAGCGACGGCTCGCTGACGCCGAACTCCGCCGCGCAGTCGAGTACCTCCGGCAGCAGGCTGCGCGGGATCTCGAACAGCGCCAGCAATTCCTCGTCCCAGTCCTGGCTGTGGATGTTGAACAGCAGGGTGCGCGAAGCGTTGGTCGCGTCGGTGCGATGGGAGCGGCCGCCGGTCAGGCGCCAGAGCAGGAAGCAGTCGACGGTGCCAAAGCGCAGCTCGCCGCGTTCGGCGCGCTGGCGGGCGCCGGGCACGTTGTCGAGGATCCAGCGCAGCTTGGTGGCGGAGAAATACGGATCGATCAGCAGCCCGGTGCGCGCGCTGACGTTCGCCTCGTGGCCGGCGGCCTTGAGTTCGGCACAGTAGTCGGCGGTACGACGATCCTGCCAGACGATGGCCGGGTGGATCAGGTCGCCGCTGGCGGCGTCCCAGACCAGCGTGGTCTCGCGCTGGTTGGTGATGCCGATGGCGGCGATGTCGGCCGCGCGCAAGCCCTTGCGGGCGAGCGCGTCGCGACAGACCTGGAGGGTGGTCAGCCAGATTTCCTCGCCGTCGTGCTCCACCCAGCCGTCCTTCGGGAAGTACTGCTTGAATTCCTGCTGGCAGCTCGCCACCGGCAAGCCCTGGGCACTGAACACGATGGCGCGGGAGCTGGTGGTGCCCTGGTCGATGGCGAGGAGATAGTGGGACATGGAAAACCTGACAGATTGAAAAGTAAGACGAATGCCGACCGCTAGGCCGGCGGGATTAGCGGCTCATTCACGGCCGATGGCGGCGAACGAACCCTGGGTCAGCTGGGCCAGCACCTCGGCCGCCAGCTCCACTTCCAGCCCGCGCCGTCCTGCGCTGACATGGATGCTCGGGTACTGCCGCGCGCTTTCATCGATGAAGGTACGCAGGCGCTTCTTCTGCCCCAGCGGGCTGATCCCGCCCACCAGGTAGCCGGTAGCCCGCTGCGCCGCCTGCGGATCGGCCATGTCGGCCTTCTTCGCCCCCGCCGCATGGGCCAGGGCCTTCAGGTCGAGACTGCCGATCACCGGCACCACCGCCACCAGCAACTCGCCCTTCTCCGTGGCGGCGAGCAGCGTCTTGAACACCCGCTGCGGGTCCAGGCCGAGCTTTTCCGCGGCCTCCAGGCCATAGGAAGGTGCCTTGGGGTCGTGGCTGTAGCTGAGCACCTTGTGCGCGGCGCGGGCCTTTTTCAGCAGGTCGATGGCAGGGGTCATGGTCACTCCCGGAGAAGAACGTTGGCTGAAAACCGGCGCCTACCTTAAGCCATCGCCGCCCCTGCTGCACGGGCGCCGATGCCGCGGCCCGCGTGCCTCGGTAGCGATATTCGATTGGCCGCGAAAACGAAACCGGAGGGTCGTTTTTCGGACAAACGTTCATCTTCGCGCTTTGACAGCATTCCTTTGTGAATATATTTTTTCGAAACTGAACAATTTTCACGGCTGCCCGCCATAATTACAAGAACAGACAAGAGAGGCCCCATGACCACCGCCGCCCCGACCCCGTCCCTGTTCGGCCAATGCCTGGCCGAGTTCCTCGGCACCGCCCTCCTCATCTTCTTCGGCACCGGTTGCGTCGCGGCCCTGAAGGTCGCCGGCGCCAGCTTCGGCCTGTGGGAAATCAGCATCATCTGGGGGGTCGGCGTGAGCATGGCGATCTACCTCAGCGCCGGCGTCTCCGGCGCCCACCTGAACCCGGCGGTGAGCATCGCGCTGTGGCTGTTCGCCGGCTTCGAGGGGCGCAAGCTGCCGTTCTACATCACCGCCCAGGTGGCCGGTGCGTTCTGCGCCGCAGCGCTGGTCTACACCCTCTACAGCAGCCTGTTCATCGAGTTCGAACAGGCGCAGAACATCGTCCGCGGCAGCCAGGACAGCCTGGCCCTGGCCTCGGTGTTCTCCACCTATCCGCACCCGGCGCTGTCGGTCGGCCAGGCGTTCCTCGTCGAAGTGGTGATCACGGCCATCCTCATGGCGGTGATCATGGCCCTTACCGACGACGGCAACGGCCTGCCGCGCGGTCCGTTGGCGCCGCTGCTGATCGGCCTGCTGATCGCCGTGATCGGTAGCGCCATGGGCCCGCTGACCGGTTTCGCGATGAACCCGGCGCGCGACTTCGGCCCCAAGCTGATGACCTACCTGGCCGGCTGGGGGCCCATCGCCTTCACCGGCGGCCGCGAGATTCCCTATTTCCTGGTGCCGATCTTCGCCCCGATCCTCGGTGCCTGCCTCGGCGCCGGCGGCTATCGTGTACTGATCGCGCGCCATCTGCCGAGCGCCGCAGCGCCCGCCGAAGCCGAGCCGGAGAAGGTTCGCGCTTCCTGACCGCCCGTTCTTTCCTGCCATAGCCACAAGGCCACAGCCATGACCGACAAGCACAACAAGAAATACGTCGTCGCCCTGGACCAGGGCACCACCAGCTCCCGCGCCATCGTCTTCGACCGCGATGCCAACGTGGTCAGCCAGGCCCAGCGCGAGTTCGCCCAGTTCTATCCGCAGGCCGGCTGGGTCGAGCACGACCCGATGGAAATCTGGGCCACGCAGAGTTCGACCCTGGTCGAGGCCCTCGCCCAGGCCAGCATCGAGCACGACCAGGTGGCCGCCATCGGTATCACCAACCAGCGCGAGACCACGGTGGTCTGGGACCGTCACAGCGGTCGGCCGATCCACAACGCCATCGTCTGGCAGTGCCGGCGCAGCGCGGCGATCTGCGCGCAGCTCAAGCGCGACGGGCTGGAAGACTACATCCGCGAAACCACCGGGCTGGTCACCGATCCGTACTTCTCCGGGACCAAGCTGAAGTGGATCCTCGACAACGTCGAAGGCGCCCGCGAACGCGCGCGCAACGGCAACCTGTTGTTCGGCACCATCGACACCTGGCTGATCTGGAAGCTCACCGAAGGCAAGGTCCACGTCACCGACTACACCAATGCCTCGCGGACCATGCTGTTCAACATCCACAGCCTCGACTGGGACGCACGGATGCTCGAGGTGCTCGACATTCCCCGCTCGATGCTGCCCGAGGTGCGCAACTCTTCGGAGGTCTACGGCAACGCCCGGATCGGCGGGGTCGGCGGCGGCGAGCTGCCGATCGCCGGGATCGCCGGCGACCAGCAGGCCGCCCTGTTCGGCCAGATGTGCGTGGAACCGGGCCAGGCGAAGAACACCTACGGCACCGGCTGCTTCCTGCTGATGCACACCGGCGACAAGGCGGTGAAATCCACCCATGGCCTGCTCACCACCATCGCCTGCGGCCCGCGCGGCGAGGTCGGCTACGCCCTGGAGGGCGCGGTGTTCAACGGCGGCTCCACGGTGCAGTGGTTGCGCGACGAACTGAAGGTGATCAACGACTCCTTCGATTCCGAATACTTCGCCACCAAGGTCAAGGACAGCAACGGCGTCTACCTGGTACCGGCCTTCACCGGACTCGGCGCGCCCTATTGGGACCCCTATGCGCGCGGCGCGGTGTTCGGCCTGACCCGTGGAGTCAAGGCCGACCACCTGATCCGCGCTACCCTGGAATCCATCGCCTACCAGACCCGCGACGTGCTCGACGCCATGCAGCGCGATGCCGGCGAACGCCTGCGCGCCCTGCGCGTCGACGGCGGGGCGGTGGCCAACAACTTCCTCATGCAGTTCCAGGCCGACATCCTCGGCACCCGCGTGGAACGTCCGGTGATGCGCGAGACCACCGCCCTCGGCGCCGCCTACCTGGCCGGCCTGGCTTGCGGCTTCTGGAGCAGCCTCGACGAGCTGAAGAGCAAGGCGGTGATCGAGCGGGTGTTCGAGCCGGAGTGCGACGAGCCCCGGCGCGAAAAGCTCTATGCCGGCTGGAAGAAAGCGGTGGAGCGCACTCGCGGCTGGGACGACGGCGAACTGTGACGAGCTGGCGCCATTCGTCCGCCGCAATGCGGCGAATGGCGTGTTCCCGGGCGCCGCTCTGGCATGCCCTGGGTAACGTTTGCGCGCGGCGGCCGGGTGCCGCCGCGGCGCCCTCTACGACTCATGCACGGCTGACAACGGCCCCCCGCGTGCGGCATTCTTGGCGACTTTCCAGGGTCCCGGCCCGGCAGCACGAGAACAACCCATGAACCTGCCCCCCCGACAGCAAAGCATCATCGAGGAGGTCCGCGAGCGCGGTTACCTGAGCATCGAGGAGATGGCGCAGATGTTCGCGGTCACCCCGCAGACCATCCGCCGCGACATCAACCAGCTCGCCGAACAGGGACTGCTGCGCCGCTACCACGGCGGTGCGGCCTACGATTCGAGCATCGAGAACACCGCCTACACCATGCGCGCCGACCAGATGCGTGACGAGAAGCAGCGCATCGCCGAAGCCGTGGCCAGCCTGGTGCCGGACAACGCCTCGCTGTTCATCAACATCGGCACCACCACCGAGGCCATCGCCCGCGCCCTGCTCAACCACCGCAATCTGAAGATCATCACCAACAACCTGCACGTGGCCGCCACCCTCAGCGCCAAGGAAGACTTCGAAGTGCTGGTCGCCGGCGGCACCGTACGCAGCGACGGCGGCATCGTCGGCCAGGCCGCGGTGGATTTCATCCAGCAGTTCCGCGTCGACTTCGCCCTGGTCGGCATCAGCGGCATCGACGAGGATGGCAGCCTGCTCGACTTCGACTACCAGGAAGTGCGCGTATCCCAGGCGATCATCGACAACGCGCGGCAAGTGTTCCTGGCCGCCGACTCGAGCAAGTTCGGGCGCAACGCGGTGGTCCGCCTGGGACCGATCTCGCTGGTCAACCGGGTCATCAGCGACAGCCCGCCGCCCGCCGCCATCGCCCGCCTGATGGCACAGCACAAGGTTCACCTGGACCTGGTCTGAGGCATTTCCCCTGCCACGGCGCCGTTCGGCGCCGTGAATGTTCGTTTCAGAAAAGCCACCTGCCGACCCCTGCCCATGCGCCACGACCCTCGGCGGCCGCTTTCCCGCATGCGGAAGAGGGGTGGTTCCCGCGCGGACGGGCAAACCGGTAGCGCCCGGGCACCCCTTCGAAATTGAAAAAGCCTGGTGAATCGGGCTGGTCAATAACTGCGCAATCGACTAAGCTATTTTCGAATTCGAACAAAACTACGTTCACTTTCGACTTCAGGGCCTTTCACATGAGTCAAGCGCACACCCCCTCCGCTCCACTCGCCGAAGTCTACGATGTCGCCGTGGTCGGCGGTGGCATCAACGGTGTAGGGATCGCCGCCGACGCAGCCGGGCGCGGCCTGTCCGTGTTCCTTTGCGAACAGCACGACCTGGCCCAGCACACCTCCTCGGCCAGCAGCAAGCTGATCCACGGCGGCCTGCGCTACCTCGAACACTACGAATTCCGCCTGGTCCGCGAAGCCCTGGCCGAGCGCGAGGTCCTGCTGGCCAAGGCGCCGCACATCGTCAAGCCGCTGCGCTTCGTCCTGCCGCACCGTCCGCACCTGCGCCCGGCCTGGATGATCCGTGCCGGCCTGTTCCTCTACGATCACCTCGGCAAGCGCGAGAAGCTGCCCGCCTCGCGCGGCCTGCGCTTCACCGGCAGCAGCCCGCTGAAGGCCGAGATCCGCCGTGGCTTCGAGTACTCCGACTGCGCGGTGGACGATGCGCGCCTGGTGGTGCTCAACGCGATCTCCGCTCGCGAGCACGGCGCCCACGTCCATACCCGCACCCGCTGCGTCAGCGCCCGTCGCAGCAAGGGACTCTGGCACCTGCACCTGGAGCGCAGCGACGGCAGCCTGTATTCGATCCGCGCCCGCGCCCTGGTGAACGCCGCCGGCCCCTGGGTGGCGCGCTTCATCCAGGACGACCTGAAACAGAAGTCGCCCTACGGTATCCGCCTGATCCAGGGCAGCCACATCATCGTGCCGAAGCTGTACGAAGGCGAGCACGCCTACATCCTGCAGAACGAAGACCGCCGCATCGTCTTCGCCATCCCCTATCTGGACCGTTTCACCATGATCGGCACCACCGATCGCGAGTACCAGGGCGACCCGGCCAAGGTGGCGATCAGCGAAGAGGAAACCGCCTACCTGCTGCAAGTGGTGAACGCCCATTTCAAGCAGCAACTCGCGGCCGCCGACATCCTGCACAGCTTCGCCGGCGTGCGTCCGCTGTGCGACGACGAGTCGGACGAGCCTTCGGCGATCACCCGCGACTACACCCTGTCGCTCTCCGCCGGCAACGGCGAGCCGCCGCTGCTCTCGGTGTTCGGCGGCAAGCTGACCACCTACCGCAAGCTGGCCGAATCGGCGCTGACGCAGCTCCAGCCGTTCTTCGCCAATCTCGGCCCGGCCTGGACCGCCAAGGCACCGCTGCCGGGCGGCGAGCAGATGCAGAGCGTCGAGGCGCTCACCGAGCAACTGGCCAACCGCTACGCCTGGCTCGACCGCGAACTGGCGCTGCGCTGGGCGCGCACCTACGGCACCCGGGTGTGGCGCCTGCTGGACGGGGTCAATGGCGAAGCCGATCTCGGCGAGCACCTGGGCGGCGGCCTGTATGCCCGCGAAGTGGACTACCTGTGCAAGCACGAGTGGGCCCAGGACGCCGAGGACATCCTCTGGCGCCGCAGCAAGCTCGGCCTGTTCCTCTCGCCGAGCCAGCAGGTGCGCCTCGGCCAGTACCTGCAGAGCGAGCATCCGCATCGCCCGCGGGTGCATGCGGCCTGATCGCCAGCCAGAAACGTCGAGGCCCGCTTTTGCGGGCCTCGTTCGTTATGGAAGGGTACGGGACGATCCGGGCATAATGCGCGACGCCACCAAGCCGGTGGCGCCGCCGCAGTCGAGAATCCCGTGGACCTGATGTTCAAGGCGCTGATCGGCGCCGCCGTGGTCGTGCTCCTCGCCGTCCTGTCGAAGACCCGCAACTACTACATCGCCGGCCTGGTGCCGCTGTTTCCCACCTTCGCCCTGATTGCCCACTACATCGTCGGCAAGGGCCGTTCGCTGGACGACCTGAAGACCACCATCGTCTTCGGCATGTGGTCGATCATCCCCTACTTCGTCTATCTCGCCGCGCTCTACCTGCTGGTCGAGCGCTTCCGCCTGGAGACCTCGCTGGCCCTGGCGGCGCTGGCCTGGCTGGTGGCGGCAAGCGTGCTGGTGGGCCTCTGGGTACGCCTGCACGCCTGAGACCGCGAGCGCGGCTTCAGAGCTGGACGACGCTGGCCTGCCGATGGGCCTTCAGGTAAGGCACTACCGCCGCCAGCAACGGCTCCTTGAAGGCCTCCTGGAAGCGATGGGCGAGACCGGGGATCAGCTTCAGCTCCGAGCCACGGATATGCGCCGCCACGTGCACGCCGTGCATCACCGGTAGCAGCGGATCGGCGGTACCATGGATCACCAGGGTCGGCACCTGCAGACGGTTCAGCAGCGGCACCCGGCTGGGTTCGGCGAGGATCGCCAGCAATTGCCGCTGCACGCCTTCCGGGTTGAACGCGCGGTCGTAGGAACGTGCGGCCTGCAACAGGAGCTGCTGGCGATCATCGCGCACTTCCGGGCTGCCCAGCGCCGCCAGCAGGTCGGCCTGCTGCTCGACCGCCTGCTCGCGGCTGGCCGCCTCGCGCCGCGCCAGCAGGCGCAGCAGCGACTCGCTGGGCGCCGGCAGGCCTTCGGCGCCGGAGCTGGTCATCACCAGGGTCAGGCTGAGCAGGCGCTGCGGCGCCATGTCGGCGATGTGCTGGGCGATCATCCCGCCCATGCTGGCGCCGAGCACATGGGCCTGGGGGATATCCAGCGCGTCGAGCAGATGCAGGGCATCGCCGGCCATGTCGGTGAGGGTATAGGGCGCGCTGACCGGCAGGCCGAGGCGATAACGCACCACTTCGTAGGTCAGCCGCGAACTGGGCACCGGCACGTTCCAGGCCGACAGGCCGACGTCGCGGTTGTCGTAGCGGATCACCCGGAAGCCTTGCTCGCACAGGGCGCTGACCACCTCGTCCGGCCAGTGGATCAGTTGCCCGCCCAGGCCCATCACCAGCAGCAGGGCCGGATCGCTGTCGCGGCCGATGCTCTGGTAGGCCAGGCGCACGTCGCCCAGTTCGACCGTCTCGGTAGGTACGCGTGCGTCGCAACGCGCCGCCGCAAAGGAGGAGAGGCTGCACAACAAGGCGGCCAGGAAGATGAAAGCACGCATGAAGAAAACCCAGAACGCAAAACCCCAGTGGAGCGCGATTCTGATTAAATTTCGTCCAGCGCGCTGCCACAGTAGCGTGACAGTTTGATGAATGCCGCCAGGCGGTCGTGGCGTTGTGGCTCTGCGGCGTTGCGCCGCTGCTCCGTGCCGCCGTCCCGTGTGCCGGGCTCTTCTCCCCGTCGCTCCACGATCGCACGCTCTGCGGGATCGAGGCCATCGCTTGTCGACAGCCCCTGGCGTATGAGACAAACTCAACGAATCCGCACCGCTATCAAGTTTTGCTCATACAGAGGCCGCCATGCTCGAACTTCGCCACCTCAAGACCCTGCACGCGCTGCGCGAAGCCGACAGCCTGGTGGAAGCCGCCGAGCGCCTGCACCTTACCCAGTCGGCGCTGTCGCACCAGTTCAAGGAACTGGAAGAGCGCCTGGGCATGCAGCTGTTCGTGCGCAAGACCAAGCCGGTACGCTTCACCAGCGCCGGGCTGCGCCTGCTGCAACTGGCCGACTCGCTGCTGCCCCAGCTGCGCACCGCCGAACGCGACCTGGCGCGGCTCGCCGGCGGTACCGCCGGACGCCTGCACATGGCCATCGAATGCCACAGTTGCTTCCAGTGGCTGATGCCGACCATCGACCAGTTCCGCGACGCCTGGCCGGAAGTCGAACTGGACCTGGCCTCGGGCTTCTCCTTCGCGCCGCTGCCGGCCCTGGCCCGCGGCGACCTCGACCTGGTGGTGACCGCCGACCCGATCGAGTTGCCCGGCATCACCTACGTGCCACTGTTCACCTACGAAGCGCTGCTGGCGGTGGCCAACCAGCATGCCTTGGCTGGTCGACCGTATGTCGTCCCGGAGGACCTGGAGCGGGAAACCCTGATCACCTATCCGGTGGAACGCGATCGTCTCGACGTCTTCACCCGCTTCCTCGACCCCGCCGACGTGGAGCCGGCGCAGGTGCGCATAGCCGAGCTGACCGTGATGATGATGCAGCTGGTGGCCTCCGGTCGCGGCGTCTGCTGCCTGCCGAACTGGGCCCTGCACGAGTACAGCTCGCGCGGCTACGTGACGGCCCGGCGCCTCGGTGAAAAGGGCCTGTACTGCACGCTCTTCGCCGCCATCCGCACGGACATGTTCGATGCGCCATTCATGCGCGACTTCCTGCTCACCGCCAAGGACACCTCCTTCGCCACCCTCGAAGGGGTCAGCGCCGCCAAGGGCTGAGCGGCTCAGAACAGCGGCAGCTCATAGGTCAGGTACAAGCGGTTCTCGTCGATGTCGCGGCTGAAGGCCGAACGGTAGGTAGCGTTGCGCCAGACCAGCCCCAGTCCCTTCAGCGCACCGCCCTGCAACACGTAGCGCAGGTCGCTGTCGCGTTCCCACTCGCGACTGCCGTCGGCGCCCTTCGGTTTCGCGCCGTGGCCGCTGAAATAGCGCGTCATCAGGCTCAGGCCGGGCACCCCGAGCGGCGCGAAGTCGCAGTCGTAGCGCAGTTGCCAGGAGGACTCGCCAGCCTCGGCGAAGTCGTTGTACTGGCCGAAATTGACCAGGTACGGATCGGTCCCCTCCAGGTAGGGGAAACCGTGGTCGCCGCTCATCCGCTGGTAGCCCAGGCCGAAGGCCTGGCCGTTGCGCAGGCGGTAGGTGAGCGACCCGCTGAAGGAACGGTTGTCGATGCGCCCGCCGCGAGCGCCGCCGGTATCCCGGCTGAGCGCCAGGCGCAAGTCGCTCTCCAGGCTATCCGCAGCGACGCCGATGCGCCCCTTGAGACCGAGGAAATGCTGGGCGTAGACCTGCTCCAGTTCGCCATAGTGGTAGCTGCCGGTCCAGTCCGGGGCGATACGGTAGTCCAGGCCGGCCAGGTCGAAACGGTCCGCCTGCGCCGCGCCGGCGAAACGCCGGTTGCGGTTGAACAGCGCCAGGTCGCTGGTGCCCGCCTCGTTGCGCTGGCTGACCTCGGTCAGCCGTCCCAGGTTCAGGCTCAGTCCGCTCAGTTCGCCGGAAGTCAGCAGCGCGCCCTGGAACACCTGGGGGAATAGCCGCCCGTAGTTGGGCTGGATGGTCGGTAGCTTCGGCACCAGGCCGCCGACCTTCAGTTCGCTGCGCGACAGGCGCAGCTTGGCGGTGGCGTCCAGCCGCGCGTAGTCGCCCGCCGCGCTGCCATCGTCGCGAAGCGGAAGCAGGCCGGTGCCGCTACGCCCCGCGCCGGAATCGAGTCGGACGCCGAGCTTGCCCAGCAGGTCGAGACCCACGCCGAGGGTACCCTCGGTATAGCCCGAGCGGTAGTCGAAGAGAAAGCCCTGGGCCCACTCCTCGCTTTTCGCACGTCCCGCGCCATCGCGGAAGTCGCGGTTCATGTAGAAGTTGCGCAAGGCCAGGCTGGCCCGCGAGTCTTCGAGGAAGCCCTCGGCCAAGGCGGGAACGCTATCGCCGGCAAGGATCGGCAGCAGGAAAAACGCGCATTTCTTGTTGTTGTTCATACGCACTCCGAACGGGCGCCTGGGCGCCTCTTTTTCTAGGGGGAACGGTGTCTCATCGGCAGCGCTCGATCACCATCGCCACGCCCTGGCCGAGCCCGACGCACAGGCTGATCACCGCGTAGCGCCGCTCGATGCGTTGCAGCCCGCGGGCGGCGGTGAGCACCAGGCGCGCACCGGAGGCGCCGAGCGGATGGCCGAGGGCAATGGCGCCGCCATGGGGATTGATCCGCGGGTCCTCGTAGTCCAGGCCGAGCAACTTCAGGCAGGCCAGGACCTGCGGCGCGAAGGCTTCGTTGATCTCGATCAGGCCGACCTCGTCCAGGTCGATGCCGGCGCGTTGCAGCGCGCGGAGGATCGCCTGCTGCGGGCCGATGCCCATCAACCGGGGCTCCACGCCGACGCTGGCGCTGGCGAGGATCCGCGCCAGCGGCCGGATGCCCTCGCGCTCGCCGATCGCGCGGTCGCCCAGCAGCACTACCGCCGCCCCGTCGTTGATCCCCGAGGCATTGCCGGCGGTCACTACCCCGCCGGCGAACAACGCCGGCAAGCGCGCCAGGGCCGCCAGGTCGGCCTGCGGCCGCGGATGCTCGTCGCGCTCCACCAGCCGCGTCTCGCCCTTGCGTCCGGCACGCACCTCCACCGGAAGGATCTCGCCGAGGAAAAAGCCCTCCTCCAGCGCAGCCTGGTAGCGCGCCTGGGAAGAAGCGGCGAAACGGTCGGCGTCTCCGCGGGCGATGCCGAAGGCGCGGGCCACGTTGTCGCCGGTCTCCGGCATGCTGTCGTTGCCATAGCGCTCGACCAGCCTGGGGTTGGCGAAGCGCGCGCCGATGGTGCTGTCGAAGACCTCCAGCGTGCGGCTGAAGGCGCTCTCCGCCTTGGCCATGACGAACGGCGCCCGGGACATGCTTTCGGCGCCGCCGGCCAGGTACAGCCGACCCTCGCCGCAACTGATCGCGCGCGCCGCGTCGATCACCGCCGACAGTCCGCTGGCACACAAGCGGTTGACCGTCTGCCCGGGCAGCCGCGCCGGCAGGCCGGCTGCGAGCAGCGCGTTGCGCGCCAGGTTGCGGCTGTCTTCGCCGGCCTGGTTGGTGCAACCGAGGATCACATCCTCCAGGTCGTCGACGGCGAACCCGGAGGTTTCCGCGAGACGCGCCAGCAGCAGGCCGGCCAGGTCGTCCGGACGCACCGTCGAGAGTGCACCGGCATGCCGGCCGAAAGGCGTACGCAGGCCGGCGTAGATATAGGCATCGAGCATGGTGTGTTTCTCCGCGAAGGGATCAGGAGGCCAACGGGCTGTCCGGCTGGCGCAGGGAAAGGCCCAGTTGGGCGCGCCGGCGCAGCCAGGGGCTGGGGCGATAGCGCGGGTCGCCGCTGAGCGCATGCAGGCGTTCGAGGATGCGCAGCACGCGCCCGGCACCCATTCGGTCGCCCCACTCCAGCGGCCCCAGCGGATAGCCGAGACCGAGGCGCACCGCCAGGTCGATGTGCTCCACCGAAGCGATACCCTGCTGGGCGATGTCGCAGGCGAGATTGACGATCGAGGCGAGGGTGCGCTGGACGATGAACCCGGCGCTGTCGCGAATCAGCGTGACGCCCACGCCGTCCCGTGCGAACAGGGTGCGAGCGGCCTGCTGCAGCTCCGCTCGGGTCGCCGGGCAGGCCATCAGGCAGCGGTGTCGCTCCAGGTCCGACAGCACGTCGATGGCCAGGCTGCGCGTCGGATCGACGGCGAACCGCCGCGCTGCGGCGCTGACGTCGGCGCCCAGTGGCGCAAGCAGGCACAACGCCGCCCCGGAAGGACGCTCGCCGCTCTCCACCTCGGCGCCCAGACGTTGTAGCAACGTCAGCAATGGCGCGCGGTCATGTTCGTCGTCGACGCCCAGCCACACCGGCGGCAACGCCGCGCCTGGCGCAACCGCCGGGGCGGCGACGGGCACCTGCCCAGCGCCGTCGTAGCGGTAGAAGCCCTGGCCGCTCTTGCGCCCCAGGCGGCCGGCGGCGAGCATCTGGCGCAGCAAGGGATGCGGACGATAACGCGGCTCCTCGTAGTACTGCCGGTAGATCGACTCCATCACCGGCAGGCTGACGTCCAACCCGACCAGGTCGAACAGCTCGAACGGGCCCATGCGGAAGCCGGCGCCCTCGCGCAGGACTTCGTCGATCGCCGCCACCGGCGCCACGCCCTCGCCGAGGATACGCAGCGCCTCGGTGCCGAAGGCCCGTCCGGCATGGTTGACGATGAAGCCGGGGCTGTCCGTGGCACGCACCGCCTGGTGGCCGAAGGTCGCCACCAGGGCGCACAGTCGCTCGGCGATGCCGGTGCGGGTGGCGAGACCCTCGATCACCTCCACCAGACGCATCAGCGGCACCGGATTGAAGAAGTGCAGACCGGCGACCCGGCCGGGATCGCGACAGGCCGAGGCGATCGCGGTAACCGACAGCGAGGAGGTATTGCTGGCGAGGATCGCTTCGTCGCCGACCACCTCTTCCAATTGGCGGAACAACGCCTGCTTGGCCTCCAGGTTCTCGACGATCGCCTCGATCACCAACTGGCAGCCGCCTAGGACCCGCAAGTCCTCGACCACCCGCAGATTGCCCATCGCGCGCTCGACAGCCTCCGCCTCCAGCCGGCCCCGCTCCACCTGCCGGGCAAGGACCGTGGCGATCTGCTCGCGCGCTTGCAGCGCCACCCCCTGGCGGCTGTCGTAGAGCAGCACCGACAGCCCGGCACAGGCAGCGAGCTGGGCGATGCCCTGGCCCATGGCACCGGTACCGACGATACCGATGAGAACGATCGATGGCTCGCTCATTTTCCCAGGTACTCCGCTGTGCGTTTTTCCAGGAAGGCACGCATGCCCTCCTTCTGGTCGTGGCTGTCGAACAGCAACTGGAAGGCCTTGCGCTCCAGCGCCAGGGCCTGGTCCAGCGGCAGGTCGGCGCCGGCCAGGACCACTTCCTTGATCTGCGCCAGCGCCAGCGGCGGCAGGCCGGCGATCTGGCGAGCCAGTTCGAGGGCGCGATCCAATGCCTGGCCATCCGCCGCCACCTCGCTGACCAACCCTATGGCCAGGGCCTCCGGCGCCCGTACCGTGCAACCGGTAAACAGCATGCGCAGCGCCTGGAACTTGCCCACCGCTCGCACCAGGCGCTGGGTGCCGCCGGCGCCGGGCATCACGCCGACACGAACTTCCGGCTGGGCGAAGCGCGCCGAGGCACCGGCGACGATCAGGTCGCAGTGCATCGCCAACTCGCAGCCTCCACCCAGGGCATGGCCCTCCACGGCGGCGATCAGCGGTTTGCGGCAGGCGGCGAGGGCCTGCCAGTGGCGCTCCACCCCGCGCTGCTGGATCTCCAGCGCGGACGCCTCCGCCAGTTCGTTGAGATCGGCGCCGGCGGCGAACGCCGTGCCATTTCCGGTGAGGACGATGACCCGGGTATCGGCGCACTCGTCGAGGCGCCGTACGTGCTCCGCCAGAGCCTCGCGCAGGCGCATGTTCAGGGCGTTGAGCACTGCCGGGCGGTTCAGTCGCAACAGGGCCACGCCCTGCTCCGGCCGCTCCAGCAGCACGAGTTCGGGGCGCACCGCCCCAGGGGAGGAATCCATGGCCATCTCCAATTGCCCGGGGATTGAGTTGCACGGCGCAGGCCGTGCCGTGAGGGGTTTCAGGCGCGGACGATGCCGCGCCGGACCAGCGCGTCGATCGCCTCGGCGCTCAATCCCAGTTCCGCCAGGACTTCCCGGGTGTCTCCGCCCAGCACCGGCGGCGCGGCGCGGTAGCTGGCCGGGGTGCGCGAAAGCTTCACCGGCGAGGCGATGCCGCGATAGCCCTCGAGTTCGACGACCATCCCGCGATGGCGGGTGTGCGGGTGCTCCACCACCCGATCCACCGTGGCGATGGCTCCGCAGGGCACGCCGAGACGGATCAGCCGCTCGGCCAGCTCGCGGCCGTCGTGGGCCGCCAGGTAGTCCTCCAGGGCGCGCTTCAGCGCCTCGCGGTTGACCGAGCGCTTGCCGTTGTCGGCGAAGCGCGGGTCCCCCGGCAGTTCATCCGCTCCCAGGTACTCGCACAGGCGGGCGAACTGGCGGTCGTTGCCGACGGCGAGGAAGATCGGCTCGGTACCGGTGCGGTAGCTGTCGTAGGGCGCGATGTTCGGGTGGGCGTTGCCGCTACGCCGGGGCGTACGTCCGGAAGCGAAGTAGTTCGGCAGGTGCGGGTGCAGCAGGGAGATACCGCAGTCGTACAGGGCGATGTCCACCGACTGCCCGCGCCCGCTGACCTGGCGCTCGTGGAGGGCGAGGAGGATGCCGGCCATGGCGTTCAGCCCGGTGACCATGTCGACGATCGGCAGGCCGATACGCAACGCCTCGCCGCCGGCCTCGCCGTTCACGCTCATCAGTCCGGCCATCGCCTGGATCGCCGCGTCGTAGCCGGGCAGGCCGCCGAGCGGGCCGTCGGCGCCGAAGCCCGATACCGCGCAGTGGACCAGCCGCGGGAAGCGCTGGCGAAGCACCTCCTCGTAGCCGATCCCCCAGCGCGCCAGGGTGCCGGGCTTGAAGTTCTCCAGCAGTACGTCGGCGTCCTCCAGCAAGCGCAGCAGCAGCTCGATGCCCTCCGCCGTCGCCAGGTCGACGGCGATGCCCTTCTTGTTGCGGTTCACGCCCTTGAAGTAGGACGCCGTGTCGCCCTCGAAGGGCGGCCCCCAGCCACGGGTCTCGTCGCCGCCGAGGGGTTCCAGCTTGATCACCTCGGCGCCGTGGTCGGCCAGCGCCTGGGAGCAGTAGGGTCCGCCGAGGACCCGGCTGAGATCGATGATTTTCAGGCCACGCAGGGCGCCCGTCTGATTGGTCATGGCGACTCTCTGGTTGTTGTGAGCGGGAATGCGGGCAGTCAGGCCGGCAGCAATTGCATGGCTTCGGCCTGGCTCAGCGGCACCTCGCCGACCACCCTGGCCAGCAGTTCGGCCTGGTCGGTCCAGCCCTCCAGGTGCAGCGGGTCGCGCGGCAGCAGCTTGTGCCGGGCGACCAGGAAGGCCAGGGCCAGGCGGCGCTGGTCGGGTGCCTGGCGGCTGGCTTCCCAGGCCATGAAGATCGCCGTGCACAGGTGGTAGAGGGCGCTGCCGGCCTGGCGCACCTGCTCGTCCTGGCGGCGCTCGGCGACGTCGGCCATGGTCGCGACCACTCGCACCAGCAGTTCGTCGAAGAGGTCGCGGGCGTCCCCTGGCAGATCGCTGTCATCCAGCAGCCGGCGCAGGTGGCGCTGCAAGGGTTCGAGCGCCTGTTCGCGGCTCACCGCACGGGCGACGTCCAGCGCCACGATGTTGCTGGTGCCCTCCCAGATCGATCCCAGGTGGGCGTCGCGCACCAGGCGCGGGTCGCTCCACTCCTCGATGTAGCCGACCCCGCCGCGCACCTCCATGGCGTCGCCGGTGACCCGTCGCGCATCGCGGCAGGCGCGGAACTTGATCAGCGGGGTGAGGATCCGCACGCATTTCTGCGCCTCGACCTCGCCGCCATCGGCGCGCGGCAGCAGCGTGGCGATCTGCATGAACATCGAGCGCGCCTGTTCGGTGGGCAGCATCATCTTCAGCAACTGCTTCTGCATCAGCGGCATGTCGATCAGGTGCTTGCCGAAGGCGCGCCGATGGCGGGCGACGAACAGCGCCTCGCTCAGCGCCCGGCGCATCAACCCGGCGGCGCGCACGCCGTTGGACAGGCGCGACATGTTGACCATGTCGGCCATCTGCTGGAAGCCGCGGCCGATCTCGCCGATCAGGTAGGCGCTGGCGCCTTCCAGGCGGACTTCGCCGCTGGCCATGGAGCGGCTGCCCAGCTTGTCCTTCAGGCGGACGATGCGATAGGCGTTGCGCGTGCCGTCCTCGCGGACCTTCGGCAACAGGAACAGGGTCACGCCCTTCATTCCTTCCGGCGCGCCTTCGGGGCGGGCCAGGACCATCGCCAGGTCGGCGTCCGGGTTGGAGCAGAACCACTTGTCGCCGTAGAGCTTCCACTCGCCGCCCTGCTCCCGCGCCACGGTACGGGTCCGCGCCACGTCGGAGCCGGCGGCCTGCTCGGTCATGAACATGGCGCCCTGGAACAGCTCGTCGAAATCCCGCGAGGCGAGGGACGGCAGGTAGCGCTCGACCAGTTCTGGCGCGCCGAACCTGCGCAGGGTGCGGGTCAGCGAGTCGGTCATGCTGACCGGGCAGCAAAGGCCGAACTCGGCCTGTACGAACAGGTGGGTGAGCGCATACTTCACCAGCGGCGGCGGGCCGTCCGGGCGATGGCTCATGGAAGCCAGGCCAAGTTCGGCATAGGCCACCTGTTCGAGGGCGACGTAGTCCGGATGCTTGCGAATGCTCTGCAAATCCTCGCCGCGGCGGGTGCGCGGCGCCAGCACCGGCGGGTTCTTGTCCGCCGCCAGCGCCAGCACGTCCAGCTCGCCGCCGGCACGGGCGCCGAGCCGTTCGAGGAGCGGCCGCCATTCGGCGAGCAACGCCGGCGGCAGGTATACCTCCAGCAGCCGCTCCAGGGCCGGATCGCAGGTGTAGAGATTCAGCCCACGGCTGTCGGGGATGTTCAGCGTATCTTCGCGAAGTACTTCGGGCATGGCGGTCATGGCGCGGCTCCTGCTTGTCTTGCGCCGAGACTAGGCGAGTGCTTCGATAAGCATCCAATACAAAAAAAATCATCGACGATAAGAAAAACAGATCGTAGAACCAGGTGCCTGCCATGGATCTCAGACAGCTTCGCTACTTCATCGCGGTCGCCGAGGAACTGCATTTCGGTCGCGCCGCGGCTCGCCTGTTCATCTCCCAGCCGGCGCTGAGCTTCGACATCAAGAAGCTGGAGGAACAGCTCGGAACCCAATTGCTGCTACGCAATAACAAGTCGGTGAAGCTCACCGGCGCCGGCCAGGTCCTGCTGGTGGAAGCGCGCAACCTGCTGCTGCAGGCAGAGAAGGTGAAACGCCTGACCCAGCTATCCGCCGAGGGCGACGTCGGCCAACTGCGCGTCGGCTTCGTCAATTCCATGCTCTACCGCGGCCTGCCCAGGGCCATGTCCCGCTTCGAACGGGAGCACCCGAACATGGAGGTGGTGCTCGGCGAAATGAACAGCGCGGAGCAGGCCCAGGCGTTGCAGCGCGGGCAGATCGACATGGGCTTCGTGCACTGGGGCAGGCTGCCGGCGGAAATCGTCTCCGAACCCTTGATCAGCGACCCGTTCCTCTGTTGCCTGCCCGCCGGGCACCGCCTGGCTGGCCAGGCGCGTCTGGACCTCGCCGAACTGCGCGACGAAGACTTCATCCTCTTCCCGCGCCATGTCTCCCCGCACTACCACGACCTGATCATCGCCCGCTGCGTGGACGCCGGCTTCAGCCCGCGCATCCGCCACGAGGCGCGCCTGTGGCAGACCGTCGCCGCCATGGTCGGTCTCGGCATGGGCGTCGCGCTGATCCCGGAGACCCTCTGCCTGGCCTGGCGGAACGAGGTGCGCTACCTGGAGATCGAGCCGGCCGGCGCGCGTTCGGAGATCCACGCGATCCTTCCGGCCAGCGAACCTTCCCGGGCGGCGCAGGCGTTCCTGGCGACGCTGAAGAGCGGCCTGGACGACGCCTGAGCGAGGGCTGACGGAAAACGTCGATATGGAATCCCTTATCGAGCCATAAGATTAAAAGACTATTGATTTGCGGGGGTGCCACCTAGACTCCGAGGCACCCGGGTCAACACCGACGCACGCTCTCCCTCCACGGAAACCAGCGTTTCCGCCCCGCCTTTCAGCGAAGGGCGGTAGGGAGCGGCGTGTCGGCGAGAACAACAATAAACAGGACTCGACCCATGCCGCGCACGCCCTCTCCCGAAGACGCCGACCTGCACAAGAAGGCCCGCAGGGCCGGTATCGCCTCCTTCATCGGCACCACCATCGAGTGGTACGACTTCTACATCTACGGCCTGGCCGCCGCCCTGGTGTTCGGCAAGGTATTCTTCCCCGCCGACATGGATCCGGGCCTGGCCACCCTGCTGTCCTTCGTCACCCTCTGGTCGGGCTTCATCGCTCGCCCGCTGGGCGGGATCATCTTCGGCCATCTCGGCGACCGCATCGGCCGCAAGACCACCCTGGTGATCACCCTGATCATGATGGGCATCGCCACGACCTGCATCGGCCTGTTGCCGGTCTATACGCAGATCGGCATCTGGGCGCCGATCTCCCTGGTGGCGCTGCGTATCGTCCAGGGCATCGCGGTCGGCGGCGAGTGGGGCGGCGCGATCCTGATCGCCAGCGAAAGCGCGCCCAAGGGCAAGGGCATCCTGTACGCCGCCTTCGCCCAGCAGGGCTCGCCCACCGGCAACCTGCTGGCGACCCTGGCGTTCTTCGCCCTCAGCGCCCTGCCCGCCTCGGACTTCATTCTCTGGGGCTGGCGCGCGCCGTTCCTGCTCTCTGCGGTGCTGGTCATCGTCGGCATGGTGATCCGCCTGAAGCTGGAGGAGTCGGAAGACATGAAGCGCGTGCTGGCGCAGAAGCGCACGGTGAAGCTGCCGCTCGCCGAGGTGCTGGGCAAGCACTGGAAGATCGTCCTGCTCGGCGCCGGCGTGCTGCCGATCATCCACGTCACCTACTTCAAGAGCACCTTCGCCCTCTCCTGGGCGACCAAGACCCTCGGCTACAGCCAGGGCACCTTCCTCAGCATCATCGTGGTCGCGCTGGTGGTGCAGTTCCTCAGCCAGCCACTGGGGGCGCTGCTCACTTCGCGCATCGACATGCGCAAGGCGGCATGCCTGATGGTGCTGCCGGAGTTCATCCTGATGCCGGCGATGTTCTTCGCCGTAGAAACCAAGGTCTACTGGATCGCCGCGGTCGGCATGTGCCTGGCCACGGTGCCGCACGCGATGTTCTACGGCGCGGTGGGCGGTATCCTCGCCCGAGCCTTCCCGGCGCGGGTGCGCTACACCGGCCTGTCGCTGGCCTACCAGCTCTGCTCGCTGCTGGTCGGCGGCGGTACACCGGTACTGGCCCAGTGGATTCTCAACAGTACCGGCAGCATCGTCGGCGTGGCCCTGGCCTCGGCCTGCTACGCGCTGGTCTCGCTGGCCTGTACCCTGGCCCTGTTGCGGATCACCGGGTTCCACGCCAGCGACCTGTCGACCGCCGAGCGCGCCGACGCCGAGGACTTGCAGCGGCCCGTAGCGGTCGAGCGGGAACCGGTGTTGCGCGCCCCCGCCCGGCTACTGGGCGGCGATCCCGGCTAGCCGGCAGCGCCCATGCGCCGCTCGTGCTCCAGCAACCAGCGCTTGCGCCACAGGCCACCGCCATAACCGGTCAGGGAACCGTCCGAACCGATGACGCGGTGGCAGGGAATCACGATGGCGATCTGGTTGGCTCCGTTGGCGCGGGCCACGGCGCGCACCGACAACGGCGAGCCGATGGACCTGGCCAGCCCGGCGTAGCTCTGCGTGCTGCCGCACGGTACCTCGCGCAGCGCCTGCCAGACCGTGCGGGTGAAGGCCGAGGCGTTCAGCGCCAACGGGGTCTGGAAGCGCACTGGAGTACCGTCGAAGTAGCCGGCGAGTTCCGCCTCGATCCTGTCGATGGGGGCGAAACGGCCGAAACCGATGCTCGATCCGCTGTTCTTCTGCAGGCGTTTCAGCTCCCCGCTCAACGCCGGGCGGTCGAAGAACTCCAGCAGGTGCAGGGCCTGCGCATCGGCCACCGCGAGCATGGCGCCGAGCGGGGTCTGCAGCCAGTCCGCCTTGAGCAGCTCGCGCCCGCGCAACTGCGACGGCGGCTCGCCCAGCAGGCGCGCGAAGGCGCTACGGAAGCCGCTGTCGGAGTCGAAGCTGGCATCCAGTTGCGCGTCGATTACCCGCGCGCCCGAGGACAGCCGCTCGGCGACCTGGCCAAGACGGCGCAGGCGAGCCATTTCCAGAAAGGTCACGCCGAACTCGCGCTTGAAGGCACGGCGCACGGTGGACGGGTCATAGCCCAGCGCCGCCAGGTCGTCTTCGAACCAGCGCCGCTGCGGTTGCCGACCGAGGCGCTGGAGCAGGTCGCTGACCAGCGGCCCCTGCGTGCCGAGCCGTTCCAGCGGCCGGCAACGCAGGCAGGGCCGGAAGCCGGCCTCGACGCAGCCCTTGATCGAATCGAAGAACAGGGTGTTCTCGCGCTTCGGCTTGCGCGCCGGGCAGGTCAGGCGGCAGAACACCCCGGTGCTCTTCACCCCGACGAAGGCGAAGCCATCGTAGGCGGGGTCGCGCGCCAACAGCGCGGCATACAGGGTGTCGTCATCGGGAAGGGGAAGGAACAACGCTGCATGGGACATGGCCGGCTCCGGAACCAGGGAGGCGATGGATAGCCACTCTAGGCCAGGAGCCTGCGCCTTGCCGCCGCGAAACGGGCGTCGATTCTTTCTCAGCCCTCCTCGAAACGCATCTCCGGCGGCGGCTCGCGGAAACCGTGGGTGATCGCCGCCAGGTACACCGCGCCCAGCGCCAGCCAGCAGAGGCCGAGGATGATCGCCAGATGGTCGAGGCTGGCCATCAACCACAGGTCGGCGACCAGGCCGATGCCAGGGAATACCAGGAACAACAGGGTTTCCCGTGGACCGCGGCGCTCGGCGCCAAGGTAGTAGTGGAAGACCACCGACAGGTTGACCAGGCTGAAGGCGAGGAAGGCGCCGAAGTTGATGAACGACGTGGAGGTGGTCACGTCCATCTGTAGCGCCAGCAAGGCCACCACACCGCACAGGACGATGCTGTTCACCGGCGTCTCGAAGCGCTTGCCGAGACGACCGAAGAACGGCCGCGGAAGGACGCCGTCGCGGCCCATGGCGAAGAGCAGGCGCGAGGCGCTGGCCTGGGCCGAGAGACCGGAGGTGAACTGGCCGACGATCAGGCCGACCAGGAAGAAGGTCACGAACAGGTCGCCACCGATGTTGCGGGCGATCTCGTAGGCCGCCGAGTCCGCGCTGTCGAAGGCGAACGACGGGTGCGCCAGTTGCACGAAGTACGAGGTGACGATGAAGATCAACCCGCCCAGCAGGGTGATCAGCAGGATCGCCCGCGGGATGTTGCGCCGCGGGTCGCGGGTTTCCTCGGTCAGGGTACTGACCGCGTCGAAACCGAGGAACGAGTAGCAGGCGATCGCCGCACCGCTCATCACCAGCGGCACCTGCAGGTCGCCACCTAGCAACGGTTGCAGTGACCATAACGGCTTGCCCGGGTCGCCCAGCACGTAGTGCACGCAGAGTGCGACGAAGGCGCCGAGGACCAGGAACTGCACCAGCATCAGCAGGCCATTGACGTTCTTCGCCAGGCGCAGGCCGACGATGTTGATCGTCGTGGTCACGCCGATGAACGCCAGCACCCAGACCGCGTTGGGTACCGCGGGAAAGGCCGAGTGCAGGTAGGCGGCGCCGATCAGCCAGATCGCCATCGGCAGGAACAGGTAGTCGAGCAGCACCGCCCAGCCGGCGATGAAGCCGAGCCGGGAATCGATGGCCTTGCGCACGTAGGTATAAGCCGAGCCGGCCACGGGGAAGGCCGCGGCCATGCGCCCGTAGCTGAGGGCGGTGAAGAGCATCGCCAGGGAAGCGGCGATGTAGGCGGCGGGGACGTGTCCCTGGGTGGTCTCGGCGAGGATGCCGAAAGTCCCGAGGACGATGATGGGGGTCATGTAGGCGATGCCGAACAGCACCACGGAACCCAGCGACAGGGTGCGCTTGAGTCTGGCCATTACTGCTTACTCCGGAATTATCGTTTGTTATGGCAGTGGCCCGCAGCCGGCCGGGCCGCGGGGCGCAGGGGCCTCCCTCACCCGGGAGACCGGCGGACGCTCGGGCGCCCATCGTTGTGCTACGGCTTTCCGGGCCCATCCTCGCCCGCTCGCTGGCGGACGGAGGACGACGCGACGCTCCTGTCGCGCCGCGGTGAATCAGGGAATCAGCAGTTCGCGCAGGCCGTCCGGGTGCTCGCGGCGCTCGCCGGGCAGGACCAGGCGACGCTCTTCGAGGTAACGGTAATCCCGACGCGCATCCTGCAACCGGCCGAGGTCCAGTTCGACGATCTGCCGGCATTCTTCGCGCCCGGCCTCGCAGAGCAACTGGCCATAGGGATCGACCACCGCGCTGCCGCCGGCGAAGACCAGCCCGCCGTCGCCATGCCCAACGCGGTTGACCATCACCGCGTAGGCCTGGTTTTCCATGGCCCGTGCCATGATCGCGGTGCGATGGGTCGGGCCATAGGGGTCCATGTTGCCATTGGTCACGATGATCAGTTCCGCACCCAGTTGGCCGAGGGCCCGCGCGCTTTCCGGGAACTCGATGTCGAAGCACACCAGCAGGCCGACCCGGATGCCGTTCCACAGGGCGGTGGCGTAGCGGTCGCCAGGCGTGAAGATGCCGCGGTCGGAGGCCCACAGGTGGGTCTTGCGGTATTTCAGGGCGATGCCGTCGGGAGCGATCAGCAGGGTGGTGTTGTAATAGCGGCCGGCGTCCGCCTCGGCGATGCCGATCGCCACCGAAACGTTACGTTCACGGGCGACGCGCTGCACCGCGCTGACCGTCGGGCCGTCGAGCGGCTCGGCGAGGGCGGCGATGTTGTCTTCGCTGGGGAAGCCGGTCAGGTGGGTTTCCGGGAACACCACCAGTTCGGTGTCCGCCGCACAGTCGGCGATGGCCGCCAGGGCGCGCTCCAGGTTGTGCGCGGTGTCGCCATCGCGACCGGCGATCTGGACGAGTTCGACTTTCATCGGAATTCCTTGTTGTTCTCGGCGCTGTTCGGCACGCGCGCTGTTCGTATGCAGGGGTCGGCACAGTATGCTTGGCGTTCCCCGCGCCGATAATTACGTCCGAGGGTTAACCCAACAGGGGTAGAAGATGAGTTTCACCTTGCAGGACATCGCCTGGCACCGCTCCGTCGGGCAACTGGTCGAGGCGCTGGATGCGCCGGACTTCTGGATTCGCCTGGTACGCCTGCTCGAACAGTACGTTCCGTTCGACAGCTGGGTGGCCCTGCTGTTCAGCCAGGGCCGGCCACAGGTGTTCGCCGAATGCCCGGGCGCCGACGGCGGGCCGGACCCGCTGTTCCAGGACTACCTGCGAGGCCTCTACCTGCTCGACCCGTTCTACATCGCCAGCCGCGAGAACCCGTGCAGCGGCCTGTTCCGTCTGGCCGACGTGGCACCGGAATGCTTCGAGCAGACCGATTACTACCAGCGTTACTTCCGCCTCAACGTGGTGGCCGATGAAATCCAGATCAACGTCCAGCTCTCCGGCGAACGCACCCTCTGCCTGTCGCTCGGCTCGCGGCGCCGCTTCACCCCCGAGCAACTCGCCGTGCTCGGCCTGGTGCGGCCCTGGGTGGCCGGGCTGATGCGCCAGCGCCTGGCCTTCGAGGACGAAGTGTTGAACAGCCCCGCGGCGCCGGAGCCGGGCTGGCAGGGTTCGCTGGAGAAGGTCGCGGAGCAGATGGGCACGCCGCTGACGGCGCGCGAACTGGAGGTCGGCAGGCTGATGCTCAGCGGCTGCTCGAGCAAGGAGATCGCCCGCAAGCTGGCGATCTCGGCGGAAACCGTGAAGGTCCACCGCAAGCACATGTACGGCAAGCTCGGCATCAAGTCGCAGTCCGAGCTGTTCGGCCTGTTCCTCCAGGCCCAGGGCTGACGGGACGGGCGACCGTCCCGTCGCCGCTCAGCGGCGCTTGATCTTCGGCTTCGGCCGGCCCTGCACGCACTTGAAGCGCGGATTCGACTTGCAGATCACGTAGAGCCGGCCACGGCGCTTCACCACCTGGCAATCGCGATGGCGCAGCTTGGCCTGTTTCAGCGAGGCGAGGACTTTCATCAGGCCCCCTTGCCGCCGACGAAGCCGGCGAAACGCTTGTTGAACCCGGCCACGCGGCCTTCGCTCTTGGTCTTGCGCTGTTCGCCGGTGTAGACCGGGTGCGAGGCGCTGGAAACGTCCAGCGTCACGTAGGGATAGGTCTTGCCGTCGGTATGGGTATGGGTCTTGTCGGTCTCCGCGGTGGAGCCGATCAGGAAGTACACGTCGGCCGAGGTGTCATGGAACAGGACGGGACGGTATTCGGGATGGATGCCGGGTTTCATGGGGATGCCTCCTACATAATGTTATATAGTTACATATTACTCCGATAAGAATAATTCGCAACTCCGGAAAGAGTTCCCGGCGACCATTCGGCTGCTCGACCATCCAGACACAATTATTAGCTTGCTTTCTATCCCCGTTTGTTTCCCATAATCAGCGCTTGGTTAGCGCGGGGGGAACCCGTCGTAGACGCCTCGAAGAAGGTGACTACCATTTTGAACCGAAGCCTGAAGATTGGAGACATGATGAATCTGTCGCTACTCAGTCGCTATGCGTTTTTCGCCTGTATCGCCCTGTTCACCTTGGTCAGCCTGCCGTTCCTCGGCAGCACCGAATGGCTCTGGCCGTTCACCCTCCTGGGCGTGGCCCTGAGCCTGCTCGGCCTGTTCGACCTGATCCAGACGCCCCACGCGGTGCGCCGCAACTATCCGATCCTGGGCAACATCCGCTATCTGGTGGAAGGCATCCGCCCGGAGATCCGCCAGTACCTGCTGGAAGCCGACGGCGACGCCCTGCCCTTCTCCCGCGCCCAGCGCTCGCTGGTCTACTCGCGGGCGAAGAACGAAAGCTCGGAGAAGCCCTTCGGCACCCTGATCGACGTGTACACCGCCGGCTACGAATTCATCAGCCACTCGATGCGTCCGGCGCCGCTCAGCGATCCCTGCGAGTTCCGCGTCGACATCGGCGGGCCACAATGCAGCAAGCCGTACTCCGCTTCGCTGTTCAACGTCTCGGCGATGAGTTTCGGCGCCCTCAGCGCCAACGCCATTCGCTCGCTGAACCGTGGCGCGCAGATGGGCAACTTCTACCACGACACCGGCGAGGGCAGCATCAGTCCCTATCACCGCGAGAACGGCGGCGACCTGGTCTGGGAACTGGGCAGCGGCTACTTCGGGTGCCGCACCCGCGATGGCAAGTTCGACCCTGAGCGCTTCGCCGCCCAGGCCCTCGACCCGCAGGTGAAGATGATCGAGATCAAGCTCAGCCAGGGCGCCAAGCCGGGACACGGCGGTATCCTGCCCAAGCACAAGGTCACCCCCGAGATCGCCGCCACCCGTGGCGTGCCGATGGGTGAGGATTGCGTTTCGCCGTCGCGCCACAGCGCCTTCTCCACGCCGATCGAGCTGATGCAGTTCATCGCCCAGCTGCGCGAACTGTCCGGCGGCAAGCCGGTCGGCTTCAAGTTCTGCCTGGGCCATCCATGGGAGTTCATGGGCATCGCCAAGGCCATGCTGGAGACCGGCATCCTCCCCGACTTCATCGTCGTCGACGGTAAGGAAGGCGGCACCGGCGCAGCGCCGCTGGAGTTCACCGACCATATCGGCGTGCCGCTGCGCGAAGGCCTGCTGTTCGTCCACAACACCCTGGTCGGCCTCAACCTGCGCGACAAGATCAAGGTCGGCGCCAGCGGCAAGATCGTCAGCGCCTTCGATATCGCCAGCGTCCTGGCCACCGGCGCGGATTGGGCCAACTCGGCGCGCGGCTTCATGTTCGCCATCGGCTGCATCCAGTCGCAGAGCTGCCATACCAACAAGTGCCCGACCGGCGTCGCCACCCAGGACCCGCTGCGCCAGCGCGCGCTGGTGGTGCCGGACAAGGCCGAGCGGGTGCGCAACTTCCATCGCAACACCCTCAAGGGCCTGGCCGAGATGCTCGCCGCGGCGGGCCTGGAACATCCCTCGCAGCTCGAAGCCAAGCACCTGGTGCGACGCATCACCGACACCGAGATCCGCCTGTTCTCGCAGCTGCACTACTTCCTCAAGCCGGGCGAACTGCTTTCCGGCAAGATCGAGGGCGAGTTCTACGAGCGCATGTGGAACATGGCGCGGGCCGACAGCTTCGACGCGGCGGCCTGAGCCGCCGCCCTCGCACGCAAGAAAAAGCCGGAGGCATCGCTGCCTCCGGCTTTTTCATGTCCGCGTAGATCAGCCCAGCAGGATGGTCGCCCAGGTCACGGTGATCACGGTGAGGGCCACGAACTGCGCGGCGCTGCCCATGTCCTTGGCATTCTTCGACAGAGGGTGGCGTTCCAGCGAGACGCGGTCGACGGTGGCCTCGATCGCCGAGTTGAGCAGCTCGACGATCAGCGCCAGCAGGCACACCGCGATCATCAGCGCGCGTTCGCCGCGACTGACGTCGAGGAGGAAGGCCACCGGGATCAGCACCACGTTGAGCAGCACCAGTTGGCGGAAGGCGGCTTCACCGCGGAAGGCGGCGAGGAAACCTGCGAGGGAATAGCCGGTGGCGTTGAGGATACGCTTGAGGCCGGTCTGGCCTTTGAAGGGGGAAGGCGACACGTCGGGTTCTCATCGATTCGGAAGGCCGGCAGTCTAGCCGCCGGCTGGTCAAAAAAGCGTTAAGCCGTCTCTCAATGAGAAGCGGGAACCGTCTCCATTTGTTGCAGCAGCAGCGCGGCCTGGGTCCGGGTGCGCACGTTGAGCTTGCGGAAGATCGCCGTGACGTGGGCCTTCACCGTCGCCTCGGAAACGTTCAGGTCGTAGGCGATCTGCTTGTTCAGCAACCCTTCGCAGACCATGGTGAGTACCCTGAACTGTTGCGGGGTGAGGCTGGCGAGCCCGGCGCTGGCGGCCTTGGCCTCCTCGCTGAGGGCTTCGGCGGCGGCATCCTGCGGCGGCCACCAGGTGTCCCCGTCGAGCACCGCGCGCACCGCCTGCTGCAGGGTTTCCAGCGGACTGGACTTGGGTATGAAGCCGCTGGCGCCGAACTCGCGGGAGCGCTGCACCACCGCGGCCTCCTCCTGTGCCGAGATCATCACCACCGGCACCTGCGGGTATTGCCCGCGCAACAGCACCAGGCCGGAGAAGCCATAGGCCCCCGGCATGTTGAGGTCCAGCAGGACCAGATCCCAATCGGCCTTCTCGTTCAGCCGCGCTTCCAGTTCGGCGATGCTGGCGGCTTCCACCAGGCGCACGTCGGGGCCCAGCCCGAGGGTGAGGGCCTGGTGCAAAGCGCTGCGAAACAGGGGGTGATCGTCGGCGATCAGGATCTCGTAAGAAGCCATGACATGTCCTAGTTTGTTCGGCCCAGCCGAGGCGGCGCTCAGGATGCCGACCGAGGGCGGACCGGTCAAGCCGAATGAGGGATACCTCGTACACCGCGTTCGTCTTTTCAAACACCCCGGCTTGCTGGCAGAGTGGCGGACCCTCCCCGCCCCGTCGAGCGAGCCATGCGAAGCCAAGCCCTGCGTGCCGATGTCCTGATGCTGATCACCGCCATGATCTGGGGGGTGTCGTTCGTCGCCCAGCGCCTGGGGATGGACGCCATCGGGCCGTTCCTCTATACCGGCCTGCGCTTCGTCCTCGGTGCCCTGGTGCTGGTGCCACTGCTGATGCTGCGCTCGCGACGCGACGGCGCGCAACCCTTCCATCGCGGACAGTTGCTCGCCGGTGTGATCCTCGGCGTCGCCCTGACCACCGGGATCAACCTGCAGCAGGTCGGCCTGCTGTTCACCAGCGTGACCAACTCCGGCTTCATCACCGGGCTCTACGTGATCGTCGTGCCGTTGCTCGGCCTGCTATTCGGCCAGCGCACCGGCGCGGGCACCTGGCTGGGGGCGTCGCTGGCGGTGCTCGGCATGGCCCTGCTGAGCATCGGCCCGGGCTTCCAGGTCGCCTCCGGCGACTGGCTGCAACTGGCCGGCGCGGTGGTCTGGGGCGCGCACGTCCTGCTGGTAGGCCTGTTCGCCAGCCGCTACGACCCGATCCGCCTGGCCTTCCTGCAGTTCGCCACCTGCGCGGCGGTCAGCCTGCTGCTGGCACTGGTCTTCGAGGAAATCCACTGGGACGCCATCGTCCAGGCCGGTCCCGCCCTGCTATACGGCGGCCTGCTCGGCGTCGGCACCGGCTTCACCCTGCAGGTGGTGGCGCAGAAGCACGCCATCGCTTCCCATGCGGCGATCATCCTGTCCCTGGAAGCGGTGTTCGCCGCCATCGCCGGCGCCCTGTTCCTCGCCGAGACCCTGCACCTGCGCGGCTATTTCGGTTGCGCGCTGATGCTGGCGGGCATGCTGGTGGCGCAGTTGTGGCCGCGCAAGCTCGCCGCCGAAGCGCGCCCGGCCTGACACTCAGCCACGGAACGGCGCCAGGGCACGGTGCGCCGGGCTGGCCTCGTCCAGCGGAATGTGCCGCTTGGCGCCCAGGTAGCGCTCGCTGAACACCTCCAGGTAGGCGCCGAGCGCCTCGCCCGCAGCCTCGTCGCCAGCCAGCTCCAGGCACAGCGCCGCCACTTCGGCGGTGCACAGGTGCTCGCCACGGGTCGAGCGACGCAGGCGATAGCGCGAGAGCTGCTCGGGCAGCAGGCTGAGCACCGGGAACGGCTCCAGGTAGGGACTCTTGCGGAACATCTTGCGCGCCTCGGTCCAGGTCGCGTCGAGCAGGATGAACAGCGGTCGCTTGCCTTCCACCAGCGGGGCGACCTCGTTCACCACCCGCTCCGCCGCCACGTATTCGCCGGGGAACACCAGGTATGGCTGCCACTGCGGGTCGGCCAGCAACTCCAGCAAGCGCGGGTCGACCTCGGTGCGCGACCAGCCGAAGGCGAAGGTGTCGGCCACGGTATCGGCGATCAGCCAGCCGGTGTTGGTCGGTTTCAGCGCCTCGATGTCGTGCATGACCAGGCACATGCCGGCGCGCGCCTCGACCCGCGGCCGCCAGGCGCACATGCAATAGCTCGGCAGCAGCCGACAGCCTTCGCAGCGCGGCATGCGCGAACCGCGCGCGACGAAGGGTTTCAGGCTGCGCGCCAGGCGCTCCTGGCGCAAGCGGGAAACGGCATGGCTCATCGGGCAGGCTCCCGATACGGAAAGGACGGGCGAAGGAACATCGAAGACTCGAGGAAACGGGCTGGAAAGCGACCGCGAAATTCTATCAGAGCCCGCGTGGCTCCTGCTTTGTCGGACAACTTCCGAGGCCGCGAAAAAAAATTCTTCACAGGGGCCTCAGACGTCTAGTTAGAGCGGGATGCGATCCCTATAATCCGCCCCCTTTTTCGACACCGGGCAGCCGGCTCCGCCCGCTGACCTTACTGCCTCTCCAGACGAGTGACGCCCCCCTTGCTCGAGATCCGCAACGTGACCCGCCGCTTCGGCGACTTCACCGCCGTCGACAATGTCAGCCTGACGATCAACACCGGCGAATTCTTCACCCTCCTCGGCCCTTCCGGGTGCGGCAAGACCACCCTCCTGCGCATGCTCGCCGGCTTCGACCAGCCGGACAGCGGCGAGATCCGCCTCAACGGCCAGGACCTCGCCGGCGTCGAGCCGGAGAAGCGCCCGGTGCATACGGTGTTCCAGAGCTACGCGCTGTTCCCGCACATGAGCGTGGCGCAGAACATCGCCTTCCCGCTGAAGATGGCCGGAGTGGCGAAGAGCGAGATCGACGCCCGCGTCGAACAGGCCCTGAAGGACGTGCGCCTGGCGGACAAGGGCGGGCGCATGCCGACACAGCTTTCCGGCGGCCAGCGCCAGCGCGTGGCGATCGCCCGCGCGCTGGTCAACCGGCCGCGCCTGCTGCTGCTCGACGAACCGCTGTCGGCGCTGGACGCCAAGCTGCGCGAAGAAATGCAGATCGAACTGATCAACCTGCAGAAGGACGTCGGCATCACCTTCGTCTATGTCACCCACGATCAGGGCGAAGCCCTGGCGCTGTCGCACCGCATCGCGGTGATGAACCAGGGCCGGGTGGAGCAACTGGACGCCCCGGAAACCATCTACAGCTTCCCGCGCAGTCGTTTCGTCGCCGACTTCATCGGCCAGTGCAACCTGCTCGACGCCACGGTCGAGGCGGTCGACGGCGAACGCGTGCGCATCGACCTCAGGGGCCTGGGCGAGGTCCAGGCGCTGAAATCCTTCGACGCCCAGCCCGGCGAGGCCTGCGTGCTGACCCTGCGGCCGGAGAAGATCCGCCTGGCGCAGAGCGTCACCGCCGACAGCGACGAGGTGCACTTCCGCGGTCGCGTCGCCGAACTGCTCTACCTGGGCGACGTGACCCTGTACATCGTCGAACTGGAGAACGGCGAGCGCCTGGAAACCCTGCTGCCCAACGCCACGCCCGGCCGAGCCAAGTTCTTCGAGGTGGGCGACGCGGTGGAAGCCGCCTGGCGCTTCGATGCCGGCCATCTGGTCAGGGCCTGACACGATGAGAAAGAACCTCGGCAAGTGGCTGCTGGTCTGGCCGCCGCAAGCGTATCTGCTGTTCTTCTTCCTGGTTCCGGCGCTGATCATGCTGTTCGCCTCGTTCCGCTTTCCCGGCGACTACGGCGGCCTGGCGCCCTGGATGTACAGCGAGGACGGGCAGACCGTCTACGACCTCAGCGTGGAGAACTACACCCGGCTCACCGAGAGCTGGGTGTACCTGCAACTGTTCGTCAAATCCTTCGGCTACGCCCTGGTCACCACCCTGGCCTGCCTGCTGCTCGCCTACCCGGTGGCGACCACCCTCGCCCGGGCCCCGGCGAAGTGGCGCAACCTGCTGATCCTGCTGGTGATCCTGCCGTTCTGGAGCAACCTGCTGGTACGCGTCTACGCCTGGATGATCATCCTCTCGCCGTCCGGTGCCCTGACCCGCGGGATCAACGCCGCGCTGGACCTGTTCGGCGCGCAGCCGATCAGCCTGATGTTCACCCCGTTCGCGGTGATCCTGTGCATGGTCTACGTGCACCTGCCGTTCATGATCCTGCCGCTCTACGCCAACCTGGAGAAACACGACCCGGCCCTGCTGGACGCCGCCCAGGACCTCGGCGCCGGTCGTTGGCAACGCTTCTGGCGGGTGACCTTCCCGCTCTCGCTGCCGGGCGTGGCCGCCGGCGCGGCACTGGTATTCATCCCGGTGCTGGGAATGTTCGCCATCCCCGACCTGGTCGGCGGTACCGACGGCATCATGATCGGCAACCTGATCAAGAGCCAGTTCCTCGACTCCCGCGACTGGCCGTTCGGCAGCGCGCTGTCGATCGCCCTGACCGGCTGCATCCTGCTGCTGGTCGCCCTCGGCATGGGCGCCGCGCGCGCCCGCAAGGGAGGCGCCCATGCGTAGGCCCTACCTGCTCTGGAGCGCCACCGCGCTGGTGTACCTGTTCCTCTACGTACCGCTGGTGATCGTGGTGCTGTACTCCTTCAACGACTCGCGGCTGAACGCCGAGTGGGTGGGCTTCACCCTGGACTGGTACCGCAAGCTGTTCGGCAACCGCGACATGCTCCAGGCCGCCGCCAACTCGCTGGTCATCGCGCTGGTTTCGGCCAGCGTGGCGACCCTGCTCGGCACCCTCGCCGGGGTCGCCCTGCATCGCTTCAAGCTGCGCGTGCTGCCCCTGCTGGTGCTGACCCCGATCGCCATTCCGGAACTCCTGATGGGGGTCTCGCTGGTGATCTTCTTCATCGGCCTGAACATGAGCCTGGGCATGCTCTCGGTGACCCTCGCGCACATCACCTTCTCGGTCGGCTTCGTCGCCCTGGTGGTGCAGGCGCGCATGTCGGGCATGGACGAAACCCTCACCGAGGCGGCCCGCGACCTCGGTGCCACGCCCTGGCAGAGCTTCCGCCTGGTGACCCTGCCGCTGATCATGCCGGGCATCGTCGCCGGCGCGCTGATGGCCTTCACCCTGTCCATCGACGACTTCGTGATCACCTTCTTCACCGCCGGCGGCGGCTTCGCCACCCTGCCGACGCAGATCTACACCATGATCAAGATCGCCGTGACGCCCGAAGTGAACGCCGTCTCCACCCTGCTGATGCTGCTCACCCTGGTGCTGATCGTGATCGCCTCGAAACTCTCCCCCAGCGCCATCAAGGGCCATTGATCCGCCGAAACCCGCGTGCCTCCCGGAGAGGCCCGCGGCCTTGCCCTGCTCCGGTTTCCGGAGCCCTGCCACCCCGTAACAAGGAACCATGATGAAAAAGCTGTTGCTCGTCGCAACCCTCATGGCAGGAGCCGCCCAGGCCACCGCCGCCGAGAAGCTGTATCTGTTCAACTGGAACGACTACATCGCCGAGGACACGCTGAAACGCTTCGAGCAGCAATGTGGCTGCGAGCTGGTGCAGGAGTTCTATTCCGGCACCGAGGAAATGATGGCCAAGCTGGCCGCCGGGGCCAGCGGCTACGACGTGATCATCCCGACCCAGAACGCGGTCGAGGCGCTGATCCGCAAGGGCGACCTGCTGGAGCTGGACAAGAGTCGCCTGGCGAACCTGAGCAACGAGGCCGCGGGCTACCTCGACAAGGATTTCGACAAGGGCAACCGCTATTCCCTGCCCTACGCCTTCACCACCACCCTGGTCGGCTACAACAAGACCGAGCTGGACAAGCTGGGCATCGACCCCGCCGACTGGTCGGTGATCTTCGACCCGGCGGTCCTGGAGAAGATCAAGGGCAGGGTCACGGTGATGGACGACCCGCAGGAACTGTTCGGCGCCGCCCTGAAGTACCTCGGTCACTCCGCCAACGACACCGACCCGCAGCACTGGAAGGAAGCCCAGGCGCTGATCCTCGCGGCCAAGCCGTACTGGGCCGCGTTCAACTCGTCGAGCTATATCAAGGAGCTGACCCTGGGCAACATCTGGGTCGCCCATGGCTACTCCAGCGACATGTACCAGGCCAGGGCCGACGCGGAGGCTGCCGGCCGCGCCTTCAAGGTCGACTTCGCCCTGCCCCGCCAAGGTGCGGTGCTGGCCATCGACAACATGGTGATCCACAAGGGCTCGAAGAACCCTGACCTGGCCTACCGCTTCATCGACTTCATGCTCGACGGTCGGAACGCTTCCGAGCTGACCAACCAGATCGGTACCGGCACGCCCAACGCCGCCGCCCTGCCCTTCATCAAGCCGGAAATCAAGACGCTCGCCGCCCTGTTCCCGGACGCCACCACCCAGGCCAGGCTGGAGCCGCTGAAGGACCTGAACTCGCGCCAGCGACGCGCCCTGAACAAGCTCTGGACAGAGATCAAGCTGCGCTGATCCGCACCGCTATCGACGAAAGGGCGACCCTCGGTCGCCCTTTTGCGTTTCCGTGCCCCGCCCCGAACGCGGTAACATGGCGCCCATTCGCCACCGTCCGTCCCGGGAATGGGCCGACGGAAACAATTCGCCCCCTCCATCGGTCGAATCCGCTTATTGCCCCAGGAGATCTTCGATGTCGCGCTTCATGGCCCTTGCCCTTTGTTTCGTCCTGCCCACCGCCGCCCATGCCGCCTCGCTCAAGGATTTCGAACTGAGCAAGATGCTGGAGAAAGTGGCCAAGGAAAGCAGCGTAGGCACTCCCCGCGCCATCAACGAAGACATCCTCGACCAGGGCTACACCGTCGAAGGCAACCAGTTGATCAATCACCTCAGCGTACGCGCCAGCCACGCCGAGCGCATGCGCTCCAACCCGGACAGCGTGCGCAGCCAGCTCGGCGATAGCGTGTGCAGCAACACCGGCTATCGCCAGTTGCTCGCCCGCGGCGCGATCCTCACCTACAGCTTCACCGAGTACAAGACCAACCAGCCGGTCGCCACCGAACGCTTCGATGCCGGCAGCTGCCGCATCCAGGGCAAGAAGTAAGCGCGCCGCGCGGTCGCCATGCTGGACAAGCAGCATCTGCTGAAGATCGCCAGGACGCCGATGCCGTTCGGCAAGTACCAGGGACGGATGCTGGTCGACCTGCCGGAGGAGTACCTGCTGTGGTTCTACAAGAAAGGCTTCCCGCCTGGTGAACTCGGGCGGCTGATGCAGTTGACCCTGGAACTGAAGATCGACGGGCTGGACGGGCTGCTCAAGCCGCTTCGTCCCCCCGCTCCGTAGGCGAATGACGTCGCCGACGCTATCCGCCGATACCCTGCCCACACCCTGCCTTCGCCAGACACCCGCCCCCGTTCGGCAGGGCGAATAACGCCACAGACGTTATCCGCCGATACGCAGCCGAACTCAGCGCAACAACGCCGGATCGCCCTTGCCGGCCACCGCCGCCGCTTCCTCCGGGGTCAGCAGCGCGGTGCGCGGGACCTCCATCAAGCGGGCGCAAGCCGCCAGCACGTTGCCCCAGCAGGCGCGGTTGGCGAACTGCATGCCCGCCTCGTCGAGGGTGCCGCCGCGGTTGCGATAGCCGAGTACCGAGGTGCGCCGGGCATCCGGCAGGATCGGCCAAAGATGACCGCGCGCCACTTCCGCGCGCATATGGGTGAGTAGCACGCGGCGCTCATGGCTATCCGGGAACAGTCGTTCCACCAGCGCCTCGTCGGCCACCGCCTCGACCTCCCAGCGATCGCGCGGCGCGCGGAAGCGTCCCGGCTCCTGCAGGTAGACCAGCCGGTAGGCCTGCCCGGCCTCGGCCAGGCGCTGCGCGGCGCGGCGCATCTGTTCGAGCTGGTAGCTGCCGTTGGCGATCAGCAGCAGCGGATCGGAGCCGCAGCGCTCCTCGACCAGGATCGCGCCGTCGCGGGCCAGGCGCTCGGCCTGGACGGCGTCGAACACCATCGGCCGGTCGCGCTTGGGGATCACCAGGCAGGCCAGTTGCCCCCGGCTGCGGTAGATCGTCGGTAGCAGCGCCAGGGCGCTGTTGTGATCGGCCGGGAAGAGCACCCGGACCATGTCGCTCATCTCGCCAAGCAGGGCCTCGCAGAAGGTGGTGTCCTGGTGCGACTGCTGGTTCTTGCCGTTCTCCCAGGTATGCGAAGTAGCGACCAGCGGCCAGCCCAGCCAGCCGGCCGGACGCCCGACTTCCTTCTGCTGGCGGGCGAAGATCAGGGTCTGGCGCACCGCGCCGAGCATCTTCACGCAGAACGCCTCGTAGCTGGCAACCAGGTTGAGTCCGCCCTGGTTGGCCAGGCAGGCGGACACCACCGCCTCCTCGTTGAGCGCGGTGATGACCCGACCGCTCACCGATTCCAGTTCGCTCTCCGGCTCGCTGACCCGATGCTTGAGCGCCTTGAGCACGCCGCCGAGGCGGTTGCTGGCCAATTCGTCGGGATTGCCGACCCGGGCGCGCAGGTCGGGGTTGGCCTCCACCAGTTCGGTATAGAAGCGGTCCAGCGCGGCCATCGGCGAGCAGGCGTCGTCGCGATAGCGCAGCGGCGGGATGATCGGTTCGATGGGATGGCGCAGGGCCAGCGGGTTGTCCCGTTCGAGGGGACGCTCGCCGCGCTGCTCGGCGAACAGCCGGCGGGCCAATTCGAGAGCCTCAGGCTCGACCCAGAGTTCGTTTGCATGCTGGTTGAACAGTTGCCGGGCCTGTTCGTCGTTATGCGGATTGCCCGGCAGCGGCAGGTTGTGCGCGGCGTTGCTGCCGGCGCCATAGAAGCCGAAGCCCTTGACCGTCTCGGCGATGCCGTAGGGAATCGGCAGCGGGTAGCGGAGGATGCCGCTGTTCTTCTCCTGCACGCGCCGCTCCAGGCGCTGCTCCATCTCCCAGAGCGTACAGACGAAGGCGGCCGGGTCGCGCCCATCGAAGCTGATCGGATCGAAGCCGCAGCGGCGCAGATGCAGCTTGAAGCCCTCCAGCCCCTCATGGGTGCCCAGCTCGGTGCGCTGCTCGATGCGCCGGCCATTGGCGATCATCACCGGCAGCGCCGCCCCGCAATCCTCGGCTCGCCACCAGCGCGGAATCCAGTCGCTGCCGCGCTGTTCCTCGGCGGCACCATCGGAGAGGAACGCCACCAGGGTCTCGCCGGGCAGCGGCATGTGCGCGTACTGCAATTCGGCGAAGCCGAGGTAACCGCCCTCGGCGATACCGCCGGCGGTATGCGGATTCACGTGGCTGCCCAGTGGCGCCGCCGGTGCGCCGTTGGGGGCCTGGGCGTAGCCGTAGAAGTCCTGCAGCAAGCGGTTCAGCCCTTCCTCGCCGTCGGCATAGGCGCGCTCCTGCTCCGGGTGCAGGTTGCCGGTGAGGACGTTCAGCGCGTCGATGGCGGCCACGCAATGGCCCTGGCCCATCAGCCAGGCGCGAGTCTTGCCGGTCAGGACGTTGAGTGCCAGATAGCCGGCGTAGGCCGGGACCATGTTCAGGGCTCCGCCGGTGTGGCCCTCGGGCTGTGTCTTGAAATCCTCGGCCTGCAACGGCTGGCCGTCCAGGCGGATGCGCCGGGCGTAGGTCATGTGCACGACGATGCGCAGGGCGCTGGCGGTCAGCCGGTCGAGGGCGCGGAACAGCTGGTAGACGCTGGCCAGGTCCGGTTGCAGCCCGGCTTGGACCAATTGATGAGCGGTGCGGAACACGGCGGCGCGGGTCTCTGCGCTATGCTGGAGCGGACCATGGCCTTGCAGCCACGCGGCAAACGCCGGCTCGGCCGCCGCATGGGCAAGCAACTCGTCCTGACTGGGCAGAATCTGACTCATGGTGGGTAGCCTCCCTAGTGGTGCCTTGCAGTCTAGGCAGCACACGGCAAAGGGCGCTGACCTGCATCAAGCTCCCCGCCCCCGATTCGTTCACCCTGGCCCTGTACGAAGGTTCCATGGCATTCCACGATCCCCGAAAGGTATCGGGGTGTCGACAGAGCTCTGACGGAGGAGGCTCGATGGCATCACTGACGTTTCTAGGCGCCGCCCAGGAGGTCACTGGCTCCTGTTATCTGCTGGAAACCCTCGATGGCGTGAAGGTCCTGCTCGAATGCGGCATGCGCCAGGGGCGCCGCGAAGCCGACAACGGCAACCGCGCGCCCTTCCCCTTCGATCCCGCGAGCATCGACGCGGTGGTCATCTCCCACGCCCACCTGGACCACAGCGGCCTGCTGCCGCGCCTGGCGGCCGAGGGCTTCAAGGGCCCGATCTTCGCCACCGAGGCCACCTGCGAACTGCTGGAACTCATGCTGCTGGACTCCGCGCACATCCAGGAAAAGGACGCCGAGTGGGAGAACCGCTGGCGCAACCGGATCGGCAAGCCGAGCATCAAGCCGCTGTATACCCAGGCCGACACCGAACGCGCGCTCAAGCTGCGCAGGCCGATCAGCCTCGGCAGCACCGTGGCGGTCGCTCGTGGCGTGCGGGTGACCTTTCACAACGCCGGGCACATCCTCGGCTCGTCGATCGTCGAAGTGCAATTCCACGACCAGGTGCAACCGCGCCGCCTGGTGTTTTCCGGCGACCTCGGCAACACCTGCTCGCCGTTGATGCGAGCGCCCTCGCCGCTGAGCCGGGCCGACGTGGTGATGCTCGAATCCACCTACGGCGATCGCGATCACCGCGACAGCAACGACACCCTGGAGGAACTGGCGGCGATTCTCGACCAGGCGCATCGCGACGGCGGCAACGTGCTGATCCCGTCGTTCGCCGTCGGTCGCACCCAGGACCTGCTCTACTACCTCGGCCGCTTCTACCAGGAGGGCCGCCTGCCGCAACAGGCGGTATTCCTCGACAGCCCGATGGCCGCCCGTGCCAATGGCATCTACCTGCGCCACAGCAACGAGTTCGACGACCGCGACCGCGAGTACATTCGCGGCACCGGCACCACCCGCCTGGAGGAATGGCTGCCGGTGCTGCGCGTCACCCGCAGCGCCGACGAGTCGATGGCGATCAACCGGATCAAGAGCGGCGCGGTCATCATCGCCGGCAGCGGCATGTGCACCGGCGGCCGTATCGTCCATCACTTCAAGCACAACCTCTGGCGCCCGGAATGCCATGTGGTATTCCCCGGCTTCCAGGCGCGCGGCACCCTGGGCCGCAACATCGTCGACGGCGCCAGCGCGGTTCGCGTGTTCCACCAGCGCATCGCGGTCAAGGCGCAGATCCATACCCTCGGCGGCTTCTCCGCCCACGCCGGGCAATCGCAGCTGCTCGACTGGGTCGCTCACTTCGCCCACCGTCCAGCGCTATACCTGATACATGGCGAGCGGGAAAAGATGGAAGCGCTGCAGGGCGCGATCCGCGAGCGTCTCGACTGGGATGCCGAGATACCGGAGCCCGGCGAACGCATCGAGATCTGAGCCGCCGTCCGCAACTGTCACGCAGTCCGTGGCAGTATGCGGATGACCGCCTGTCCAGGGTGGTTGTAGAAGGAGTATGCGAATGCCCTACGAAGCCGATGACTATCTTTCCCGGCACTTCCAGACCAGCGGCACCGACCTGGCGCGGAAGGTCGACGAACTGGCGGCCCTTGCGGCTCCCGGCGACAGCCCCAATCTCGCGCTCTACCGCGAGATGCTCTTCACCGTGACGCGCATGGCCCAGGCCGACCGCAACCGCTGGGACGCCAAGATCATGCTGCAGACCCTGCGCGAGATGGAGCATGCCTTCAGCGTCCTCGAGCAGTTCAAGCGGCGACGCAAGGTCACCGTGTTCGGCTCGGCGCGCACGCCAGTCGAACATCCGGTCTATGCCCTGGCGCGCAAGCTGGGCGAGGAACTGGCCCGCTACGACCTGATGGTGATCACCGGCGCCGGCGGCGGCATCATGGCCGCCGCCCACGAAGGCGCCGGGCTGGAGAACAGCCTGGGCTTCAACATCACCCTGCCCTTCGAGCAGCACGCCAACCATACGGTGGACGGCAGCGGCAACCTGCTGTCGTTCCACTTTTTCTTCCTGCGCAAGCTGTTCTTCGTCAAGGAAGCCGACGCCCTGGTGCTCTGCCCCGGCGGCTTCGGCACCCTAGACGAGGCACTGGAAGTGCTGACCCTGGTACAGACCGGCAAGAGTCCGCTGGTGCCGATCGTGCTGCTCGACCAGCCGGGCGGCCGCTACTGGGAACACGCCCTGGAGTTCATGCAGGAACAGTTGCTGGAGAATCACTATATCTTGCCGGCCGACATGCGCCTGATGCGCCTGGTGCATTCGGCCGAAGACGCGGTGAAGGAAATCGCCCAGTTCTACCGCAATTTCCACTCCAGCCGCTGGCTGAAAGGCACTTTCGTGATTCGCCTGAACCACGCCCTGAACGAAGCCGCGCTGGCGCACCTGCACGAACACTTCGCCAGCCTCTGCCTGAGCGGCGGCTTCCAGCAGCAGGCCTACAGCGAGCAGGAACAGGACGAACCGGAGTTCCGCAACCTGACCCGCCTCGCCTTCGTGTTCAACGGGCGCGACCAGGGGCGGCTGCGGGAATTGCTGGACTACATCAACCTGCCGGAAAACTGGGACTGAAGCTGCCGCTCCGGCACGCGCTCAATCGTCGCTGCGGCCGTTCAACAGGCGGCTGATCGACTCCATGGAGTAACCCCGGTACGCCAGGAAGCGGCCCTGCTGGGCCTTTTCCCTGGCGTCCTGCGGCAGGCGGGCGAACTTGCGGCGCCAGACCTCACGCAATTGCGCACTCCAGTCGACCTCGCAGGCACCCAGCGCCCTTTCGATATCGGCGCGCGGCAGACCGCGTTGCGCCAGTTCCTCACGGATGCGCAACGGCCCATGGCCGCTACGGGCGCGACTGGCGATGAAGCTTTCGAGATAGCGGGATTCGTCGAGCAGACCTTCCTCGGCCAGGCGGTCGAGGGCAGGATCGATCAACTCGGCAGACGCGCCACGCTGGCGCAACTTGCGGGAAAGCTCGGCGCGCCCGTGCTCACGGCGCGCCAGCAGATCCATGGCCGCCCGCCGCACGGCGACGGGCGTATCGAGCACGGTCGCCATTGGCCTCAATCGGCTTCGGCGTCAGCCACTTCTTCGGCGTCGGCCTTCACCGGGCCGCTCTTGGCCAGCAACTGGTCGCGAATGGTCTTCTCCAGTACCGAACCGATTTCCGGATTGTCTTCCAGGTACTTGGCGGCGTTCGCCTTGCCCTGGCCGATCTTGCTGCCCTGGTAGCTGTACCAGGCGCCGGACTTCTCGACCAGGCCCAATTGCACGCCCAGGTCGATGATCTCGCCGGTACGGTAGATGCCCTTGCCGTAGAGGATCTGGAACTCGGCCTGGCGGAACGGCGGGGAAACCTTGTTCTTCACCACCTTGACGCGGGTTTCGCTACCCACCACCTCGTCGCCTTCCTTCACCGCGCCGGTACGACGGATGTCCAGGCGGACCGAGGCGTAGAACTTCAGTGCGTTACCGCCGGTGGTGGTTTCCGGGTTGCCGAACATGACGCCGATCTTCATGCGGATCTGGTTGATGAAGATGACCAGGCAGTTGGCGTTCTTGATATTGCCGGTGATCTTGCGCAGCGCCTGGGACATCAGGCGTGCCTGCAGGCCGACGTGGGCGTCGCCCATCTCGCCTTCGATCTCGGCCTTGGGTACCAGCGCGGCCACGGAGTCGACGATGATCACGTCGACCGCGTTGGAGCGCACCAGCATGTCGGTGATTTCCAGGGCCTGCTCGCCGGTGTCCGGCTGGGAGACCAGCAGGTCGTCAACGTTGACGCCCAGCTTGCCGGCATAGTCGGGATCGAGCGCGTGCTCGGCGTCGACGAAGGCACAGGTGGCGCCCTGTTTCTGGGCCTCGGCGATCACCGAGAGGGTCAGGGTGGTCTTGCCCGAGGATTCCGGACCGTAGATCTCGACGATCCGGCCCTTGGGCAGGCCGCCGATGCCGAGGGCGATGTCCAGGCCCAGGGAGCCGGTGGAGATGGCCGGGATCGCCTGGCGCTCATGGTCGCCCATGCGCATGACCGCGCCTTTGCCGAATTGGCGTTCGATCTGTCCCAGGGCCGCGGCCAGGGCGCGCTTCTTGTTCTCGTCCATTGAAGTCCTCGCGAAGTCAGGGCGGCCGGACGGCCACGAACAACTGTATAAGTAGACAGTATTATTCCACAGGGCAAGTCGCTCGCCTACCCCCGACGGGAAGAATGTTCCGAACGGTTGCCCGCAGGCGCGGCTAGCCCGGGTTCTCGCCGTTGCTCATGCGCAGCAGGCCGGTCAGCGCGGTCGCCACCGTCTGCCGGCGCACGGCGTCGCGGTCGCCGTTGAACTGGCAGCGCTCACTGACCAGCCGCTCGCCGTCGGCCCAGGCCAGCCAGACCGTGCCTACCGGCTTTTCCGGCGAGCCGCCGTCGGGCCCGGCGACACCGCTCACCGCCACCGCGAAACGCGCCCCGCTGTGCCGCTGGGCGCCGCGCACCATGGCCTCGACCACTTCCCGGCTGACCGCGCCGACTGCCGGGAACAGCGACTCGGGCACCTCCAGCTGGAGGGTCTTCTGGCGGTTCGAGTAGGTCACGTAGCCAGCCTCGAACCAGCCCGAACTCCCCGGGATGCGGGTGATCGCCTCGGCGATGCCGCCACCGGTGCAGGATTCCGCCGTGCTGACCTGCTCGCCCAGGTAACGAAGGCTTTCGCCGAGGCGGGCGGCCAGTGCGGTCAGGTCGGACTCCATCAGGGTCATCACTGTTCTCCAGGGTAGAAACGGAAAGGGACTACCCTACACCATCGGCTTTTCCATTCAGAAGCAGCTTTCGGACAAGCGCAACCGCGCGAAGGCAGCGAATGCGCGAACATGCGTGTTCCATCACCGTCCAAGGAAAGGCACCCCATGAACATCGCGCCATTCAAGGTCTCTCTGCTCTCCCTCGCCCTGCTCCTCTCCCCCGTTGCCAGCCTCCCCGCCCATGCGGCCTGCACCGCCAACCTGGCCCTGCAACCCGCCAGCAGCCTGCCCGCGCTCGGCGGGCGCCTGGTCTACCACAGCTATATGGAGTACGGGGACGGCTCCTCGAACCTCTACCTGCACGATTTCAAGAGCAAGAGCACCCGCCAGCTCAACCAGCCCGGCTGGAACATCGAGGACCCGATGAATGCGCATTTCTCCCCGGACGGCCGCTACCTGACCTTCATGGGCCGCCAGAATGGCGCCTGGCACGTGTTCGCCTGGGCCATCGGCGGTACCCAGGCGCCAAGCAACCTGACCGCGGCCATCGGCGGTCGCAACGAGGACCCGAAGTTCTCCTTCGACGGCCGCCAGGTCGTGCTCAAGCACGAGGGCGACATCCGCCTCGCCACCCTGGTCTTCAATGGCGATGGCAGCGTCGGCGTGAGCGCCTGGAAAGCCGTGACCAGCGACGGCTGGAGCACCGAGGAGTCGATGCCGTTCCTCACCCCCTCAGGCAAGTACGTGGTCTACGCGACAGGAGCCGGCGACAGCCTGCGGGTGGTGCGCAGGAACCTGGAGAACGGCCAGGTCAGCCCCCTCGCCACCCCGGCCGCGGGGGGCCGCGACTATTACCCGGTGGTACGCGACTACACCGCCTACTTCCTCTCGCGTACCCAGCCGGCCGGCAACGACCAGTTGGCCATGGTCGTACCCAACAGCCCGCCCGGCACCCCGGCGATCCTGCCGCTCAACCACTGCCAGGGCGACAATTCCGATGCCGCGCCGGTGAACGAGGACTACCTGATCTTCTCCAGCACTTCGTTCGACCCGACCTACAGCCTGCTCCTCGGTGACATCGCCGCGGCGCGGGTCTGGCGTCTCGACCCGGCGCAGATCAACCTGCCCGACGGTCGGCAGAAGCTCGGCGCCAGCTATACCGCGGCACGCTGAAAGCAGCCCGCACAGGCGCGGACCTGAGGGTCCGCGCCGGTTCCGAACGGACCCGACACAGGCCGGTGAATCGGGTTAACATTGCCCTCTTTTGCACCGTCCAAAGCCCGCTTCCGAAGGCCCGTATGACCGACCTCTCTCAGCACACGCCAATGATGCAGCAGTACTTCAAACTGAAGCATCAGCACCCCGACCAATTGATGTTCTATCGCATGGGCGACTTCTACGAGCTGTTCTACGAGGACGCGAAGAAGGCCGCCAAGCTGCTCGACATCACCCTGACCGCGCGCGGCCAGTCCGGCGGCAAGGCGATCCCGATGGCAGGCATTCCCTTCCATTCGGCGGAGGGCTACCTGGCCAAGCTGGTCAAGCTCGGCGAGTCGGTGGCGATCTGCGAGCAGATCGGCGACCCGGCCACCAGCAAGGGGCCGGTGGAGCGCCAGGTGGTGCGGATCATCACCCCCGGCACGGTGAGCGACGAGGCGCTGCTCGACGAACGCCGCGACAACCTGCTGGCGGCAATCCTCGGCGACGAGCGCCTGTTCGGCCTCGCCGTGCTGGACATCACCAGCGGCCGCTTCAGCGTCCAGGAGATAAAAGGCTGGGAAACCCTGCTGGCCGAACTGGAGCGCCTCAACCCGGCCGAGCTGCTGATTCCCGACGACTGGCCACAGGGCCTGCCGGCGGAGAAGCGCCGCGGCGTACGTCGCCGCGCGCCGTGGGACTTCGATCGCGACTCGGCGCACAAGAGCCTCTGCCAGCAATTCGGCACCCAGGACCTGAAAGGCTTCGGCTGCCAGAACCTGACCCTGGCCATCGGCGCCGCCGGCTGCCTGCTCGCCTACGCCAAGGAAACCCAGCGTACCGCCCTGCCGCACCTGCGCAGCCTGCGCCACGACCGCCTCGATGACACGGTGATCCTCGACGGTGCCAGCCGCCGCAACCTGGAGCTGGATATCAACCTCAGCGGTGGCCGCGAGAACACCCTGCAATCGGTGGTCGACCGCTGCCAGACCGCCATGGCCAGCCGCCTGATGAGCCGCTGGCTGAACCGTCCGTTGCGTGACCGCGCGGTACTGGAAGCCCGCCAGGAGTCCATCGCCTGCCTGCTGGAACGCTACCGCTTCGAGAACCTGCAACCGCAGCTCAAGGAAATCGGCGACCTCGAACGCATCCTCGCCCGCATCGGCCTGCGCAACGCCCGCCCTCGCGACCTGGCGCGCCTGCGCGACGCGCTGGCGGCGCTGCCGGACCTGCAGAACGCCATGACCGAACTGGAAGCGCCGCACCTGCAGGCGCTGGCCACCACCATCGGCACCTATCCCGAACTCGCCGAACTGCTGGCCAAGGCGATCATCGACAACCCGCCAGCGGTGATCCGCGACGGTGGCGTGATCAAGACCGGCTATGACGCCGAGCTGGACGAGCTGCAGGCGCTGAGCGAAAACGCCGGGCAATTCCTGATGGACCTGGAAGCGCGCGAGAAGGCCCGCACCGGCCTGCCCAACCTGAAGGTCGGCTACAACCGCATCCATGGCTACTTCATCGAGCTGCCACGGGTGCAGGCCGAACAGGCGCCGGCCGACTACATCCGCCGGCAGACCCTGAAAGGCGCCGAGCGCTTCATCACGCCGGAACTGAAGGCCTTCGAGGACAAGGCGCTCTCGGCCCAGAGCCGCGCCCTGGCCCGCGAGAAGGCGCTCTACGAAGAGCTGCTGGAACGCCTGATCGGCCACCTCGCTCCGCTCCAGGACAGCGCCTCGGCGCTGGCGGAACTGGACGTGCTGGCGAATCTCGCCGAACGCGCGCTGAACCTCGACCTGAATCGCCCGCGGTTCGTCGAACACACCTGCCTGCACGTCGAGCAAGGCCGCCATCCGGTGGTCGAGCAGGTGCTGGAGACACCGTTCGTGGCCAACGACCTGGCGCTGGATGCCGACACCCGGATGCTGGTGATCACCGGTCCGAACATGGGCGGTAAATCCACCTACATGCGGCAAACCGCGCTGATCGTGCTGCTTGCGCACATCGGCAGCTTCGTTCCGGCTGCACGCTGCGAGCTGTCCCTGGTGGACCGCATCTTCACCCGCATCGGCTCGTCCGACGACCTTGCCGGCGGCCGCTCGACCTTCATGGTGGAGATGAGCGAAACCGCCAACATCCTGCACAACGCCACCGACAAGAGCCTGGTGCTGATGGATGAGGTCGGCCGCGGCACCAGCACCTTCGACGGCCTGTCGCTGGCCTGGGCAGCGGCCGAGGACCTGGCCCGGACTCGCGCCTTCACCCTGTTCGCCACCCACTATTTCGAACTGACCGTACTGCCGGAAAGCCAGCCCGCGGTAGCCAACGTGCACCTGAACGCGACCGAGCACAATGAACGCATCGTGTTCCTGCACCATGTACTGCCGGGACCGGCGAGCCAGAGCTACGGCCTCGCGGTGGCCCAGTTGGCCGGCGTGCCGGCCCCGGTAATCCAGCGCGCCCGCGAACACCTCAAGCGCCTGGAAACCACCAGCCTGCCGCACGAGATGCCGAGCCAGCAGAGCGGCAAGCCCGCCTCGCCGATGCAGAGCGACCTGTTCGCCAGCCTGCCGCACCCGGTGATCGATGAATTGTCGAGGATCAATCCCGACGATATCAGCCCGCGGCAAGCTCTCGATCTGTTATATGCATGGAAGATGCGGGTCTGACGGACTACCGCACAAGCTGCTAGAATCGCGCGCGCTTAGCCGCCCGCCTGAGGAGAGAACTAGAAAATGACCTTCGTCGTCACCGACAACTGCATCAAGTGCAAATACACCGACTGCGTGGAAGTCTGCCCGGTAGACTGCTTCTACGAAGGACCCAACTTCCTGGTCATCCATCCGGACGAGTGCATCGACTGCGCCCTGTGCGAGCCCGAATGTCCGGCCCAGGCGATTTTCTCCGAAGACGAAGTGCCGGAGAACATGCAGGAATTCATCGAGCTGAACAGCGAGCTGGCGGAAGTCTGGCCGAACATCACCGAGAAGAAGGATGCCCTGCCCGACGCCGAGGAATGGGACGGCGTCGCCGGCAAGCTCCAGCATCTGGAGCGCTGATACGCCAAGGCCCGCAATCAGCGGGCCTTTTCTTTGGCGACGAGTAAAACGGCAGGCAAAAAAAAGGGGCGGGGTATTACCCCGCCCACTCTTCAGTCCCTCGTCATCATCCTGATGAATCGCCTCCCTGGCGACGTCCCTTCCCCGATCCTTCGGGGTTGCGTGTTCCCTGTACGCAGGAGTGATATTAGCGATTCCCAGTGCTCCCGCAACCTGCCAGAAAACCCAGCGAAGCTTCTTCGGCAGCCATTTTAGAAAAATATATTCCTTTAATTTCAATAAGTTACTTAAATTCACCGAGCGTTTTTGGCAAACCTCCCGGGCATTTATCTACTTAGGCTCACACGCCGTGTAAGTTAATGCTTACAAGAGCAGACACAAAAAACCCGGCGAACGCCGGGTCTTCAGTGGGTCTAAGGTTTTCCGTCACTGGAACAGCGCGTCACTCGACAGGCCATTCTTCTCCAGGATCTCCCGCAGGCGCTTCAGCGCCTCGACCTGGATCTGACGAACCCGCTCGCGGGTCAGGCCGATTTCCTGGCCGACCTCTTCCAGCGTGCTGCTTTCGTGACCGCGCAAGCCGAAGCGGCGAATCACCACCTCACGCTGCTTGTCGGTGAGTTCCGTCAGCCACTGGTCGATGCTTTCGCTGAGATCGTCATCCTGCAGCAGCTCGCACGGATCGGTGGGGCGATCGTCGGTGAGCGTATCCAGCAGGGTCTTGTCCGAGTCCGGACCAAGAGAGACGTCCACCGAAGTCACCCGTTCGTTCAGGCCGAGCATGCGCTTGACCTCGGCGACCGGCTTCTCCAGCAGGTTGGCGATTTCTTCGGGTGAAGGTTCGTGGTCGAGCTTGTGGGTCAGTTCCCGCGCCGCACGCAGGTAGACGTTGAGCTCCTTGACCACATGGATCGGCAAGCGAATGGTCCGGGTCTGGTTCATGATGGCCCGCTCGATGGTCTGGCGGATCCACCAGGTGGCGTAGGTCGAGAACCGGAATCCGCGCTCCGGATCGAACTTCTCCACGGCGCGGATCAGGCCTAGGTTGCCTTCCTCGATCAGGTCGAGCAGGGACAGTCCGCGATTGACATAGCGCCGGGCGATCTTCACCACCAACCGCAGGTTGCTCTCGATCATCCGCTTCCGACCAGCGGGATCGCCCTTCTGCGCCAGACGAGCGAAGTGGACTTCCTCTTCGGGCGTCAACAGGGGCGAGAAACCGATTTCGTTGAGATACAGCTGCGTTGCGTCCAACGCGCGCGTGTAGTCGATGTGCTTGTGTTGTTTGGAAGAGAAGGAAGTGGTGGCTTTTGGAGTTGCCCGGGGAGAAGGCTGCTCGTCGGCAGACGACTCGTCCAGCATGATGCCGGGCTCCAGGAGGAGCACTTCATCATCGTGGTCAAACTCCGGCCCTTCTTTTTTGAGTGCCATGTCGTTATCCCTTGCATGAGTTCGACTCAAGCCCGGGCGATTCCTTTCCCGCTGGACACGCCCGGACCCGCTCACCTACATGATGTGGGCGGGCGAACTCCCGGTCAGCGACGTGGCAAATATTGCAGTGGATCGACAGGCTTACCCTGGCGGCGAATCTCGAAGTGCAGCTTCACCCGATCGGTTCCTGTGGAGCCCATCTCGGCAATCGATTGCCCTACCTTGACCTGTTGCCCTTCCCGCACCAGCAGCCTGCGGTTGTGACCGTAGGCACTCACGTAGGTCTCGTTGTGTTTGATGATGACCAACTCGCCGTAGCCCCGCAAACCACTACCGGCGTATACAACGGTCCCACCAGACGCAGCCAGGACAGGCTGGCCCAATTGACCGGCTATATCAATCCCTTTATTCAAACTTCCGTTTGAGGCAAAACGGCCGATCAGAGTACCGCTCGCAGGCCATGCCCACCCCCCCACCGCAGGCCCCGCGACGACGGGAGTCGCGCCGCTGCTGGGTGGGGTCGTGGTCGAGGCCGGAGCCGGTGCGGGCTTGGCAGGTACCGACGTACTAACTGCGGGTGGAACCGGGGTAGGCTTGGTCGCCACGGGCGCAGCGACGACCGGCGTGTTTTTCGCGACGGACGGTTGCGTCGATGCCCGCCCACCAAATTGGATAGCTTGACCGACCTGGATGGTATAGGGCGGCGCGATGCCATTGCGCGCGGCCAGGGCTTTCCAGTCCCAGCCGAAGCGGAAGGCAATGGAATACAGGGTGTCGCCGCGGCGCACGATGTACTGCCCGCTGGTGACCGGCGTACGCCGCGCAGCGGCAGGCGCGGAACCGTTGCGATCGACGACCTTGACCCCGCCGGGAGGCGACGACGAACAGGCGGCGAGAAGGGAACAGACGACGGCCCCGAGCAACAGGTGGCAGCCACCGTAGAGCCGAGTCCATTGCCGCAGGGTCGCTGCTAGCCTCAATCCTTCCCCCTTATCCATCTTCTTCGCTTTCGTTCAATCGGGCCGGCGACGCCGGCCGCCGGCTCAGGCGATCGGGCCGTTGAGCAGCGGGACGAAACGTACCGAGTCGAGTACCTGGCGGCTGAACCCGTCCTCGGTGCGGACGATCAGCATCAGTTGCTGGACCTCGCCGCCACCGACCGGGATCACCAGGCGCCCCCCAGGCGCCAACTGGTCCAGCAACGACTGCGGGACTTCCGTGGCCGCCGCGGTGACGATGATTCCATTGTAGGGAGCCAACGCCGACCAACCCTCCCAGCCATCGCCCCAACGAAAGACAACATTACGCAGGTTTAGCTCCGCAAGACGCTCCTTGGCCTTGTCCTGCAACGCCTGGATCCGCTCGACGGAGAAGACCCGCTCGACCAGTTGCGCCAGCACCGCGGTCTGGTAGCCGGACCCGGTGCCGATCTCCATGACCTTGTCCAGCGGGCCGGCCGCCAGCAGCAACTCGGTCATCCGCGCCACCATGAACGGCTGGGAAATGGTCTGGTTGTGGCCGATCGGCAGGGCGGTGTCTTCGTAGGCGCGATGCGAGAGCGCCTCGTCGACGAACAGATGACGCGGCGTGCGGCGGATCACCTCGAGCACGTGGGCGTTGGAAAGGCCTTCTTCGTACAGGCGCTGGATCAGGCGCTCTCGGGTACGCTGGGAGGTCATGCCGATACCCCGGCGATGCAGGTCTTCGGACATCACGTCAGTCCTCCCAGCCACTCGTCGAGGCCGCCGAAGGCTTCGTGGAAGGTACGGTCCAGCTGCAACGGAGTGATCGACACGTAGCCTTGCATGACCGCGTGGAAATCCGTCCCCGGCCCGCCATCCTCGGCATCGCCGGCCGCGGCGATCCAGTAGCCTTCCTTGCCGCGCGGATTGACCACCTTCACCGGTGCGGCGGCACGGGCGCGGTGCCCGAGGCGGGTCAGTTGGATACCACGTACGCGATCCAGCGGCAGGTTCGGGATATTGACGTTGAGCACGGTACGCGGCGGCACGGCCAGGCGCTCGTGGGCGGAGACCAGCAGGCGGGCGAAGTGCATGGCGGTGGGCAGGTTGTCCGTCAACCGCGAGACCAGCGAGAAGGCGAAGGCCGGCCCCTTCAGGAAGCGCCCTTCGATGGCCGCCGCCACGGTACCGGAATAGAGGACGTCATCGCCGAGGTTGGCGCCCAGGTTGATACCCGAGACCACCATGTCCGGCAATTCCTCCAGCAAGCCGTTCAGGCCCAGGTGCACGCAGTCGGTCGGCGTGCCGTTGAGGCTGATGAATCCGTTGTCCAGGCGCTGCGGGTGCAGCGGGCGGTCCAGCGTCAGGGAACTGCTGGCGCCGCTCTTGTCCTGGTCGGGGGCGATCACTACGCAATCGGCATGATCCGCCAGCGCGTCGTAAAGCGCGGCGATACCGGGTGCGGTCACCCCGTCGTCGTTGGCAATCAGTATGCGCATGGGTTTTCCGTCTGCCCTGTCGGTACCAGGTCGAGGATTTCACGCACCACTACGGTGGCGAAACAACCGGCCGGCAGGACGAATTCCAGTTGCAGAACATCAGGTTCGGGATAATGCCACGCCAGCCCCTGGATGGGGAGCCGCAGGATGCGCCGTTCGTGCGCCATGCCCGCCTTCGCCAGCCAGCGGCAGAGCGCCGGCTCGCTCCCGGCCAGGGCCAGCTCGCGTTCGAGGACGCCGGCGCCGCTCGGCGGATCGCCCTCGCCCCAGAGCGGTCCGGTGGGGTGCAGGTCGAGGGCGGCCAGACGGGCATCGCGGCATTCTTCCTCGCCAGCGAGGAAAAAGCTGCGGCTGTCGGTGAAGGCCAGCAGGTCGCCGACCGCTGCCCGGTTCCAGCTACCCTCCGCGACCCGCTCGGCGAGCAGGCGATTGAACAGGTAGCTGCGCCCGGCGGAAAGGAAGCGCGAACGCAGGTTGCGGTTTGCCGGCAGCAGGTCCTGTTCCGCGCAACTGCGCGCGTCGACCAGGTTGCCGCCGCCGTGGCCGAAGCGTTGCAGGCCGAAATAGTTGGGCACGCCGTCCGCGGCGATACGTTCCAAGCGCGCGTCGAGAACGGCACGCTCCGCCCGCAGCCCGGTCAGACGCAGGGTGAAGCCGTTGGCGGCATGCGCGCCTCGCTGCAACTTGCGCGAATGACGGGTGCGGCGAAGAATCCGCAGGTCCGCGCCCTCGGCTGCGCCCAGGTCGGGATCGGCCTTGCCCGGCAGGTGCAGGCTGAACCATTGCCGGGTCAGGGCCTGGCGGTCCTTCAACCCGGCGTAGCTGACGTTCTTCTGCTGCACGCCGGCGGCGCGGCCGAGGCGACGGGCCGCCTCCTCGGTGTTCAATCCGCGCTTTTCCACCCACAACCAGAGGTGCTCGCCTTCACCGCTGAGGGGAATGTCCAGCACCTCGTCGACCTGGAAGTCCTCGGCCACGGCCTTGAGCACCGCCTCGCCGCAGGCTGCCCCATGGGCGCGCGGCCCGAGCAGGTCGAGTTCGCCGAGAACGCTCATCGGGCCATCAGCAAAGCGACCGCATGTACAGCAATGCCCTCTTCGCGTCCGGTGAAACCTAGCCGCTCGGTAGTGGTGGCCTTGACGTTGACCTGGTCGACCGCGACGCCGAGGTCCTCGGCGATCAACCCGCGCATGGTCTCGATGTGCGGCGCCATCTTCGGCGCCTGGGCGACGATGGTGGCGTCGACGTTGCCGACCTTCCAGCCCTTCTCGGCGACGATGGCGACCACGTGTCGCAGCAGCGCGCGACTGTCGGCGCCCTTGAACCGCGGGTCGGTGTCCGGGAAGTGCTTGCCGATGTCGCCCAGCGCCGCCGCGCCGAGCAGCGCATCGGACAAGGCGTGCAGCAGCACGTCGCCGTCGGAGTGGGCGACCAGCCCATGTTTGTGGGGAATGCGCACGCCGCCGAGGGTGATGAAGTCGCCCTCGCCGAAGCGATGCACGTCGTAGCCATGGCCAATTCGCATGAAAAAACGCCCTGGTTGGAATCAGGGCGTGATTCTACCCCGGATCGGGACAGGCTTCAGGTATCGCGGATCAACCGTTGAGAACCCCGGCATGATGGCGCAGGTGATCCTCGATGAAACTGGCGATGAAGTAGTAGCTGTGGTCGTAACCTGGTTGCAGACGCAGCTCCAGCGGGTGGCCGGCCTTGTCCGCCGCATTGCGTAGCGCTTCCGGCTTGAGCTGGACGGCGAGGAAGTCGTCGCGCTCGCCCTGGTCGACCAGGATCGGCAAGCGTTCGGACGCACCCTCGAGCAACGCACAGGCATCCCACTCGCGCCAGGCCGCCGGGTCCTCGCCCAGGTAGCGGGAGAACGCCTTATGGCCCCAGGGACAATCGCTCGGATGGCAGATCGGCGCGAAGGCCGACAGCGACAGGTAGAGCCCCGGGTTGCGCAGCGCGCAAACCAGCGCGCCATGCCCACCCATCGAGTGCCCGCTGATGCCGCGCCGCCGGGACACCGGGAAATGCGCCTCGATCAGCGCCGGCAACTCGTGCACCACGTAGTCGTGCATGCGGTAGTGCGCGGCCCAGGGCTCCTGCGTGGCGTTCAGGTAGAAGCCTGCGCCCAGGCCGAAGTCCCAGGCGCCGTCGGGATCGCCGGGGACACCGCTGCCGCGCGGGCTGGTATCCGGCGCCACCAGTACCAATCCCAGTTCGGCGGCGACCCGCTGGGCGCCGGCCTTCTGCATGAAGTTCTCGTCGGTACAGGTCAGCCCGGACAGCCAGTACAGGGCCGGCAGCGCCGCCTCCGGCTCGGCCTGGGGCGGCAGGTAGATGGCGAAGACCATCTCGCAGTTCAGGGTCCGGGAAAAATGACGGTAACGCTGGTGCCAGCCGCCGAAGGTCTTCTGGCTGCCGATCAGTTCGAGGGAATCCTTCACGTGACCTCCGTGAAACGGTCGTGGCGAGCCGCAGGGCCCGCCGCGACGGCTTGTCAGTAATGAATGACGGTGCGGATGCTCTTGCCTTCGTGCATCAGCTCGAAGGCCTCGTTGATGTCCTCCAGCCCCATGGTGTGGGTGATGAAGGTATCCAGCGGGATCTCGCCCTTCTGCGCCTTCTCGACATAGCTCGGCAGCTCGCTGCGCCCGCGCACCCCGCCGAACGCCGAACCGCGCCAGACGCGGCCGGTGACCAGTTGGAACGGCCGGGTGCTGATTTCCTGGCCGGCGCCGGCGACACCGATGATCACCGACTCGCCCCAGCCCTTGTGGCAGCATTCCAGCGCGGCGCGCATCAACTGCACGTTGCCGACGCACTCGAAGGAGTAGTCGACGCCGCCATCGGTCAGTTCGACGATGACGTCCTGGATCGGCTTGTCGTAGTCCTTCGGATTGATGAAGTCGGTGGCGCCCAGCTCCCTGGCGATGTCGAACTTGCCCGGGTTGATGTCGACCGCGATGATGCGCGCGGCCTTGGCCATCTTCGCCCCGATGATCGCCGCCAGGCCGATACCGCCCAGGCCGAAGATGGCGACGGTAGCGCCCTCTTCCACCTTGGCGGTATTCAGCACGGCGCCGATCCCGGTGGTGACGCCGCAACCAAGCAGGCAGACCTTATCCAGCGGCGCGTCCTTGGGAATCTTCGCCAGGGAGATTTCCGGCAGCACGGTGTATTCGGAGAAGGTCGAGCAGCCCATGTAGTGGAAGACCGGCTCGCCCTTGTAGGAGAAACGGCTGGTGCCGTCGGGCATCAGGCCCTTGCCCTGGGTGGCGCGCACGGCCTGGCAGAGGTTGGTCTTGCCGGACAGGCAGAATTTGCACTTGCCGCACTCGGCGGTGTAGAGCGGGATGACATGGTCGCCCACCTGCAGGGAGGTCACGCCCTCGCCCACCGCTTCGACGATGCCGCCACCTTCGTGGCCCAGGATGCACGGGAACACCCCCTCGGAATCCTGGCCGGACAGGGTGTACGCGTCGGTATGGCAGACGCCGGTGGCGACGATGCGCACCAGTACCTCGCCCTTCTGCGGCGGCGCCACATCCACCTCGACGATTTCCAACGGCTTGTTGGGGGCGAAGGCGACGGCGGCACGGGACTTGATCATCTGGGAACTCCTGAACGATGGAAGCCGGCGGGCCGCTAAGCGACCCACTGAAACGGAAAGTGTAGAAAACCGCGTTTCAAGGAATAATCAGGCAATAATCAAAACATTATTGCCATACAGGGACAATCCAGATGAATCGCTGGGAAGGACTCGACGAATTCGTCGCTGTCGCCGAAACCGGGCAGTTCACCGCGGCAGCCGAACGCATGGGCGTTTCCTCGTCGCACATCAGCCGCCAGGTCGCCCGCCTGGAGGAGCGCCTGCAGACCCGCCTGCTCTACCGCAGCACCCGGCGAGTATCGCTGAGCGAAGCCGGACAGACCTTCCTGCAACATTGCCAGCGCCTGCAGGACGCCCGCGACGAAGCCCTGCGCGCGGTCAGCGACCTCTCCGCGGAGCCCAAGGGCCTGCTGCGCATGACCTGCGCGGTAGCCTACGGCGAACGTTTCATCGTGCCGCTGGTGAATGCCTTCATGGCCGACTATCCGCAACTGCGGGTCGACATCGAGCTGTCCAACCGCCAGTTGGACCTGCTCCACGAGGGCTTCGACCTGGCCATCCGCCTCGGCCGCCTGAGCGATTCGCGATTGGTCGCCACACGGTTGGCACCACGCGTCATGTACCTCTGCGCCACCCCGGAATACCTGCGCCGCCACGGCACTCCGCAGTCGCCGGCGGAACTCGGCCAGTTCAACTGCCTGATCGGCAGCAGCGACCTGTGGAGCTTCCTCGAGGACGGCCGGGAAACCCAGCACCGGGTCCAGGGCAACTGGCGCTGCAACAGCGGCCAGGCGGTGCTCGACGCCGCCCTGCGCGGCTTCGGCCTGTGCCAGCTGCCCGACTACTATGTGATCGAGCATCTGCGCAGCGGCCGCCTGGTCTCCCTGCTGGAAGGCCACCAGCCGCCGAATACCGCGGTATGGGCGCTGTACCCGCAGCAGCGGCACCTGTCGCCGAAAGTCAGGCAACTGGTGGACTATCTCAAGGAAGGCCTGGCGCAATCCCATCCGGGACTCGCCGGGGAGAAAAACCTGCGCTGAAGCAGTAAGGCGATTCACCGCTGCGATAGACTTGGCGGTTTCCCGTTCCACCCGCTATCGATTCAAGGAAGTCGCATGTCTGCCTTCAATGCGTTTCGCCAACGCTACCTGGTGAGGTTCTGGTCGCCGCTGCCGGCGCTGGTCGCCCTCGGCGTCGCCTCCGCCTACTACTTCGCGCTCACCGGCACCTTCTGGGCGGTGACCGGCGAATTCACCCGCTGGGGCGGCCACGTGCTGTCCTGGTTCGGCTACCAGCCACAGGACTGGAGCTACTTCAGGCTGATCGGCCTTCAAGGCACGCCGCTGGACCGGATCGACGGAGTGATGATCATCGGCATGTTCCTCGGCGCCCTGTGCTGCGCCCTCTGGGCCGGCAACGTCAGCCTGCGCTGGCCGACCAGCAAACGTCGCCTGCTGCAGGGCCTGGTCGGCGGTATCGTCGCCGGCTTCGGCGCGCGCCTGGCGATGGGCTGCAACCTGGCGGCGTTCTTCACCGGTATCCCGATGTTTTCCCTGCACGCCTGGGCCTTCATGTTCGCCACCGTCGGCGGCGCCTGGATCGGCGTGAAGATCAGCCTGCTGCCGTTCCTGCGCACACCGCTGAAAGTCGGCGCCACGGCCAGCGCCCTGCCCAGCGCCGAAAGCCTGGCCCGACGCGCACGCCTGCAGGCCCGCCTGGGCCTGGCGGTGCTGGCGCTCGCCGCGCTGTTCGCCGCCTGGCGCTTCGAGGTATCGCTGGTGCTGGGCATGGCCTGCCTGTTCGGCCTGCTGTTCGGCGGCCTGATCGAGCGCGCGCAGATCTGCTTCACCAGTGCCGCACGGGACCTCTGGACCACCGGCCGGACCCGCGCCGCCTTCGGCATCCTGCTCGGCATGGCGGCCGCCTGCATCGGTACCTTCGCCGCGATCCGCCTGGGCGTCGCGCCGAAGATCTTCTGGATGGGCCCGAATGCGATCATCGGCGGCATTCTCTTCGGCATCGGCATCGTCCTCGCCGGCGGTTGCGAGACCGGCTGGATGTACCGCTCGATGGAGGGCCAGGTGCACTTCTGGGTGGTCGGCATCGGCAACGTCATCGGCGGAACCCTGGTGGCGATCTTTTGGGACCAGTTGGGCACCCGCCTCGCCCTGCCCTATCCCAAGCTCAACCTGCTGGAAAGCTTCGGGCCCGGCAACGGCCTGCTATTGACCTTCGCCGGCCTGGCCCTGTGCCTGCTGCTGGTGCAACTGAACGCCTCCCGATTCACCCGACCGCGGAAACCGAACCATGAGCCAGACCGACAAACCGACCCTGTCGCTTGACCTGCGCGGCGAACATTGCCCGTACAACGCCATCGCCACCCTGGAAACCCTGGCGACCATGCAGCCGGGCGAACGCCTGGAAGTGGTCACCGACTGCTCGCAATCGGTCCACGGGATTCCCGAAGATACCCAGCGCCAGGGCTACAAATGCCTGGCGGTGGAGCAGCATGGCGCGCTGTTCCGCTTCCTCATAGAGGTGCCGCTGGAAAGCTGAACGAGCGAGCCTGCAACGACAAGAAAGCCGACCCTCGGGTCGGCTTTCTTGTGCCAGGGTTCAGTGCGGAAAACTGCGCTGCAGGCGCAGCAGGTCTTCCGGGGTGGTGATCTTCAGGTTGTCGGCGCGCCCTTCCACCAGCTTCGGCGCATAGCCGGCCCACTCCATCGCCGAAGCCTCGTCGGTGATCGCCACGCCGGCCACCAACGCATCGGCCAGCGCCCGGTGCAGGGCGCCGAGGCGGAACATCTGCGGCGTATAGGCCAGCCAGACCACCGAGCGGTCGATGGTTTCGCTGACCCGGCCGTCGCGGTCGGAGCGCTTGAGAGTGTCCCTCGCCGGCACCGCCAGCAGCCCGCCGACCGGATCTTCGGCGAGTTCTTCGAGCAGGCGGTCGAGGTCGCCGCGGGTCAGGTTCGGCCGCGCGGCGTCATGCACCAGCACCCAGTCGTCGGCCTGTGCCCCCAACTCCAGCAGGCGCAGCAAGCCGTTCAACACCGAGCCGGCGCGCTCGGCGCCCCCGGCGGCGCGCTGCACATGCCGGCTGGCGGCGCAGTCCAGCCCGGGCCAGTAGGGATCGTCCTCGGCCAGGCAGACCACCAGGCCCCTGAGCATCGGGTGTTCGAGGAAACAATCGAGGGTGCGCTCGATCACGGTGCGACCGGCAAGATCGAGATATTGCTTCGGGCGGTCGGCGCGCATGCGCGAACCCACGCCGGCGGCGGGGATCACCGTCCAGAAGGCGGGAAGGTCGGAAGTCGTCATCGGGAGAAGGGTCGTCAGCTCACTTGGCGAGCTGGTAGAGGGTTTCGCCGTCCTTGACCATGCCGAGCTCGTGCCGCGCACGCTCCTCGACGGTCTCGGTGCCTTTCTTCAGCTCGGCGACTTCGGCTTCGAGAATCCGGTTGCGCTCCAGCAGGCGCTCGTTCTCGCCATGCTGGTCGGCGATCTGCTTCTGCAGGTCGCGCACCTGCGCCAGGCTGCCATCGCCGACCCACAGGCGATATTGCAGGCCCGCCAGCGCCAGGATCAGCACCACGAACAGCCAGTAGGGGCTACGTAACCTCAAGCCTCGAACTCCTTGAGAAGAAAAGGGGTGGCTCTTGCCACCCCTTCACCGTACCAGACTAGGCTCAGCCGCGGAATTCCGCGCGACCACGGTACGGCGCCTTGGCGCCCAGTTGCTCTTCGATGCGCAGCAACTGGTTGTACTTGGACACGCGGTCGGAGCGGCACAGCGAACCGGTCTTGATCTGACCGGCGGCGGTACCCACGGCCAGGTCGGCGATGGTCGAGTCCTCGGTTTCGCCGGAGCGGTGCGAGATCACCGCGGTATAGCCGGCGGCCTTGGCCATCTGGATGGCCTCCAGGGTCTCGGTGAGCGAACCGATCTGGTTGAACTTGATCAGGATCGAATTGCCGATGCCCTTCTCGATGCCTTCCTTGAGGATCTTGGTGTTGGTCACGAACAGGTCGTCGCCGACCAGTTGGACCTTGGCGCCGATCTTGTCGGTCAGGCCTTTCCAGCCGGCCCAGTCGGACTCGTCCATGCCGTCCTCGATGGAGATGATCGGGTAGCGCTGGGTCAGGCCGGCCAGGTAGTCGGCGAAACCGGCGGCGTCGAATACCTTGCCTTCGCCTTCCAGGTCGTACTTGCCGTCCTTGAAGAACTCGCTGGAGGCGCAGTCCAGGGCCAGGGTCACGTCGTCGCCCAGCTTGTAGCCGGCCTTCTCGACGGCCTCGGCGATGGCGGCCAGGGCGTCTTCGTTGGACGACAGGTTCGGCGCGAAGCCGCCTTCATCACCGACGGCGGTGTTCAGGCCACGGGCCTTCAGCACGGCCTTGAGGTGATGGAAGATCTCGGCGCCCATGCGCAGCGCCTCGGCGAAGTTCTTCGCGCCGACCGGCTGGACCATGAATTCCTGGATATCGACGTTGTTGTCCGCATGCTCGCCGCCGTTGATGATGTTCATCATCGGCACCGGCATGGAGTACTGGCCGGGAGTGCCGTTGAGGTCGGCGATGTGCGCGTACAGCGGTACGCCCTTGGCCTGTGCGGCGGCCTTGGCGGCAGCCAGGGACACCGCGAGGATCGCGTTGGCGCCCAGCTTGGCCTTGTTCTCGGTGCCGTCCAGCTCGATCATCGCGTGGTCGAGGGCTTTCTGGTCGGCCGCGTCCTTGCCCAGCAGCAGGTCGCGGATCGGGCCGTTGATGTTGGCCACGGCTTTCAGCACGCCCTTGCCCAGGTAACGGCTCTTGTCGCCATCGCGCAGCTCGAGGGCCTCGCGGGAACCGGTGGAAGCACCGGAAGGCGCGCAGGCGCTGCCGACGATGCCGTTGTCCAGGATCACGTCCGCTTCAACGGTAGGGTTGCCGCGGGAGTCCAGGACCTCACGGCCCTTGATGTCGACGATCTTTGCCATTCTTGTTAACACTCCGAAGTGAATGAACGGGGCGGTCTGAGGAGACTAGGCAGTCTCGATTGCAGGAAAGCTCTTGATCAGCTCGTCCAGTTGCTTGAGCTGGGACAGGAAGGCTTCGAGTTTGTTCAGGCGCAGCGCGCACGGACCGTCGCACTTGGCGTGCTCGGGGTCCGGATGGGCCTCGAGGAACAGCCCGGCGAGCTTCTGGCTGAGCCCGGCCTTGGCCAGGTCGGTGACCTGGGCGCGCCGGCCGCCGGCGGAGTCCGCGCGACCGCCAGGCATCTGCAGGGCGTGGGTGACGTCGAAGAATACCGGGTACTCGAACTGCTTCATGATGCCGAAGCCGAGCATGTCGACCACCAGGTTGTTGTAACCGAAGGAGGAGCCGCGCTCGCAGAGGATCAGGCGGTCGTTACCGGCTTCCTCGCACTTGGTCAGGATGTGCTTCATCTCCTGGGGCGCGAGGAACTGGGCCTTCTTGATATTGATCACCGCGTTGGTCCTGGCCATCGCCACCACCAGGTCGGTCTGTCGCGAGAGGAAGGCCGGCAGCTGGATGATGTCGCAGACCTCGGCCACCGGCTGGGCCTGGAACGGCTCGTGGACATCGGTGATGACCGGTACCTTGAAGGTCTTCTTGATCTCTTCGAAGATCTTCATTCCCTCTTCCAGGCCCGGACCACGGAACGAGTGGATCGAGGAACGGTTGGCCTTGTCGAAGCTGGCCTTGAACACATAGGGGATACCGAGTTTCTCGGTAACCCGTACGTATTCTTCGCAGACCTGCATGGCCAGGTCGCGCGACTCCAGCACGTTCATGCCGCCGAACAGCACGAACGGCAGGTCGTTGCCGATCTGGATATCGCCGACGCGAACGATCTTCTGTGCCATGCTCAGGCCTTCCCGGAATATTTCAGCGCGGCGTTGACGAAACCGCTGAACAGCGGGTGGCCATCACGCGGTGTGGAGGTGAACTCCGGGTGGAACTGGCAGGCGACGAACCACGGATGCTCCGGGGCCTCGACCACTTCCACCAGGGCGCCGTCGCCGGAGCGGCCGGAAATCTTCAGGCCGGCCTGTTCCAGTTGCGGCAGCAGGTTGTTGTTCACTTCGTAGCGATGACGATGGCGCTCGACGATCACGTCCTTGGCATAGCAGTCGTGCACCAGGGTGCCGGTCTGCAGCTGGCACTCCTGGGCGCCCAGGCGCATGGTGCCGCCCAGGTCGGAAGCTTCGGTGCGGATCTCGGTGGCGCCGGTCGCGTCCTGCCATTCGGTGATCAGGCCGACCACCGGATGGCCGCTGGACTTGTCGAACTCGGTGGAGTTGGCGTCGCTCCAGCCGAGCACGTTGCGGGCGTATTCGATGACCGCGACCTGCATGCCCAGGCAGATGCCCAGGTAGGGGATCTTGTTCTCGCGGGCGTACTGCACGGTGCTGATCTTGCCTTCCACGCCGCGCAGGCCGAAGCCGCCCGGGACCAGGATGGCGTCGACACCTTCCAGCAGGCTGGTGCCCTGCTGCTCGATGTCTTCGGAGTCGATGTAGCGCAGGTTGACCTTGGTGCGGCTCTGGATGCCGGCGTGGGTCATCGCCTCGATCAGCGACTTGTACGCGTCCAGCAGTTCCATGTACTTGCCGACCATGGCGATGGTGACTTCACGCTCGGGGTTGAGCTTGGCATCGACCACCCGGTCCCATTCGGACAGGTCGGCCTGCCCGCACTCCAGGCCGAAGCGCTCGACGACGATGTCGTCCAGGCCCTGGGCATGCAGCACCGACGGGATGCGGTAGATGGTGTCGACGTCTTCCAGGGCGATCACCGCGCGCTCCTCGACGTTGGTGAAGAGCGCGATCTTGCGCCGCGAGGAGACGTCGATCGGGTGGTCGGAACGGCAGACCAGCACGTCCGGTTGCAGGCCGATGGAGCGCAGCTCCTTGACCGAGTGCTGGGTCGGCTTGGTCTTGGTCTCGCCGGCGGTGGCGATGTACGGGACCAGGGTCAGGTGCATCAGCATCGCGCGCTTGGCGCCGATCTCGACGCGCAGTTGGCGGATCGCCTCGAGGAACGGCTGCGACTCGATGTCGCCGACGGTGCCACCGATCTCCACCAGGGCGACGTCGGCATCGCCGGCGCCCTTGATGATGCGCCGCTTGATCTCGTCGGTGATGTGCGGGATCACCTGCACGGTGGCGCCCAGGTAGTCGCCGCGGCGTTCCTTGCGCAACACGTCCATGTAGACGCGGCCGGTGGTGAAGTTGTTGTTCTGGGTCATGGTGGTACGAACGAAGCGCTCGTAATGGCCCAGGTCCAGGTCGGTCTCGGCGCCGTCCTGGGTCACGAAGACCTCACCGTGCTGGAACGGGCTCATGGTGCCCGGGTCCACGTTGATGTAAGGGTCCAGCTTGAGCATCGTGATCTTCAGGCCACGCGCTTCCAAGATCGCAGCCAGAGAAGCCGAAGCGATGCCTTTCCCCAATGAAGAAACAACACCACCCGTGACGAAGATGTAGCGCGTCATGAAAAACCCTAGAAGTCAGCGTTTAGGCGGGATCAACCGCCGGGGATTCGGAGAAGGGAGGCCAGCTCCCGCCACGGACAAATCCGTGGGCAAAGCAAACTCCTGCTGATTCCGGAGGGAATCGGCGGGAGCAGTACAAGACGGGAGCGTAGTCTACTGGAAACGGCTTACTAGCTCAAACCCGGGTCGTTCGTCGGCGGGCTCCAGGACAGTCGCCAGCCCCCCTCGCGGGGACTGTCCAGGCCAGGAATGTTGGCCACCGCGAGCAGTTCGTCGGCTCGGAAGAGCAGCGGCAAACGACCGCGCAGGAAGCTCGGTACGCCCGCTTCGTTGAGCAATCGCTTGAGGTCGCGGCGACCGCGCCCGGCCAGGGCCAGCACCTCCCCACCCCGCCGGTAGTCGACGCGCAACGGCCCCGCCGGAACCTCGCCGAGCAACGCCAGCCGACCATTGCCGGGAAGAAGCAATGGATGAGCGGGACGCTCCCAGACGAACGGTCCCGCCGCCGCCCGCCAGTCCGCCGGCAACCACCAGATCCGCCCCGCGCCGCGACGCAGCTCGCCGCTCTCCAGGCGCCAGATCGGGTCGGCATCGTCGCCGGCATCGCGCAACGACTCCCAGCCGGCCCAGTGGTCACTGTCCGGCAACCGCGTCAGCTGCCCCAGCCAGGCCCGCAGCAGGTTGCGCTGGCGCGCAGCGCTGAGGCGGCGCAGAGGCTCCAGGGCGATCCGGGGCAGATCCAGCCAGTCCGGCCAATCCAGTTCCGAGGGTTGGCGGCAGGCCCGGAGGTCGATGGCGGCCAGTTCAGCCAGCAGGTCTTCGGCCTCGCGCAGATGCGCCGCGCAGCGCGCCATGCCGGCGACGGCCTGCGGCCAGTGGGAGGCGAGACGCGGCATGATCTCCCGGCGCAGGTAGTTGCGCGAGAAGCGCGGATCCTGGTTGGAAGGATCCTCCACCCAGTCCAGCCGGTGCGTCTGCGCATAGGCTTCCAGTTCGGCGCGGGAAACCCCGAGCAAGGGTCGGCACAGGCGGCCGCCGCCCAGCGGCCGGCTCGCCGGCATCGCCGCCAGGCCGCGCAGGCCCGCTCCACGCAACAGGCGGAACAGCAGGGTCTCGGCCTGGTCGTCGAGGTGCTGCGCGGTGAGCAGCACCTGTCCCTCGCCCAGGTTCGCCTGGAATGCGCGATAGCGGGCGTCGCGCGCCGCCTGCTCGATGCTGCCGCCAACGGCGACCTGCACCCGCTCGACCCGCAGCGGGATACCCAGCGACCGGCAGACCACCTGGCAGTGCGCCGGCCAACCGTCCGCCGCAGCCTGCAAGCCATGGTGGACATGCAGCGCCGACAGCGCCGGCAAGGCTTCGCTCCGGGCCAGTTGGGCGAGCAGATGCAGCAACACCGTGGAATCCAGCCCGCCGGAAAACGCCACGCACCAGCCCCCCGCTTCGCGCCAGGGCGCCAGGGCCTGTAACAGACGGGATTCGAGCGGCACCGCCGGCATGCTTGCGCTCCTCATGCGACAAGCCCGGCGAATGCCGGGCTTGTCGATCGTACCAGTGCGCCGGATGGCTTACGGCGCGCCGTAGCTCATCAGGCGGTCGTAACGACGCTCCAGCAACTCACCCATTTCCAGGCCCTGGAGCATCTTCAGTTGCGTCAGCAGTTCGCCACGGATCGATTCGGCCATGCTCGCCGGATCGCGATGGGCGCCGCCCAGCGGTTCGTCGATGACCTTGTCGACGATGCCCAGGCCTTTCAGGCGCTCGGCGGTGATGCCCATGGCCTCGGCGGCTTCCGGCGCCTTCTCGGCGGTCTTCCAGAGGATGGAGGCGCAGCCTTCCGGCGAGATCACCGAATAGGTGGAGTATTGCAGCATGTTCAACTGGTCGCAGACACCGATGGCCAGCGCGCCGCCGGAACCGCCCTCGCCGATCACGGTGGCGATGATCGGCGTCTTCAGTCGCGCCATCACCCGCAGGTTCCAGGCGATCGCCTCGCTCTGGCCGCGTTCCTCGGCATCGATGCCCGGGTAGGCGCCGGGCGTGTCGATGAAGGTGAGGATCGGCATCTTGAAGCGTTCGGCCATTTCCATCAGGCGGCAGGCCTTGCGATAGCCTTCCGGACGCGGCATGCCGAAGTTGCGCCGGACCTTCTCACGGACTTCGCGGCCTTTCTGGTGGCCGATGACCATCACCGGGGAACCGTCGAGGCGGGCAACGCCACCGACGATCGCCGGGTCGTCGGCGAAATGCCGGTCGCCGTGCAGTTCCTCGAAATCGCTGAACAGGTAGCCGATGTAGTCGAGGGTATAGGGACGCTTGGGATGGCGCGCGAGCTGGGCGATCTGCCAACTGGACAGATTGCCGAAGATGTTTTCGGTGAGCGCCTTGCTCTTGTCCTGCAGACGCGAGATTTCGTCGCTGATGTTCAGCGCATTGTCGTTGCCCACCAGGCGCAGCTCTTCGATCTTGGCTTGCAGGTCGGCGATCGGCTGTTCGAAATCAAGAAAGTTCGGGTTCATAGGCTTCCGTCGTGCGCAGATTCTAGTGGGCCGTTTCCGTTTGGCGCCCTACCTTACGGGATCGGGCGCCAGGGGTCGAGCCGGGAGCAAGGGCGATCCGCGTTTTCCCGCCGCAGAGCGCGGAACAACGGCGTTATCGCCCATCGCGATTAACGATAATTGAGGAAGACGTTGTCGCGCCCGAACTGGTCACGCAATGCCTGGATCAGATCGTCCGCCGGATCCACCCGCCAGCTCTCGCCGAACTGCAGCAGGGCCTTGGCGTCGGCGCTGGTGTAGTCCAGGGTGATCGGGCAGGAACCGCGATGGCGGTTGAACAGCTCGCCCAGCCAGCGCAGGCGATCGCCCTTCAACAGGTCGGCGTGCAGCTTCATCCGCAGGCTCTCCGCCAGGCCGGTACGCGCCTCCTCCAGGCTCATCACGCGCTTGGCGCGCAGGCGCAGTCCGCCGGAGAAGTCGTCCTGGCTGACCTCGCCCTCGACCACCACCAGCGCGTCGGTCTGCAGCAGCGACTGGGCCGCGGCGAAGGCTTCGGAGAACAGCGAGGCCTCGATCCGTCCGGAGCGGTCGTCGAGGGTGACGAAGCCCATCTTGTCGCCCTTCTTGTTCTTCATCACCCGCAGGTTGACGATCAGCCCGGCCACCGTCTGGGTATCGCGCGCCGGCTTCAGCTCGACGATGCGCTGGCGGGCGAAGCGCCGCACCTCGCCTTCGTACTCGTCGATCGGATGGCCGGTCAGGTACAGGCCGAGGGTGTCCTTCTCGCCCTTCAGGCGTTCCTTGAGGGTCAGCTCCTTGACCTTGCGGTGGTTGGCGTAGACATCCGCCTCCGGCTCGGCGAAGACTCCGCCGAACAGGTCCATGTGCCCGCTGTCGTGGCTGCGCGCGGTCTGCTCGGCGGCCTGGATCGCTTCCTCCATCGCCGCCAGCAGCACGGCGCGGTTGAGGTCGACAGTAGCCTGGTAGGCCTTTAGCTCGTCGTGGTAGTGCGGCCCCAGGCGATCCAGCGCACCGGCGCGGATCAGCGCTTCCAGGGTGCGCTTGTTGATGCGTTTCAGGTCGACGCGGTCGCAGAAGTCGAACAGGGTGTTGAACGGCCCGCCTTCGGCGCGGCACTCGGTGATCGCCTCCACCGGCCCCTCGCCGACGCCCTTGATCGCGCCCAGGCCATAGACGATCCGGCCATCGTCGTCGACGGTGAAGCGGAACTCGGAGTTGTTCACGTCCGGCGCCACGATGCGCAGCTTCATGTGCCGGCATTCTTCGATCAGCGTCACCACCTTGTCGGTGTTCTGCATATCCGCGGTGAGTACCGCGGCCATGAACGGCGCCGGGAAGTGGGTCTTCAGCCAGGCGGTCTGGTAGGAGACCAGGCCGTAGGCTGCCGAGTGCGACTTGTTGAAGCCGTAGCCGGCGAATTTTTCCACCAGGTCGAAGATGTTGCCCGCGAGGTCGGCATCGATGCCGTTGTTCTTGCAACCCTCGATGAAACCGCCGCGCTGCTTGGCCATTTCCTCGGGCTTCTTCTTGCCCATCGCCCGGCGCAGCATGTCCGCGCCACCGAGGGTATAGCCGGCCATGACCTGGGCGATCTGCATCACCTGTTCCTGGTACAGGATGATGCCGTAGGTGGGCTTGAGCACCGGCTCCAGGCCGGCGTACTGGTAATCGGGGTGCGGATAGGACAGCTCGGCGCGACCGTGCTTGCGGTTGATGAAGTCGTCCACCATGCCCGACTGCAGAGGACCCGGGCGGAACAGCGCCACCAGTGCGATGAGGTCTTCCAGGCAGTCCGGCTTGAGCTTCTTGATCAGCTCCTTCATGCCGCGCGATTCGAGTTGGAACACCGCAGTGGTCTCGGCCTTCTGCAGCAGCGAATAGGTCGGCTTGTCGTCCAGCGGGATGAAGTCGATGTTCACCGGCTCCAGGCCCTTCTTGGCCTGCTCGCGGTTGATGATCTCCATCGCCCACTTGATGATGGTCAGGGTCCGCAGGCCGAGGAAGTCGAACTTCACCAGGCCGGCCGCCTCCACGTCGTCCTTGTCGAACTGGGTCACCAGGCCGCCGCCTTCCTCGTCGCAGGCGATCGGCGAGAAGTCGGTCAGCTTGGTCGGCGCGATCACCACGCCACCGGCGTGCTTGCCGGTACCGCGGGTGATGCCTTCCAGCTTGAGGGCCATCTCCCAGATCTCGGCGGCTTCCTCGTCGCTCTTGAGGAAGTCGCGGAGCATTTCTTCCTGCTCGTAGGCCTTATCCAGGGTCATGCCGACTTCGAACGGGATCATCTTCGACAGCCGGTCGGCGAGACCGTAGGACTTGCCCTGGACCCGCGCCACGTCGCGTACCACCGCCTTCGCCGCCATGGTGCCGAAGGTGATGATCTGGCTCACCGCGTTGCGCCCGTAGGCGTCGGCCACGTAGTCGATCACCCGGTCGCGGCCCTCCATGCAGAAGTCGACGTCGAAGTCGGGCATGGAGATCCGTTCCGGGTTGAGGAAACGTTCGAACAGCAGGTCATAGGCCAGCGGATCGAGGTCGGTGATCTTCAGCACGTAGGCCACCAGCGAGCCGGCGCCCGAGCCCCGCCCGGGGCCTACTGGTACGCCGTTGTTCTTCGCCCACTTGATGAAGTCCATCACGATGAGGAAGTAACCGGGGAAACCCATCTGGATGATGATATCGAGTTCGAAGTTCAGGCGATCGACATAGACCTGGCGCTTGGCCTCGTAGTCCGGGGTGTCCTTCGGCAACAGCACCTCCAGGCGCTCCTCGAGACCTTCGAAGGAGGCGTGCCGCAGGTAGTCGTCGATGCCCATGCCATTGGGCGTGGGGAAGTCCGGCAGGAAGTACTTGCCCAGCTGCACCTCGATGTTGCAGCGTTTGGCGATCTCGACGGTGTTTTCCAACGCTTCCGGCAGGTCGCTGAACAGCTCGGCCATTTCCGCCGGCGACTTCAGGTATTGCTGGTCCGAATAGGTACGCGGCCGCCGCGGATCGTCGAGGGTCCGCCCCTCGCCGATGCAGACGCGGGTCTCGTGGGCCTCGAAGTCTTCCTGCTTGATGAAGCGCACGTCGTTGGTCGCCACCAGCGGCGCGTTGCAGCGTGACGCCAAAGCCACCGCCGCGTGGAGGTGCTCCTCGTCGTTGACCCGGCTGGTACGTTGCACTTCGACGTAGAAGCGCTCGGGGAACACCTCCATCCACTCGCGCAACAGCGCCTCGGCCTTGGCTTCCTCGCCGTCGAGCAGAGCGTGGCCGATCTCGCCCTCCTTGGCCGCGGACAGCGCGATCAGGCCTTCCGCCGCCTCCTTGACCCAGTCGCGTTCGATGATGATCTCGCCGTTGCGCTGGCCTTCGCTCCAACCGCGGGAAATCAGCTCGGTGAGGTTGCGATAACCCTTCGCGTTCATCGCCAGCAGGCTCAGGCGACTGAGCGGGCCATCTTCCTCGCGGCTGGCGAGCCAGATGTCGGCCCCGCAGATCGGCTTGATGCCGGCGCCCATGGCGGTCTTGTAGAACTTCACCAGCGAGCACATGTTGCTCTGGTCGGTGACCGCCACCGCCGGCATGCCCAGCCCTGCCACTGCCTTGGCCAGGGGCTTGACCCGGACCAGGCCGTCGACCAGGGAGAATTCGGTATGCAGACGCAGGTGAACGAAGGATACGGTCATGAAGGCCCCGGAGCAGAAATAACGCAAAAACGACAAGGCCCGGATTGTACCGGGCCCGGTGGCAAAGCTACAGGTTCAAGAGCGGACGATGCGCCTCGGCTGCGCCGAGAAGCCTCGCCCGCCCCGCGCTCAGGCGCGGCGGTCGTCCCAGATGCCCGGCTCGAGCTTCTGCTGGACTTCCGGGAACTGGCTGGCGTCGAAGGTCGGCAGCTTGCCGGCCTTGCGCTGGGCGTTGTAGTCCTTGGCCAGCTTGATCGCGAGGTTGGACAGCAGCAGGATGGCGATCAGGTTGGTGATCGCCATCAGGCCCATCGACACGTCGGCAAGGTTCCAGACGAACGGCAGCGAAGCCAGCGCGCCGAACATCACCATCGCCAGCACGATCAGACGGAAGATCAACAGGCCCGCCAGGTGGTTGTGCTCGAGGAATACCAGGCAGTTCTCTGCATAGAAGTAGTTGGCGACGATCGAGGTGAAGGCGAAGAACAGGATGATCACCGCCAGGAAATAGCGGCCCCAGTCGCCGACCTGGCTGGTCAGGGCATTCTGCACCAGCATGATGCCCTCGCCTTCCTGCGGTCCGGCCAGCAGGATGATGGCGGCGGAAGCGGTACAGATCAGCAGGGTATCGATGAACACGCCGGCCATCTGCACGTAGCCCTGGGACGCCGGGTGCGGCGGATAGGGCGTGGCCGAGGCGGCGGCGTTGGGCGCCGAGCCCATGCCTGCTTCGTTGGAGAACAGGCCGCGCTTGAAGCCGTTGAGGATCGCCGCGCCGATGCCGCCGGCGGCGGCCTCGTGCCAGCCGAAGGCACTCTTCACCACCATCGCCAGGACGCCCGGCAGTTCGCTGAGGTTGAACAGGATGATGCCCACCGCCAGCAGCAGGTAGGCCACCGCCATGAAGGGTACCGCCAGTTCGGAGAAGCGCGCGATGGAACGCAGGCCGCCGAAGATGATCAACGCGGTGAGGATCACCACGGCGATGCCGCTGATCCAGGTCGGCACGCCGAAGGCGCCCTGCATGGCACCGGTGATGGTATTGGCCTGCACCGAGTTGAAGACGAAACCGAAGGCGATGATCAGGAAGATCGAGAACAGGATGCCCATCCAGCGCGCGCCCAGGCCCTTCTCCATGTAGTAGGCCGGGCCGCCACGGAACTGGCCCTTGTCGTCGCGAATCTTGAACAACTGGGCCAGGGTCGCCTCGACGAAGCCGGTCGCCATCCCCACCAGGGCGATCGCCCACATCCAGAACACTGCGCCGGGACCGCCGAGCGTGATCGCTACCGCCACACCGGCGACGTTGCCGGTACCGACCCGCGCCGCCAGAGAGGTGCAGAGCGCCTGGAACGAGGAGATTCCCGAGTCGTCCGACTGGCGGCTGCCCTTGAGCACGCTGAAGGTATGGCCGAAGTGGCGGAACTGGATCAATCCCAGGCGCACAGTGAAGTACAGGCCGCAACCGACCAGCAGCCAGATGAGGATCTTGCCCCAGATAAGGCCGTTGAGCAGGTCGACGACCTGAGTGGCGAATTCTTGCATGGATAACTCCCCTGTTCCGCTTATGGCGGATTGTTGTCAGCCGACCTCCCGGGTAGAAGGCCGCGTGTTTCGGACACACACGGAATGACGTGCGAGCCGAAGGAAATTTCGCTGTGAATGGCACTTGGCAGGAAGGGGCAGGACTTTCCGCTATTGACGTCGCTCGCCGCTTGTCACCAGGCGACAGATACGGTCAGTCACGCGACATCCGCTCAATTATTGAACAGGGACATCCAGCAATTCGCGAACCGGCGCAAACGAGCGTCGATGGATCGGCGTCGGGCCGAGACGGGAAAGCGCCTCGAGATGGACAGCGGTCGGATAGCCCTTGTGCCCGGCCATGCCATAGCCCGGATAGACCCGGTCCAGCTCGACCATTTCCCGGTCGCGACTGACCTTGGCCAGGATCGACGCCGCGGCGATCGCCGGTACCTGGCTGTCGCCCTTGACCATCGGCGCGCTGGGCACCGCCAGTTTCGGACAGCGATTGCCGTCGATCAGGGCCAGCCGCGGAGTCACACTGAGGCCTTCGACCGCTCGCTGCATGGCGAGCATGGTGGCATGCAGAATGTTCAGCCGGTCGATCTCCTCGACCTCGGCGCGGGCAATGCACCAGGCCAGGGCCTTCTCGCGGATCTCTTCGAACAGCGCCTCGCGGCGGGCTTCGCTGAGCTTCTTCGAGTCGTTCAGGCCGAGGATCGGGCGGCTCGGGTCGAGAATCACCGCGGCGGTGACCACCGGACCGCACAACGGACCGCGACCAACCTCGTCGACGCCCGCGACCAGATCCTCCACCAGATTGAAATCCAGGCCCAGTTGCATCAGCGGCGCTCCACCAGTTGCAGGACGGCTTCCGCCGCCTGTGCCGAAGCATCCTGGCGCAAGGCCCGATGGATGGCATCGAAGAATTCCACCTGCTGCGAGCCGTCGTCCAGCAGCGGCGAGAGGGTTGCGGCCAGCGCTTGCGGGGTGGCGGCGTCCTGGATCAGTTCCGGCACCAACAGGCGCCCGGCCAGCAGGTTCGGCAGGGAGATGTACGGGCTTTTCACCAGGCGCTTGAGAATCCGGTACGTCAGCCCGGCGACCCGATAAGCCACCACCATGGGCCGCTTGTAGAGCAGCGCCTCGAGGGTCGCGGTACCGGAGGCGATCAGAACCGCATCGCAGGCGGCAAGCGCTTCATGGGAAGCGCCGTCGAGCAGCGTCAGCGGCAGAGGCTCGCGGCCCTGGAGCATCTGCTCGATCTGTTCGCGCCGTGCAGCGCTGGCGCAGGGCAGCACGAAACGCAGGCCCGGCCGTTCGACGAGCAGGCGCTGGGCGGTGTCGAGGAACAACGCGCCGAGCTTGCCGACCTCGCCGCCGCGACTGCCCGGCATCAGCGCCACCACCTGTCCGTCCGCCGGCAATCCGAGCCGCGCGCGGGCCGCAGCGCGATCCGCCTGCAGGGGAATGGTGTTGGCCAGGGGGTGGCCGACGAAACGCACGGGCACCCCATGCTCTTCGTAGAAACGTGCTTCGAAGGGGAACAATGCCAGCATCAGGTCGCAGGCTTCGCGAATCTTCAGCACCCGCTTCTGCCGCCAGGCCCACACCGAAGGGCTGACGTAATGCACGGTGCGCAGGCCAGCCTGGCGCAGCTTGTGTTCGACGCCGAGGGTGAAGTCGGGAGCGTCGATGCCGATCATCACATCCGGGCGGGCCTCGATGAGCGTGCGGATCAGGCGCTTGCGCCGTCGCAACAATTCCGGCAGCCGGCCCAGTACTTCGACCAGGCCCATCACCGACAGGCGCTCCATGGGGAAATAGCTGGACAGCCCTTCGGCCTCCATGCGCGGCCCACCGACGCCGATGAACTCGATATCCGGGTGCCGCGCCCGCAGCGCCTGCATCAGTCCGGACCCGAGGATGTCGCCGGAGGCCTCGCCGGCGACCAGGGCTACGCGCAATCCGTCAGCCATGGCTCAGCGGGTGATGCCGCGGGTTGCGCTCTGGATGGAATCACGGAACACCGCGACCTCGGGGAACTGGGCAGCGCTTTCGGCCAGCTCGGCCAGGGCTTCCTCGACGGTATGTCCCTGGCGATAGACCACCTTGTAGGCACGCCGCAGGGCATGGATGGCCTCGCTGCTGAAGCCGCGCCGACGCATGCCTTCGAAGTTCATGCTGCGGGCTTCGGCCGGGTTGCCGAAGACCGTCACGTAGGCCGGGACGTCCTTGCCGATGGCGCTGCCCATGCCGGAAAAGCTGTGCGCGCCGATCCGGCAGTACTGGTGCACCAGGGTGTAGCCGGACAGGATCGCCCAGTCGTCCACGTGGACATGCCCGGCCAGCGCCGTGTTGTTCACCAGGATGCAATGGTTGCCGATCACGCTGTCATGGCCGATGTGCGCATAGGCCATGATCAGGTTGTGGTCGCCAATGGTGGTTTCCGCGCGATCCTGGACGGTTCCGCGATGGATGGTCACGCCTTCGCGGATCACGTTGTGGTCACCGATCACCAGGCGCGTCGGCTCGCCCTTGTATTTCAGGTCGGGAGTATCCTCGCCGACGCTGGAAAACTGGTAGATGCGGTTGTGCTTGCCGATCTTCGTGGGGCCCTTGAGCACCACGTGCGGACCGATCACCGTCCCTTCACCGATCTCCACTTCCGCCCCGACGATGGACCACGGGCCCACCTGGACGTCAGCCGCCAGCCTGGCGCTCGGATCGATGATGGCGCGAGGATCGATCAAACTCATAGTTTGCGTTCCGCACAGATGATTTCAGCCGAGCATACCGGCTTGTCGTCGACGGTAGCGTGGCAGTCGAATTTCCAGATGCTGCGCTTCACGCTGATGAACTTGGCGTGCAGTTGCAGTTGGTCGCCCGGCAGGACCGGCTGGCGGAAGCGCAGCTTGTCCGAACCGACGAAGTAGTAAAGGGTGCCGTCGGCGGGCTTCACGTCGAGCATCTTGAAACCGAGGATACCGGCCGCCTGGGCCATCGCCTCGATGATCAGCACGCCCGGCATGATCGGGTGCTCGGGGAAATGTCCGTTGAAGAACGGCTCATTGATACTGACATTCTTGTAGGCGCGAATGCGCTTGCCCTCGATGTCCAGCTCTACCACCCGATCCACCAGCAGGAAAGGATAGCGATGAGGCAGGTATTCGCGAATCTCGTTGATGTCCATCATGTTAGGGGGAGCCTGTTCAGAAAAGGGTGACGCAAAAAACGTCAATTACGCATCAGATGAAGCGTCACCGCTTGAGGTCACGGCAGCCAGGCGTTTTTCCAGCTGCTGAAGTCGACGCGCCATGTCGTCCAGTTGACGAATGCGCGCGGCGCTTTTTTTCCATTCGGCCGCCGGTTGCATGGCGGTACCGGAGGAATACGATCCCGGCTCGGTGATCGAGCGGGTCACCATGGTCATGCCGGTCACGAAAACGTTGTCGCAGATCTCGATATGGCCGACCAGGCCAACGCCGCCGGCGAGCATGCAATGCCTGCCGATCTTGGCGCTGCCGGAAATGCCGACGCAAGCGGCCATGGCGGTATGATCGCCGATCTGCACGTTGTGCGCGATCATGATCTGGTTGTCCAGCTTCACACCGTTGCCGATCAGCGTATCGGACAGTGCTCCACGGTCGATGGTGGTGTTCGCGCCGATCTCGACGTCGTCACCGATGGTCACCCCGCCGATCTGGGCGATCTTCTGCCAGACGCCCTTCTCGTTGGCGAAACCGAAACCTTCGCCGCCGATCACCGCGCCCGACTGGATACTCACCCGCGCGCCGATGGTGACGTCGTGGTAGAGCGTGACTCGCGGCGCCAGCCAGCCGCCTTCGCCGATCACGCTACGGGCTCCGATCACGCAGTGCGCGCCGATGCTGACGCCAGCGCCGATGCGGGCGCCACTCTCGATCACCGCATAGGCGCCGACGCTGGCGCTCGGATCGACCTCGGCGTCCGCCGCGACGATGGCGGTAGGATGGATACCGGCGGCCGCCTTCGGTTTGCGATCGAACAGGTGCGACAGGCTGGCATAGGCCAGGTAGGGGTTGGCCACCACCAGCGCGGTACCGGCGAACCCGTCGGCGTCGGCAGCCGTCAGCAGGACGGCGCCGGCACGGCTTTCGGGCAGGTACTTGCGATACTGCGGGTTGGCCAGGAAGCTCAGCTGAGCCGGTCCGGCCTCCTGCAAGGTCGCCAGGCCCTGGATCGGCAGGTCCGCGTCGCCACGGACTTCCGCGCCGACATGCGCGGCCAGCTGGCCCAGGGTGTAGGACAAGGTACTCATCATCAACGCAGCTGGTTCATCCGCTCGATCACCTGGCGGGTGATGTCGTATTGCGGCTTGACGTCGACCACGGCGCCACGTTCGATGACCATGTCGTAACCACCTTTCTTGATGGTCTCCTCGACGGCCTGGTCCAGCTTCGGCTTGAGTTTCTTCAGCATGTCGCGGTCGGCGGCGGCCTTCGACTCGTTCAATTCCTTGGACTGGAACTGGAAGTCACGGGCCTTCTGCTTGAAGTCCAGCTCGGCCTTCTCGCGGTCGCCCTGGGACATCTTGCTGCCGTTGGAAACCAGCTTGTCCTGCAGCGCCTTGGCGTCGCGCTCGAGGTTCTTCAGCTTGTTCAGCTGGGGGCCGAACTTCTTCTCGGCATCCACGGCGTATTGCTTGGCGGCATCGGACTCGAGCAGCGCCATCTGGTAGTTGAGCACCGCGATCTTCATTTCAGCGAACGCCGAAGGAGCCGCCATGATGGCTGCGGTGATCAGGACGAACTGGGTGAACTTACGCACGATGCACTCCTGCACAAAGCATGGTTTCGTTACTCGGTACTACGTACAAATCAGAAGGTCTGGCCCAGGGAGAACTGGAAGACCTGGGTTTCCGCGTTGTCCGGCTTCTTGATCGGCGTCGCCAGGCTGAAGCTCAGCGGGCCCAGCGCGGTGATCCAGGTCAGGCCGACGCCCACGGAACTGGCGAGGTTGTCGGTCTTGATGCCGTCGCAGTTGGTGGTGGTCTTGGTCGGGCAGTCGGTATCGAAGGTGCTACCCACGTCCCAGAACAGCACGGTACGCAACTGGCGCTGGTCCTTGACGAACGGCAGCGGGAACAGCAGCTCGGCGCCGCCGGTGATCAGGATGTTACCACCGAAGGCTTCGGGATCCTGGTCCGGGTCGGTGTAGCGACCACGCTCATCAGGCCCAGGAATGATCTTCCCATCCTTGTAAGCCCTAGAGGGGGTACTACGAGGCCCCAGCGTACTGTCCTTGAAGCCCCGCACCGAGTTGAAGCCGCCGGCGTAGTAGTTCTCGTAGAACGGCAGGCGCTCGGTGGATCCGTAGCCGTCGCCATAGCCCAGCTCGGTGTGGAAGCGCATGGTGTAGTTGTCGGTCAGCGGGGCGAAGACCTGGCCACGGTAGTCGATCTTGTAGAACGACAGGTCGCTGCCCGGCAGGGTGGTTTCCAGGGTCAGGCTCTGCGAGTGACCACGGGTGGCCAGCACGCCCTTGTTCAGGGTCGATTCGGACCAGCCGATGGAAGCCTTGAAGTTGGTGAAGTTGTCGCCTTCCTTGTCGAGGAAGTCGTAGATCTCGTCCACGGTGTAGCGGCCGGTGTCGATCTGGTCGCGCTGCACGCTCAGGCCATAGGTCAGGCGCGAGGTCTCGCTGATCGGGTAGCCGATGCTCATGCCGGCGCCCAGGCTGTTCACCGAGTAGCTGGCGACGTCGACGTCGAGTTCGTCGTAGTCGGTCTTCCGGTAGAAGGCGTTGTAGCCGAGGCTGACGCCGTCGACGGTCCAGTAGGGGTCGACGAAGCCGAAGTTGTAGCGGGTCTGGTATTCGCTGCGGGTCAGGCCGATGCTGACCTTGTTGCCGGTACCCAGGAAGTTGTTCTGGCTGATCGAGCCGCCGAGGATCAGGCCGGCGCTCTGGGCGAAGCCGACGCTGGCGGTGATCGAGCCGGACGGTTGCTCTTCGACGCTGTAGTTGACGTCGACCTGGTCGTCGGTGCCGGGAACCGCGGGGGTCTCGACGTTGACTTCCTTGAAGTAGCCGAGGCGCTCCAGACGGGCCTTGGACTGGTCGATCAGGTAGGTGGAGGCCCAGCCGCCTTCCATCTGGCGCATTTCGCGGCGCAGCACTTCGTCTTCGGTCTTGGTGTTGCCGCGGAAGTTGATGCGGTTGACGTAGGCGCGCTTGCCCGGGTCGACGACGAAGGTCACCGAGACGGTCTTGTCGTCGTCATGGGCTTCCGGCACGCCGTTGACGTTGGCGAAGGTGTAGCCCTCGTTGCCCAGGCGACGGGTGATCAGGTCGGAGGTGGTGGTCATCACCTTGCGCGAGAACACCTGGCCCTTCTGTACCAGCAGCAGGCGCTTCACTTCCTCTTCCGGCACCTTCAGGTCGCCGGTCAGCTTCACGTCGCGGATGGTGTACTTCTCACCCTCGTTGATGTTGACGGTGATGTAGACGTGCTTCTTGTCCGGGGTGATGGATACCTGGGTGGAGGCGATATCCATGTTGATGTAGCCGCGGTCCAGGTAATAGGAGCGCAGGCGCTCGAGGTCGCCGGAGAGCTTTTCGCGGGCGTACTTGTCGTCGTTCTTGAAGAACGACAGCCAGTTGGTGGTCTTCAGTTCGAACAGGTCGGTCAGGTCTTCTTCGGAGAAGACGGTGTTGCCCACCACGTTGATGTGGGAAATCGCGGCGACCGTGCCTTCGTTGATGTTGATCTTCAGCGCGACGCGGTTGCGCGGCTGCGGGATCACTTCCGCGTTGATCTCGGCCGAGTAGCGGCCCTGGGCCACGTACTGGCGTTGCAGCTCGTTGCGCACGCCTTCGAGGGTGGCGCGCTGGAAGATCTCGCCCTCGGCCAGGCCGGACTGTTTCAGGCCCTTGAGCAGGTCTTCCTTGGAAATCGCCTTGTTGCCCTCGATCTCGATGCTGGAGATCGACGGGCGCTCGACTACAGTGACCACCAGCACGTTGCCATCACGGCCGAGCTGGATGTCCTGGAAGAAGCCGGTCTTGAACAGGGAGCGGGTGGCCTGGACCAGGGCCTGGTCGTCGATGGTCTCGCCGACGTTCAGCGGCAGGGCGGCGAACACGCTACCGGCGGACACGCGCTGCAGGCCATTGACCCGGATATCGGAAACAGTGAAGGACTCGGCGTGAACCTCGGCGATCATCAGCGCTGACAGCAGCGCGGGTAGCAGAAAGCGTTTCATGGAGTCCTTTTTTTCCAACTGACAAATAGAGAATCTGCCGCAAAGGGCGGCAGATTCGAATTCAACATGACTACAGACGACTCAGATCGTTGACCAGAGCGAGCAACATCACGCCAACGACCAGACTGATGCCGATCTGCATCCCCCAAGCCTGTACCCGTTCGGATAATGGGCGCCCGCGCACCCACTCAACCAGATAGAACAGCAGATGCCCGCCATCGAGGACAGGGATCGGCAGCAGGTTGAGAACCCCCAAGCTAATGCTCAGATAGGCCAGGAAATTGAGAAAATCCCCCACGCCAGACTGGGCTGAAGCGCCCGCCACTTTAGCAATGGTTATCGGCCCGCTCAAGTTTTTTACCGAGAGCTCGCCGAGCAACATTTTCTTTATGGAGTCGAGCGTTAGCAGGCTCATGGTCCACGTTCGGGAAAGCGCCTGACCCACCGCCTCCAGCGGTCCGTAGCTCACTTCGCGGAGCATTTCCGCCGGCCATCCGATACCGGCGACCCCCGCCCCCATGTAGCCGGTCCGGGCCTTGCCCTCGCCGCGCACCGCCAGCTCCAGGGCAACATCCAGCACTTCGCCGTCGCGCAGCACCTTGAGCTGGACGCGCTGCCCGGGACGGGCACGGACGCTGTCCACCACCTGCTGCCAGTCGTCGACGGCGATGCCATCGATGCTCTGCAAGCGGTCGCCGAGCTTCAGCCCGGCGGCCTGCGCCGGCCCCTTGGGGTCGAGTTCGGCCAGCACCGGCGGCAAGGCCGGCCGCCAGGGCCGGATGCCCAGCGAGGCGATGGGATCGGGATTGTCCTCGCCCTTCAGCCAGCCATCCAGACGCACCTGGTGGGTGGAATCGACATTCGAGCCTTTTTCCTGCACCCGCACTTCCAGCGTACCGCTCTCGCCGAGACGGCGAACCAGCTGCAGGTTGACCCCGTTCCAGCCGGTGACGGGCTCGCCATCCACCGCCAGCAGCTCCTGCCCGGCCTCCAGGCCGGCCTGGGCGGCCAGGCTCTCCGGCGCCACGGAACCGATGACCGGGCGTACCTGCTGGCTACCGAGCAGGGCGACGACCCAGAAGAACAGAATCGCCAGTAGGAAATTGGCGATGGGACCAGCCGCGACGATGGCGATCCGCTGACGGACCGTCTTGCGATTGAAGGACTGTTCGAGCAGATGGGCCGGTACTTCCGCCTCGCGCTCGTCGAGCATCTTGACGTAGCCGCCCAGCGGAATGGCCGCCACCACGAACTCGGTGCCGTGCCGGTCGTGCCAGCGCACCAGCGGCGTGCCGAAGCCGACGGAGAAGCGCAGGACCTTCACCCCGCAGCGTCGCGCGACCCAGAAGTGGCCGAATTCGTGGAACGTCACCAGCACACCCAGGGCTACCAGGGTGCCGACGATCATGTAAAGCGCACTCATCTCCTACCTCCAGGCCGTCCGAAGACTAGCCGGCGTGCCGGGTCAACCATTGCCCGGCGACCGAACGCGCGCGGCGATCGGCAGCCAGGACCTGATCGAGCGATTCGACTGCGGTCACCGCCTCGCGGTTCAGCACGTCCTCGATGATAACCGCGATGTCGCTGAAGCGGATGTGCCGCTCGAGAAATGCGGCCACGGCCACCTCGTTCGCGGCATTCAGCATGGCCGGGGCGCTGCCGCCGGTTTCCGCGGCCTGGCTCGCCAGGCGCAGGCAGGGGAAGCGCTGCTCGTCGGGGCGCTGGAAATCCAGGCGACCGACGGCGAACATATCCAGCGGCGAAACGCCGGAATCGATTCGCTCCGGCCAGGCCATGGCATAGGAAATCGGCGTGCGCATGTCCGGATTGCCGAGCTGGGCGATCACCGAACCGTCGACGTAGTCCACCATCGAGTGGATCACGCTCTGCGGGTGGATCACCACCTCGACCTGGCTCGGCTGGGCGTCGAACAGCCAGCACGCCTCGATCAGTTCGAGCCCCTTGTTCATCATGCTGGCGGAATCGACGGAAATCTTCCGCCCCATCGACCAGTTCGGGTGCGCACAAGCCTGCTCCGGCGTCACCGAAGCAAGCTGCTCCAGCGGCGTCTCACGGAACGGGCCGCCGGAGGCGGTCAAGAGGATCCGGCGCACGCCGACCCGCTCCAGGCCATCGGCATAATTGCGCGGCAGCGACTGGAAGATCGCGTTGTGCTCGCTGTCGATCGGCAGGAGCACCGCGCCGCTGCGCTTGACCGCCTGCATGAACAGCGCGCCGGACATCACCAGCGCCTCCTTGTTGGCCAGCAGTACGCGCTTGCCGGCCTCGACGGCCGCCAGGGTCGACGGCAGCCCGGCGGCGCCGACGATGGCCGCCATTACCATGTCCACTTCGGGCGCGCTGGCCACTTCGCACAACGCCTGCTCGCCGAACAGCACCCGGGTGCGGACACCCGCCGCGGCGAGCGAGCCCTGCAAGGCAATCGCCGCGGCCTGCTCCGGCACCACCGCATAGACGGGGCGGTGCCTGAGGCACAGCGCCTCGAGTTCGGCCAGGCGGCTGAAGCCAGTCAGGGCGAAGGCTTCGTAACGATCGGGATGACGCTGGACGACGTCCAGGGTGCTCAGGCCGATCGAGCCGGTCGCGCCGAGCACGCTGATCCGCTGCGGTCGACTCATGGCGCACCCCAGCCGGCGGCCCAGAGCAGGGCCGCGAACACCGGGATGGCTGCCGTCAGGCTGTCGATGCGATCCAGCACGCCACCGTGGCCGGGCAGCAGGTTGCTGCTGTCCTTGATTCCGGACTGGCGCTTGAACATGCTTTCGGTGAGGTCGCCGACGATCGAGACGAACACAACCAGCGCCGCGCCGAGCAGGGCCAGGAGCAGCGCGCCGAGGGACCAGCCGCGGTAGAGGCCGACCGCCAGGGTGATCGCCAGGCTGGCCGCCAGGCCGCCGTAAACGCCTTCCCAGCTCTTGCCGGGGCTGACCCGCGGCGCCAGCTTGCGCTTGCCGAAGGCCTTGCCGGAGAAGTAGGCGCCGATATCCGCGCCCCAGACCAGCACCATCACGGCGATGATCAGGCCATTGGCCAGCGGCCACTGCTTGAGCAGGACCAGCCCCTGCCAGGCCGGCAACAGGATCAGCAGGCCCATGCCCAGGCGGCGCCAGCGGCCGCCCCAGTAGCCGACGCTTTCCGGGTAGGTGAGCACCAGCACGGTGGCCAGCGCCCACCAGACCAGCGCCAGCAGCAGCACGGCTCCGGCAAGCTGCGGCAGATGGTAGAGAGCGACCATCAGCACGGCGACCGTCGCCGCGTAGGCAACGCGGCCGAACTGTTGTTCATAGCCGGCCAGGCGCGCCCATTCCCAGGCCCCCAGGCTCACCACCGCGCCGATGAACAGGGCGAAGAACGCCCCTTCGAGAAGGAAAAAACCACCCAGCGCGATGGGCAAAAGCACCAGCGCCGTGATGATCCGTTGTTTCAGCATGACGGACGGGCCTCGGCCTCGACTTGCTCGCTGGTCTTGCCGAAGCGGCGCTGGCGCTTGGAGAAATCCGCCAGGGCAGCCCGCATCGCCGCGTGCTTGAAGTCGGGCCAGAACAGGTCGGAGAAATACAGCTCGGCGTAGGCCAGCTGCCAGAGAAGGAAATTGCTGATGCGATGCTCGCCGCCGGTGCGGATGCACAGGTCGGGCAGCGGCTGGTCGCCGGTCACCAGGCAGCCCTGGAGCAGCTCGGCGGAGATATCGTCCGCCGCCAGGTGCCCGCCCTGGACCTCACGCGCCAGGCGCTGTGCGGCCTGGACGATGTCCCACTGGCCGCCGTAGTTGGCGGCGACCTGGAGGAGGAAACGGGTATTGCCGGCAGTGGCGGCTTCCGCTTCGCGCATGGCCGCCTGCAACTCCGGATGGAAACGCGTGCGATCGCCGATGATGCGCAGGCGGATGCCGTTCTCGTCGAGCTTGCGCACCTCGCGGCGCAGGGCCACGAGAAACAGCTCCATCAGCGCGCTGACTTCGTCCGCCGGACGCTGCCAGTTCTCGCTGGAGAACGCGAACAGGGTGAGGACCTCGACCCCTGCCTCGGCGCAGACCTCGATCACCGCCCTGACGGCATCGACACCGGCCTTGTGGCCGGCAACGCCGGGCAGAAGACGCTTCTTCGCCCAGCGATTGTTACCGTCCATGATAATGGCCACGTGGCGTGGCACGCACACATCCTTCCGGGTCTTTTCCATGACGTCAGCCCGGCCTCAGACAGCCATGAGGTCCGCTTCTTTGGCTTCCAGTGCCTTCTCGATCTCACCGATGAACTTGTCGGTCAGCTTCTGCACGTCGTCGCCGGCGCGGCGCTCTTCGTCCTCGCTGATTTCCTTTTCCTTCTGCAGGTCCTTCAACTGGGCCAGCGCATCGCGACGGATGTTGCGCACGGAAACCCGCGCCTGCTCGGCCTCGGCACGCGCCTGCTTGGTGTAGCCCTTGCGGGTCTCCTCGGTCAGGGCCGGCATCGGTACGCGGATGGTGGTGCCGGCGGTGGCCGGGTTGAGCCCCAGGTCGGAGGTCATGATGGCCTTCTCGACCGCCTGGATCATGCTCTTGTCGAACACGGCCAGAGCCAGGGTACGGGAGTCTTCCACGGTGACGTTGGCGACCTGGCGCAGCGGCGTATCGGCCCCGTAATAGGAAACCATCACGCTATCCAGGATGCTCGGATGCGCGCGACCGGTACGAATCTTCGCGAAGGCATGGCCCAGCGCTTCCAGGGTCTTGCCCATGCGCTCCTGCGCTTCCTTCTTGATCTCGTTGATCATTCTCAACCCTCCTCGATCAGGGTGCCTTCGGCACCACCAACAACAATATTCAGCAATGCGCCCGGCTTGTTCATGTTGAACACCCGCAGCGGCATGTTCTGGTCACGGCACAGGCAGATGGCGGTCAGGTCCATCACGCCGAGCTTGCGGTCGAGCACTTCATCATAGGTCAGGCGCTCGAACTTCTCGGCATTCGGGTCCTTGAACGGGTCGGCAGTGTACACGCCATCGACCTTGGTAGCCTTAAGGACCACGTCGGCGTCGATCTCGATGGCGCGCAGGCAAGCCGCCGAGTCGGTGGTGAAGAACGGGTTGCCGGTACCGGCGGAGAAGATCACCACCTCGCCACCGCCGAGGTGGCGCATGGCCTTGCGGCGGTCGTAGTGGTCGGTCACACCGACCATGGAGATCGCCGACATCACCAGCGCGGGGATGTTCGAGCGCTCCAGCGCATCGCGCATCGCCAGGCCGTTCATCACGGTGGCCAGCATCCCCATGTGGTCGCCGGTCACCCGGTCCATGCCGGCCGCGGACAGGGCCGCGCCGCGGAACAGGTTGCCGCCGCCGATGACCAGGCCGACCTGCACGCCGATCCCGACCAACTGGCCGATTTCCAGCGCCATGCGGTCCAGCACCTTGGGATCGATGCCGAACTCCTCCGAGCCCATCAGGGCTTCGCCGCTCAACTTTAGAAGAATGCGTTTATAGCGAGGTTGACGAGCGCTCAGTTGCTGAGCCATGACCTTTTCTCCTGCGGCGATAAAAATACGTGACGGCCGGGCCGTCGTGGGCGGAGACGACTTTGCGCCTGCGTTGCGTGCGAGCCCGCCGAGCGGGCCGGCAACGCGGAAGCTGCCCCGAACGCTTCCCCATTTGACGAAGAGGCCGCACGCATCAGCGGGCAGCCTCTTCCGGGGCGACAGTCGAAACCGTCTTTGTTACTGCTTGGTGGCGGCTACTTGAGCGGCAACTTCGGCAGCGAAGTCCACTTCGGCCTTCTCGATGCCTTCGCCCACTTCGTAACGAACGAAGGAAACGATTTCGGCGCCAGCCTGCTTGGCCAAGTCGCCGACCTTCACTTCCGGGTTCTTCACGAAAGGCTGCTCGACCAGGCTCGCTTCGGCGAGGAACTTGCTGATGCGGCCCTTGACCATGTTCTCGACGATGTTCTCCGGCTTGCCGGCGATCTTGTCGGCGTTCAGCGCCAGGAAGATTTCCTTCTCTTTCGCGATCGCTTCTTCGGAAACTTCCGAAGCGCTCAGGAACTGCGGGTTGCTGGCGGCGACATGCATGGCGATGTCCTTGGCCAGTTCCGGGTTGCCGCCTTTCAGGTTGACCACGACACCGATGCGGTGGCCGTGCAGGTAGGCGCCGACCACGTCGCCCTCGACGCGGGTCAGGCGGCGGATGTTGACGTTCTCGCCGGTCTTGGCGACCAGGGCCAGACGAGCTTCCTCACGTGCTTCGACCAGCGGAGCGGCGTCGGTCAGCTTCTCGTTGAAGGCCTTTTCCAGGCTCTCGGCGACGAAGCCCTTGAAGTCGTCCTGGAGGGCCAGGAAGTCGGTCTGGGAGTTGACTTCGATGATCACGGCGGCCTTGTTGTCGGCAGCGATCTTGACGGCGATCGAGCCTTCGGCGGCAATGTTACCGGCCTTCTTGGCAGCCTTGATCGCACCGGCAGCGCGCATGTCGTCGATGGCCTTCTCGATGTCGCCGCCAGCGGCGGTCAGCGCCTTCTTGCACTCCATCATGCCCAAGCCGGTACGCTCGCGCAGTTCTTTAACCATGGCTGCAGTAATTTCTGCCATTTCGAAATCCTCTTGAGTGGTAGCTCTCAAAAAACCTTTGTGCCCGGCCTGCCGGGCAGAAACTCAAAGGTGGCAAAAAGGGGGCCTAGCCCCCTTCCTGCGCACCGTCGGACGTCTGAACGTCCCGGAATCAGCCTTCGGCGGATTCGGCCGGCGCTTCCTCGACGAACTCGTCGGCGCTGGTGGCAGCGCCCTGCTTGCCGCGGATTACCGCTTCGGCCATCGAGTTCAGGTAGAGTTGCACGGCGCGGATGGCATCATCGTTACCGGGAATTACATAGTCGACGCCTTCCGGGCTGCTGTTGGTATCGACAACGCCGATGACCGGGATGCCCAGCTTGTTGGCTTCGGTGATGGCGATGCGCTCGTGGTCGACGTCGATCACGAACAGAGCGTCCGGCAGGCCGCCCATGTCCTTGATGCCGCCCAGGCTGCGCTCGAGCTTCTCGAGGTCACGGCTGCGCATCAGGGCTTCTTTCTTGGTCAGCTTGTCGAAGGTGCCGTCCTGGGACTGGGTTTCCAGGTCGCGCAGGCGCTTGATCGACTGACGGATGGTCTTGTAGTTGGTGAGCATGCCGCCCAGCCAGCGATGGTCGACGTACGGCATGCCGCAACGAGCGGCTTCCTCGCGAACGATCTTGCCGGCGGAACGCTTGGTGCCGACGAACAGGATCTTGTTCTTGCCAGCGGCCAGGCGCTCAACGAAGGTCAGGGCCTCGTTGAACATCGGCAGGGTCTTTTCGAGGTTGATGATATGGATCTTGTTGCGCGCGCCGAAAATGAACTTGCCCATTTTCGGGTTCCAGTAACGGGTCTGGTGGCCGAAGTGCACACCGGCCTTCAGCATATCGCGCATGTTGACTTGGGACATGATAGTTCCTCGATAAGTCGGGTTAGGCCTCCACGCATCCCAATGACCAACCCTTGCGGGCACCCAGGCCATCGTGTCGATGCATGTGTGGGTTTGTGCTCCGGAAAAGGCCGCAGCCTCGGAGCGGGGCGCTTTATACCATAACCGTGGACGCAGTGAAACCCGCCGCGGATGGCCGGGCGGGAGTAGATCGGTCGGTCAGGTCTGCTAGAATCGCGTATTCCTTATTATTCATGCGTGCTTGCACGCCCGAAGAGAATTCGCATGACCGTCACCATCAAGACGCCCGACGATATCGAGAAGATGCGCATCGCCGGCCGCCTGGCCGCCGAAGTGCTGGAAATGATCGGCGAACACATCAAGCCCGGCGTGACCACCGAGGAGCTGGATCGCATCTGCCACGACTATATCGTCAACGAGCAGAAGGCGATTCCCGCCCCGCTGAACTACAAGGGCTTTCCCAAGTCGATCTGCACCTCGATCAACCATGTGGTCTGCCATGGCATCCCCAACGAGAAGCCGCTGAAGGAAGGCGACATCCTCAACGTCGACATCACCGTCATCAAGGACGGCTACCACGGCGACACCAGCAAGATGTTCCTGGTCGGCAAGACCCCGGAATGGGCCGACCGCCTCTGCCAGATCACCCAGGAATGCATGTACAAGGGCATTTCCGTGGTGCGTCCGGGCGCGCACCTGGGCGATATCGGCGAAATCATCCAGAAGCACGCGGAAAAGAACGGCTTCTCGGTGGTCCGCGAATACTGCGGCCATGGCATCGGCAAGGTGTTCCACGAGGAGCCGCAGGTCCTCCACTACGGTCGTGCGGGTACCGGCATCGAGCTGAAGGAAGGCATGATCTTCACCATCGAGCCGATGATCAACCAGGGCCGCCCGGAGACCCGCCTGCTCGGCGACGGCTGGACCGCGATCACCAAGGACCGCAAGCTGTCCGCGCAATGGGAGCACACCGTGCTGGTCACCGCCGATGGCTACGAGATCCTCACCCTGCGCAACGACGAAACCTTCCCGCGCACCTCGGCAGCCTGATCCGGCCCGGCTTTTGCTGCCAGCCGTGCGCCTCGACGCCCCGCCCCATTCCGGCGGGGCCGACGCCCCGATTCGGCGCAGCGCGCGCACCAATACAGCGCATAAACGCACCAAAACGGGGCGCTCGCGTATCGAACCCAACCGCTAGCAGATAAAGGAAGGCCGCATGCCGCAGGTGGATCCCGAATTGTTCGATCGCGGGCAGTTCCAGGCGGAACTGGCCTTGAAGTCCAGCCCGATCGCGGCCTTCAAGAAGGCCATCCGGCAATTCCGCGAAGTGCTCGACAACCGCTTCAACAGCGGCCGCGACATCCGCCGCCTGATCGAAGACCGCGCCTGGTGCGTCGACCAGATCCTGCAACAGGCCTGGCAGCGCTTCGACTGGGGAGACGACGCCGACATCGCCCTGGTCGCCGTGGGCGGCTACGGCCGCGGCGAACTCCACCCCTACTCCGACGTCGACCTGCTGATCCTCCTCGACAGCGAGGACCAGGAGAGCTTCCGCGAACCGATCGAAGGCTTCCTCACCCTGCTCTGGGACATCGGCCTGGAAGTCGGCCAGAGCGTGCGCTCGGTGCAGCAGTGCGCGGAGGAAGCGCGCGCCGACCTGACGGTGATCACCACCCTCATGGAGTGCCGCACCATCTGCGGCCCCGACAGCCTGCGCCAGCGCATGCTGCAGGTTACCGGCAGCGCGCACATGTGGCCGAGCAAGGAGTTCTTCCTGGCCAAACGCCACGAACAGCAGCGCCGCCACGCCAAGTACAACGACACCGAGTACAACCTCGAGCCCAACGTCAAGGGCTCCCCCGGCGGCCTGCGCGACATCCAGACCATCCTCTGGATGGCCCGCCGCCAGTTCGGCAGCCTCAACCTGCACGCCCTGGTGCGCGAAGGCTTCCTGGTGGAAAGCGAGTGCAGCATGCTGGCTTCCAGCCAGGAGTTCCTCTGGCGGGTCCGCTATGCCCTGCACATGCTCGCCGGGCGCGCCGAGGATCGCCTGCTGTTCGATCACCAGCGCAGCATCGCCCGTCTGTTCGGCTACGAAGACAACGACGTCAAACTGGCGGTCGAACGCTTCATGCAGAAGTACTACCGGGTGGTGATGGCGATCTCCGAGCTGAACGACCTGATCATCCAGCACTTCGAGGAAGTCATCCTGCCCTGCGAGCAGCCGGTGCAGATCCAACCGCTGAACAGTCGCTTCCAGTTGCGCGATGGCTACATCGAGGTGACGCACCCGAACGTCTTCAAGCGCACCCCGTTCGCCCTCCTGGAAATCTTCGTGCTGATGGCCCAGCACCCGGAAATCAAGGGCGTGCGCGCCGACACCATTCGCCTGCTGCGCGACAGCCGACACCTGATCGACGACGAGTTCCGCCACGACATCCGCAACACCAGCCTGTTCATCGAGCTGTTCAAGAGCAGCCAGGGTATCCACCGCAACCTGCGGCGGATGAACCGCTACGGCATCCTCGGTCGCTACCTGCCGGAGTTCGGCCATATCATCGGGCAGATGCAGCACGACCTGTTCCATATCTATACGGTGGACGCCCACACCCTCAACCTGATCAAGCACCTGCGCAAGCTGAATCGGCCGGAGATGGCCGAGAAATATCCGCTGGCGAGCAAGATCATCGATCGTCTGCCCAAGCCGGAACTGATCTACATCGCTGGCCTCTACCACGACATCGCCAAGGGCCGTGGCGGCGACCACTCGGAACTCGGTGCGGTGGACGCCGAGGCCTTCTGCCAGAGCCACCAGTTGCCGCTCTGGGACACCCAACTGGTGTCCTGGCTGGTGCAGAACCATCTGGTGATGTCGACCACCGCGCAACGCAAGGACCTCTCCGACCCGCAGGTGATCTTCGATTTCGCCCAACTGGTCGGCGACCAGACCCACCTCGACTACCTGTACGTGCTCACCGTGGCCGACATCAACGCCACCAACCCGACGCTCTGGAACTCCTGGCGCGCCAGCCTGCTCCGGCAGCTCTACACCGAGACCAAGCGCGCCCTGCGCCGCGGCCTGGAGAACCCGGTGGACCGCGAGGAGCAGATCCGCCAGACGCAGACCGCGGCCCTCGACCAACTGGTACGCAACGGCATCGACCAGGACGATGCCGAGCAGTTATGGAGCCAGCTCGGCGACGACTACTTCCTGCGCCACACCGCCGGCGACGTGGCCTGGCACACCGAGGCGATCCTCCAGCACCCGGACGACGGCACGCCGCTGGTGCTGATCAAGGAAACCACCCAGCGCGAGTTCGAGAGCGGTTCGCAGATCTTCATCTACGCCGCCGACCAGCACGATTTCTTCGCGGTCACCGTGGCCGCCATGGACCAGCTCAACCTGAGCATCCAGGACGCGCGGATCATCACCTCCACCAGCCAGTTCACCCTCGATACCTATATCGTGCTCGACGCCGACGGCGACTCCATCGGCAACAACCCGGAGCGCATCGCCGAGATCCGCGAGGGGCTTATCGACGCGCTGAAGAACCCCGACGACTACCCGACCATCATCCAGCGCCGGGTGCCGCGCCAGCTCAAGCACTTCGCCTTCGCCCCGCAGGTGACCATTTCCACCGACGCGTTGCGCCAGGTCTCGGTGCTCGAAGTCATCGCCCCCGACCGCCCAGGCCTGCTGGCGCGGATCGGCGGCATTTTCCTGGATTTCGACCTGTCGGTGCAGAACGCCAAGATCGCCACCCTCGGCGAGCGCGTGGAGGACGTCTTCTACATCACCGATGCGCGCAACCAGCCGCTCGCCGACCCCGACCTGTGCAAACGCCTGCAGGCCGCCCTGGTCGAGCAGCTGTCACAAGACAACGGACGGGACACCCTGCCTACCCGGATAAACTTCTGAGAAGCCTTGCCAACGCCATGAATACCGCACTCGACAACCTGCAGCCCTACCCCTTCGAGAAGCTCCGCGCCCTGCTCGGCGGCACCCGGCCGCCCGCGACGCTGAAGCCGATCGCACTGTCCATCGGCGAGCCCAAGCACCGCTCGCCGAGCTTCGTCGCCGAAACCCTGGCGGAGAACCTGGACCAGCTCGCGGTCTACCCGACCACCCTCGGCCTGCCGGCCCTGCGCGAAGCCATCGCGCGCTGGTGCGAGCGGCGCTTCTCGGTACCGGCCGGCTGGCTGGATGCGGCGCGCCACGTACTGCCGGTGAACGGTACCCGCGAGGCGCTGTTCGCCTTCACCCAGACCGTGGTCCGCCGCAGCGAGCCCGGCGAGGCGCCCGGCCTGGTGGTCAGCCCGAACCCGTTCTACCAGATCTACGAAGGCGCGGCGCTGCTCGCCGGAGCCGTGCCGCACTACCTGCCCTGCCGCGAGGAAAACGGCTTCAACCCCGATTTCGACGCGGTCGACGAGGCGACCTGGCAGCGCTGCCAGATTCTCTTCCTCTGCTCGCCGGGCAACCCTACCGGGGCCCTGGTACCGCTGGAGACCCTGAAGAAGCTGATCGCCCTGGCCGACCGCTACGACTTCGTGATCGCCGCCGACGAGTGCTACAGCGAACTCTACTTCGACGAAAACGCCCCGCCGCCCGGCCTGCTCAACGCTTGCGCCGAGCTGGGCCGCACGGACTTCAGCCGCTGCGTGGTGTTCCACAGCCTGTCCAAGCGCTCCAACCTGCCCGGCCTGCGCTCGGGCTTCGTCGCCGGCGACGCGGAGATCCTGAAGAAATTCCTCCTCTACCGCACCTACCACGGCTGCGCCATGCCGGTGCAGACCCAGTTGGCGAGCATCGCCGCCTGGAACGACGAGGTCCATGTGCGCGCCAACCGCAGCCTCTACCGCGAGAAATTCGACGCCGTGCTGGCGATCCTCGACGGCGTGCTCGACGTACAGCGCCCGGACGGCAGTTTCTACCTGTGGGCACGTACCCCGGTGGACGACACCGTATTCACCCGCGAACTGTTCGAGCAGCAGCACGTGACGGTGGTGCCGGGTTCCTACCTGTCGCGCGAGGTGGACGGCGAGAACCCCGGCGCCAACCGCGTGCGCATGGCCCTGGTGGCACCACTGGCCGAGTGCGTCGAAGCCGCCGAGCGCATCCGCGACTACCTGCGGGCGCGCTGAAGCCTGCGCGGAGAAACGAAAAGGGATCGCCGCGGCGATCCCTTTTCGTTCACACCCAGCGGGCGAAGCGATTGGTCAGCCAGCTTTCCTGCTGGTCCAGCTCGCGCAGGATGTCGCCCAGGGTCTCGTCGTCGATCTCGTTGTTACGCCGCTGCCGGTACAGTTCCAGGCGCTGCGCGCGCAACGCCTTCAGGCGCAAGGCCTTGTCGGCGATCTCCAGGGCTTGGGCCTGGTCGCGGGCCTCATCGGTGGTCGGTGCGGTATCCAGCGACTGGCGGTATTCGGCCATGATCTGCGCACGCGCCTCGGCGACCCGCGAAGTATTCGCCGCATCGTTGCCTTCCACCTGCGGCAGTTCCTCGCTCTCCAGGGCCCGGATCGCCGCCTCCGCGGTCTTGCGCCAGGCCTCGCGCCGCTCGCGCTCGTGGGCGCCATTGTTGCTCGCCGGCAGCCCGCGCAGCAGCAGCGGCAGGCCGATGGTCGCGCCGATCAGGGAAATCAGGATCACGCTGGTGGCGATGAAGATGATCAGGTCGCGCTGCGGGAAGGCGCTGCCATCCATCAGGCTCATCGGTACCGACAGCACCGCCGCCAGGGTCACCGCACCACGCACGCCGCTCAATGCACTGAGGGCGGAGAGACGGCGCAGGGAGATGCCGCTCAGCCCGGGCGGGCTTTTGCCGCGCCAGCGATCGATGCGCAGCGACAGCTTCCAGTAGCCATAGACCCAGCCGTAGCGGATCAGCATCAGCACGGCGGTGATCGCCGCCACGTAGGCCAGCAGCAGCGAGGAACGCCAGAGCAGGTCGCCGTGGTGGTTGGCCACCGACTTCATGATGTCCGGCAACTGCAGGCCGAGCAGCAGGAACACCACGCCGTTGAAGGCGAACTCCAGCATCGACCAGACGCTGCGGTTGAGCAGGCGCGTGGAAGTCTGCCGCGGCAGCAGGTCGACCCAGCTCTGCATCATGCCGGCCGCCACCGCCGAGAGAATCCCGGAGACGCCCAGGTGTTCCGCCACCATGTAGGAGGCGAACGGCAGCAACAGCATCAGTACCACGTGGGTCGCCGGGTCGTCCCAGCCACGGGAGATCATCCAGGCGCGGATGCGGCCCAGCGACCAGCTGAGGAACACCCCGATGGCCAGGCCGCCGACCGCGACCAGGAGGAAGTTGAGGCTGGCGTCCACCAGCGAGAACACGCCGGTCATCGCCGCGGCGATGGCGAACTTGAATGCCACCAGGCCAGAGGCATCGTTCATCAGCGCCTCGCCCTCCAGCAGGTGCATCAGGCGCTTGGGCAGCCGCCCCTGGGTGATCGCCGAGACCGCCAGGGCGTCCGTGGGCGACAGCACGGCGGCGAGGGCGAAGGAAGCCGCCAGGGGAACTTCCGGGATCAGCAGATGGATGAAATAGCCGGCGCCGACCACGGTGAAGAACACCAGGCCGAACGCCATCATCAGGATCGGCCAGCGCATCCGCCAGACTTCCCGCTTGGGAATACGCCAGCCATCGACGAACAGCAGCGGCGGAATGAACAGGAAGAGGAACAGCTCCGGGTCGAGGGCAATGTGCAGCCCGAGGGAGGGCAAGGCCAGCAGGGCCCCGGCGGCGATCTGGATCAATGGTAGCGGCAAGGGCAGCAACTGGGCAGCCAGGCGGGTGGCGCCGACGACCAGCAGCAGGGTCAGAACGGTGTACACGGTTTGCATGAGGGCGGGGATCTCCGGCTTCGTCCCTGGACGATGCGACTGCGCCGATTGCACCATCGCGATCGGTAGGCAGCTATCCGACATTCGCACAATCCGTACGGTCTTTCCTAGCCCCGCCGCTCTACCCCGCGCGTCCGCCCCCTCCGCGGCGACGACCGGGGCGCCCGGCCAAGGTTCCCGCACTAGTACATCCGAGCTATTTCATAGCGGTGCGAGACGCTCCTACACTCCCCTTCAGTCCAGGCCCGCCGTAGCGTCGGCCAGGACGACGCCCCGAAGGAGTACGGGGTGCAGCGCCCACTCAGACAAAGGAATGCCGCCATGACAAGCAAGGGACTTACTTCCGCACTGCTGCTCGCCTCGATGTTCGCCGCCACCTCCGGCTGCCTCCAGCAGAACGCACTGACCCAGGGCTACCGCACCACCCAGCCCGGGCAACCCGGCCAGGCTCAGGTCGCCTCCGCCAACACCCCTTGCACCCCCAGCGCCACCAATGACCTGATCGCTACCGGTCGCAGCCTGCTGGACATCACCACCAACCTGATCAAGACCCGCAACCAGATGAGCGACGGCGGCAGCATCATGCGCGACGTCGACGACGTGCAGAAGGTCGGCAAGGGCCATGCCGTACTGGACAGCGTCGAGAGCATGACCGGCGGTCCGCAGCAGCCCTGCGGCTAAGCGCACCACGACGATTCATCCCGGACAGCGAGCCCCCGCACGCTGTTCTCCCCCTGAGCCTCGCCTACCCGGCGGGGCTTTTTTTGTCCTGCGCCAAACAGCCGCCGCCCCGCATCAAGGAACTCGCCCATCACCCGGCCATGCAGACCAGGCCGCTTCGAGTCCCGTTCGTCACCTGTGCAAGGCGTCTGGAACGCGACTATTGTCCGACGATCGAAGTGATGGCAATGTAGAATTACACCTTTGGATGTAGTCGTTTCGGGTAGGTCGCGAGATGGAACGAGCTTTTTCCCCTACCGCGGAATCGCGGAGCAGCGGCCCATGAGGCGCGCCGAGATGCTGTTGCTGAAGAGCCTGGCTGAGACACTGATGGCCGACCGGGACAACCGCCACGACGACTTGCAGGCGACCATGCGGCTGGCGCACCTGAGTTCGCCGGAGATGATCCTGTACATGGTCAACCGGGTGCTCGAGCTCGAAGAGAGCATCGAGCGGATCGCCGCGGTTCTCCAGAAACTCTCTGCGGACGAGCCGATGCCCCTAGAGGAAACGCCGCCCGAACCAGCCTTCGAACCGGCCCTGCAGTCCCGCGCCACCGAGACCGCGGAAACCTAGCGGCGGGCAGGCCGCTACACCAGCACCTGGCGAGTGCTGGCGATCAGCGCATGCACCTGTCGCTCCACCTGCTCCGCCACCGGCACTTCGGGCCCCCGCCCCTCCGGGCAGGGCAGGTTCGGCGTGGTGCCGAACAGCCGGCAGATCAGCGGACGTTCCTCATAGGCCTCGCAGCCGTTCGGTCCGAGATGGACGCAGTTCCACTCGGCCAGGGCGGCGTCGTGTTCGGCCTCGCTCTTCACCGGCAGGCGGGCCATCTCTTCCGACGAGGCGGTAACCGGCCCGCAGCAATCGTGGCAGCCGGGCTTGCAGGCGAAGCCCGGTATCTGCAGGCGTAATTGGTCTATCTGGCGACCGATGCAACTCATGGGAAATCTCCTCGGCGGGGGAAGGATTGTACAGCGCGGACCGGAGCATTCCGAAAGTACCGGTAAGGATGCTCTCCAGCGAGCCGAATCGACCTGTTCAACCTGCGCTCTCTCCGTTCCCGGCCAGGGAAACAGCCCGGCTCCCTGTCCGCCCGCCCGTCCACGGCTATCTGCCGTCACGCCGCTCCCGAGCGCGGTAGCCCCGAGACCGCACAGGGGCGGAACGACGTGGCATAATCCGGCGATCACCTTTCGGCGACCTATCGGCAGGGCCCGGGAAGACCCGGGCCTCGGGAGAAGCAATGACCTACGTTCTCTACGGCATCAAAGCCTGCGACACCATGAAGAAGGCTCGGACCTGGCTCGACGAGCACAAGGTCGCCTACGACTTCCACGACTACAAGGCCGTCGGCATCGACCGCGAACACCTGCGGCGCTGGTGCGCGGAGCACGGCTGGCAAACCGTCCTCAACCGCGCCGGCACCACCTTCCGCAAGCTCGACGAAGCGCAGAAGGCCGATCTCGACGAAGCCAAGGCGATCGAGCTGATGCTGGCCCAGCCGTCGATGATCAAGCGCCCGGTGCTGGAGCTGGGCGGCAGGACGCTGGTCGGCTTCAAGCCCGACGCCTACGCCGCCGCCCTGGCCTGAGCGGGAGGCCGCATGAGTGTCGCCTGGGCCCTGTTCGTACCCGCCTGCTTCGCCCTCAACCTGGCGCCGGGGCCGAACAACCTGCTGTCGCTGAACAACGCCGCCCGGCACGGTTTCGCCACCGCCTCGCTGGCCGGCGGCGGGCGCCTGCTGGCATTCGCCGGCATGCTCGCCCTGGCCGCCTCCGGGCTGGCGCTGGTGCTGCACACCTCGGCCTGGCTGTTCCTGGCGATCAAGGTGCTCGGCGCTGCCTACCTGTTGTGGCTTGCGGTGCAATTGTGGCGGACCGATGCGCAGCCACTGGCGAACGAAGCCAGCCCGGCGCGTCCCAGCCTCTGGCGCCTGGGGCGCCAGGAGTTCCTGGTGGCGGCGGGCAACCCGAAGGCGATCCTGATTTTCACCGCCTTCCTGCCGCAGTTCGTCGATCCCGGCCAACCGCTGGGCGCCCAGTTCGCCCAGCTCGGAGCGGCATTCCTGCTGCTCGAATGGCTGGCCATCGCTCTTTATTCCTATGCCGGGCTCCACCTCGGCCGGCTGCTCGCCGGCCAGCGGGCCCGGCGTCTGTTCAACCGCGGTTGCGCCGCGCTGCTCGGCAGCGCGGGACTGGGCCTGCTGCTCAGCCGCCGTCCGGCCTGACCGTTCCACTCCGTTTCGAGGAAACCCACATGTCGCAATCCCTGTTCAGCCTGGCCTTCGGCGTCGGCACCCAGAACCGCCAGGAAGCCTGGCTGGAAGTGTTCTACGCGCTGCCGCTGCTCAAGCCTTCGAGCGAAATCGTCGCCGCCGTCGCACCGATCCTTGGCTACGCAGCCGGCAACCAGGCGCTGACCTTCACTTCGCAGCAGGCCTACCAGTTGGCCGACGCCCTGAAGGGTATCGACGCCGCTCAGTCGGCCCTGCTCTCGCGCCTGGCGGAAAGCCAGAAGCCGCTGGTCGCCACCCTGTTGGCGGAAGACGCCGCGCCGTCCTCCACCCCGGAGGCCTACCTCAAGCTGCACCTGCTCTCCCACCGCCTGGTCAAGCCGCACGCTGTGAACCTGAGCGGCATCTTCCCGCTCCTGCCGAACGTGGCCTGGACCAACATCGGCGCGGTGGACCTGGCCGAACTGGCCGAACTGCAACTGGAAGCGCGACTGAAGGGCAAGCTGCTGGAAGTCTTCTCCGTCGACAAGTTCCCGAAGATGACCGACTACGTGGTCCCGGCCGGCGTACGCATCGCCGACACCGCCCGCGTGCGCCTGGGCGCCTACATCGGTGAAGGCACCACGGTGATGCACGAAGGTTTCGTCAACTTCAACGCCGGCACCGAAGGCCCGGGCATGATCGAAGGCCGCGTATCCGCCGGCGTGTTCGTCGGCAAGGGGTCGGACCTGGGCGGCGGCTGCTCGACCATGGGCACCCTTTCCGGTGGCGGCAACATCGTCATCAGCGTCGGCGAAGGCTGCCTGATCGGCGCCAACGCCGGCATCGGCATCCCGCTGGGCGATCGCAACATCGTCGAGGCCGGCCTGTACATCACCGCCGGCACCAAGGTCGCCCTGCTCGACGAGCAGAACGCCCTGGTGAAAGTGGTCAAGGCCCGCGACCTGGCCGGTCAGCCCGACCTGCTGTTCCGCCGCAACTCGCAGAACGGTGCGGTGGAGTGCAAGACCAACAAGACCGCCATCGAGCTGAACGAAGCGCTGCACGCGCACAACTGAGCCCAGCTCGCCTCCCCGCTCGCCCGACGGTGCTCGCCAGCGCCGCCGGGTGCGCTACCCTTTCCCCTGTAACCGTCCTCGCACAGTGTCCGCCATGTCCCTGCCGTCTCCCTGGCGCGCCGACTTTCCGGCCTTTTCCGCCTTCGCCGCGGAAGGCCTGACCTACCTCGACAGCGCCGCCACCGCCCAGAAGCCACAGGCCGTACTCGACGCCCTGAACGGCTACTACCTCGGCGGCGCCGCCAACGTCCACCGCGCCCAACATGTCCCCGGCGAGCGCGCCACCCGGGCCTTCGAGGCCGCGCGCAGCCGCGTCGCCCACTGGCTGCACGCCGGCAACCCGGCCGAGGTACTGTTCACCCGCGGCACCACAGAGGCGATCAACCTGGTGGCCTATGGCCTGGAGCGGCATTTCCGGCCTGGCGACGAACTGCTGGTCAGTGCCCTGGAACACCATGCCAACCTGCTTCCCTGGCAGCAGTTGGCCCTGCGCCGCGGCCTGGTCCTGCGCGTGTTGCCGCTGGACGAGCGCGGGGTGATCGACCTGGAGCAGGCCCGCCATATCATCGGCGAGCGTACCCGCCTGCTGGCGATCAGCCAGTTGTCCAACGTTCTCGGCACCTGGCAACCGGTGGTGGAGTTGATCCAGCTGGCCCGCGAGCGCGGTGCCTGGACCCTGGTCGACGGCGCCCAGGGCAGCGTCCACGGACGCCACGACCTGCCGGGCCTGGGCTGCGACTTCTACGCATTCTCCGGCCACAAGCTCTACGGCCCCGACGGCATCGGCGTGCTCTGGGGTCGCCCACAGGCCCTGGAGCAACTGGCGCACTGGCAGTTCGGCGGCGAGATGGTACGCCACACCGGCTTCCACGAAGCCAGCTTCCATGCCGCTCCGCTCGGCTTCGAGGCGGGCACCCCGGCGGTTTCCGCGGCGATCGGCCTAGGCGCGACCATCGACTGGCTGGCCACCCTGGACGAAGCCGAAGTCGCCGCCCACGAAGGCGCCCTCCACGCCCGCCTGCTCGCCGGCCTGCTGGCGCGCGACGGCGTCAGCCTGCTCGGCGAACCCCAGGCGGCGCTGGCCAGCTTCTGCGTCGACGGCGTGCACGTCGCCGATCTCGCCCACCTGCTCGGCGAACAGGGCATCGCGGTGCGCGCCGGCCACCATTGCGCGATGCCGCTGCTGCAACGCCTCGAGGTACCCGGCGCCCTGCGTGTCTCGCTGGGCTTGTACAACGATGCCGACGACCTGGAGCGCTTCTTCCTGGCCCTCGACCGCTCACTGGAGTTGCTGCGATGAACCCGGTTCTCCCCGAACAGGCCCAGGAGGCACTGGACGCCTTCGGTCACACCGCCAGTTGGGAACAGCGTGCGCGTCTGCTGCTGCAATGGGGCGAGCGCCTGGCGCCGCTCGCGGAACACGAACGCCAGGAAGAGCATCGCGTGCACGGTTGCGAAAGCCTGGTCTGGCTGCTCGGCGAGCAGCGCGACGGCCACTGGCGCTTCCGTGCCGACAGCGACGCGCGCCTGATCCGCGGCCTGCTGGCGGTGCTGCTGGCACGGGTCGACGGCATCGAGACCCGCGAACTGGCGCGCCTGGACCTCAACGACTGGTTCACCTGCCTGGGTCTTTCCCGCCAACTGTCGCCCTCGCGCAGCAACGGCCTGAACGCCGTGCTGCAACGCATGCGCGAACTGGCCGGCCAGACCGCCGGCTGAGCCCGCTCAGCGCGCCAGCAGTTCCGGCAGGTGCCGGGCCAGGGCGCGGTAGCGGTCCTCTTCGATCCGATAGGCCCAGTCAGGATGGGCGGCGACCTCGCCCTCGGCGAAGCCCTCGACGCTCTTCGGCAACAACCAGTATTGCTCGCCCTGGCGCCGAATATCGCCATCCAGGCGCGCGCCGGAAAACGTCCGCAGGCTGAACGCCAGGAGCAATGGCGCCTGCCTGAATCCCACCTGCGCCAGCGGCGCTACATCGGCGAAACGCAGGTCGGCGAACAGCGTCGCCGCGCCGTTGGCCGCTGCCTCATAGGCCAGCTTGCGCCCTGTGGGCAATTGCCGAACCTGCAGGTTCGGCTGCCCGGCGTCGTCGCGATAGAGATCCAGGCGTTCGCCCTTCGGATAGCGCAGTTGCAGTTCGCGCACCCGGGCGAAGGGCAGCGTGGCGATCCGCCGGTCGAGCCACTCCAGCTCGTTGTTCGGCAACGGCAGGCGCTTGTCGATCAGCCAGGCCTGCGGGTCGCCCAATCGTCGTACGAAGCTACCGCCATGCTGCGCATCCTTGCCCACCAGCAGCACCAGAGGCTCGCCGGACTGCCAATGCAGGCTCAGGCGTAGCGCCTGCCCCTCGCCACGCTCCGCCAGGCCAAGCAGCGCGTGGTTCTTCGGGTTGGCGCTCTTCGCCTCGAGCTTGCGCGCCTCTGCCAACGCCTCGAGCAGCGCCGACAAGCGTAGCCGGTCGGCCGGATAGTCGGCCTTGGCCGGCAGGACCCACGCGCCCGCACGCCGCTCGACCCGGATATCCGGCGAACCGTCGGCAAACTGCATGTGCAGGCCACTCAGCGTCGCGCTGTCCAGTTCCGGCAGCCAGCGCTCTGCCGCCGGCAAGGCAGGTACCTCGGTTGCGCGCTCGCGCTGCAGCCAGGCGAAGGTTCCGGCCAGCGCCGCCACCAGCGCCAGCAGGACGATCAGCGTATTGCGCCGCATGCGTCAATGCCCTCCCCGGGCCATGCGCCGGCGCCGCCAGAGCCAGCCGAGCAGCACGCCGACCGTGAGCAACGAGGGAACCAGGGCGATATTGACCAGCTTCAGGGTGCGGCCCAGTGCGTCGATATCGGCGTTCAACTGGTACTGCACCTCGCGCAGCTCCTTGCGGATGCGCAGCTTCTCCTGCATGTACTGGCGCACCGTGGCCTGCTGTTCGGGCGTCAGTTCGACGGCCTTCTCCGGGGCGGCGCCCTGCTGGAGGGCGGCGAGTTGCTGCTCGGTATCGGCGAGGCGCTGCTTGAGCTGGTCCTCCTTTTGCCGGAAGCTCGTCTCGGCCTCGCGCTGCAGGCGCTCGACCACCACGAACGGCCGGCTGAACCGGCCGCGGGAGCGCACGCTGATCAGCGCGTCGGTGCCCGACAGGTTGTCCAGCGCGTTGACCACCAGCGCGCCGTTGTCGGCCCAGGGCTGCGGCACGCGCTGGCCGAAGAAGTCCTGCACCTGGACCCACATGCGATCGCTGAGCAGGTCGGTATCGGCCACGACGATGACATTGATGTTGCGCGCCTCCTTCAGGCCTTCGCGATGCCCCTCGATGCCCTCCGCGAAGGCACTCTTCGCCGGCCCCTGGATACGGGCGGCGAGAGTATGCCGCCGGCCGCTCGGGCGCAGCTCGCGCATCAGATCGCCGGGGTCGCGCAGCAGGCCGAAGCGCGAGGCATCGAACGGCATCGCCTGGGCCGAGCTTTGCAGCAAAGGCGTGAAGCTGGTGCTCGCTCCGGGGAGCCTTTCGAGGATGCCGGGCGTCGCCAGGGTCAGGCTTTCCAGGCCGGCAGTGGCGATGTCGTCCTGGTCCAGCGCCTCGCGCGGCAAGCTGAGCCAGGCCGGATGCCGGGCCGGACGCTGGTCCCGGCCAAGACTGATGGACATCGCATAGGCGCCGTCGCCGAGCACCTTGCCCGGCAGCAGGCGCAGCCCCCAGGCCTCGAACAGCGGCGCGAGGTCGGACGACTTGTCGCCATCCAGCGTAGCGGCGAAATCGCTGCCGCTGTCGGCCTCGCTGAAGGGGTCGACGAACGCCAGCAGCTTGCCCCCGCGCAGGACGAACTGGTCGATGGCGTATAGCGTCTGCTCGGGTAACTGCTTGGGATGCACCAGCAGCAGCACCGAGACCTCCGGCGGGATTTCCGTGGCATCGCTCTTGAGGCTGCGCAGGTCGAATTGCTGGCGGATTTCCTCCATGACCATCCACGGCGAGGTCGGCTGCCGGCTGGCCATGTCGAAGCCGCCATTGAGCGGCAGCGACGACATCAGGCCGACCACCGGCCGCTGCGGCTGTGCCAGGGTCTGCACCAGGCGGCTGATGTCGTATTCGAGGAACTCCTCCTGATCGAGCGGGAAGAAGGGTATGACCTGGACTCCGTCCAGGGCGTTGCTGCCGGCCAGGCCGAAGTACAGGTTGTCGCCGCCCTGCTGCAGGGGAATTCCTTGCAGGCCGAACTCGGTGGCCTTGTCCTCGTTCTCGGAGAACGGCTCGGGATCGATCACCTGCAGGCGAATCCTGCCGTTCGCCTCGCGCTCGTAGGCGCGCAGCAGTTCCTCGACGCGCCTGGCGTAGTTGCGCAGCGGCACCAGTTCCCGGGCACCGCTATCCGAATAGAAGAAGTACAGGTTGATCGGCTCGTCGAGGCCGGCCAGGATCCGCTTGGTGCCGGGGCTGATGGTGTAGAGCTTCTGCTCGGTCAGGTCGAGCCGCGCGCCGCTGAACAGCAGGCCGGAGACCATGTTGAAGGCCAGGAACGCCAGCGCGATCAGCAACAGCCCGGCGCCAGAGGACAACACGCGTTTCATCGACTCCCCCTCATTCGGCTTTCTTCAGGTCGACCGCCACCGCCGTGGCGGCCAGCCAGGCGACGATCAGGCTGACGAAATACAGCAGGTCGCGCAGGTCGATGACGCCCTTGCTGACGGCATCGAAGCGGGTCAGCAGGCTCAGCGAGGCCACCGCATCGAGCAACCACTGCGGCGCCCACTGGCTGAACGCATCGAGCACCAGCGGAAAGCCGCTGAGCATGAACAGGAAGCAGGCGGCCACGGCGAGGATGAAAGCGATCACCTGGTTCTTCGCCAGGGCCGACATGCACGAACCGATGGCCAGGTAGCCGCCGGCCAGCAGCCAACTGCCCAGATAGCCGGCGAGAATCGCACCGTTGTCCGGCTCGCCCAGGTAGTTCACCGTGAGCACCATGGGGAAGGTCAGCAGCAGCGCGATTCCGGCGAACGCCCAGGCGGCCAGGAACTTGCCGGCCACGGCTTCGAAGCGGGTCAGCGGCAGGGTCATCAGCAGCTCGATCGAGCCGGACTTGCGCTCCTCCGCCCACAGGCGCATGGCCAGCGCGGGAACCAGGAACAGGTAGAGCCAGGGATGGAAGGCGAAGAAGGAGGCCAGGTCGGCCTGGTTGCGTTCGTAGAAGTTGCCCAGGTAGAAGGTGAACACGCCCGCCAGGACCAGGAAGATCACGATGAACACATAGGCCAGCGGCGTGGCGAAATAACTCGCCAGCTCGCGCTTGAAGATCACCGGCAGTTGCTTCATGCCTCCGTCCCCCGGGTCAGGTTGCGGAATACCTCGTCGAGCCGGCCGCGCTCCACGTCCAGTTCGCGGATCCGCCAGCCGCGCTCGGCGACCAGCCCGCTGACCTGGGGAAAGATCACCGCGCCCGGCTGCGCCAGGACGGTCAGGCTGCCTTCGGCGGGGTTCTCCTCGATGCCCGCCACGCCCGGCAGCACCGCCAGCGCCACGGTATCCAGGGGGTCGTCGCTGTAGAGCGTCACCGCCTGGTGGTAGCGCGAGCGGCTGGCCAGTTCCAGCGGCGTGCTGTCCGCCAGCAGCCGCCCGCCGCCGATCACCAGGGCGCGGCTGCATAGCGCCGAGACTTCCTCGAGGATATGGGTGGAGATGATCACGATGCGCTCCTGCGCGAGGCCGCGGATCAGTTCGCGGACCTGGTGCTTCTGGTTCGGATCGAGCCCGTCGGTGGGCTCGTCGAGCACCAGCGCCCGCGGTTCGTGGAGGATCGCCTGGGCCAGGCCGACACGCCGGCGGAAGCCCTTGGAGAGGGTTTCGATGGTCTGCCGGCGCACCTCGTCCAGTTCCAGCAGCCCCAGTGCCCGGGCGACCCGCTCGCGCTTGCCGGCACCACGGTAGCCACGGATCTCGGCGATGAAATCGAGGAAGCCCTGCACGGTCATTTCCGCGTAGCAGGGCGAACCTTCCGGGAGGTAGCCGATCAGCCGCTGCGCCTGCAGCGTGCGGTTGCGGATGTCGAAGCCGAAGATGCTCGCGGTGCCGGCGCTGGGCGCCAGGAAGCCGGTGAGCATCTTCATGGTGGTGGACTTGCCGGCGCCGTTCGGACCGAGGAAGCCCAGTACCTCCCCCGTCTCCACCTGGAAGGACAGGTCGTCCACCGCCACCCGCGAGCCGAAGCGTTTGCCGAGGTTTCTTGTTTCGATCATGGTCCCCTACCTGTTCCGGCGGCCGCCGCCATGTCCGGCCAGGGCCGCGAAAAACGCGCAGGGACTATAGCCGAAGCGCCCCGCCGCCTGGCAATACGGGGCATCGGGAGAACCTTGGCAAAACGTGACAGAACCCGAACGCCTGCCGAAGGTTCTACATTCGCAACCTGTTCGCCGCCGTTCGCCGTAGGACGCGTTGCGTTCTTTTGCGGCCCTCCGGGGATTGCGGCAAACTAGCCGCGCCCGTCACGCCGGGTCCCGATCAACTGCCAGTAGACACCGTATGCCCCGCTACCCTTTCCGCCGCTTTGGTTTTGGCGCCCTGCGCCGCCTGCTGTACCTCTGGGTACGCTCGGAAACCATCAACCAATCGGCCTTCACCCTGAAGATCGACCGCAGCAAGCCGGTGCTCTACGTGCTGCAACAGCCTTCGGTCAGCGATCTCGCGGTAGTGGATACCGAATGCCGCAAGGCCGGGCTGCCGCGTCCGGTGATGCCGGTAGCGGTAGGCGACGCCATCGAGCCGGCGGCGTTCTTCTACCTGACGCCCGAACCCGACTGGCTCGGCCGCCAGGATAAGCGCGGCGCCTCGCCGACCCTGGTGCGCATGCTCGCCGCGGTCGGCCAGAACGGTCTCGACGACGCGCAGATCATTCCGGTCAGCGTGTTCTGGGGACAATCGCCGGACAGCGAATCGAGCCCCTGGAAGCTGCTGTTCGCCGACAACTGGGCGGTCACCGGGCGCCTGCGCAAGCTGGCGCGCATCCTGATCCTCGGACGCAAGACCCGCGTGCAGTTCTCCGCGCCGATCCACCTGCGCGAGCTGGTGGAACAGGGCAAGGGCCACGAACGCACGCTGCGCATGGTCAACCGTATCCTCCGGGTGCACTTCCGCAACCTGAAGACCGCGGTGATCGGTCCCGACCTGTCGCACCGCCGCAACCTGGTCAAAGGCCTGCTGCGCGCGCCGCTGGTACGCCAGGCGATCAGCGAGGAATGCGAGAGCGAACGGATATCCCAGGAAAAGGCCGAAGGCATCGCACTGCGCTACGCCAATGAAATCGCCTCGGACTTCTCCTATCCGGTGATCCGCTTCCTCGAAGTCATCCTCAGTTGGTTCTGGAACAAGCTGTACGAAGGGGTCAAGGTCAACCACATCGAGCGGGTGCAGGACGTGGCCCAGGGCAACGAGATCGTCTACGTGCCCTGCCACCGCAGCCACATCGACTACCTGCTGCTCTCCTACCTGTTGTTCCGCAACGGCCTGACCCCGCCGCACATCGCCGCCGGGATCAACCTGAACATGCCGGTGATCGGCTCGATCCTGCGCCGCGGCGGGGCCTTCTTCATGCGCCGCAGCTTCAAGGGCAACCAGCTCTACACCGCGGTGTTCAACGAGTACCTGCACACCCTGTTCTCCCGCGGCTTCTCCACCGAGTACTTCGTCGAGGGCGGCCGTTCGCGCACCGGGCGCATGCTCCACCCACGCACCGGCATGCTCGCCATCACCCTGCGCAGCTTCCTCCGTGACTCGCGCCGGCCGATCGTCTTCGTGCCGGTCTACATCGGCTACGAGCGCGTGCTGGAAGGCCGCACCTACCTCGGCGAACTGCGCGGCGCGACCAAGAAGAAGGAGTCGATCTTCGACCTGTTCAAGGTGGTCGGCGCCCTGAAGCAGCGTTTTGGCCAGGTCTGGGTGAACTTCGGCGAGCCGATCCATCTCGACCAGTTCCTCGACCGCCACCAGCCCGACTGGCAGGACCAGGACCTCGGCCCGGAATACCGCCCCGACTGGCTGCCGCAGACCACCAACCTGCTGGCCAAGGACGTCGCCCGCCACCTCAACGACGCGGCGGCGATCAACCCGGTCAACCTGGTCGCCCTGGCGCTGCTCTCCACCAGCCGCCAGGCCCTCGACGAAAGCGCCCTGGCGCGAATCCTCGACCTCTACCTGGCGTTGCTGCGCAAGGTGCCCTACTCGCCCAGCGCGACCCTGCCGGACGGCGACGGCCAGGCCCTGATCGAATACGTGAAGAGCATGAACCTGCTGGCCGAGCAGAAGGACGCGCTGGGCCGCATCCTCTATCTCGACGAACAGAACGCGGTGCTGGCGACCTACTACCGCAACAACGTCCTCCACGTCTTCGCCCTGCCGGCGCTGATCGCCAGCTTCTTCCAGAGCAACTCGCGGATCAGCCGCGAACAGTTGCTGCGCTTCGCCCGCGCGCTCTATCCCTACCTGCAGGCGGAACTGTTCATCCGCTGGAGCCTGGACGAACTCGACGCGGTGATCGACCAGTGGCTGGCGGCCCTGGTGGAACAGGACCTGCTGCGCCAGGAGAACGACACCTTCATCCGCCCGGCGCCAAGCTCGCGGCAATACGTGCTGCTGATCCTCCTCGCTCGTTCGGTGACCCAGACCCTGCAGCGCTTCTACATGGCCATCGCCCTGCTGCTCAACGCCGGGCAGAACGCCCTGACCGCCGAGGAACTGGAGAACCTCTGCACCGTGATGGCCCAACGCCTGTCGATCCTGCATGGCCTGAACGCCCCGGAGTTCTTCGACAAGAGCCTGTTCCGCCACTTCATCCAGACCCTTCTCGACCTGCGCGTGCTGCGCAAGGACGAGGCCGGCAAGCTGAGCTACCACGAACTGCTCGGCGAACTGGCCGAAGGCGCCGCCAAGCGCGTGCTGCCGGCGGAGATCCGTCTGTCGATCCGCCAGGTGGCGCTGGAGCGCCCCGCCGAGGAAGCCGCCGCCGAAAGCAACGACGCGGCCGCCAACTGAAGCCCGGCGCCCGCCCCGCGAGGGACGGGCGTCGCTCCGCTGAAATATCCTGCGACCTTTCCCTGTTCCGGCCCGGCAACCTATGCTGGTTTCCCGGGTCAGAGGCCCGCTCGTTTTTTTGTTCCGTCTGAAAGGAGGCTCCCATGAAAAAACTGCCATTGCTGCTCGCCGCCAGCATTCTCGCCGGCTGCGGTACCCAGCAATCGACTTCGAACGCCAGCTTCGATGGTGAGGTCTTCTACCGCGAGCGTATCGCCCTGCCGCCCTCGGCGCGCCTGAGCGTGAGCCTGGAAGACGTGTCCCTGGCCGACGCCCCCTCGGTGCAGTTGGCCAGCCAGACCCGCGAGATCACCAGCCAGGTGCCGCTGGCGTTCCACCTGGAGTACGACCCGAAGCAGGTCAAGCCGGGCCACAGCTATGCGGTGAGCGCGCGCATCGAGCTGAACGGCCAGTTGCTGTTCATCAACACCACCCGCCACTCGGTGAAACTCGACGGCAGCGACCCGCAGCCCTATCGCGTGCAGGTCGAATCGGCGCGCTGAAGCACACCGCGGCATGCCGCCGGTGCGAACCGGCGGTTCCCTCCAGTACACTCCACCTCCTATTCGCTACCGGTTGCCGATCCACCTCACGACGAGCGGCCGGATACCCCGTACGTTCCACATCAAGGACGCTGTCATGTTCCGACTCACTGCCCTCTGCGCCGGCCTGCTGCTCTCGGCCAACGCCCTCGCCCTGTCCCTCGCCGACCTGTCGCAGAACGACGCCTCCAGCGGTCTGAAGGACGCCCTGACCCAGGGCGCGCAGATCGCCGTCCGCCAGCTTGGCCAGCCGGGCGGCTTCAACAACAACCCGGACGTGCGCATCGAACTGCCCGGCAAGCTGGGCAAGGCGGCGAAGCTGATGAAGCAGTTCGGCATGGGCGCCCAGGTCGACCAGCTCGAGGCGAGCATGAACCGCGCCGCCGAGGCTGCCGTGCCGCAGGCCCAGGGCCTGCTGGTGGAGGCGGTGAAGAAGATGACCGTGGCCGACGCCAAGGGCATCCTCAAGGGCGGTGACGACGCCGCCACCGAATACCTGGACAAGTCCAGCCGCGAACAGCTGCGCGCGAAGTTCCTGCCGATCGTCAAGCAGGCCACCGACGAGGTCGGCCTGGTCAAGCAGTACAACGCCTTCGCCAGCCAGGCGGCGACCCTTGGGGTGGTCGATGCGAAGAGCGCCAACGTCGAGGGCTATGTCACCGAACAGGCCCTCGACGGGCTCTTCGAGATGATCGCCAAGCAGGAGAAGAGCATCCGCCAGAACCCGGCGGCGGCCGCCACCAGCCTGGCCAAGAAGGTCTTCGGCGCGGCCAGGTGAGTCGACGGACGGGGCGCGATCGCCCCGTCCCCTTCTCCCGTCAGGCCCGCGCCTCGTCCTTCTTCACGCGGAACCAGGCGGCATAGAGCGCCGGCAGGAACAGCAGGGTGAGCACGGTGGCGACGATCAGCCCGCCCATGATCGCCACCGCCATCGGCCCGAAGAACACGCTGCGCGACAGCGGGATCATCGCCAGCACCGCCGCCAGCGCGGTCAGCACGATGGGCCGGAAACGCCGCACGGTAGCCTCGATGATGGCGTGCCAGCGATCCAGTCCATGGCTGATGTCCTGTTCGATCTGGTCCACCAGGATCACCGAGTTGCGCATGATCATGCCGGCCAGGGCGATGGTCCCGAGCATCGCCACGAAGCCGAACGGCTGGCGGAACAGCAGCAGGAACAGGGTCACGCCGATCAGGCCCAGCGGTGCGGTGAGGAATACCATCGCCATCCGCGAGAAGCTGCGCAACTGCACCATCAGCAGGCTCAACACCACCACGATGAACAGCGGCACGCCGGCGTTCACCGAACTCTGGCCCTTCGCCGCGTCCTCCACCGTGCCGCCCACCTCCAGCAGGTAGCCGTCCGGCAACTCGGCGCGGATCGGTGCCAGGGTCGGGGCGATCTGCGCGACCAGGGTCGCCGGCAGCGAATCGTCGTAGATATCGGCGCGCACGGTGACCGTCGGCAGGCGGTTGCGGTGCCAGATGATGCCCTCTTCGAAGCCGTATTCGAGCGTAGCGATCTGCGACAGCGCCACGCTCCGGCCATTCTCGGTCGGCACCGCCAGGCTCGGCAGCAACGACAGGTCACGACGCTCCTGCTCGGTGCCGCGCAGGAGGATCTCGATCAGCTCGTTGTCTTCGCGGAAGAAGCTCACGTGCGAGCCGGTCAGCGCGCTCTGCAGGAACTGCGACAGGCTGGCGGTGCTCACCCCCAGGGCACGGGCGCGCTCCTGGTCGATGCTCAGGTACACCACCTTGCTCGGCTCTTCCCAATCCAGGTGCACATTCACCACGTGCGGGTTCTCGCGCATCTTGTCGGCGACCTTGCGCGCCAGTTCGCGAACCTGCGGGATGTCCTCGCCGGAAACCCGGAACTGCACCGGATAGCCCACCGGCGGCCCGTTCTCCAGGCGACTGATGCGGCTGCGCAGGTGCGGGAAGTCCTCGTTCATCCGCTCGATCAGCCACTTGCGCAGCGCCTCGCGGCTCTCCAGGTCCTTGGCCAGCACCACCACCTGGGCGAAGCTGGCCGCCGGCAATTGCTGGTCCAGCGGCAGGTAGAAGCGGGGCGAGCCAGTGCCGACGTAGGCCACGTAGTTGTCGATGCCGTCATGGCCCTGCAGCATTTTTTCCAGGCGCTGGACTTCCTCGCCGGTAGAGCGCAGTGAGGCGCCCTCCGCCAGCTTGATGTCCAGCAGCAGCTCCAGGCGCGCCGAGGGCGGGAAGAACTGCTGCGGCACCAGGCGGAACAGCAGCAGCGCGCCGACGAAGGCGGCGAGGGTTAGGACGATCACCGTCTTGCGGTAGCGCACGCACCACTCCACCAGACGCCGGAAGCGCTGGTAGAAGGCCGTAGCATAGGGATCGTAGCCATCGGCGCTGCCGCCGTGCTTCTCCGCGTGCAACCTGGCCAGGTCCGGCAGCAGCTTGGCCCCCAGGTAGGGAACGAAGACCACCGCGGCGAACCAGGAGACCACCAGGGCGATGGTCACCACCTGGAACAGCGAGCGGGTGTATTCGCCGGTGCCGGACTGCGCGGTGGCGATCGGCAGGAAGCCGGCGGCGGTGATCAGGGTGCCGGTGAGCATCGGGAAGGCGGTGCTGGTCCAGGCGAAGCTGGCCGCCTTGAGGCGGTCGTAGCCCTGCTCCATCTTCACCGCCATCATCTCCACCGCGATGATCGCGTCGTCCACCAGCAATCCCAGCGCCAGCACCAGGGCGCCGAGGGAAATCTTGTGCAGGCCGATGCCGAAGTAATGCATGGCGGCGAAGGTCATCGCCAGCACCAGCGGGATCGACAGCGCCACCACCAGGCCGGTGCGCAGGCCGAGGGAGAAGAAGCTCACCAGCAGGACGATCACCAGCGCCTCGGCCAGCACCCGGATGAACTCGCCGACCCCGGTACGTACCGCCGCCGGCTGGTCGGACACCTTGCGCAGTTCCAGTCCGGCCGGCAGCGACTGCTGCAGGCGGGCGAACTCGGTTTCCAGGGCCTTGCCCAGCACCAGGATGTCGCCGCCCGGCTTCATCGCTACCGCCAGGCCGATGGCGTCCTCGCCCATGAAGCGCATGCGCGGCGCCGGCGGATCGTTGAAGCCGCGGCGAACCTCGGCCACGTCGCCGATGCGGAAGGTGCGGTCGCCGACGCGGATGGGGAAGTCGCGGATCTCCTCCACCGAATCGAAACGCCCGGAAACGCGCAATTGCACGCGGTCGCTGGCGGTCTCGAAGAACCCGGAGGAGGCCACCGCGTTCTGTTCCTCCAGCGCCTTCTGCACCGCCGCCAGGGGCAGGCCGAGGGTGGCCAGCTTGGTGTTGGACAGGTCGATCCAGATCTTCTCGTCCTGCAGGCCGATCAGTTCGACCTTGCCGACGTTCCTGATCCGCTGCAATTGCAGTTGCAGGCGGTCGGCATAGTCCTTCATCACCGCATAGTCGAAGCCCTTGCCGGTGAGCGCATAGATGTTGCCGTAGGTGGTGCCGAACTCGTCGTTGAAGAACGGGCCCTGGATGCTTTGCGGCAAGGTGGCGCGAATGTCGCTGATCTTCTTGCGGATCTGGTACCAGAGTTCGGGGATCTCGCTGGAATGGATGTCCTCGCGGGCCATGAAGGTCACCTGCGAGACGCCGGGGCGGGAGAAGGACACGATGCGATCGTAGTCGCCGGTTTCCATCAGCTTCTTCTCGATACGCTCGGTGACCTGCCGGGCCACCTCTTCGGCGCTGGCGCCCGGCCAGTTGGTCTGCACCACCATGGCCTTGAAGGTGAACGGCGGGTCTTCGCTCTGCCCCAGCTTGCTGTAGGACAGCGCGCCAACCGCGCCAAGCAGGATCATCAGGTACAGGACGATCTGGCGATTCTGCAACGCCCAGGCGGAAAGGTTGAAGGACATGCGACTACTCCTTGGCCGCCAGTTTCACCGTGCGGTTGGCCCGGTCGATCGGACGCACCTGCTGCCCTTCGCGAAGCACCTGGACCCCGGTGGCCACCACCCAGTCGCCAGACTTCAGGCCTTCGAGCACCGGCACCCGGTCCTCGGCATAGGGACCGGTGCGCACCGGCTGCCGGCGCAGGGTCGAGCTGCCCGGTTCGACCACCCAGACGAACGCCTGGCCGGCCTCTGCGGTCAGCGCCGACAAGGGAACCGATAACGGCACCGCCTCGGCGGCGGCGACGTAGACCCGCGCGCTCTGGCCCAGTTCGGCCGGAGTCGCGCGGTCGTCGAAGGCCACCCGGGCGGCGAAGGTACGCGATTGCGGATCGGCCGCGGGCGAAAGCTCGCGGATATGCCCGGCAAAGCGTCTGTCGCGTTGCGACCAGAGTTCGACCGACACCGGCTGGCCGATGCGGAAACGTTCGAAGCTGTGTTCCGGCAGGCCGATCAGCACCTCGCGCTCGCCGTCGGCGGCCAGGCTGAAGACCGTCTGCCCGGCCGCCACCACCTGGCCCACCTCGACGCGCCGGCTGGCGATCACGCCATCCTGGGGCGAGCGCAGCACGGCGTAGCCGGCCTGGTTGTCGGCGACGTTGAATTCGGCGCGGATCTGCTTCAACCGCGCCTCGCCGGCGCGGTAGCTGTTCTGGATGTTCTCGAACTGGGAATGGCTGACCAGGTTGCGGTCGAGCAAGGTGCGGTAGCGCCGGTACTCGGCGCGCACGGTCTGCAAATTGGCCTCGGCGGCACTGACCTGGGCCCGCGCCGCCTCCAGTTGCAGGCGCACGTCCTGGGGATCGAGTTCGGCCAGGGGCTGGTCCTTCTTCACCCGCTCGCCGACTTCCACCAGCCGGCGGATGACCTTGCCGCCGATGCGGAAGGCCAGCTCCGGCTCGTGGCGGGCGCGGATCTCGCCGGGAAAGGCCTGGCTCACCTCCCCCGCCGGCTGGGGCTGGACGACGATCGCCGGACGCGCCGCGGCTGGCGGCGGCGTGCCGTTGCCGCAGGCGGCGAGGAACAGGGAGGAAAGCAGGGACAGGGCGACGAGCGGGATATGGCGGTACATGTGACACCTTCCGCAAACTGCGTTCGAGTTCTTATACTGGGCGGTATAGTAAAAATACAGAACCCATCAGTCCAGTATTTCAATTGTATAAGCGCATGTCAGAACCCACCTCCTCCGTCGGTCCCGGCCGGCCCAAGGACCCGGCCAAACGGGAAGCCATTCTCGAGGCGGCCAAGCGCCTGTTCCTCTGCAACGGCTACGACGGCAGCAGCATGGAAGCCATCGCCTCGGAAGCCGGCGTTTCCAAGCTCACCGTCTACAGCCACTTCACCGACAAGGAAACCCTGTTCAGCGAAGCGGTGAAGGCCAAGTGCGCCGAGCAGCTTCCCGCCCTGTACTTCCAGCTGGCCGAAGGCGCGCCGCTGGAAAAGGTCCTGCTGAATATCGCCCGCGGCTTCCACCGGCTGATCAACAGCCACGAGGCGATCGCCCTGACCCGCCTGATGGCCGCGCAGGCCGGGCAGAACCCCAAGCTTTCCGAGCTGTTCTTCGAGGCCGGGCCGAAGCAGGTGATCGACGAGATGGAACGCCTCCTCGAGCAGGCCCGCCGCAGCGGCAAGCTGGCGTTCCCGGACGCGCGCCACGCCGCCGAACACTTCTTCATGCTGGTCAAGGGCTGCGCCAATTACCGTCTGTTGATCGGCTGCGCCGAACCGCTGGACGAGGCCGAAGGCGAGCGGCACGTGGAAGAGGTGGTGGCGCTGTTCCTGCGCGCCTTCGCCGCGGGCGGCTGACGCGGCTCAGGCGCGACGGCGGAAACGCACCCGCGCTCGCTGCGGACGCAGTGAAAACCAGCCGCGCGGCGCCAGGTCGCCGTCGTGCATGATGTCCCAGTGCTCGACCCAGTAGGCCAGCGCCGCCGCCAGATCGATCATCGCCATCGCGGTGCCGGGGCAGGCGCGGTCACCGAGGCCGAAGGGGAAGTAGGCGCCACGCGGCCAGCGCGCCGGTTCGAGGAAGCGCTCGGGACGGAACTCCAGCGGCGCCTCGAACCAACGGGGATCGCGCTGGGTGATCCAGCTCGAGACCATGGTCACGTCGCCGCGCTTCAGCCGCTGGCCGAACACCTCGATGTCCGCCGTCACCTGCCGCGGCGCCAGGCCGTAGGCCGGCGGGTACAGGCGCAGGCACTCCTGCAGGACCGCCCTGAGCAGCGCGCAATCGCGCAGGTCGGCGACCGAGCGGATCGCCGTCCAATTCACTCGCGCCAGCTCGGCGCGTAGCCGCGCGAGCAACTCGGGACGCTGGGCCAGCAGCAACAGGCTCCAGGTCAGGGTCACGCCGGTGGACTGGTGGGACGCCATGAGCAGGGTGCAGAGTTCATCGCGCAGGTCCGCCAGCGGCCGCGGCGAGCGCTCCGCCACCTCACCCACCGCCTCGCGCAACTGGCCCAGCGCCCAGCGCTTGCGCGGACACAGTTTGCTCGGAAACCAGTGGCCCAGCGGCAGGCCGGTGCTCATTTCCAGCAATGCCACCCGCGACAGCAGGCGCACCGCCTTGGCGATCCGATAGGCCGACGGTTGCAGGTCGACGTCGAACAGCGCGTGACCGCTGAGGGTGACGCTGAACGCAGCCATTTCCAGGTCGAGGTCGTATTCGCGCCCCTCCTCCACCCGCTCGCCCCACTCCGCGGCCAGGCGGCGAACCTCGCTGGCCGGCGGCGGCGCCAGGTGCGGCCGTACCTCCTTGCGCCGGGCCTGGGCGGGGGCGCCCTCGCGCATCATGAAGCTGCGCCCGTTCCACTGTTTCAGCATGCACAGCGCCGGCTGCCAGCGTTGCAGGTCATCGCGGCGATCGACCATCAATTCCTGCACCGCCTGCGGATGGAACAGGCACCAGAGGCGCTGCGGGCCCATGCGGGCGACCGCGAGGTCCGGCTGCGCGACGTGCATCTTCTGCAACCAGGCCAGCGGATCGCGCTGCATCTCCAGCCAGTGGCGGGCGCCGGCACGCCCGTCGTTGGCCCAGGGCAGGTGCGCCAGGCGCCGGCGAATCGGACAATCGATGGTCTGCTGCATGCTCGCCGCCTCCCTGCGGTGTCGACACTCAGCCCTTGCCCAGGGCTTTCTTCGGATAGATGTCGTAGCGGCTGGACTTGCCTTCCAGGCTATAGCCGGGCTTGGGCCCTTCGATGATCGGCGCCTTGCGCGGGCGCTTCACCACCACCCGGTGGCTGGCCAGGGCCAGGGCCGCCTGCAACAGCGCCGGGGCGTCGAGATCGTCGCCCACCAGCGGCCGGAACAGACGCATTTCCTTCTTCACCAATGCGCTCTTGTCGCGATGGGGAAACATCGGGTCGAGGTAGACCACCTGCGGCGCCTCGCCATCCCAGGCGCGCATCAGGTCCGCCGAGTTGCCGCCGAGCAGACGCATCCGCGCGGCGATCGGCGCCACGTCGGGATCGCGCCGGGCGCGCTCCAGGCCATCCTCGAGCAGGGCGGCGATCAGCGGCTGGCGCTCGACCAGGGTCACCTCGCAGCCCAGGCTGGCGAGGACGAACCCATCCCGGCCCAGGCCGGCCGTGGCGTCCAGGACCCGCGGACGGATGCCTGGCTGGACGCCGACCGCCTTGGCGATCATCTGTCCGCTGCCGCCGCCGAACTTGCGCCGGTGGGCGCTGGCGCCCTCGACGAAATCGACCCGCACCGGACCGGGGGAGTCCGCCCCCAGTTGCAAGACCTGCAAGCCCTGCTCGCCGACCTGCACGGCGAACTCCGCCTCGTCGTCCGCCGCCAGCGGCAGGCCGAGCCGCTCCGCCCAGCGCCGCGCAGCCTCGGCGCAATCGGCGGACAGGGCTTGGACATGCAGGCGAGGAGCGGCGGAATCGGTCATGGTCGGGCAATCGTCGGGGAAAGCGCGGATTTTGCCAGAGTTGACCCGCACGCGCTCACCGGCAGACCTTCCATAGGCCCATGTCGAGGTGGAAGTGATCCCGGTGGGCGGCGTTGTAGTCGGGCCCCAGCACCGCATTGAAACTGGCGCAGGCGCCGTCCCGCACGCGGCGCAGGAAGCGCCCGTCGGCGCTCTCGCCGGCCCAGTCCGTGGCCAGGCGGATCCGCCTCCCGTCGGCCAGGCGGAAGCCGCTGATGTCCAGGGCATTGGCCGAGGCATGCTGGCTGCGCCGACCGTCCTCGCGGTTGTAGACGTTGCGGCAGGCGAAGCTGCCGACATGCTCGACCCGCGCCAGCGGCTGGCCATAGATGTCCAGGGCTGCCGGTTGCAGCACGTGCCGCTCGAACAACGCATAGCTCACCGCCAGCGGGCAACTGGCGAGAAAGCTGCTGCTCAACTCCAGCGCCGCCCCACGCACGCGCAGGCTGTTGCTCAACGGGCAGGTAGCCGATGGCGGGTCGTCGGCTACCCGCTGGTAGCGCAGTTGCGAGGTGGCCAGGGCGGCGTCGCAGAGGCTCCGGTCGTCGGCCAGCCGCCATAGCTTGTAGCGGGTCAGCAGGTTCGGCGGTTCGCGCACGTCCAGCGGCAGCCAGGGATTCCAGCGCGCCGGCAGATCGAGCCACTGGTAGCGCAGGGCGCCGACGGCCCCCGCCAGCAGCAGTAATGGCAGCAACCAGGCCAGGCGGCGCACGGGTTCAGCGGAACAGGTCGTTGATGCGGTCGAAAGGCATCGCCGCACGGGTCGCTTCCAGGTCGCGCCGCGCCAGCGCCTGCGCCGCCTGATGGAAAGCGCCGAAGGCGACCCGGGCAAGATTCGAGCCCAGGCTCACGCGCTTGACGCCGAGGGCTTCCAGCTCGTCCAGCGACAGCTCCAGGCGCGGCGAACCGACCAGCACGTTGATCGGCTTCGGCGCCACCGCTTCGAGCACCGCGACGATCTGTTCGCGGCGGTTCAAACCGGGCGCGTAGAGCACATCGGCGCCGGCATCGGCGTAGGCGCGCAGACGCCGCAGGGTGTCGTCGAGATCCTCGCGACCATGCAGGAAGTTCTCCGCGCGGGCGCAGAGGGTGAACGGAAATGGCAACGCACGGGCAGCCTCGACCGCGGCAGCGACCCGCTCCAGCGCGGCGGAGAACTCATAGATGGGCTGTCCGGCGCGCCCGCTGGCATCCTCGATGGAACCACCGACCAGACCGGCCTCGGCGGCCAGGCGGATGGTCGTGGCGCAGTCTTGCGGAGCATCGCCGTAGCCGTTTTCCAGGTCGGCGGCGACCGGCAGATCGGTGGCGGCGACGATCGCCCGGGCGTTTTCCAGCGCCTCGGTCCGGCTCACCGCGCCTTCCGCGTCGCGCCGGCCCAGGGAGAACGCCAGGCCTGCGCTGGTGGTGGCAAGGGCATCGAAGCCGAGGCTGGCGAGCATCTTCGCCGAACCGGCATCCCAGGGATTGGGCAGGACCAGCATGCCGGGCCCCTGGTGCAGGTCGCGGAAACGTTCGGCGCGTTGGCGTTGGCTGGTCATGGCGGCGGGCTCCGTGGCGGGGAAAGGACTCCCTAGCCTAGGCGCAGGCCGGCGGAGCGTCGAGCGCCGCGCTCAGAGCAGGCCCAGTTGCTCCACTTCCGGGGCCGGGATCGGCTCGGGTAGCGCCGGCAAGCCTGGCAGGCGCTGGCCCAGCAGCGCATGGAAACGCTGGGCCTGCTGGGCCGCCAGGTGATTGTCGGGGGTATGCAGGAATACGTATGGAGTCAGGCCGGCCTCGATCCAGTCGGCCACCTTGTCGACCCAGGGCAAAAGGAACACCTCGTTGGCCGGCAGGTCGGGACCGCCGATGAAACGCACCTGTGGCGTATCGCTGAAGGCCGCCGGACGGATCGGCAGGCGCGGCTTCTTCGACTGGGCGTGGAGCACCGCCGGATCGTCCGAACGGCAACTGAACAGCGCCCGCGAATCCAGGCAGATGCGCTCCACGCCACGCTCGCGCAGGTGGCGGTTGAGCAGGCGCTCGTCCTCGCCTTTGTCGAAGAACGCCGGGTGGCGTACTTCCACGGCAATCCGTCGCGGACTCAGCTCATCGAGGAAATACAGCAGTTCGCCCAGGCGCTGCGGGGTGAACGCCGCCGACAGTTGCAGCCACAGCGGGCTGACCCTTTCGCCAAGCGGCGCCAGCAGTTCGAGGAAGTCGCCGGCGGCCTCGAGCCGTTCGCGCAGGTCGCCTTCGTGACTGATATCGCGGGGAAACTTGGCACAGAAGCGGAACCCCGCCGGCATCGTCTCGGCCCAGCGCCGCACGGTTTCCGCCGAAGGCCGGGCATAGAAGGTGGTATTGCCCTCGACCGCGTTGAAGATGCCGCCGTAGTGTCCGAGGTAGTCGGCGGAACGCAATTCGCGCGGATAGAAGCTGCCGCGCCAGGCCGCCTCGTTCCAGGATGGACAACCGAGGAAATAAGGAAGGGAAACCACGGGAGCGCAGGGAACCGCTCAGGCGTAGAGGTCGAGGCCGAGGACATCCTCGGCGCCGGCGTCGATGTTGAGGCTGGCGGTGGAGTTGTAGCTGGCCAGGGCCATCGCCGCATGGCTGCTTACCGGGCGCTGGAACGCCAGCAGGTCGCGGGCGCTGACCGGCAGGCTGTCGCCGCCCGCCGAACTGGCCTGGACCTTGCGCGCCTGCGGCGCCTGCTCGAAGCCCTGGCTGCCGGAAACCGGCGCCGGCTGCTCGCGCCGCGCCTCGACCTCGCGCTGCACGTCGCGATACGGCGTGACCGCGGAGCCCGGTCGGGCGCTGCGCTCCAGCGACAACGAAGAGGAAGAAAGTCCGTCGATAAGCATGATCAAAACCCGGGGAAGTCTCCACACTCTAGCCAGCCCCGAAAGGCTTGGCAATTACCGCTGCGCGGCATTTTCAGGGCGCTTTTTTCGGCGTCGCCACGTTGTCGCGCAGGTACACCGGCAGCGCCTGTTCCGCCTCCACGCCTTCGCCGCGCGCCCAGGCGAAGCCGGCCAGGCTGAGCAAGTCCTCGGCATGCGGCAGCAGGCTCGCGTCCAGCGCGGCCGGGCGCTGCGGCATGCGCTCGACGTAGCCCCAGCCGGTGCCGGCGCCGAACCAGTCCGCGGCAGCGGCGTCCCACGGTACGGCGACCCGCTCGGGCGGCAGTACCGCTTCGCTGCCGGCCAGGCGCATCTCGCCCTGTTGCAACTGGTAGCAACCCCAGTAGACCTCGTCCATCCGCGCGTCGATGGCCGCGGCGACCCGCTCCGCACCCTGCTCGCGGTAGGCCCGCTGGGCCAGGATCGCCAGGTCGGAGACCGCCAGTACCGGGCGCTGCAGGGCGAAGGCCAGGCCCTGGACCACGCCGATGGCGATGCGCACGCCGGTGAAGGCGCCCGGACCGCGCCCGAAGGCGATGGCGTCCACCGCGGACAGGGCGACGCCGGCCTCGTCGAGCAGGTCGCGGACCATCGGCAGCAGGCGCTGGGCGTGCAGGCGCGGGATCACCTCGTAGTGACTGAGCGCCCGCCCCTCGTGGAGCAGGGCGACGGAGCAGGCTTCGGTGGAGGTATCCAGGGCCAACAGAGTGGACATCGACGGTTCCGCGTGGTGAAAAAGACGCCGATTGTACCAGCCTTCGCCGCCCCGGAAACGCCGACGGCCCGCAAGCGGGCCGTCGGTGCTACAGCGCTGCGGATCAGCTCAGGGCCGAAAGCACTTTCGCGGTGATCTGCTCGACCGAGCCGACGCCGGCGATGCTGTGGTATTTCGGGGTGCCTTCGGCGGCCGACAGCTTCTGGTAGAAGTCGACCAGCGGCTTGGTCTGCGAATGGTAGACCGACAGGCGGTGACGCACGGTCTCTTCCTTGTCGTCCTCGCGCTGGATCAGCTCTTCGCCGGTAACGTCGTCCTTGCCGGCGACCTTCGGCGGGTTGTGCTCGGTGTGGTACACGCGGCCGGAGGCCGGATGCACGCGACGACCGGCGATACGCGACACGATCTCCTCGTCGTCGACGGCGATCTCGACCACATGGTCGATGGTCACGCCGGCGTCCTTCAGCGCTTCGGCCTGCGGGATGGTCCGCGGGAAGCCGTCGAACAGGAAGCCCTTGGCGCAATCGGCCTCGGTGATGCGTTCCTTGATCAGGGCGATGATGATGTCGTCGGATACCAGGCCGCCGCTGTCCATCACGCCTTTCACCTGCTGGCCGAGCGGGCTGCCGGCCTTGACTGCGGCGCGCAGCATGTCGCCGGTGGAGATCTGCGGAATGCCGAACTTCTCGGTGATGAACCGTGCCTGGGTGCCTTTGCCGGCACCGGGTGCCCCGAGCAGAATCACACGCATCGATATGCTCCTTAGAATTGGTAAGCGAAAGTCTGGATCCGCCTCGTGGGGCCAATCTCGTATTTGCAGGAAACGGCACTGTATGGCGCCGAAAAGGCTGTCCAAGATACACAGCGCCCCCCCACCGCACAAGACACCGAAAGTTGCCCCCCGCCTTCCCTCATCCGGTGTTGCGCAGTCCGGCGGCGACCCCCGCGACCGTCACCAGCAGCGCCTGCTCCAGGCCGCCGCAGGCGTCGCCCCGGCAGCGCCGCGAACGGGCCAGAAGCTCAGCCTGGAGCAGGTGCAGCGGGTCTAGATAGCTGTTGCGCACGCTGATCGACTCGCGGGTCTCGCTGGCGTGGGCGAGCAGCAGCGACTGCCCGGTCAGTCCCAGTACCACGCGCACCGCCTGCGACAATAGGTCGCGTAAACGACGCCCCAGCGGACGCAGCTCGAGCGGCACTAGACGTTCGTCGTAGAGCCGCGCGATATCCGCGTCGGCCTTGGCCAGGACCATTTCCAGCATGTCGATGCGGGTGGTGAAGAACGGCCATCGCTCGCGCATCTGCCCGAGCAGCGCGCCCTCGCCACGCTCGATGGCGTTCAGCAAGGCGGTCTCCCAGCCAAGCCATGCCGGCAGCATCAGGCGCGTCTGGGTCCAGGCGAAGATCCAGGGAATCGCCCGCAGGCTCTCCACCCCGCCTTCGCGGCGCTTGGCCGGGCGGCTGCCCAGCGGCAGACGGCCCAGTTCCTGCTCGGGCGTGGCCAGGCGGAAATACTCGACGAACTGCGGATCGTCGCGCACCACCCTGCGGTAGGCCAGCAGCGCGTCCTTCGCCAGGCGGTCCATCTGCGCGCGCCAGGCCGGCTCCGGAGCCGGCGGCGGCATCAGGGTCGCTTCCAGCACTGCGGCGAGGTAGAGATTGAGGTTCTGTTCGGCGATGTCCGGCAGACCGAACTTGAAGCGGATCATCTCGCCCTGTTCGGTGACCCGGAAGCGCCCGGCCACCGAACCCGGCGGCTGCGACAGGATCGCCGCGTGGGCCGGCCCGCCGCCGCGGCCGACGGTACCGCCGCGGCCGTGGAAGAGCAGCAACTCGACCTCGTGCTGGCGGCAGATCTCCACCAGTTTCTCCTGCGCCCGGTACTGCGCCCAGGCCGCCGTGAGGGTACCGGCGTCCTTGGCCGAATCGGAGTAGCCGATCATCACTTCCTGCACCCCGGACAGCCGCGAACGGTAGCCCGGCAGCGTCAGCAGGCGCTCCATGCAGGGGCCGGCGTTGTCCAGGTCGTCGAGGGTCTCGAACAGCGGCACCACGCGCATCGGCCAGTCGACGCCGCTTTCCTTTAGCAGCAGTTGCACCGCCAGCACGTCGGACGGCTGGCCGGCCATCGAGATCACGTAGGACCCCAGCGACGCCGGTGGTGCGGCGGCGATCGCCCGGCAGGTGGCGAGCACCTCGGCGGTATCCGCCGAAGGCTGGTAGTGCGCCGGCAGCAGGGGGCGGCGGCTGTTCAGTTCCTCGAGAAGGAATTCCAGGCGGGTCTTCTCGTCCCACTCGTCGTAGCTGCCCAGCTCCAGGTACTCGGTGATCTCGCTCAGCGCGGCGGCATGGCGGGCCGAGTCCTGGCGCACGTCCAGGCGTACCAGGAACAGGCCGAAGGTGGCGGCGCGGCGCAGGCAGTCGAGCAACGCGCCATCGGCGATCGCGCCCATGCCGCAGGCGTGCAGCGACTCGTGGCACAGTTGCAGCGGCTCGACCAGGTCGCGGTTGTGCTCCAGGACGCCCTCCGCGGCCGGCACCTCGCCGGCCAGGGCCTGGTGGGTCCAGTTGCGGGTCACGCGCAGGCGCTCGCGCAATTGCTTGAGCAGGGCGCGATAGGGCTCGGCGCTATCGCCGACCCGCGCCAGCAGCTGCGGCGAGGCCTGCTGCATGGACAGCTCGGCGGCCAGTCGGTCGATATCGCGCAGGTACAGGTCGGCGGCCATCCAGCGCGCCAGCAGCAGGACCTCGCGGGTCACGCTGGCGGTGACGTTGGGATTGCCGTCGCGGTCGCCCCCCATCCAGGACGCGAAGCGCAGCGGCGCGGCGGTCAACGGCAGGCGTTCGCCGGTGCTGCGCAGGAGTACCTCGTCGACGTGCCGAAGGACGTTCGGCAAGGCCTGCCAGAGAGAATGTTCGATCACCGCGAAGCCCCATTTCGCCTCGTCCACCGGGGTCGGCCGGACCTTGCGGATCTCGTCGGTATGCCAGGCCTCGGCCACCAGCCGCTGCAAGCGCTGCTGGATGCGACTGCGCTCCTCCGGCAGCAGGTCGGCATGGTCCTTGGCCGCCAGCTGCGCGGTGATCGCATCGTATTTCTGGATCAGCGTGCGCCGCGCCACCTCGGTGGGATGGGCGGTCAGCACCAGTTCGATCTCCAGCCCGGCGAGCTGGCGAGCCAGTTGCCCGGGGGCATGCCCGGCGTCCTTGAGACGCCCCAGCAGCTCTTCCAGCACCAGGTTCTCGAAGGGTTCCGGCTCGTTCGGCCGGCGCCGGCGGATACGGTGGTATTGCTCGGCGATATTGGCCAGGTTGAGGAACTGGTTGAAGGCCCGCGCCACCGGCAGCAGTTCGTCTTCCTCGAGCCCGTCGAGGGTGGCGGTGAGCTGCTGGGCGCCCTCCGCGGAACCGCGGCGGGCAGCCTTGGCGCCCTTGCGGATCAGCTCGATCTTGTCGAGGAACCGCGGGCCGTACTGCTCGCGGATGGTGTCGCCGAGCAATTCGCCCAGTTGGTGGACGTCCTCGCGCAGGCGCGCATCGATCTCCGGCATGACCTGTCTCCACTGCGGGTGGGAAACCAGCTTGGCTCAGGCGCCCCCGCGCTTACAAGCCCGCAGGGTGCCAGTACGGCGCCGCCGGGCCGGAAGCGAGGCTGCCGGCGCCGATCGGGTCTAGTCTGAAGGAAGTGCCCGCACCGAGGCACGGCCCCACGAGGGCCCCCCAGCACGCCCGCCACGACCGGGCTGAAGAGGTCAGCATGAAGATCCGTGAGCTTGTCCGCCATTGGGAACACACCGCCAAGGGCCGCATGGCCCGCAACCACTACAGCATCCCGCTGGACGTCGAAAGCGCCGCGCGCCTCGCCGCGCTGCACGAGATGTATCCGCGGCGCAGCGTCGAGGAACTACTGGGCGAGCTGGTCGGCGCCGCCCTGGAAGAACTGGAGGCGAGCTTTCCCTACGTGAAGGGGAGTCAGGTGGTGGCCACCGACGAACAGGGCGATCCGCTCTATGAGGATGTCGGCCCTACCCCACGCTTCCTGTCGCTCTCGCGCAAGTACCTGCACGAACTGGTCGCGCAACAGGACACCTCCAGTCACTGAGCGCGGCTTCAGCCATGCCGGCGGTGCACGCCGGGGACGTGCATGTGCCCGGCCTCGGCGCATTCCTCGGCGATTGGCGACAGCGGCGCGGGCTGCTCCAGTTCGCGGAGGATGCCGCAGGCCTGGCTGTTGCCGGCGACCGTGCAGCGCGAACCGAGATCCCGCAGTTGCTCGCGCAATGCCTGGAGTTCGGCGATGCGCACCTCGACGTGATGCAGGTGCTCGTCGATCAGCCGGTTGGCGGTGCCGCAATCCGCCTCGGGACGGTCGCGCAACGCCAGCAGGGTACGGATTTCCTCCTGGGTCATGTCCAGCGAGCGGCAGTGACGGATGAACGACAGGCGCTCGACATGCGCCAGGGTGTATTGCCGATAGTTGCCTTCGCTACGCGCAGGCTCGGGCAACAGGCCTTCGCGCTCGTAGTAGCGGATGGTCTCCACCGGGCAACCGGTTCTCTTCGCCAGCTCACCGATCTTCATGCCAACCCTCCTCCAATCGCCGACGCGGCTACCCGAATTGGCAGTACCGCTTGACTCTGTAGTTGCTACAGGGTGTGCAATCGCACCCAACACGTCAAACGGGAATTGTTTCCATGAGCCACGAACACGCCGACACTTGCTGTCACGGTCAGGGTCACGGTCATGATCATGGGCACCGCCACGCGCCTCGCCCGGCGGTGGCCGCCATCGGAACCCTGGCCGGCAACGCCGAGTTGCGCTGGAGCGACCTGCGCATCGAAGCGATGGACTGCCCGACCGAGGAACGCCTGATCCGCGACGCCCTCGGTCGCCAGCCGGCAGTGGAGTCGCTGGAATTCAATCTGATGCAGCGCCTGCTGCGCGTCCAGCATCGCTTCGACAGCGTCGAGCCGCTGCAGAAGCTGATCGCCGGCCTCGGCATGCAGGCGGTGCCGCTGGATGCCGGCGAAAATACCGACGGCCCCTCGCAAGCGCCGGCGAAGCCCTGGTGGCCGCTGGCCCTGGCCGGCGCGATGGCGCTGGCCTCGGAGATCGTCGAATGGTTCGGCCTGGCGCCGGACTGGGTGGTCGCCGGCCTCGCCCTGCTGGCCATCCTCGGCGCCGGCCTGCCGACCTACCGCAAGGGCTGGATCGCACTGAAGAACCGTAACCTGAACATCAACGCCCTGATGAGTATCGCCGTGACCGGCGCCGTGCTTATCGGCCAGTGGCCGGAAGCGGCGATGGTCAGCGTGCTGTTCGCCATCGCCGAGTTGATCGAGGCGAAGTCCCTGGATCGCGCGCGCAACGCCATCCGCGGCCTGCTGCAACTGGCTCCGGAACAGGCCACCGTGCTGGTCGGCGGCGAATGGAAGGAACTGCCGGCCAAGCAAGTGGGACTGGAAGCCACCGTGCGCGTGAAGCCCGGCGAACGCATCGCACTCGACGGCGAGGTGACCAGCGGCCGCTCCAGCGTCAACCAGGCGCCGATCACCGGCGAAAGCCTGCCGGTGGAGAAGGAGGTCGGCGAGCCGGTGTTCGCCGGCAGCATCAACGGCGAGGGCGCGCTGGAGTACCGCGTCACCCGCCGCGCCGACGACAGCACCCTGGCCCGGATCATCCACGCCGTGGAGGAAGCCCAGGGTTCCCGCGCACCGACCCAGCGTTTCGTCGACAGTTTCGCCCGCGTCTACACCCCGGTGGTATTCCTCATCGCCCTCGCCACCGCGGTGCTGCCGCCGCTGCTGTTCGGCGGCGCCTGGCTGGACTGGATCTACCGCGCCCTGGTGCTGCTGGTGATCGCCTGTCCCTGCGCGCTGGTGATCTCCACCCCGGTGACCATCGTCAGCGGCCTTTCCGCCGCGGCGCGCCTGGGCATCCTGATCAAGGGCGGGGTGTTCCTCGAACTCGGGCGCAAGCTGTCCTGGGTCGCCCTCGACAAGACCGGCACCATCACCCATGGCAAACCGCAACAGACCGACTACCTGCCGATCGCGGAGGCTGACGGGACGGATGCGCGCCTGCTCGCCGCCAGCCTGGCCGCGCGTTCCGACCACCCGGTATCGCGCGCCGTGGCCAACGCAGCGGAAGAGGACGGCCTTGCCCTGGGCGTGGTCGAGGACCTCGCCGCCTTGCCGGGACGAGGCGTCAGCGGACGCATCGACGGCGTCCTCTACCACCTCGGCAACCATCGCCTGGTGGAGGAACTGGGCCTCTGCTCGCCGGCCCTGGAAGAGCGCCTGGACGCCCTGGAACGCCAGGGCAAGACGGTCATCGCGCTGTGCGATCCGCAGCGCGTGCGGGCCCTCTTCGCCGTCGCCGACGGGGTCAAGGACAGCAGCCGCGAGGCGATCCGCGAGCTGCACGCGCTGGACGTGAAGACCCTGATGCTCACCGGCGACAACCCGCACACCGCAGCCGCCATCGCTGCCCAGGTAGGCATCGACGCAGCTCGCGGCAACCTCCTGCCGGAGGACAAGCTGCGTGAAGTGGAAGCGCGCCAGGCCGACGGCTCGCGGGTCGGCATGGTCGGCGACGGGATCAACGACGCGCCGGCCCTGGCCCGCGCCGACATCGGCTTCGCCATGGGCGCGGCGGGCACCGACACGGCCATCGAGACCGCCGGCGTCGCGCTGATGGACGACGACCTGCGCAAGTTGCCGCAATTCGTCCGGCTGTCGCGCACCACCCACGCGATCCTGGTCCAGAACATCACCCTGGCCCTGGGCATCAAGGCGGTGTTCCTCGCCCTTACCCTGGCAGGCGAAGGCACCCTGTGGATGGCGGTATTCGCCGACATGGGCGCCAGCCTGCTGGTGGTGTTCAACGGTCTGCGACTGTTGCGCAAGCGTTTCTAAAAGGCCCCACTGGCCTCCTCCAGCCCCACTCAGGTGGGGCTTTTTTCTGCCCGAGTGTTCCGTCCTGGAGCGCTGCGGCAGTTGTGCGTTTCGTGGACTAGAGCCCTGTAGGACGGGCTTTAGTGAGCAGAGGTGGCGTTCTGCGACCACGCCGGAAGCCGACTGTTCAGTCAGAAAATTTCAGATTTTTTTTTGAACCCCTGAACCAGCGGGGGAGTCACTAAAAGTACATGGCCAATCGCCAAGCCCCTGAAACAGAGGCCTGGCAGAGGCTTGCTCAGTGAGCAGGAAGAAAAGACCGGAGGGCCGGAAACGCGCCCACGGTAATGGCCAGAGATGAAAGCCAAGGAATCAGCATCCCTGTCAGAGGAAATTTCCCATGGAGCAAAAAGCGATGAGCAAGCAACACACCGGTTCCCTGCGTGGCCTCAAGCTGGCCCTGCTGGCCGTAGGCAGCAGCCTGGTCCTGGCCGGCTGCGCCGGCAACCCGCCGACCGAGCAGTTCGCCGTGACCGAATCCGCGGTGAATAACGCGGTGAGCGCCGGCGGTCCGGAATATGCCCCGGTCGAGATGAAGTCCGCTCAGGACAAGCTGAGCCAGGCGCGCATCGCCATGAACGACAAGGAATACGACCAGGCCAAGCGCCTGGCGCAGCAGGCCGAGTGGGACGCCCGGGTCGCCGAGCGCAAGACCCAGGCCGCCAAGGCGCAGAAAGCCGTGAAGGATGCCCAGCAGGGCGTCATGGAACTGCGTGAGGAAGGCATGCGCGATACGCAGCACTAAGCCGGATTCCGCCCTTCTTTCGTCGATTCGTGATTAAGGATGACCCCTATGCGTAAGTACATTGCCCTCCCCGCCGTATCCCTGCTGGCCCTGGCGCTGGCCGCCTGCTCCACGCCGCCGAACGCCAACCTGGAACAGGCCCGCAGCAACTTCTCCGCGCTGCAGTCGCAGCCCGACGCGACCAAGGTCGCGGCCCTGGAAACCAAGGACGCCGGCGACTGGCTGGCCAAGGCCGACAAGGCCTACCAGGATGGCGAAGACCAGCGCGACGTGGACCAACTGGCCTACCTGACCAACCAGCGCATCGAACTGGCCAAGCAGACCATCGTCCTGCGCAATGCCGAGGCGCAGTTGCAGAACGCCTCCGCCCAGCGCGCCCAGGCCCGCCTCGACGCGCGCACCGCGCAACTGGACAAGCTGCGTAGCCAACTGAATGCCAAGCAGACCTCGCGCGGCACCATGGTGACCTTCGGCGACGTTCTGTTCGATCTCGACAAGTCCGACCTGAAGCCCGGCGCCATGCGCAACATCCAGCAACTGGCCGAGTTCCTCCAGCAGAACCCGGAGCGCCAGGTGATCGTAGAGGGCTACACCGATAGCACCGGTTCCGCCAACTACAACCAGCGCCTGTCCGAGCGTCGTGCCGACTCGGTGCGCATGGCCCTGCTCAGCCGCGGCATCAGCCCGGAACGCGTAGCCACCCGTGGCTACGGCAAGGAATATCCGGTGGCCAGCAACGGCACCAGCTCCGGCCGTGCCATGAACCGTCGGGTGGAAGTCACCATTTCCAACGACGCCAAGCCGGTCGCGCCACGCTCCTCCGTCAGCGGCTGATAAGCCCTACGGAAGCCCAAAAGCCCCGCCATCCGGCGGGGCTTTTTCATGGGTGGGGCTTGAGCTTTCCAGGTATCAGCGGGCCACAGGCCGCTCGCCGAGCAAGCGCTGGTAGCGCTCGGCCATCGAGCTATCGAAGGCAACCAGGACGATTTCCTCCAGGCTGCTGTGCGCCGGGCGTTGCCGGCAGACCTCTTCGACGGCAATGGCCGCGGCCTGCTCCAAGGGATAGCCGTAGATGCCGCAGCTGATGGCGGGGAACGCGACGCTGGCCGCCCCGGCCTGCTCGGCCAGCGCCAGGCTGCGCCGGTAGCAGCTGGCCAGCAGCTCCGCTTCGCCGTTGTCGCCGCCGCGCCAGACCGGGCCGACGGTGTGGATCACGTGGGCCGCCGGCAGACGGAACCCACGGGTGATCTTCGCCTCGCCGGTCTTGCAACCGTGCAGCAGGCGGCAGGCCGCCACCAGTTCGGCACCGGCGGCGCGGTGGATGGCGCCGTCGACACCGCCCCCACCGAGCAGCGAGGAGTTCGCCGCGTTGACGATGGCATCCACCGCAAGACGGGTGATGTCTCCCTGCCAGACGCGGACCTCGGTCATTTCACTTCCTGCGGGACTTCCTGTCCGGCGCAGCGCACGGCGTGCTTCCTGTTGTCCACCAGCACGCCGGAAAGGCCCTTCTGCTCGGTGTCGAACAGCACCAGGACGCCATCGATGCACTGCGCGACCTGCTTGGCCGGCTCCAGGGACAGCTTCACATCTTCGCCGGGCAGGCTCTTCAGCATGGTGAAGTCGGCCAGCAACAGGGCGTCCTGCGGCTTGGCGAAATGCAGGTAGCCGTAGTACCAGAGCACGCCGACGGTGACGAAGATGGTACCGATGCCGGTCAGGATGCAGGGGAGTACGTTACGGTCGCTCATGGATTGCCTTCGGGTTTCGCGGATTCGCGGTTCGGGATTTCGGCCAGCCGGCGCAGGCCGGTGAAGCCATGGGGATCGTCGAGGAAGCGCAGCATCACTTCCTGCCAGGTCGCTTCGGCGAAGGTCTGCACGTGGCCGCCTCGGGTCAGTTGCAGGACCTTCGGCGGCCGCGCCTGGCGGTACAGGGCGATGCCGTTCTCGAGGGGCACAATGGTATCGTCGATGCTGTGAAAGAACAGCATGGGTGCGCCAGAAAGCCGCGCCACCGAATGGATGGCGCTGTCGTCGTCGGGCACCAGCCAGGACAGCGGCACCTGCAGTGGCCAGGTCAGCCAGGAACCGTCCAGCATGTGCCGGGCGATGCCGCGGTAGCTCGCCGGTACCCCGTCGAACACCAGCGCCTTGAACTGGCCCTGGCGCTGCGGATGCTCGGCCAGGTAGTGGATCGCCAGCGCGCCGCCGAGACTCTGCCCCAGCAGCACGCGCTCGGTGCCCTTCACCTCCGGCGCCTGGTCGAGCCAGGCGAACGCCGCGTCGATGTCGCGGTAGACCTCCGGCAGTCCCGGCTGGCCCTCCGACTGGCCGTAGCCGCGATAGTCGAGCATCAGCACCTGGTAGCCCTCGGCGGGCAGCCACCACGTGCCGCCGAGGTGCCAGGACAGGTTGCCGCCGTTGCCGTGCAGGTAGAGCACGGTGCCTTTCACCGGCACGCCTTTCTTCGCCGGCAGCCACCAGGCGCGCAGGCGCACGCCGTCGGCGGTGGTCAGGGTGACGTCGCGGTACTCCAGCCCGGCGCGCGCCGGAGTGATCTGCACCACCGGCTCGGGATAGAACAGCAGCGAACTGCAGCCACCGAGGAACAGCGCGCCGAGTACCAGCAGCGGGATCAGCAGGCGCTTCATCCGTTGTTGGTCCTTACCTCTTCGCGGGCGCGAAAGGTGGCGTCGTAGATGCGCCCGGCCAGGCGCGAGAACGGCAGGCTCTGCAGCCAGACGGTGCCGCTGCCCTTGAGGGTGGTCAGCAGCAATCCTTCGCCGCCGAACAGCATGCTCTTCAGGCCGCCGGCCAGTTGCACGTCGTAGTCGATGCCGTCGGTGAAGGCCACCAGGCAACCGGTGTCGACCCGCAGCGTCTCGCCATTCAACTGGCGGCGGATCAGCGTGCCGCCGGCGTGGACGAAGACCAGGCCATCGCCCTCGAGCTTCTGCAGGATGAAGCCCTCGCCGCCGAAGAAACCGGCGCCCAGGCGCTTGGTGAAGGCGATGCCGACCCGGGTGCCATAGGCTGCGCAGAGGAACGAGTCCTTCTGGCAGAACAGGCACCCGCCGACATCGTCCAGGTCCACCGCCACCACGCTGCCCGGATAGGGCGCGGCAAAGGCCACGTGCTGCTTGCCCTGGCCTTCGTTGGTGAAGTGGGTCATGAACACCGACTCGCCACCGAGCTTGCGCTTGCCGGCGCTCCACAGCTTGCCCAGCAGGCTGCCGTCGGAGCCGTCGCCCATCCGCGCGGTGAAGCGGATGTCGCCGGTCATGTAGTTCATCGCCCCGGCCTCGGCGATCACGGTTTCCCCGGGGTCGAGTTCGATCTCCACGGTCTGCATGGATTCGCCGAGGATGCGGTAGTCGAGTTCGTGGCTGGCCATCGCCGTTCTCCTTGCTTGCCGGCCGACCGCCCGCGCGCACCGGGAAAGACCGGCACGGCGGGGAACGGTCAGAGGATGTTCGCGTAGTCCGCTTCGATGCGGTCCAGGCTGAGGTGGTTGAGGAAGTTCGAGAAGCACATCCAGGCCGACAGCGCGTTGAGGTCGCGGAACTGCGGCGGCAGGTACTTCGGCGGCGCCACCAGGCCCTCGTCCACCAGTTGGCGCAGGGTGCGCATGTCTTCCAGGGTGGTCTTGCCGCAGAACAGCAGGGGGATCTGTTCGAGCTTGCCCTTGCGCACGGCGAGCTGGATGTAGTTGTAGATGAGGATGAAGCCCTTCAGGTAGGACAGGTCCTTGGTGAACGGCAGGCCATCCGGGGTCGAGCCGCGGAAGACCCGGCTGGCGTTCTGGTAGCTGTCCTCCAGGCTGTAGCCTTGCTCGCGGTAGAAGTGGAACACGTCGAGGAAATCGGCGCCCTCCTCGGCCATGTGGATCGCCCGGGTGCGATTGGTCAACTTGCGCAGGCGGGTCGGGTAGGAGGCGAAGGCGATCACCTCCATCAGGATCGCCAGGCCTTCCTGGGTCACGGTGGAGGACGGCGGTCCCTTGGCGAGGAAGGTGCAGATCGGCTGGCTCAGGCCGTTCAGGGTGGTGCCGACGTGCACCAGACCCTCGTGGACCTCCAGCGCGCGCACGTCGCGCTCGTTGAACAGGGCGTCGGCGCGTACCTTGATGTAGTCGGCGCCGGCCGCCGCGTCGGCGACGATGCCGTCGGACTCGAACACGCGGATGGTGCCCTCCTCCTCGCCGAACACGGTGTTCAGCCGCGCCTGGAGGATCGGTACGACCTCCTTGGCGGTCAGGGTCTTGGGTTCGTCCTTGAGATCGCCGCGGTCGGCGATGTTGTTCAGGTAGTCGGAGAGCATCAGGCCGAGGTCGGCCAGGGTCGGATCGCCGGCATGGAAGGCGTCCGAGGCCGAGCCGTAGAGTTCCTGGGAGATCAGCCCGAGGTCCGGGGTGCCGCGCGCCTCGAGCATGCGAATGACCATCCGGTATTCCTTGCACATCCGCCGCATGATCTGCCCGACCGGGTTGAACTGGCCCAACTGGCGGGTGATGTCGCGCTCGATGTTCTGGAATTCCTGCTTCTTGGCGCTGGCGTCGAAGGCCAGCGGGCGGCTGTCGTAGTAGCCGCGATCGACCTTCGGCGCATGCTTGCCGCGGCCCTTGAGGAAGTCCTGGCGGATCCCGTCGTCCCATTTGATCGCATCCAGCACGCGGATCGGCGTCTGCGCCTCGACGATGCGATCGGACAGGGAGCGGATGATCTTCTGGTAGTCGTTCTGCGCCTTGCGCTGGCTCATCGGCAATCTCATTGGGTGACCCGCTGGAAGCGGGCGGCCTCGACGAACACGTCGGAATTGGCGGGATCGTTCAGATAGGCGAAGACCTTCGCCAACGGGCTGCGCACCAGCGCGCCCTTGCCCTGATCGCTGTCGACGGTCTCGCCGTCGAGCTGGCCGGCGCCGAGGTCCTCGACGATGCGCTCGACGTCGAGGTTGTAGATCACCAGCTCGTCACCGTCGGTGATCTCGAAGCCGGCGATGATGAAGTTGCCGCCCAGGCTCTTCGGCAGGCCGGCCGACAGGTACCAGCGCTTGCCCTGGTGGGAGACGGTGAAGCCGTAGTCTTCCAGGCTCTCGGTATTGTCCTTGCTGTCCACGTAGCTGAGCGCACGGTAGACATTGCTGCCGGAACGGGTGATCTCCAGGAATTGTTCTTCCTTCCACTCGTTCTCGCGGCTCCAGGTCCCGAGCAGATGGCTCGGCGCCGCCTCGCGCGGCGGTATCGGCTCCTTGAAGGTGACCAGGCAACCGCCCAACAGCAGGAAACTCAGGACCACCAGGCAACGCCAGGCTTTCATCACACGCTCCTTAGGAACCCTCCGCAACCTGCGACCGGCTGGCCGAGGGAAGGTTCGGGTATGAAAAACCCCGCCATGGCGGGGTTGACGCTCAGGTCACAGGCCCATGACCAGATTCAGGTACCGTCTGAGTATGGCGCGCATTTCGTCCACGGCCAGTTGCTCGACCCCGTCCACGAGGCCCTGATATTCCATCTGCAGAATAATCGACGTCAACACCTTGGCGTCCTGCTCGGGCTGCCCGGAACCGAGCACCTGGAAGAAATGCACGGCGCCGAGGGAGAGAATCCGCTGGTGGGCATCGGCCAGTTCGCGCAGGCGCGGGTTGAGCAACGCCTCCTGGCGGAAGGCCTGTTCGGCCAGCAGGTGCTCGCGGCGCTCGGTGAGCTGGACCTGGACATACTGCACGGCCAGCTCGACGATCCGTTCCACCAGCGAGCCACGGGCGCCGGGGTCGTCGGCCAGCACCGCGGCCATCTCCTGGAGGTCGCCCTCCACGCTGCTCCAGAACGCCGACAGCGCCTCTGCGTTGCGCTCGACGAAGAGGGCGAAGGTGTCGGTGATGAGATCGTCGATGTCCTTGAAGTAGTAGGTGGTGGCCGACAACGGCACCTGGGCCTCGGCGGCCACCGCGCGGTGGCGCACGGCCCGTACGCCGTCGCGGACGATCAGGCGCATGGCGGCATCGAGAATCGCCTGGCGCCGCTGCTCGCTGCCCTGGCGGCTGGCCTTGCGGCCCTGGTAACGAACGCTTTCGGCTACCGCGCTGGCGGCCTGCGCGGCGCTGTCTCTGGGAGCTACTCGGGACACGGTGTTTCCTCCGCTCGCGGACGATGGGGCATTGTTCGGACTTTTTCGCGTGGAATCAATCGGCCGCTATCGGGGAAGCTCCGATCCCACCCGCACCTTCCGTGGTCAGCCGGCGGATCGGCGGTTATCGGCCCCTGGCCCGGCGGCCGGGACACCGCGCGGCCATGAAAAAACCGCCCGAAGGCGGCTTTTCCATGGACTGTTGCGGCGCTCAGGCCTGCGGGCGCATGTGCGGGAACAGGATCACGTCGCGGATCGACGGCGAGTTGGTCAGCAGCATCACCAGGCGGTCGATGCCGATGCCTTCGCCGGCGGTCGGCGGCATGCCGTATTCCAGGGCATTGATGAAGTCGGCGTCGTAGTGCATCGCCTCGTCGTCGCCGGCGTCCTTCTCCTTGACCTGCAACATGAAGCGCTCGGCCTGGTCCTCGGCGTCGTTCAGCTCGGAATAGGCATTGGCGATCTCGCGGCCGCCGATGAACAGCTCGAAGCGGTCGGTGACGCTCGGGTCTTCGTCGTTGCGGCGGGCCAGCGGCGAAACCTCGAAGGGGTAGCGGGTGATGAAGTGCGGCTGCTCCAGCTTGTGCTCCACCAGTTCCTCGAAAATCATCACCTGCAGCTTGCCCAGGCCTTCGTGGCCGAGGACCTTGGCGCCGGCCTTCTTGGCGATGGCCCGCGCCTTCTCGACGTCGTTGAGGTCGGCGGCGGTGATCTCCGGGTTGTACTTGAGGATCGAATCGAACACCGACAGGCGCACGAACGGCTCGCCGAAGTGGAAGACCTTGTCGCCGTAGGGCACGTCGGTGGTACCGAGTACCGCCTGGGCCAGTTCGCGGAACAGTTCCTCGGTCAGGTCCATGTTGTCTTCGTAGTCGGCGTAGGCCTGGTAGAACTCGAGCATGGTGAACTCGGGGTTGTGCCGGGTCGAGACGCCTTCGTTACGGAAGTTGCGGTTGATCTCGAAGACCTTCTCGAAACCGCCGACCACCAGGCGCTTGAGGTACAGCTCCGGGGCGATGCGCAGGAACATGGCCATGTCCAGCGCGTTGTGATGGGTCTCGAACGGCTTGGCCGCGGCGCCGCCGGGGATGGTCTGCAGCATCGGGGTCTCCACTTCGAGGAAACCGCGCTCGCTGAGGAAACGGCGGATGTGGGCGATGACCTGGGAACGCACGCGGAAGGTGTGGCGGGTTTCCTCGTTGACCATCAGGTCGACGTAGCGCTGGCGGTAGCGCTGCTCGGTGTCGGTCAGGCCATGGTGCTTGTCCGGCAGCGGACGCAGCGACTTGGTCAGCAGGCGCACGCTGGTCATGTCGACGTACAGGTCGCCCTTGCCCGAGCGGGCCAGCACGCCTTCGGCGCCGATGATGTCGCCCAGGTCCCAGGTCTTGATCTCGGCCAGGGTTTCTTCCGGCAGGGTCTTGCGGTTGACGTAGACCTGCAGGCGCTCGCTGCTGTCCTGGAGGACGATGAAGGAACCGCGGTTGAGCATGATCCGACCGGCCACCTTGACCGGGATCGCTGCGGCTTCCAGCTCTTCCTTGGTCTTGTCGGCGTACTGTTTCTGCAGGTCCGCGAAGTAGGCGTCGCGGCGGAAGTCGTTGGGGAAGGCGATGGCCCGGGCTTCGCGCACGGCGGCAAGTTTTTCCTTGCGCTGGGCGATCAGCTTGTTTTCTTCCTGTTGCAGTTCGTGCTGGTCGAGTTGTTGGTCGCTCATGGTCTTGGTGGTTCCTGGTTAGGCTCTCTTGCCTGTGGAAACGGATTGCGCAACAGGGGCGAAAAGCGTAGCGAACGCCGGCCAGGCAAGGCGGGAAATGGCGAGGACACGGAGTTCACGATCGTAAAAAACGAGCAGTCCGAACCATTTTCCAACGCGGCCTGGCCAGGCGCAGCAGCTTTACAGCCCCTGTTTGAGGCTGGCTTCGAGGTATTCGTCTAGATCGCCGTCGAGCACCTTGTCGCAGTCGCTGCGCTCGATACCGGTACGCAGGTCCTTGATCCGCGACTGGTCGAGCACGTAGGAGCGGATCTGGTGGCCCCAGCCGATGTCGGACTTGGAGTCCTCCAGGGCCTGGGACGCGGCGGTACGCTTCTGCATTTCCAGCTCGTACAACTTGGCCCGCAGCATCTTCATCGCGGTGTCCTTGTTGGCGTGCTGGGAGCGTTCGTTCTGGCACGCCACCACGGTATTGGTCGGCACGTGGGTGATCCGCACCGCCGAATCGGTGGTGTTCACGTGCTGACCGCCCGCGCCGGAGGAGCGGTAGGTATCGATGCGCAGGTCGGCCGGGTTGATCTCGATCTCGATGTTGTCGTCGATTTCCGGCGATACGAACACCGCGGTGAACGAGGTGTGGCGACGGTTGCCGGAGTCGAACGGACTCTTGCGCACCAGGCGGTGCACGCCGATCTCGGTGCGCAGCCAGCCGAAGGCGTACTCGCCCTTGATGTGCACGGTGGCGCCCTTGATGCCGGCGACCTCGCCCTCGGACAGCTCGATGATAGTGGCGTCGAAGCCGTGCTTGTCGGCCCAGCGCAGGTACATGCGCAGCAGCATGTTGGCCCAGTCCTGGGCCTCGGTGCCGCCGGAGCCGGCCTGGATGTCCAGGTAGGCGTTGTTCGGGTCCATCTCGCCGCTGAACATGCGGCGGAACTCCAGCTTCTCGAGGATCTCGCGCAGACGCTCGACTTCGTTGGCAACGTCGTCGACGGCGCCCTCGTCGTCTTCCTCGACCGCCATGTCCAGCAGGTCGCGGGAGTCGGCCAGGCCGCTGGTCAGGTCGTCCAGGGTTTCCACCACCTGCGCCAGCTGGGCGCGCTCGCGGCCGAGGTTCTGGGCGTATTCAGGGTTGTTCCAGACGTTGGGGTCTTCGAGCTCGCGGTTTACTTCGACCAGGCGATCATGCTTCTGATCGTAGTCAAAGATACCCCCGAATGGTCTGGGTGCGCTCGGAGAGGTCCTTGATGCTGTTGAGGATCGGGTTGATTTCCATGGCTGGCGCTCACTCGCGGGAAAACGTCGAAAAGCTGCGAAGTATACTGCACTTGCGCCCCACAGGCAGTACGCCGGCCTCTATTTAATGCCGGCCGGCGACGCATGGCCGCCGCGCGCCGCTCAGCCCGCCGGGGCCGGCGGCACCGGCTGTTCCATCAGGCCGACCTGGTTGCGGCCATTGTTCTTGGCCTGGTAGAGCGCCTGGTCGGCCATCTCGATGAGAACCCGGAAGGTTTGCCCGCCGCCGCCCGGCACCAGGGTGCTGACGCCGATGCTGACGGTCAGGTGCGAGCCCGGGCGTGGCTGGTCGTGGCTGATCTGCAGGCTCTCCACCGTGCGCCGGACCTTCTCCGCCAGCAACCGTGCGCCGCCCGGCGAGGTGCCCGGGAGGACCATGGCGAACTCCTCGCCGCCGTACCGAGCCGCCAGGTCCGAGGAGCGACTGCAGCCCTCGCGGATGGCCCCGGCGACCTGGCGCAGGGCCTCGTCGCCGGCGACGTGGCCGAAGGTGTCGTTGTAGCTCTTGAAATAGTCCACGTCGATCATCAGCAGCGACAGTTGCGACTGCTCGCGCAGCGAGCGGCGCCACTCCATCTCCAGGTATTCGTCGAAGTGACGACGGTTGGAGAGCCCGGTCAGGCCGTCGGAGTTCATCAGCCGCTGCAGCACCAGGTTGGTCTCCAGCAACTGCTGCTGGCTCTCGCGCAGCGCCCGATAGGCCTCGTCGCGTTGCTGCAGGGCGATGTACGAACGCGAGTGGTAGCGGATACGCGCCACCAGCTCGATGGCGTCAGGCAGCTTGACCAGGTAGTCGTTGGCGCCGGCGGCGAACGCCGCGCTCTTCACCGTCGGCTCTTCCTTGGTCGACAGGACGATGATCGGGATGTCGCGGGTCGCCGGGTTGCTGCGGTAGGCAGCGAGCAGCGTGAGGCCGTCGACGCCGGGCATCACCAGGTCCTGGAGGATCACCGTCGGCTTGATCTGGTTGGCCACCGCCACCGCCTGCTGCGGATCGGAACAGAAATGGAAGTCGATGCCCGCCTCGCTCGCCAGTGAGCGACGCACAGCCTCTCCGATCATGGCCTGATCATCGACAAGCAGTACCATGACCGCGCCGTCCAGAGGGGCGCCCAGGTCGGTCTTGCTCTCATGAGGGTTGTGCATGTTTCTCTCCGGGACCGGGGCCCCTCGTATCAAATTGAATGCTGTTCCACGCACCGCCGCGGCGGGCGCCGGCGCCTACCCTGGCGCCTGGCCGGAGTCGAACCCGGCTAATCGAATACCTCCGCCAGGCGCGGGGCGATCTTTTCCAGGGAAAGGATCTGCACCGCGGCATCGATCGCCGCCGCGGCCTTCGGCATCCCGTAGACTGCGCAACTGGCCTGGTCCTGGGCGATGGTGAGGAAACCGCGCTCGCGCATCTGCTTGAGGCCCTGGGCGCCGTCGCGGCCCATGCCGGTCAGCAGCACGCCCACGGCATCGCCACGCCAATAATTCGCCACGCTCTCGAAAAACACGTCGATGGACGGCCGGTAGACGAAAGAACGCGGTTCGGCGGTGTACACCAGCGAACCGTTGCGCAGCAGGCGGATGTGATTGTTGGTCCCCGCCAGCAGGATCTGCCCCGGTATCGGCGGCTCGCCATCGCGCGCCAGGCGCACCGGCAGCTTCGATTCGCTGGCCAGCCATTCGGCCATGCCGGCGGCGAATACCTCGTCGACATGCTGCACCAGCACCACCGCGGCATTGAAACTGGCCGGCAGTTGCTTGAGCAACACCGCGAGCGACGCCGGACCGCCAGCCGAGGCGCCGATCGCCACCAGACGCTGGCGCGCCCCGCCGGCCTTCGGCGGCACCACCTGGACCTTGCCACGGTTATCGCGCTGGCCGATCAGCCAGCCGACGTTCTGAATCTTGCGCAACAACGGCGCCGCCGCCGTTTGCGGGTTGCCGATGCCCAGCGCCGGCGTGTTCACCGCATCGAGCGCCCCATATCCCATCGCTTCGAAAACCCGGTGCACATTCTGCTCGATATCGACGGTAACAATCACGATCGCGCAAGGACTTTCCGCCATGATCCGACGAGTTGCCTCGACGCCGTCCATCACCGGCATGAGCAGGTCCATCAGCACCACGTCGGGCGTATCGGCGGCGCACTGGGTCACCGCCTCGGCACCGTTGCTGGCGACCCAGACGATCTGGTGCTGCGGCTCGAAGGCCAGCGCGCGGCGCAGCGCCTCGACGGCCAACGGCATGTCATTGACGATTCCGATCCTCAACCCTGTGCTTCTCCGATCAGGACGACGACGGCATCCAGCAAGGCCTCATCGTGGAAACTGGCCTTCGCCAGATAATAGTCGGCGCCGGCGTCGAGACCGCGCCGACGGTCCTCCTCACGATCCTTGTACGACACCACCATCACCGGCAGCGACTGCAGGCGGCTGTCGCGACGCACCAGGGTGACCAGTTCGATACCGTCCATGCGCGGCATGTCGATATCGGTGATGAGCAGGTCGAAATGCTCCGAGCGCAGGGCGTTCCAGCCGTCCATGCCATCCACCGCCACTGCCACGTCGTAGCCGCGGCCGAGCAGGAGCTTGCGTTCCAGCTCACGCACCGTGAGCGAGTCGTCGACCACCAGGATGCGCTTGCGTTGCGCCCCGCCGGCCTGCCGCCGGCTGCGATCGATGCGCTCCAGGCGGCCGCTGCTGAGCAGCTTGCCGACCGAATGCAGGAGGTCCTCGACGTCCAGGATCAGCACCGGCGAACCGTCGTCCAGCAAGGCGCCGGCGGAAACGTCGCGCACCTTGCCCAGGCGCGGATCGAGAGGCATCACCACCAGGGTACGCTCGCCGACGAAACGCTCCACGGCGACGCCGTAGACCGCATCGCGGTCGCGCACCACCACTACCGGGATGGCCCCTTCGGTGCGGCTGCTCTCGGGCCGCTGCAGCAGTTGCGCAGCCGAGACCAGGCCGACATGGCGACCCTCGTACCAGAAGTGCTGGCGACCTTCGAGCTGGACGATCTCCTCCGCTTCCAGCTCGCACATGCGCTCGATGTGCGCCAGCGGGAAGGCGTAGGCCTCCTCGCCGATCTCCACCACCAGGCTGCGCACCACGGACAGGGTCAGCGGCACCTCGACGTGAAACAGCGCTCCCTGCCCCTGGCGTTGCTCCATGCGCACGCCGCCGCGCAACTGGCGGACCATGTGCTGCACGGCGTCCAGTCCGACGCCGCGACCGGACACCTCGGTGACCTGCTCGCGCATGCTGAAGCCGGGCAGGAAGAGAAACGCCAGGAGTTCCTCCTCGCTCAGTTGCGCCACGGTCTCGGCGGTGGCGAACTGGCGATTGAGCACGGTCTCGCGCAGGCGCTGCAGATCGATGCCGCCGCCGTCGTCGCTCAGTTCCAGGACCAGCATGCCGGCGTGGTGGCGGGCGCGGATGGTGATCCTGCCCTCGGCCGGCTTGCCGGCGGCGAGGCGGGTTTCCGGCGCCTCGATACCGTGATCGACGGCATTGCGTAGCAGGTGGGTGAGCGGCGCTTCGAGTTTTTCCAGGACATCCCGGTCGACCTGGGTGCTTTCGCCCTCGACCAGCAGGCGCACCTGCTTGCCCAGCGAGCGGCCCAGGTCGCGAACCATCCGCGCCTGGCCGCTAAGGACGTCGGCGAATGGCCGCATCCGCGAGGCCAGCGCCGCGTCGTAGAGCACCTGGGCACGCTGGCCGCCCTGCCAGGCGAACTCGTCGAGATCGGCGATGTGCTGCACCAGCATCTGCTGGCATTCGCCAATCAGTTGCCGCGCCTCGCCGAGCATGGCCTGGGCCTGCGGGTCGAGGGCGGTTTCCTGGACCGTCTCGCGTACCACGTCGAGCGCGCGGCTGGCGCTGGACTGCAGGCGACGCAGGCGTTGCAGGGAATCGGCCAGCGGCTTGATGCGCTGGAACTCCACCAGCGACTTGCTGGAGATATCCAGCAGCCGGTCCAGGCGTTCGGCGGTGACCCGCAGGACCCGGCTGCGGCGCTCCTCGGCCTGTTCGCCGCCCGCCTGCCCGGCGGGCTCCTCGTCGTTGTCGTCGCTGGCGGCCGCTGACGCCGCTGGCGGCGCCTCGGGGACCGCTTCCGGCAGACCGGGAGTCGTCGCCGGCAGCTCCGCGCGGGCCAGCGGCAGGCCGCTGCGCACCAGGCCTTCGAGGCGCAGCACCAGGCCGTCGATCTCTTCCCGCCCGGCGCCTTCGGCCCAGCCTGCGTCGCCGGCTGGCGGGGTGCCGATACGCAGCAACAGGTCGCAGCCCTGGAGCAACGCATCGATATGTTCCGATTGCAGGAGCAGGCGTCCGTCCTGCGCCTCCACCAGGCAATCCTCCATGACGTGCGCCACGCGCACGCCGGCGTCCAGCCCGACGATCCGCGCCGCGCCTTTCAGCGAGTGCGCGGCGCGCATGCAGGCTTCCAGTTGGTCGGCCTGGGTCGGGCTGCGCTCCAGCGCCATCAGGCCGGCGTTGAGCACCTGGGTCTGGGCCTCCGCCTCGAGCCGGAACAGCTCGAGCAGCGACGCGTCTCTCATCTGGTCCGGGGTCATGCCAGGCTCCGCGCTACGGCTTGCAGGAGAGGGCCTTCGTCGAGCAGGGTGATGCTCCGCTCGCGCCATTGCAGCACGCCGGCCACGTGCCGGCGCGAGGCCTGGCCGTCGGTGTGGTTGGGCGGCAGTATCCGCGCCAGCGGAATCGCATGGATGCCGTCGACTTCCTCCACCGGCGCCACCACCGGACCGCCGGCGGCGGAAATGATCAGCATGCGCGGAACCACCCGGCGCTCGCTGACCGGCGCGGCGCCGGGTTCGAGATCCAGCAGTTCGCCGAGGGAAAGGCAGGCGACCAGCGCGCCGCGCACGTTGGTCACCCCTTGCAGGGCGCGCGAGCGCTGGTGCGGCAGGGAATGGATAGGATTCATCGGCGCCACTTCCACCAGGCTCCCGGTGGCCAGGCCGAACCACTCTTCGCCCAGGCGGAACACCAGGATCGAACGCGTCTCGCCGAGGTCGCTCTGTTCGCGCTGACTGTCCATCGTTTCGGCGCTGTCGAGCTGGTCCTGGCGCAGGGCGATGCGGTCCAGCAAGTAGGTCGCCGCGGCAGCGTAAACCTCGCAGTTGCGGCAATGGACATGCTCGGCCAGGCGTTCGCAGGACTTGTCGCCATGCACGCCGATGCGGTTCCAGCAGTCATCCACCTGTTGGGTATCGAGCAAGGTCAGGCTCGCCTCAACCATCTTTGTTCACTCCACGGGCCGCACGTTGCTGCAGGCGCCGGGCGCCGGCATGGTCGCCGCGAGCGGCGAGCAGCGCCGCCAGGTGCGCCAGCGCCTCGGCGTGCTGCGGCTCCAGGTACAGGGCCTTGCGGTAGAAATCCTGGGCTTCCTGCTCCTGCCCGGCGACATCGCTGAGCAGCCCGAGCCAGTAGAAGACCGTGGCCGACGGCCCACGCGCGGCCAGTTGGCGCTCGCAGGCGGCGCGCGCCTCGCGGTGCTGGCCGGCATCCGCCAGGCGGGCGATTTCGTCGAACTCGCCGACGGGACTGGCGAGGGGCTGGCCGCTGGCTGGCGGAACCAGGCTGGATAGCCGCTGGCGCGGTTTCGCCGGTGGCGGCGGCGAAGGCCGAATACTCGCACGCTCCACGGCGGCGGCAACGACCGGGCGCGCTCCGTCGCTCACCGCTTTGGGCCGCGCGCCGCGGGGCGCCTCGCTGGTCCGGCGGAACACGAAAGACAGCGGCACGCCGATCGGCTGCATGCCGTGCTGGCTGAGCAGGCTCGCCTCGGCCGGACCGATGAACATCGCGCCGTCCGACCGCAACAGGCGCTTGAGCACCTCGACCACCTCGCTCTGGGTCGGGCGGTCGAAATAGATCAGCAGGTTGCGACAGAACACGAAATCGTAGGGTGCCTCGCCCGCCAGTAGCCCGGGATCGAGCAAATTGCCGCAGCGGAAGCGCACCTTGCGGCGAACCTGCTCGGCCAACTGGTAGCCCTCGGCGACCTCGCTGAAATGGCGGTCGCGAAACCCCAGTTCGTCGCCGCGGAAGGAATTCCTGCCGTACACCCCGAGGCTGGCGCGCTCGATCACCCGAGCGCTGACGTCGAGGGCGTCGACCTCGAACAGGTACTCGGAGAGCCCGGCATCGAGCAAGGCCATGACGATGGAATACGGCTCCTCGCCGGTGGAACAGGGCAGGCTGAGGATCCTTAGCGCGCGTCCGCCGCCCAGGCTCGGCAGGCGCTCGAAGGCCAGCCTGGCGAGGGTGGTGAACGACTCCGGGTAGCGGAAGAACCAGGTCTCCGGCACCACCACCGCTTCGATCAGCGCCTGCACCTCGCCCGGCGAGCCGTTCAGGCGCATCCAGTATTCGTCCTCGTCGTGCAGCGCGAGGCCGCTCATGCGCTGGCGTACCGCGCGCTCGATCACCGCGCTGCCCACCGAGCTGGCATCCAGGCCGATCCTGCTCTTGAGCAGGCGTTCGAAGCGATCGTTCATGCCGTCCCCTCGCCGCACTCCGGCGGGAACAGCAGGGCGCGCACTTCGTCGGGCAGCAATGCCTCGACCCGCACCCATTGCACCAGTCCCCGTGGTCCTTCATAGACCGGACCGAGATAGCGGGCCCCGCCGTTGTCCAGGCCATAGTCGCGGAACGCCGACGGTTCGCAGCGCAGGGTATCGGTGGCCTGTTCGAGGATCAGTCCGAGCCAGACCGGCTCCCGGTCCTGGCGGGCGCGGTATTCGACCAGCACGATGCGCGTGCTGGTGCGGGCCAGCGCCGCGCGGCCGAAGGCCATTGCGCAGAGGTCGAGCACCGGGACCAGGACGCCGCGATGGGAGAACACCCCGGCGACCCATTCCGGCGCCTCCGGAATGCGCTTCAGGCGCAGCAGCGGCAGCACTTCGACCACTTCGCGGGCATCCAGGGCATAGCGGTCGCCTTCCATGCGGAACAGCAGGAACAGCTTGCTGGTGCGTCGATGATCGCCGGTGGAGCGGGACACGGTCACAGCCTCAGACTTTGAAGCGGGATACGCCGTTGCGCAGCCCGTTCGCCACCAGGTTCAGCTCATCGATGGCGAAGCTGGCCTGGCGCAGCGACTCCACGGTCTGCCCGGTGGCCTCGCCCAGTTGCACCAGCGCCTGGTTGATCTGCTCGGCACCGGTAGCCTGGGCCTGCATACCCTCGTTGACCATCTGCACCCGCGGCGCCAGCGCCTGCACCTGCTGAATGATCTGCGACAGTTGCTCGCCGACCTGGCCGACCTCGGCGATACCGCGGCGGACCTCCTCGGAGAACTTGTCCATGCCCATCACCCCGGCCGATACCGCCGACTGGATCTCGCGCACCATCTGCTCGATGTCGTAGGTGGCGACCGCGGTCTGGTCCGCCAGCCGGCGCACCTCGGTGGCCACCACGGCGAACCCGCGGCCGTACTCGCCGGCTTTCTCCGCCTCGATGGCGGCGTTCAGCGAGAGCAGGTTGGTCTGGTCGGCGACCTTGACGATGGTGGTGACCACCTGGTTGATGTTGCCGGCCTTCTCGTTGAGGATCGCCAGCTTGGCGTTGACCAGGTCGGCCGCGCCCATCACGTGGTGCATGGTTTCCTCCATGCGCGCCAGGCCCAACTGGCCGGAACCGGCCAGGGTCGACGTCTGCTCGGCGGCGCCGGAGACTTCGCTCATGGTCCGCACCAGGTCGCGCGAGGTGGCGGCGATCTCGCGAGAAGTGGCGCCGATCTCCGTGGTGGTCGCGGCGGTTTCGGTGGCGGTGGCCTGCTGCTGCTTGGAGGTCGCGGCGATCTCGGTGACTGAGGTGGTGACCTGCACCGAAGAACGCTGGGCCTGCGACACCAGGCCCTTGAGCTCTTCGGCCATGCCGTTGAAACCGGTCTCGATGGCGCCGAATTCGTCACGCCGGCCGAGGTTCAGGCGTGCGGTGAGGTCGCCACCGGCCATCAGGTCGAGGCTGCGGACGATCTTCTGGATCGGCTGGGTGATCGCCCGCAACAGCAGGAAACCGCAGATGCCGGCTACCACCACCGCCAGCAGCAGGGTCACCAGCATGCTCAGTTCGGCATCGTCCACCGCGTTTACGATGTTGTCCGAGGCGCGATCGGCGATGTCCTTGTTCAGCTCGATCATCTCGTTGAGGTACTTGCGGCCCTCGCGCCAGTGCTCGGTCAACGGGCCGGCGACGAGCTTGCCGGCTTCCTCGAAGCGCTTCTCGCGGTAAAGCTCGAGCACCTTGTCGTGCTGCTCCAGGTAGTTCTTGCGCACGGCCTGGAAACCGGCGAGCAACTCGTGGTCGCGGGCCTCGTCCGGGTTCATGGTCTTCTGGTAGGAGGCGATCTGCTGGTCCAGGCGCTCCTCGCTGGCGAGGATACTGTCGGCCTCGGCCTTGCTCAGCTCGTGGTCGTCGGTGATGCCGAACAGTTCCTGGGTCTGCAAGTAGTTGTCGGTCCACGAACTGCGTACCAGCGTGATGAAGTACATCCCCGGCATGGCGTCGTCCTGGACACGGTAGGCGCCCTTTTCCACCGTCAACATCTTCACGTACGCAGTAGCGGCCATCAGCAGCATGATCGCGATGATCACGGCGAAACTTGCCAGGATTCGCTGGCGAACAGTCCAGTTCTTCACATTTTTCCCCAAGACTCGAGTCCGGATTCGTTCCTGCCGCCACAACGGCCCGTCAATCGCGCGGACTGTATAGGCCGTCCCCGGCACCGGCAAGCAGCGCCATAGGGTTTTCCCGCTATTGTAGGCGCTGGAAAGGCGTTTTTTGACGCCAGAAGTGTGGCAGAAAGAGAAAGAAAGAAAACTGGCAAGCCAGACTTTTCTGAGAAGACAGGCTCATCACGGAGGGAATGTGCGCCCCGTCCCCATGCCGGGAACGGGGCGCGATTTCACCGGTGGATGTCGGTATGGCGGGTTTCGCGGAGGAACAGCAAGGCGCAGACCAGGCTACCGCCGGTGATCAGCACCGGATACCAGAGGCCGTAGAAGATGTCGCCGGTGTACACCACCAGGGCGAACGAGACCGTGGGCAGGAAGCCGCCGAACCAGCCGTTGCCGATATGGTACGGCAGGGACAGCGAGGAATAGCGGATGCGGGTCGGGAACAGTTCGACCATCAGCGCCGCCAGCGGGCCATAGCAGAGGGTGGAGATCAGTACCAGGGCGAAGATGATGGCGATCACCATCGGCTTGTTCACCTGGCTGCCGTCGGCCTGCTGCGGATAGCCTGCCGTCTTCACCGCGGCCGCCATCGCTTCGGCGTCGAAGCCGGCGATCTCGGTCTCGCCGATCCGCACCCTGACGTCGCTGCCGGCGGGCGCCGCCACCGTCGAGTAGGGCAGGCCGGCCTTGACCAGGAAGGTCTTGACCTTGTCGCAGGGGCTGTCGAAGGTCGCCTTGCCTACCGGGTCGAACTGGAAAGTGCAGGTCGCCGGGTCGGCCACCACGCTGATCGGCGACTGCCGGCTGGCCTGGTCGATGGCCGGGTTGGCGTAGTGGGTCAGGCCCTTGAACAGCGGGAAGTAGAACAGCGTGGCGAGCAACAGGCCGGCCAGCAGCACCGGCTTGCGGCCGATGCGGTCGGACAGCCAGCCGGCGACGATGAAGAACGGCGCGCCAAGCACCAGGGCGACGATCAGCAGACCGTTGGCGGTGCCGCCATCGACCTTGAGCACCTGGGTAAGGAAGAACAGCACGTAGAACTGCGCCGTGTAGAAGGTCACCGCCTGGCCGGCATTGATGCTGAACAGCGCGGTCAGCACCACCTTCAGGTTGCCCCACTGGGTGAAGGACTCGCGCAGCGGCGCCTTGCTGACCTTGCCCTCGGCCTTCATCTTGAGGAACGCTGGCGACTCGCGCATGGACAGGCGGATCCAGGTGGAGATGCCCAGCAGGACGATGGACAGCAGGAATGGCAGGCGCCAGCCCCAGGTCTCGAACTCGTCGCCGGTCAACTGGCGACAGGCCAGGATCACCAGCAGCGAGAGCAACAGGCCGAGGGTCGCGGTGGACTGGATCCAACTGGTGTAGCTACCGCGCTTGTTCGCCGGGGCGTGCTCGGCGACATAGATCGCCGCGCCGCCGTACTCGCCGCCCAGGGCCAGGCCCTGGAGCATGCGCAAGGTGACCAGGATGATCGGCGCGGCGACCCCGATCGAGGCATAGGTGGGCAGCAGGCCGACAGCGAAGGTCGACAACCCCATCAACAGGATGGTCACCAGGAAGGTGTACTTGCGCCCGATCATGTCGCCCAGGCGGCCGAACACCAGCGCGCCGAAGGGCCGCACCAGGAAGCCGGCGGCGAAGGCCATCAGGGCGAAGATGAAGGCCGTGGTGTCGTTGACGCCGGCGAAGAACTGCTTGCTGATCACCGCCGCCAGGGCGCCGTAGAGGAAGAAGTCGTACCACTCGAAGACCGTGCCCAGCGAGGAGGCGAAGATCACCTTGCGCTCCTCCTGGGGCGTGGTCGCAGGCACTGTGTAGGAAGGGGTCGTTGCGTACTCGGTCATTGCGGCTCTCCCGCCCCTTGTGGGGGCTCTTATTGTTGTCTGCCATTTCCGTTTTCAGCGTCGACCGCTGCGGCGCCGGGCGCCACGCGATACGGGGTGTAGCGATCCTCAGGCCTCCACCGCCTCCTTGCCGCCGGCCGCCATGGCGCTTTCGACGACCTGCGGCGCGGCCTCGCGGCGGCGCTCGGCGAGAATCATCTGCGCCGCCTTCTCGGCGATCACCAGCACCGGCGAACAGGTGTTGCCGGAGGTCAGGCTGGGCATGATCGAGGCATCGGCGATGCGCAGGCCGGGGATTCCGTGCACCCTCAATTGCGCATCCACCACCGCTTGCGGCCCCTGGCCCATGCGGCAGGTGCCGGCAGGGTGGAAGATGGTGGTGCCGATCTCCGCCGCAGCGCGCTGCAGATCCTCTTCGCTGCGGTATTCCGGGCCGGGCTTGTATTCCTGCGGACGGAAGGCGGCCAGCGCCGGTGCGGCGGCGATGCGGCGGGTCAGGCGTATGGCGTCGGCGGCGACCTTCAGGTCGCGCGGATCGCTCAGGTAGTTGGGCTGGATCGACGGCGCCTCGCCCGGGTCGAGCGAGCGGATGCGCACCGTCCCCCGGCTGTGCGGGCGCAGGTCGCAGACCGACGCGGTGAACGCAGGGAAGGCATGCAGCGGCTCGCCGAAGCGATCCAGCGAGAGCGGCTGGACATGGTATTCGAGGTTGGCCGAGGGCTGCTGCGGATCGGAGCGGGCGAAGGCGCCCAGTTGGCTCGGCGCCATCGACAACGGCCCGCTGCGGCTCGCCAGGTAGCGCAGGCCCATGCCCAGCTTGCCCCATAGGCTGCCGGCGATCTGGTTGAGGGTGGGAACGCCGTCGACCTTGTAGATCATGCGCAGCTGCAGGTGATCCTGGAGATTGCCACCGACCCCGGGCAACTCGTGGACGACCCCGGCGCCGAGCCGCTCCAGCAGGTCCCGCGGGCCGATCCCGGAGCGTTGCAGCAGGCACGGCGAACCGATCGCGCCGGCGCTCAGGACGATCTCGCGGCGCGCCTCGAAGCGCTGCTCGCGGCCCTGCCAACGGACCGACAGGGCCCTGGCGCGGCCGTCCTCGAGGAGCACTCGCTGGACTTCGGCATGGGTCAGAACCGTCAGGTTGGCGCGCTGGGCGATGCCGCGCAGGAAGCCTTTCGAGGCATTCCAGCGCACCCCGCCGCGCTGGTTGACCTGGAAGTAGCCGCAGCCTTCGTTGTCGCCACCGTTGAAATCCTCGACGCTGGCGATGCCGGTCTGCGCCGCCGCCTGCTGGAAGGCATCGAGCAGCTTCCAGGAGAGCCGCTGGCGTTCTACCCGCCATTCGCCGCCGGCGCCGTGCATTTCGCTGGTCCCGGCGAAATGGTCCTCCATCCTGCGGAACAGCGGCAGCAGCTCTCTCCAGCTCCAGCCCGGATTGCCTTCGGCCACCCACTGGTCGTAGTCGCGGGCCTGGCCACGCATGTAGATCATGCCATTGATCGAGGAGCATCCTCCGAGCACCTTGCCGCGCGGGTACTTCAGGGAACGACCGTTGAGCCCGGGGACCTCGTCGGTGTCGAAGCACCAGTCGGTACGCGGGTTGCCGATGCAGTAGAGGTAGCCGACGGGAATGTGGATCCAGGGATAGTTGTCCGGGCCGCCGGCTTCCAGCAGCAGGACACGGTTGGCAGGGTCGGCGGAAAGCCGGTTGGCCAGCAGGCAGCCGGCAGGTCCGGCGCCAACGATGAGGTAGTCGTAGGTATCCAGTACCTCGGGCATGGCGAGCCTCGTCTTGTCGTTCTTGTGATGGGCCGTCGGACCTGCGGATGACCGGCAAGTCTCGAACGGCTTGAGGCTAGTCGTTCATTCGCGATAAAAAAACAAACGTTTCGGGGCAGCTATTGTTCGTTTTCTAACAGCCCCCCCTCGGCCCGGCAGAAGGCGCTCCCCATGTTCGACTGGAATGACCTGCGTTTCTTCCTCGAGTTGCAGCGCAGCGGTCGCCTGCTGACCGCCGCCAAGCGTCTCGGCACCACTCACGCCACGGTGGCCCGGCACATCGAGAACATCGAGCGCGACCTCGGCACCCAACTGTTCGCCCAGCACACCGGCGGCTACCAGTTGACTCCGGCCGGCCAGGCGCTGCTCAAGCACGCCGAGGCGATGGAGAACACCGCGCTGCTCGCCCAGGAAGAAATGAGCCAGAGCATCTCGCCGCTGGGGCAGATCCGCATCGGCGTCACCGAAGGCCTCGGCAGCGTCTTCCTCGCTCCGCGCCTGGCGCAATTGATGCGCCACTACCCGGGCCTGGAGGTCGAGCTGGTCTCGGTGCCGCGCTTCGTCAGCATCACCAACCGCGAAGCGGACATCGCCATCTCCCTCGACCGGCCGAGCGCCGACCTGGTGATCACCCGCCTGCTGACCCGCTATCGCCTGGCGTTGTTCGCCAGCCCCGCCTACCTGGAACAGGCGCCGCCGCTGCGCGACCGCGACGACCTCGGCAGGCACCAGTGGATCGGCTACGTCGACGACCTGCTGTTCAGCCAGGAACTGATGTTCCACCACAGTTTCTGCCGCCACCCGCAGGTCGTGTTCCGCAGCACCAGCGTGGTCGCCCAGCAGCAGGCGGCACAGGCCGGCATCGGCCTGGCGATCCTGCCGCACTTCATGGGTAGCCGCGATCCGTTGCTGGTACCGGTGCTGCCCGAGGAAAGCATCCAGCGCGAGTACTGGATGAGCACTCGGCGGGAGCTGCACCGCTCGGTGCGCCTGCGGGTGGTCTGGGACTTCCTGCTGGAGCTGTGCCAGCGCGAGCGAGAGGTTCTGCTCGGCCCTTCGGCAACGCCGCCGCCCTGATGGCGGCGGTTATCCGCGGAACGACACTCCGCCGTCTCAGGCCAGGCGTTGCAGCGCCTGTCTGGCCTGGTTCTCCAGCTCCAGCTTGAACGAGGGCTCCAGGCGCAGCTGCCGCGCCAGCTCCTCGAGGTAGGAGCGCTCCATGAAGCTTTCCTCGTCGACCATCAGCAGGCTGGCCAGGTACATCTCGGCGGCGATCTCCGGGGTGCTCGCGGCACGGGCGATCTCGGCCGGGTCCAGCGGCTTGTTCAGCTCGCGCTCCAGCCAGCCCTGCACCTCGCGGTCGCTGGTCAGCTTGGCCACCTCGCCTTCGATCATCTGCCGTTCGCGCTCGTCGATGTGGCCGTCGGCCTTGGCCGCACCGACGATGGCCTGGAGGATCGCGTGGCTATGCACTTCGGCCTGGGCTTCCGGCAGGCGGTCGACGGTCTGCGGCTGCGCCTGCGGCGCGGCGCCGTTCTGTTGCTGCTGCCAGTTGTTGTAGGCCTTGTAGGCGATCACCCCGAGCGCGGCGAGGCCGCCGTAGGTGATCGCCTTGCCGCCGAACTTGCGCGCCTTCTTGTTTCCCAGCAGCAGGCCGATGGCGCCGGCCGCCAGGGCTCCGCCGCCGGCGCCGGAAAGCAGGCTGCCGAGCTGTCCGCCGCCGCTGGCGCCAGGCTTGCCGCCGGACTTGTTCTGCAACATTTCCTGCCCGGACTTGAGCAATTGGTCGAGCAAACCACGGGTATTCATGAGGAACCTCCAGGACGTTCGGTAACAACCGGATTCGACCGACTCTAGCCCTTCGCGTCCGCGCTGCCCGCCGGGAGTTTGCTTCGAGATATTGCCGGCCTCCCCGGACACCGTGGCAAAGCGCGACACATGTCACATTTCTCCAGATAGAGGCCTAGTGCCAGCAGAAAGCCCTTCGACGCGCCGGCATGGCCCTCTAAACTCCGCGCCCGCCCGCGACTGCGGGTCGGCGTCCGACGCCAGCCGCTCCGCGCGCATTCGCAACAGCAATCTGTGAACATGGCTCCCCCGAGCCACCCACTGCCTCGCAAAGGACTTCCCATGACCATCTCCCGCCGCGACTTCCTGAACGGCGTAGCCCTGACCATCGCCGCAGGCCTGACCCCCGCCGAGATCCTCCGCGCCGCCCCCGGCGGCCGCTACTATCCGCCCGCGCTCACCGGCCTGCGCGGTAGCCATCCGGGCGCCTTCGAAGTCGCACACCAGATGGGCTGGGAGAAGAAGACCTTCGATGTCGACCACCTGCCGATCGAAGAGGAATACGACCTGGTGGTGGTCGGCGGCGGCATCAGCGGCCTCGCCGCCGCCTGGTTCTATCGCGAACGGCACCCCGCGGCGCGCATCCTGGTCATCGAGAACCACGACGACTTCGGCGGCCATGCCAAGCGCAACGAATTCCAGGCCGGCGGGCGCACTATCCTCGGCTACGGCGGCAGCGAGTCGCTGCAATCGCCGAACGCCCTCTATAGCGAAGACGCCAAACACCTGCTGAAACGCCTGGGCGTCGAGCTCAAGCGCTTCGAGACAGCCTTCGACACCGACTTCTACCCCGGCCTGGGCCTGTCCCGCGCGGTGTTCTTCGACAAGGCCAGCTTCGGCGTGGACAAGCTGGTCAGCGGCGACCCGACGCCGATGGTTGCCGACGAGGTCCCCCGCGATCGTCTCAATGCCCGCTCCTGGCGCGCCTTCATCGGCGACTTCCCGCTGAGCCGCGAAGACCGGGAGGCGCTCATCGCGCTGTACGAGTCACCTCGCGACTATCTTGCCGGCAAGAGCGTGGAAGAGAAGGAAACCTACCTGGCGAAGACCAGCTACCGCGACTACCTGCTCAAGAACGTCGGGCTCTCGGAAACCTCGGTGAAGTACTTCCAGGGCCGCAGCAACGACTTCTCTGCCCTCGGCGCCGACGCCCTGCCGGCGGCCGACGCATACGCCGCCGGCTTCCCCGGCTTCGACGCCCTCGGCCTGCCGCAACCCAGCGAGGAGGCCCAGGCGGAAATGGACGAGCCGTACATCTACCATTTCCCCGACGGCAACGCCTCGCTGGCTCGGCTCATGGTGCGCGACCTGATCCCCGCGGTGGCGCCAGGCCGAGGCATGGAGGACATCGTCATGGCCCGCTTCGACTACTCGAAGCTGGACCTCGCCGGGCACCCGGTGCGCCTGCGCCTGAACAGCACCGCCGTCAGCGTGCGCAACCGCGCCGGCGGCGTCGATGTCGGCTACAGCCGCGCCGGCCGCCTGCACCGGGTACGCGGCAAGCACTGCGTGATGGCCTGCTACAACATGATGGTGCCGTACCTGCTGCGCGACCTCTCCGAGGAGCAGGCCCACGCGCTGAGCCAGAACGTCAAGTTCCCGCTGGTGTACACCAAGGTATTGCTGCGCAACTGGCAGGCCTGGAAGACCCTCGGCATCCACGAGATCTACGCGCCGACCCTGCCCTACTCGCGGATCAAGCTGGACTTCCCGGTCGACCTCGGCAGCTACCGGCATCCACGCGACCCGCGGCAGCCGATCGGCGTGCACATGGTCTACGTGCCGACCACCCCGAACGCCGGCATGGACGCCCGCACCCAGGCTCGCGTAGGCCGCAGCAAGCTCTACGCGATGAGCTTCGAGCAACTGGAAAAGGACATCCGCGACCAGCTCCAGGCCATGCTCGGCCCGGCGGGCTTCGACCACCGCCGCGACATCACCGGCATCACCGTGAACCGCTGGTCGCACGGCTACTCCTACTTCATGAATACCCTCTACGACGACGAGGCGGAAAGCGAAGCGCTGATGGAACTGGCGCGAAGCAAGGTCGGCAATGTCGCCATCGCCAACTCGGATGCGGCCTGGGATGCCTACGCCCATGCCGCCATCGACCAGGCGGTGCGGGCAGTCCGCGAACTGGGTTGAAGGACGGCGACGGCAGCGGAACCCGCGCTGCCGTCGCGCCCTTCCGATGTCCAGCAAGACTGACAGAAATGTACTGACAGCGATTTCAACCCCTACTCCACGAAAGCCGTTCAAAGACCCTATGTTTCTCGGCCTCCCCTCGAAATAACCTAGGGAAAACACATAGGAAATTTCCTACTAGCATTCAGAAAAGTCCTGATTAAACCGACAGACACCATCGCTAGAATTCGAGCCCGTCCGGAGCTGCCTCCTGGCGGATTATCCGCCTGCCGGCGTTGCCGGTAGCCGCTGCGGAAACCCCCACCTCGATCGGGTTCGATTTCATGAAAACACGCGTCATCCTCGTCGACGACCACGCCCTCACCCTGATCGGCATGCGCTATCTGCTGAGTGCGTACGACGACCTGCGGATCGTCGCCCAGGCCCAGGACGCCGATGGCTTGCTGGCGCAGCTCGAAGCGCACCCCTGCGACCTGCTGATCACCGACCTGATGATGCCCGGCAGCCAGCAGGCCGACGGCTTGCGCCTGGTGCAGAAGGTCCGGCGGCGCTATCCGGACCTGCCGATCATCGTCGTCACCATGCTCGGCAACCCGGCACTCGTTTCATCCCTGCTCAAGCTGGGCATTCACGGCCTGGTGAGCAAACGCGGCATGCTCGACGATCTGCCCAAGGCAATCCGCCACGCCGGCCGTCGACCATTCATCTCGCGCTCCATCGCACACCTGCTGGAAGTGGGCGAAGCCGAGCACGGCAAGCCGCTGGCCAGCCTCGAACAACTCACCCCGCGCGAAGTGGAAGTGCTGCGCCTGTACGGCAGCGGCCTGGCGGTCGGGGAAATCGCCATCCGACTGTGCCGCAGCAAGCAGACCATCAGCGCGCAAAAGAGCAGCGCCATGCGCAAGCTTGGCCTGGACAGCAATGCCGGACTCTTTATCTACATCCGGGAAAACGGCCTGGCCTGAGCAGCGCGGCCGCGATATGTCCGCCCCGCCAGCCCGCTTCGCAAGGTCCGCGCAGCCGCTAGAATGTCCCGCAGCGCCGGGCGTCTTCCGTGCCCGCCTCCACCAAAGGACTCTTTTCACATGGACCGTAACCGCCGCCTCTCCGCCCGACTCTACCTCCTGCTGCTGGGACTCGCCAGCCAGGCCGAAGCCCGCGAACCGCAGCCCTGCGCGTCGCGACTGCTTGACGCCGTAGCCAGGCAGGTCGGCCACGATGGCTGGATAGCCCCTTCGTACGAATCTTCCGGTCCGTTCCTCGCCGTGGCCTGCAAGCCCTGGCCGGACGACCCCGCGCAGACGGTGATCGCCATGGCCTACCTGGATCCGGGCGACACCGCCGTGGAAGGCGAACGCCACCCGCATCTGCTATTGGCCAAGGCCGACAGCCGCAGCGGCAGGCTGCTCGAACGCTACGACAGCGACTTCGAAGAAGACGCCTCCGTCGCCGTCGGCAGCGACAGCCTCTGGCTGGACACCGCGCGCTATCGCCTGAGCCCGACGGTGCGCGCCTTCGGCGTGGTATTCCATAGCGTGGCGCGTGGCGCCAGTTGTCCGGAAGCCGGCTTCGACAACCTGCTGACCCTGGTGGTGCCGGCCGGCGAAGGCAAGCTGCGGCCGGTGCTCAATACCTACCTGGACCAGTGGAGGACGCTGAAAGGCTCGGTCTGCTCCGCCGAGCCCGGGTTCGAACAGGAAGTCTCGCACCTGACCCTGGAACTCGGCCGCGGACGCTCCAACGGCTTTGCCGACCTGGTCATCACCTCGCGGGTCAGCGACGGCGAAACGGAGAACGGCAAACCCTTGCGCACGGTGAAGCGCACGCTGCGCTATGACGGCGAGCGCTACCCGTTAGAGGAGTATTCGGACTTCTGGCACCGCCAGTGAGGGGAGACCGTGGCCAGCAGCCACGGCGAAACAGCGGAACCGCGCGCCCGCCGCAAGGGACGGACGCGCTCGGGGAACTCAGCTCTCGCTGGTTTCCTCGCTCTCTTCGACGGGCGCCGGCTCCTGCTCCGGCTCGCCTTCGTCGTCCTGCTCGTCGTCCGACTGGCAATACGGGGTCGGGTCCTGCGGCCAGATCGCCTTGCCATTGCCGTCGAGCAACTGTTCGGCGCCGCAATCGGTGGTGGCCACGGTGAAGCGCGGCTTGCCGTTCAGGTCGTACAGTGCGCGCAAGGTTTCCGTCGCCTCGTCGCCAGTGCCGCTGACTTCGTAGCCCAGGATGTAACCCTGCTGCGGATTCACCTCCAGCTTCTGCCAGAGCGCTGGAACCAGCGTGCGTCCCTGGCGATCGAGCAACACGGTGTGGGCAGCGTTGTCCATACCGTCGAGACCTTCCAGGAAACGACCGTCATACGCAGACTGGATGCTGATCAGTTCGCCCGGCTCCAGCAGCATCTTGCCGCTGCGGTCCATCAGGCCCACCACCGGCACCTGGCTTTCCGAACCCATGAAGCTGACGGTCTTCTGCGGCCCGCCCTTCTTCGCCACGACGAACAGGTCGTTGCCCAGCGCGCCGATCTGCGCATAACCCGGCTTCACCCACTCGCTGCCTTCGTCGAGGTTGAAGATGCCGAAGTCGGCGCTGAACAGGCCGGTGCTCACGCCGACGGCAGCCAGGCCGGGCACGTCGACGGTGTAGCCAAGCGCGGTGAGGCCGGCGCTGTCGGCCGAATCGTACTGCGGCTGCACCTTCCAGGCGCCGCTGCGATCGATCAGGCCGTACTTGCCCGACGAGCCATCTTCCATGCGCTGCTGGGCCAGCCCGCCCTGCTTGCCGAAGGCGCCGCAACCGGCGAACTGGGCGGCGATCGCCACCTTGCCCTGGTAGTCGAGGTAGCCACAGGGGCTGTCGTACTTCTCGCGGAACGCGACCAGGCCGTTGGCCGGGGTGCCCAGGTAATCGTAGCTCTTGCCGTCACCGACCACGTCGCCCTTGGCATCCACCAGTTGGGAGCCCTTGCCGATGACGCTGGCGCTCATCACGCCGTCGTGGAGGTCGCCCAGGCTCTCGTAGGCCACGGCCTTCTGTTCGCCGGTAGCGAGGTTGATGATCCACTTCTCCTCGCCACGCTCGGCGCTGATCAAGCCGCCGTGTTCGGCGACGCTGCCGTTGACCAGGGTGGTGTCGTAGAGCGCCTCGGTGAGCTGCTTGCCCTTGGCATCGAGGATGCCGCGCTTGCCATCGATCTCGTAGATGATGAATTCGTTGGCACTGTTGGGGTAGATGTCGTCGAAACGCGGCGCCTGGACTTCCTTGCCCTGGCCGTCGACCACGCCGTACTTGCCATCGCGGACGAAGCCATAGAGGTTGGGGGTGAGCAGCGACAGGGCTTCGCCGATATCGTCGCGCAACACCTTGCCGTCCTTCGCCTGGATCAGGTTCCAGCGCTCCTCGCGCGCCGCCATCAGGGTGCCCTGGTAGGCGCTGGCGACGATATTGTCGTAGTCGTTGTCGAACGGCACGAGCAGCTTGGCGTCCTGGTCGATCACCGCGCACTGGCCGTTGAGGCATAGCGGGATGCTCAGTGCAGCCATGCTCGGTGCGGCCGGTTGCGGCGCGACCGCCGCAGGCTTCGGCGCATCGTCGCCCTGGTTGCAGGCGCTGAGGAGCAAGGTGGAAACGGAGACGGCGAGGGTGTTGCGGCCGATACGCGACAGTCTTTGCATGCGGATATGTTCTCGTATGATCCCTGAGATATGTGTCCAGCCGCGATGCGCGCGACATCGCGGAACGCGGTAGCCTTCCCGACGGAAAGGCGCGGGCATGATGCCCGTGCCGCGGACCGCCTGGCAATGCCCTGATCCGTCGGCTCGGCGACAGGCGGCGCGCTTGCTGGCAGAATCGCGGCTTTCCGCAAACCGCGCAGGTACCGCCCCATGAACGACCGACTGCAGATCGAAGACCTCCTCCTGGGCGACGGCAAGGAGGTAGAGAAGGGTGCGCTGATCACCACCCAGTACAAGGGCACCCTGGAAGACGGCACGCTGTTCGACTCCTCCTACGAGCGCGGCCGGCCATTCCAGTGCGTGATCGGCACCGGACGAGTGATCAAGGGTTGGGACCAGGGCCTGATGGGCATGAAGGTCGGTGGCAAGCGACGGCTGTTCGTCCCTTCCCACCTGGCCTACGGCGAACGGCAGGTCGGCGCGCACATCAAGCCCCACTCCAACCTGCTGTTCGAGATCGAACTGCTGGAAGTGCTCACCCGCGACGACTGAGCCGAGGGACGGCGGCGGCCTCTGGCCGCCCGTGCCGAACCAATGCGCAGGACGAATAGTCGCTCGGCTACCCGCCCTGCACGAAGCCGGTTTCTCTTCTAATCCGCGGGGCGAGCCGCGGAACCCGTGGCAATGGCGCGAGGCAGGCCGTCCAGCGCACGCAGCAGGCAGAACCCCAGGACGGCCCCCGCCGCGCCCGCGACCAGCATCAGGCCGATCGCGCCCGACCAGTCGAAACGGCTGACGATCAGGCCGATCAGCAAGGGGCCGATCACCTGCCCCAGGTAGTTGCCCTGCATTACCCAGCCGATGGCCAGTGGCGTCAGCGAAGGCGCGGGCGAGGCCAGCGGCGCGGTCGCCAGCACGGTGGTGGGAAGCATGCCGGCGACCGCCGAGAAGACGAACCCCAGCGCAATCGCCAGGAGTCCCGGCGTCGCGGCATGGAAGAACGCCGCACCGGTGAGTCCCATCAGGATCGCGGTGCTCGCCAGCAAGGCGCCGGGACGTATGCCGCGGGAAAGGATGAAGCCCGCCGCGACATTGCCCAGGGCGTTCGCCGCGACGATGGCCGCGCCGATGAGTCCCGCAGTCTCCAGGGCGACGCCCAGGCGCTGCATGAGGAACACGGGGAGGAACGTCATCAGGGCGAAGAACTGCAGGTTGTAGGTGGTGAAGCCGAGCGCCAGCAGGGTGATCGCCGGAACCTTGAGCAACGCGCCAAGACCGGCCGGCCTCACGCCTGCCGCCCTGCACCCATCGTCGGCAGGGACGCTGAGCGGCAGCAGCAGCGCCGCGACCAGTACCAGCAGTGCGCTCAGTTGCCAGTCGGCACGCCAGTCCGCGAGCAGCGGCCCGAACAGCATCGAGAGGGCGATTCCGCCTGCCATGAAGGTGCTCCACAGACCGAACACCACGCTGCGCCGCGTCTCGCTGGTGATCCTGTGCAACACGGCGGGCGCCGCCACTACCACGATGAGGAAACCGAGCCCTTCGACGAAGCGAGTGGCAAGCAACCAGGCGAAGTCCTGCATCGACGCACCGAGCAGGCTCGCCCCGCCGAGAATCGCCAGCCCAACGGTCAGCAGCCGGCGATCTCCCCAACAACGCACCAGGAGGCCGGCGGCGATGCCGCCGAATACGCCGACGAACGGAAAGGCGGACATGATCCAGCTCAGCGCGGCGAGGTCGCCGCCGAAGCTCCGTTGCAGCGACGGCAGGGCGATGGTCGCCTTGCCGACATGCAGGGCAGCGGCGATGCCGGCGAAGATCACATTGGCAACTGCCAGCCATCGCGGGCTGGCCTGGGGGTGCGGACGAGCGAGAGTGGACGGGCTATCCATCGTTGCCTCCGGGCATGGAGTGGCGCCCGGCAAGATCGCCAGACGCTCTGCGCGGATTCTGATAGCTCAAGTTAACTTGAGGTAAAGAGCCCAGGAATCAAACGATGTGTTCCATCGCCCGCACCAATGGCAATCCGGCACGCCCGCTCAGTAGAAGTGCTCGCCGTAGAGGTCCCAGGCATTGCGCCGGGCTGCCCGGCGCAGCTGCTCGGTGTAATCCCGCCGGCCGACGGCGGATCGTCCCGAGCTGGCAGCGACAGCTTCGGTCTCGGTGCGGGACGGTTTGTTGCGCGGAGTGTTCAGGGACATGGCGGCGTCACCAGTTCATCCCCGTCGCCGGCCCGCTCAGCAGTGCCTTCGCCATGCCGCGGGCGGACGCCAGGTCCGGCGCCACGCTCACCGGCGGGCCGTAGACAGCCTGCAGCACCGGCGCCAGTTGCTGCAGGTCGGCGAGGTTGTCCGGCTGGCCGTTGGCACTGAGCAGGATGCCCCGGCAATGCTCGACGAAGCGCTGGCGATTTTCCTTGAGCCACAACACCAGGCGCTTGCGCGCCTGCTGGTCGCCTTCAGCTTCTTCCTGCGGGAGCGGCGGATAGACCAGGGCGAAATCGCGCTCGACGGCCAGCAGCGCTTCGACCTCCTCCAACCAGCGCTCGACATCGGCCAGCTCGCGGGGCATCTCGCGGACCTGGACCAAGGGAAAGGCATCGATATCCAACAGGCTCTTAGCGGGGGCATTCATGGGGGGACTCCTGCGGGGAGGCAAGGCGGAGGAATGAGCGGAAGTGCTTGCCAAAACAGTACTGTACGATACAGTTCTTAAATGACCAGCGTCAACCCTAACGAGAAACGCTCTCAGCAAACCGCCTGGAGGCTTGAACGGACCGTCCCGACGGCCCACCATGCGCACCTTCCGACCGCCACCCCGCGAGGCCCGATACCGCTCATGAACGATGCTTCTCCCCGTCTGACCGAACGCGGCAGGCAACGCCGCCGCGCCATGCTCGACGCCGCTACCCAGGCCTTTCTCGAACACGGTTTCGAAGGCACCACCCTGGACATGGTGATAGAACGGGCCGGTGGTTCACGGGGGACCCTGTACAGCTCCTTCGGCGGCAAGGAGGGCCTGTTCGCCGCGGTGATCGCCCACATGATCGAGGAAATCTTCGACGACAGCGCCGATCAGCCGCGCCCCGCCGCCACGCTGAGCGCCACCCTCGAGCATTTCGGCCGGCGCTTTCTCACCAGCCTGCTCGATCCCCGCTGCCAGAGCCTCTATCGCCTGGTGGTGGCGGAATCCCCGCGGTTTCCGGCGATCGGCAAGTCCTTCTACGAGCAGGGGCCGCAGCAGAGCTATCTGCTGCTCAGCGAGCGACTGGCCGCGGTCGCTCCTCACATGGACGAGGAAACGCTCTACGCGGTGGCCTGCCAGTTTCTCGAGATGCTCAAGGCCGACCTGTTCCTCAAGGCCCTCAGCGTGGCCGACTTCCAGCCGACCATGGCGCTGCTGGAAACCCGCCTCAAGCTGTCGGTGGACATCATCGCCTGCTACCTGGAACACCTGTCGCAGCGCCCCGCGCAGGGCTGAGCGACGCGCCGATCAGGCGGAGGGCGGCAGCGCCTGGCCCGGCAGTTCGGTGAGGTGGATCTCGGTGACCAGGGGTTCCTGGCGCGGCAGGGTACGTTCGAGCAGGGGTGAGAAACGCGCCAGCGCGCCGATCAGGTCCCACTGGGTCTCCAGGGCGGCCCCCAGCTCCGAGAGTTCGTTCAGGACCCGATGACCGACCCGTTGCAGGCGTGGCTCTTCGCTCTGGCTGAGCTCCACCGAAAGGTGCGCCAGCATGGTGGTCATGTTGTTCATGTTGCGTGTCGCCAGGACCAGGATATTGGCCAGCAGGGCGACATCGCTGTCAGGCAGGGAGGCGTGGGGAGAACCGGCGTTGGCGTGCATGCGAGCATCCTTTCTCGAAGTGCGGTCCGGAGCGAACGTCGCGGGAGAATAACATCATATTGCCATTACGCAATATCTCCCACGAAACGCTCAGGTTGATTTCCTGATGCCAGGCAGACCGCCAAGGTCGGCAAAGGTTTCCATCAGGTGGGCCGCCAGCGCCTCGCCGCGCCGACGGCCCCGACGGCTCACTGCATTTCCAGGGATTTGCGCGGCGGCGTGCTGCGATGAGCGGCTCGCAGGTACTGCGGCGGCCAGGGCATCTGCTCGTTGCGCAGTTCGTCGGCGGCGTGCAACGGCCAGTACGGATCGCGCAGCAGTTCACGGGCAAGCAGGATCAGGTCGGCCTGACCGGTGCGCAGGATATGCTCGGCCTGCACAGGCTCGGTGATCATGCCCACCGTGCCGCTGGCGATGCCGGCCTCCTTCTTCACCCGTTCGGCGAACTCGGTCTGGTAGCCCGGTCCTACCGGGATTTCCGCATTCGCCGCGGTACCGCCGGAAGACACGTCGATCAGGTCCACGCCTAGGTCCTTCAGGCGCCGGGCCAGTTCCACGGTCTCGTCGGGGTTCCAGCCATCCTCCACCCAGTCGGTGGCGGACAGCCGCACGAATAGCGGCAACTCTTGCGGCCAGGCCTTGCGCACCGCGGCGGTGACCTGCAGAAGCAGGCGGATGCGGTTCTCGAAGCAGCCGCCGTACTGGTCGCGACGCTGGTTCGACAGCGGCGAGAGGAACTGATGCAACAGGTAGCCGTGGGCCGCATGCACCTCCGCGACCTTGAAGCCGGCAGCCAGGGAGCGCTCGGCGGCGCGTACGAAGGCCTGCACCAGCGCCTCGATCTGCGCCTCGCTCAGGGCCTCGGGGGTCGTGTGCTGGGGATCGAACGGGATCGCCGACGGCGCCACCGGTATCCAGCCGCCGTCGCCGATCGGCACGCTGCCGTGCTTGCCCAGCCACGGCCGCCAGGTACTCGCCTTGCGCCCGGCGTGGGCCAGCTGGACCCCGGCGACCGCGCCCTGGGACTCGATGAAACGGGTGATGCGATGCAACGGCTCGACATGCGCGTCGCTCCAGATGCCGAGGTCGTCAGCGGTGATGCGCCCCTCGGGCAACACCGCGGTGGCTTCGACTATCACCAGGCCGGCGCCGCCCACCGCGCGGCTGCCCAGGTGCACGAGATGCCAGTCGTTGGCCAGGCCCTCCTGCGCCGAGTACTGGCACATGGGCGATACGGCGATGCGGTTGGGCAAGGTGATTTGACGCAGGCTAAGAGGCTCGAACAGCAGACTCATGGCAGGACTCCCGGTCGGTCTTGGAATAAAGCTCACACCTGAACTTTAGACCGGGTTCGCGGAGGCCAACGGCCCAAGCGACATAAAGCAGCCGCCCTCCTGGCGGAAGACGGCTTGAGCGACCCCGACCGGCATTCCTTCCTGGAGTGCCAGCCGGGACCACCGAGCTTACAACGCGCTCGGGCAGGTCACGCCGACGGTGCTGAACGCCCGGGTGACGTCAGCCGCCGAGTAGTTGCGGTTCTGCGCCGAGCGAATCACCCCGCAGGCGCCGCTGTTGTAGTTGCTGGTGGCGGTCCAGTAGTAGCGGTTGGCGTCGACGAACACCTCGAAGGCCTTGCGGGTATCCCAGCCCGGCGAATTGGCCAACAGGTAGAACGCACGGTTGTACACGCCGCTGGAGTGGTGCACGTCGATGCCGTTGTAGTACTGCGACGCGTTGTCGATGGATCGCCCGTCGCGGCTGGGCTGGTCCATGTAGCGCAGCGCACCGCTGCCCTTCTTGATGTCGTAGCCGATCAGGAAGTCGTTCTTGCCGCGCATATAGAACTCGGCAGCCTCGCCGGCCATGTCGGAGAAAGCTTCGTTCATTCCGCCTGATTGCCCGCGGTAGATCAGCCCGGAGTTCTGCTCGGTGAAGCCGTGGCTGACCTCGTGGGCCGCCACGTCCAGCGACACCAGCGGATAGAACATGGTGGCGCCGTCGCCGAAGAGCATCGCCGTGCCGTCCCAGTAGGCGTTCTCCACGCTGCGCCCGTAGTGCACCTTCATGTACAGCTTGTGGGTCAGCGGGCTGGTGCCGAACCAGTCCCGGTACAGTTTGAACACCACGCCGCCGAAGAAATGCGCGTCGTTCAGCGGCGAATAGGCGCCGTTGACCTGCTTGTAGGTGTTGGTCGGGCAGGCGAAGCGGAACGGCGTGGTCTTGCTGTCGTCGGTGCTGCTGTTCATGTCGACGGTGATGACGTTGCCGTCGTCCATCTCGCAGCGGTCGTTGACGATCAGCGGACCGTAGTCGCTACCGTAGGTGTACTTGCCGATCTTCTGGTTGCCGCCGGGGCCGCCCGCCTCGGCGTGGGCCAGGCCTTCCCACTGATCGAGCACTTCGCCGGTCTTGGCGTCGATGACGAAATGCGGCCGCGACAGTCCCTCGCCGGGAATCAGGTAGGAGACGTTGTAGACCAGTTGGGCGATGTTGTTCTCGCCCAGGCGGATCACCAGTTCCACTTTGTCATTCTCGGTCTTGCGGCCCTGGGCCTTCAGGCTCTTGGCCTGGGCCAGCACCTGCTCGGCGGATACCGCCGCGGTGGTGCTGCCCGGCAGGTCGGCGGCGATGTTGGCGACGAAATGGCCGCTGCGCTGCGCCGCCACGCTCTTGCCGGGACCCTTGACTTCGGTGATGGCTTCGCCGACCACCCGTACGCCGTTGTGGAATTGCTCGTAGCGGGTGACCTGCTTGCCGTTGGGCAGGGTCGTGCTGCGGATCGCTTTCAGTTCGTCGGCACCGCCAGCGCCGACCGCGGCTTGCAAGGTGACTGGGCCGGGCGCGCCCTGGGCAGCCTTGCTGGGGAGTTTGGACACGTCGATCAGGTCGGCGGCAAAAGCGGCCGGCGAAACACCCATGATCGCAACGAACAACAGGTCAAGCGTAGAAACCTTCTTCATCTTGTTCAGTTCTCCTGGTTTTTTCAGGCCGAAGTACTCGGCCGACGCTTACCGCCGCCTTGTGGGCTGATCGGAACAGCCGTATCAGTCCTTCGGGTAGAAGGAACTGCACTCCCCTGGCTCGGTCCCGTTTTCGACGGTGCTTTCGTGTACCAAAAAGAACCCGCGGCCAAACCTGCCAGAACTGGCAGGTAGCCTTGATTTCGCCGGAAATCTGTATGTTTTCGCTGGAATAGCTAACAGAAAAGCAGGGGGCAGCTAGGTTGCCCGTGGCCCCGTGGCGCGTTCAGCGAGGAGCCATGTGGACGATCATCAGTTGCACGCTTTCCTGGCCGCGGAATTCGTTGACGTCGAGCTTGTAGGCCAGCTCGGCCCAGCGCACGGTAGGGTTGGGCCACTGCTCGCGGTCGATGTTGAAGGCAATGCCATCCAGTTGCAGCGAGCCGCATTCGCTTTTCAGCACCAGCTTCAGGTGACGCTCGCCGACGATCCGCTGCTGCACCAGCTGGAACACCCCGTGGAACATCGGCTCGGGAAAGTGCTGGCCCCAGGGACCGGCCTGGCGCAACGCGCGCGCCAGCTCCAGGTGGAACTCCTGGATGCTCAACTGGCCATCGGAGAGCAGGCGCCCGGCCAGGTCCTCCTCGGCCAGTTGGCGGCGTACTTCGGCATCGAAGGCGGCGGAGAAAGCGCCGAAGTTTTCCTGCGGCAACGATAGTCCGGCAGCCATCGCGTGGCCGCCGAACTTGCTGATCAGCCCGGGATGACGGGCGGCTACCGCGTCCAGCGCGTCGCGGATGTGGAAGCCGGGAATCGACCGTGCCGAGCCTTTCAGGCTGCCGTCGCCGGCATCGGCGAAGGCGATGGTCGGCCGGTGGTAACGCTCCTTCAGGCGCGAGGCGAGGATTCCGATCACGCCCTGGTGCCAGTCGGCGTCGAACAGGCACAAGCCGAACGGCAGTTGCTCCAGGCTCAGCTCCTTGAGCTGCGCCAGCGCCTCGCGCTGCATACCCTGCTCGATGGCCTTGCGGTCCTGGTTCAACTGGTCGAGCTGCACCGCCATGTCGCGGGCCAGCGCTTCGTCGTCGCAGAGCAGGCATTCGATGCCGAGGGACATGTCGTCGAGCCGACCCGCCGCGTTCAGGCGCGGACCGAGGATGAAACCCAGGTCGGTGGAGGTGATCCGTACCGGAGGCCGCCCGGCCACCTCCAGCAGCGCGCGCAAGCCCGGCCGGGCGCGGCCGGCGCGGATGCGCGCGAGGCCCTGGTGGACCAGGATGCGGTTGTTGGCATCGAGCGGCACCACATCGGCGACGCTGCCCAGCGCCACCAGGTCGAGCAGCTCGGCGAGGTTCGGTTCCTTCAGCCCGCGCCGGGCGAACCAGTCCAACTCGCGCAGGCGCGCCCGCAACGCCAGCATCACATAGAAGATCACCCCGACCCCGGCCATGGCCTTGCTGGGGAATTCGCAGCCCGGCTGGTTGGGGTTGATGATCGCATCCGCCGCCGGCAGTTCCGGGCCAGGCAGGTGGTGGTCGGTGACCAGCACCTTGAGCCCCGCGGCTTTCGCCGCCTGGACGCCGTCCACGCTGGAGATGCCGTTGTCCACCGTCACCAGCAGGTCGGGACGCTTCTCCAGGGCCACGCCGACGATCTCCGGGGTCAGGCCGTAGCCGTACTCGAAGCGGTTCGGCACCAGGTAATCGACCCAGGCCGCGCCGAGCATGCGCAGGGCCAGCACGCCGACGCTGCTGGCGGTGGCGCCGTCGGCGTCGAAGTCGCCGACGATGAGAATCCGCTGGCCGCCCTCCAGGGCGTCCACCAGCAGCGCCACGCCCTCCTCGATGCCTTTCAGCCGCTGGTAGGGAATCAGCCGCGCCAGGCCCTTGTCCAGCTCCTCGGCGCAACGCACGCCACGAGCCGCGTACAGGCGCGCCAGCAATGGCGGAAGGTCGCCGAGATCGGGCAGGGTTTCGGGCAGGGGGCGGGGTTCGATACGCATCAGGTCACTCGTTCGGCTCGACGGAAGGAAACGGCGGCGGCGATCAACGCTCGCCCTGCAGCCACTCCAGCTGCAACTCGTGCTGGCCGTTCTCGTCGGTGACGAACAGGGTGCCCTCGCTGATCATCACGGTCCAGTTGATCGAACGCGGCAGGTCGCGGGACAGGCTCTCCAGGGGTTCCTGGGGCACTGCCGCGACGTTGATGTTCTTCAGGCTGCGCACGCTGTCCAGCACCTTGGTCTGCCAGACCCGCAGGTTGCCATAGGCGAGCAGGCTGAAGCGCTCGCAGCGACGCGAGCACCAGGTGATGCGCTCGGCGTCCGGCTGGCCGACTTCGATCCAGTGCAGGACCCGGCCGTCCAGGCTCTTTTCCCAGAGCGCCGGTTCGTCCACGTCCGACAGGCCACGCCCGAAGGCGATCTGCTCGCCGTACCAGAGCACGTAGGCCAGCAAGCGCACGGCCAGGCGCTCCTCGGTCTCGGAGGGGTGCCGGGCCACGGTCAGGCGCAACGTCTCGTAGACCCCGCGGTCCAGGTCGGTGAGGGAAATATCGGCTTTATAGGGCGTGGATTGCAGGGCCATGGGAATACCGGCGTGGGAAGCGAAAGGGCGCAAGTCTAACCTGAAACCCGCCCGCGTGCGGTCCGCCGGCCGACCGCCTGCCCTGCCTTTCTCGCGTCGCTGCCGCTCAGCGCGGGGCGTAGCGGCCCCAGAGTTCCTCGAACTCTCGCCGATAGGCGCCGATCAGCACGGCGTCGTCGGTTACCAGCAGGTTCTCTTCGTTGTTGACGCTGGCGCTGCGGGTCCAGTTGAAACTGCCGTTGAGCAGCCAGGCGCCATCCACCAGGGCGAACTTGTGGTGCATGTGGAAGGGACTGTCGTCGATTCGCAGCGGTACGCCGGCCTCGCGCAGCGCATGGATGTCGCTGCCTTCGTCGAACTGCTTGTCATCGTCGCTGATGATCCGCACCGGAACACCGCGCCGATGGCAGGCCAGGATTTCCGCACTGAGCTGGTCGTCGGAGATGGTGAACACGCAGATGTCCAGGCTCTGCCTGGCCTGCCGGCACAGCTCGCGGATCTTCCGCCGACACTCCTCGCCGGGACTGAAATAGGCGCTGGCGCGGCTGCGCGGCGGCGCCGCGGTAACCTCCAGGGTGCGCACCACCTGCTCCAGCCACTTCAGGGCGGCTATCCGTTCGCCCTGCTCCTCCACGAGGACCAGCTCACGCACCAGGTCGAAGGCACGGTTGCGCAGGAAACGCACCTGGTCGGGCGCCAGCTCGCTGCCCAGTTGGCGTAGTTCGTCCCGTTCCTCGTTGCTCAGCTTCAGGTCGGCCAGGCTGTCGCGCAGCTGGCGGTCCAATCCGTCGAAGTCCATTTCCCGCTCCTCGTGTCCTCAGGGTTGATCGTTCTCCAGCGGCCTCTGCTCGCCGCCCAGCAACCGGCCCAGTTCGTCGAGGCGGCTGGATATCTCGTTGATGCGGTTGTGCGTGCGCAGGTCGACGTCGATCTTGCGGTCCATCACCTTGATCAGCGGCAGGAAACTGTCCTGCAGGCAGGCGGCAAGGCTCTCCAGCACCTGCTGCACGCCCGGCTGCGCAGGCGCCGTCACCTCGACGTTCAGCGCCGGCGCGCCCTGGCCGAGCTGGCGCAATCCAGCCAACAACTCGTCCCAGGGCGCCGGTTGTACCGGCTGGGGTTCGCGAGCCAGGCCACGGACGCTTTCCACAAGGTCGTTGAGCTGCGCAACCAGCCGTCCGCCGACGTCGGCGTCGCTGCCGCCCATGGACTTGTTGCGCAGGAAGTCACGCTTGATCTGCGCCCAGCGCTCGGCCTGCTCGGGGCTCTGGTTGCCGCGCAGTTCGGCGAGCTTCAGCAGGTTCTCCTCGGCTCCGGTGGTCAGCAGTTGCGACTCGCCCTGGTAGTGGTCGGCGATCAGTTGCAGCAGCTCGGCATCGTTCATCACCGCGGAGATCTTCTCCGCCATCTTGTTCATGTTGCGGTAGCTGCCCTGCAGCTTGAACGGCGGCTCGCTGCGGTACTGGTCGGCCTGGGCGGCGCTGGCGATGTACTGCTGGTTGACCTTGAGCACCACGTCGCGCACCTGCATGAGGCGTTGCAGGGTGCTGCTGATCTCGTTGATCTCGGCACCGCTGTAGCCGTGGGCCAGCTCGTTGCTGGAGAACGGCTTGCCCTCGGCCTTGGCGACGAAGCGATAGACGTCGGCCATGTCGCGGGTGGCCAGCGGCGCGAGAACCGGGTTGGAGGTCAGGGCGTTCTCGATGTAGCTGAGGGAGAACGCCTCCTGCATGCCGCTGAGGGTGTCGCCGAGGTTGTAGATGTCGGCGCGGTTGGCGAGCATGTCGGGAATGCGGAAGACCTCGCCGGACTCGGTGTAGGGGTTGCCCGCCATCACCACGCAGAACTTCCGCCCACGCATGTCGTAGGTCTTGGTCCGGCCCTTCCACACCCCTTCCACCCGGCGCGTGCCGTCGCAGAGGGAGATGAACTTCTGCAGGAACTCCGGATGGGTGTGCTGGATGTCGTCGACATAGAGCATCACGTTGTTGCCCATCTCCAGCGCCAGGTTGAGCTTCTCCAGTTCCTGCCGCGAAGTCGCGTCCGGCGCCTGCCCGGGGTCGAGCGAGCGCACCTCGTGGCCGAGGGCAGGACCGTTGATCTTCATGAAGATCAGCCCCAGGCGATGCGCCACGTACTCCATCAGGGTGGTCTTGCCGTAGCCTGGCGGGGAGATCAGCATCAGCAGGCCCATCAGGTCGGTGCGCTTGTTCTCGCCCACCGTCCCCATCTGCTTGGCCAGGTTGTCGCCGATGACACCCAGGTAGACGTCATTGATCAGCTTGTTGCGAACGAACGAGGACAGCGGTCGCGGCTTGAACTCGGCCAGGCGCAATGCCTCGCGCTCGCGTTCGACGATCTCCTGGCGCAGCGCCTGGTAGCGCCGCAGCCCCGGCAGGAATTGCTGGCGATGGCGACGCAGGCGGCCGAAGAAGTCGTCCACCGCCAGCGCCAGGCCGCGTTCGAAGATGCGCGGATGCTCGCCCATCAGGCCGTCGACCTGGAAGCGCAGGTCGACCTCGGTGATCCGTCGTGGCATCTCCTCGTCCAGCAACGAGAGCGCCACCGCCTCGTCCAGGTAGGCCGCCAGCGGCTGGAACTCGGCGTCGCCACATAGTCCGCGCAGCCAGTTGCCGGCCAGTTCCCACTGGGCGGCGGGCCGCTCGCCGAGACGCTCCAGGGTCTGCCGGTAGTCGTCCCATAGACGCGCGCCTTGCAGGCGCAGCTTGAGTCCTTCCTGCAATTGCCGGGCATATTTGCTGAAGGTGAATTCGGGACGCTCGGCGGACAATTCCCAGACCAGGTACTCGGCCGCCTCGTCGATATGCTGCGGGTCCAGCGCGATGGGCTGTTCGGCGAGCAGCGCACGCATCGCCGCGGCCACTTCGCCGCGAAGGGCGAGCAGGCCGTCGTCACGACCGAACATCTGCTGGATGCTGCGGCTGCTGCGTGCCCGCTCGGGCCAGCCGGCGACTTCCCGCTCCTCGCGCCGGCGGCTCCAGAACAGGCTGGCGAAGGCCCGCGCCGAGGGTGCGTAGCGTAGCAGTCCGGCGCTCTCGCGCAACGGCAGCAGGCGAACCAGGATCGCCGCCGCATCGTGGTCGTGAATGCCTTTCTCGTAGCCCTCCTTGTAGCGCGGTGCGGCGAAATCGCGGATCGCCCGCGCCAGCTCGTCCGGCTGCGCCAGCAGCGCCTGCAAGCGCTCCAGGCTGAAGCCATCGCGGCCCGCGTCGGCGGCGGCGAGCACTTCGCCGGCGAGATATTCGGCGCGGTACAGCGTCTCCGATTCGGATTCCAGGTTCACCTGCCAGAACTCGCGCAACTCATCGAGCCGCGGGTCCTGCAGCGGTTCGAGGAAATCGGTGCCGGTCAGGTGCAGGTACAGCGCGTCGCCGCGCGGCATCAGGGTCAGGTCGAGTTCCTGGGTGTTGACGCTGAAGCGGTGGCGCGGGCCCAGGCGGATGACGTCGCCGCCCTCCTCGAACAGCTCGCTCTTGTCGCGCAATGCGCGGACCGCCTGGTCGCGCGCGGCCTTCAGGCGCGCCTCGACGTCGTCGGCCTTGACGCTGTCCTTCAATTCGCGAAGACGTTCGGCCAGTTCGCGCAACTTGAGGATCAGCGGGTCGGCGGCGAAGAACGCGTTCAGTTCCTCCGCCTGGGTGAAGCGCGCGGTGCGTCGTTGCAGGCTGTCGAGAATTCGCCGGGCGGCGTCGAGCAGTCCCTGGGCCTTGCGCTGGCGCTCGTCGAGCAGGGTCTGCTTGTGCGCTTCGAAGGTTTCCAGCAGCTCCTCGCGCTTGGCCAGGATGTCGCCGAGGAACTGCTCATGGTCGCCGAACTGGCTTTCCAGTTCCTCCAGTTGCACCAGCAGGCGCGACAGTTGCTCGTCGCAGCGCTCGGGGTCCTGGGCCTGGGCCAGGGCGTTGGTGATGCCCTGGCCGAAGAGTTTGAACTGGGCGCCGAACTGGGCCACGGTCTCGCTCGAACCGAGTCCCTTGCGCCGCTGCTCGGCGCGCGCCTTGGCCTGGTTCAGGCGGGCGTAGATCTCCGAGATCGACTCGATGATGCGGGTCCGCTGGGTCGCGTCGTCGATGCGCAGCGAAGCCATCAGCGAGGACAGCATGTCGAGGTCGCCGGCCATCGCCTCCAGGGCCGCCAGCGGCTCGCCGAGCTGGGCCACGGTCTCGGCTTTCTGCGCCTCGCCATCGAGGCTCTGCAGGCGCTCCAGCAAGGGCTGCAGGGCCTGTTCGCTGGCGAGGAAGGTCGCGGTGGCGGCGGCCACCCGCTCGTGGGCCGCGAGCAGTTCGGCCTCCATGGCGTCGAGTCGCGCCACGTCGATGTAGCGGTACTCGCGGATGGTCAGCAGCAACCCACGCTGGGCGGTGATGCCGTTGAGCCCGTCGACGAACTGCTGCACCCGGTCCCAGCCGTCGGGCAGCAAGCCGGAGAGCAGCGCCTTGTGCCGCTCCTCCGCGTCGACCATCGCCTGGGCCGACTGGCGGCGGATACTTTCGACCTTCTCGTACTCGTCGAGCACCAGCTCGGCGGTCGCCGCCACTTCGCGCAACAGCGGCGCCAAGCCGTCCAGTTGGTCGCTGCCGAGCCAGTGGTAGACGTCGAACAGGCGCTGGGTGTTCTGGCACAGCAGCGAGTAGCGCTGGATCGAAACCGCCGGGGTCTCGATCTCCCGGCACAAGTCGTAGAGGTCGGAGACGCCGCGCACCAGCTCGGCATTGCCGATCCGCCCGAGAAAACCGCTACGCGCCGGTTGGCGGGCCGCGTACTCCTCGGTGCAGAACGGCGTCTGCCAGACCTGCATCGGATGGATGCGGGTCGGTTCCTCGCCTTCGGCGGCGAAGATCACCATGCGCCCGTCCTCCAGGCGCGCGTAGCCGTGGCCGAACAGCGGATTCTGCAACTGGCGGTTGATCAGGTTGTAGGTGAGCAGCACGTTCCGCCCCTGCTCGGGATGGTAGAAAACGTACTGCACGTCCTCGCCGTTGGGCGAGCGTACCGAGCGCTTGAAGCGCATGCCTTCCATGGATTGCTCGAAGGTGCGGTACTCGCCGTTCTGCAGGTAGTAGCCGCCGGGGAAGATGATCCCGTGGTCCTCCGGCAACTGGATGCAGGCCAGGCCGATGGCGTCGATGCGCTCGACCTTGCCGGTCAGGCTGTTGAACACCAGGTAGCGCCACTGCTCCTCGCGATAGGGCAGGACCTTGAGCAGCAGCAGGCTGCCGAGGCGGGCGAACTCAACTTGCGCGTCGTCCAGCGACTGGGTCTTGTCCATCACCTCTTCGCGATAGATGCCCAGGCCGACCTCGGTGTTGTTCTCGACCTTGATGGTCAGGTCGCCGCCAATGGTCTCGACGAACAGGGTGTCGAGGATGTTCAGGTGCGGGAAGCGGCCCTCCACCACCATCTCGCGGGTAGCCCGCTGCCATTCGAAGTCGAACGGTGCCGGCAAGGCGATGTCGCGCTCGCCGCGGTTGTCGATGTAGCGGACTTCGCTGCCGTCGCTGGAGATCGACCAGCGGAACACGCGGATGTCGGTGATCCGCTCGCCGATCTGGAAGCTGGCCAGCAGCTTGCCGTCGCGGATCGCCAGTTGCAGCAGGCGGGTGTTCTTGTAGTAGGTGTAAAGCTCGTTGAAGTCGTTGACGAAGCCCGGCGCGGCGAGAAAGCTGTCCCCCAGTGGCACAGGCTCCGCCTCGTAGCCTTCGCTGCCCTCCACCAGGCGGTAGAGGGAGAACACGTCGGCCACGCCGGTTTCCTTGCGCAGGCCGATGAACACGTTGTAGCCGAACAGCAGGCAATCGCCGACCTGGACGATATCGCGGGCGATGCAGTTGTTCTCGGTACGGATGCGGACCCGGCCGATCACATCCATCTGGCTGTCGCCGAACTCCTCCAGGCGACTGGCGTTGAGCCTTTCGGCGGTCTGCCGCAGGCGCTGGCCCTGCTCCAGCAGGCGCTTGTGCAGCACCTCGTAGGCGCCGCCCTCGGCAACGGCCTTGTCCAATACGTCCTGCGCGGGAGTTGCGGCTTGAGTGTCCGACATCCTGGTCTTCCTGGGTCTACGGCGGTCATCGATGGAAACCGGCCCGAGCGGCCTGCCCCGGGCGCAGCCAACAGGCCACGCCAGGGGCTGCGCCGCTCAGGGCGCGGGCGGAACGCCTCCGCAGTTGGCGGAGGAGGCTGCGGGTCGACTCAGACTTCCGCCGCCGGCTCGTTCTCGTGGCCGCTCTTGCGTTCCGGCATCACCGCAGCGGCTGCGCCACGGCCGTTGAGCAGGCGGGCGAGGACGTCCTGCACCACCGGGCTCTTGCCGACCACACCTTCGATGGCCTTGCCCACCGACAGCGACTTGGCGAAGGAGTTGAAGAAGTCGCCCTCGCCGCCGACGATCTCGATGTTCGCCTTGCCCAGCGCGGTGGCGAGCACCTCGGCCTGGTCCTTGGCGATGTCCTTGTTCGCGGCGATGGCCGCCATGGCCTCCTCGAAGCTCTTCTCCAGCTGCATGCGGAACTCTTCGTGCTGGCGAGCGCTGTCGCTGAGGGCATCCAGGGCGCCGAACTTCTTGCCAAGCCCCTCGGCCTCGGCATTCAGGCGCTGCAGCAGTACTTCCGCTTCCGCGCTGCCCTGGTCCTTGGTGGCCTTGGCCTTGGCCGCGCCGAGCTGCTCCTCGCCGCGCGCCTGGGCGCCGAGCTTCTCGGCCAGCACCTTGGCTTCGGCCAGGCCGTCCTTCTCCTTGGCCGCGGCCTGCGCCTCGAGCACCCGGGCGTCGGCCAGGCCGCGCTCTTCGTCGCCCCTGGCTTCGGCGATCAGTTGTTCGGCACGTACCCGCGCCGCTGCCAAGCCATCCTTTTCCTTCGCCGCGGCGGTGACTTCCAGCACCCGCGCATCGGCCAGGCCCGGCGCTGCGCGCTCGGCCTCGATGCCCTCGGCCAGACGCTTCTTCGCCTCGGCCTGCTTCGACGCCGCCTCCAGCTCGGCCTGCGCCATGGTGTTGATTTCCACCGCCTTGTGCTTGGAGCGGGCCTCGTCGGCTTCCGCCTGCTTGACCTGGCGTACCAGCTCCTGCTCGGCTTCCGCCTGGGCCTGCAGCAGTATCACCTGCTTGACCCGCTCGGCCTCGGAAACCTCGCGCACCTCCTTGATCCGCTCCTCCTCCTGGGCCACGGTCTTTTCCACCGCGACGCGCTCGCGAATCACATTGGCAATGTTCTTGCGCTGCTCTTCCAGCGCCTTTTCCTTCTCGATCTTCTGCAGCTCCACCTCACGCTCGCGGGCGACGATCTCCAGGTCCTTGGCGCGGGTGACCTTCTCCACCTCGATGACCACCGCGCGCTGGCGGTTCTGCTGCGCCACCTCGACCTCGCGCTGGTGGTTCTCGGTGCGCACGTCGATTTCCTGCTGCGCCTGGATCCGCGCCTGCTCGGCCTTCAGCCGCTCCTCTTCCTTGACCCGCGCGGTTTCCGCTTCCTCGCGGGCACGGATGGTCTCGATCTCGCGCTTCTGCCGGGCCTCGGCGTCAGCCTGCTGGCGCTCCAGGGCCAGGGCCGCCTCGCGGGTCTCGACGTTCTTCTTCTTGATCGCCAGCTCTTCGTTGCGCTCCAGTTCGTTGGTGATGACGTTCTGGGTGGCGGTCAGCTCGGTGATCTTGCGGATGCCCTCGGCATCAAGGATGTTGCTCGGGTCCAGCGAGTTCTTCGCGGTCTGCTCCAGGTAGTCGATGGCGACGTCTTCCAGGACGTAGCCGTTCAGGTCGTTGCCGATCACCTCGATGATGCGGTCACGGAAGTCCTGGCGATTCTCGAACAGCTGGACGAAGTCGAACTGCTTGCCGACGGTCTTCAGCGCCTCGGAGAACTTGGCATTGAACAGCTCGTTCACCGCCGAACGGTCGGAAGCACGGTCGACGCCGATGGCCTTGGCCACCTTGAGCACGTCGTCCTGGGTCTCGTTGACCCGCAGGTAGAAGGCAACGGTGATGTCCGCGCGCATGTTGTCGCGGCAGATCAGGCCGTCCTTGCCGCGCCGGTCGACCTCCAGGGTGATCAGCGAGATGCGCATGAACTCCTTCAGGTGGATCACCGGATAGACCAGCGCACCGGTGAAATGCACCTTGGGCGTCGACGACATGTCGTTGACGATCAGCGCGGTGCCTTGCGGGACCTTGATGTAGAAGGCCTTGAACAGGGCCAGCAGGCCCACGACCAGCAGAACAACCAGGCCCACTCCCAGCAGGAGGGGCATCAGCGACGTCATATCCATAGCAGCAGTTCTCCTTGATTCTCACCGAGCCCGGGTCAGATACCGCGGAACTCTTCCTCGGTAACGACCCGATAGGCGTGCTCCGCCTCCAGGTACTCCAGCAGCACGACGCGATCGCCGCGCTTGAAGCCTTTGTTTTCTTCCGCACGAACTTTCAGGATCAGCCCGGCGCCGCCGTCTTCCAGCAACGCCTCGCCATGTTGCAGGGTGACCCGCCCGCTGCGCACCACCGCGACCTGGCCCAGCACCGACTTGCTGCTGGTGCTTTCCAGCTTGCGGAACAGCGGCCGCAACGGCCGGCACAGCGTGGCCGCCAGCGGCGCCGCCAGGAACAGCGCGCCCACCGCCACCACGGCGCCCAACGGGTAGCGCAGCCAGCCGAGCGGCAATGCGCTGAGCAGCCACAGCTGGACGAAGTAGCAGAGGAACCAGGCGAAGAAGGACAGCAGGGTCAGCACCAGGGTGACCGGTACGCCGTTGAGTTTCAGCTTCGCCAGCAGCGCGGCGAGGCCTTCGGCCTGGCCGGCGCCATCGACGACCGACTCGGCGTCGAGATCGAGCACATCGATCTCGACCATGCCCAGGGCGACGATGCCCCAGTAGATGATCGCTAGGATCAGAAGAAAGCTGAACAGCACGGTCGGGAACGACAGCGCCGTCTGCAGGAAACCTTCCATTGTCGCTCTATCCCTGAAAAACGGGCCCGGACGCCTTCGCCGGGCCGCGGGCCTATCAGGCCTTGCCCTTTTCCTTCAGGCGCGCCAGCACGCCATCCACGCTGTTGCCCGAGGCCTTGATCCCAGCCGCGCGCAGCTTGGCGTCCAGCGCATCGTCCGGCGCCGCCGCGCTGGCCAGTTCGGCCGCGGCATCCATGGTCGCCGCGCGTTCGGCCTGGCGCTGCTTGATCCGCTCCAGGGAGTCCACCGCGGTCTGCAGCTTGCTCTTCGAGTTGCCGTAGCGCTGGGCAACGGCCATCTGCGCCTTCTGCACGCTCTCGGTGGCCTTGACCGTATCCACCTGTTGCTTGAGCTGGCGGATGTTGCCCTCGGCCTGGCTCACCGACTTGCGCAACTGGGCTACGCTGGCGGCGAATTCCGCGACCTGGGCACGCTCGCCCTCGAGCTGGTTCTCCAGGGTCGCGATCTTCTCCGCGACCTCCCGGGCCAGCTCCTCGTTGCCGGCCTCCAGTGCCTTGATCGCGTATTGCTCGTACTCGGCGACCTGGGCCGCGCCCTTCTCGACGCGCTCCTGGGCCAGGCGGTGGCGGGCCATGATCGAGGCCAGCGCTTCCCGCGACTTGCGCAGTTCGACGTCGGCGTCGCGGATCTCCTGGTCGAGGATGCGCAGCGCCTGGCTGTCGACGATCGCCTCGCCAACCTCGTTGGCTCCGCCGCGCAGGGCGCTCAGCAGCTTGCTCCATACCGTCATGATGGTGTCCTCCCTCAGGCCCGGGCTTTCAGGTAGCCGGCGTAGACTTCCGTGGCGCGGATCACGTTGCCGGCCAGGGTTTCGATTTCGTGCAGCACGCTGGCCAGCGACGAAGTCGTGCTCAACGCGCCGAACATGCTGTAGCAGCGCTCCTCGCCCGGCAGGTTGAGCAGGCCGATGCTCGACAGCGGGAACAGTTGCCGGCTGAGCAGGACCTCTTCGTTGAAGGCGGTCGCGTCGGTAACGTCGCTTTCCGGCCAGAGCAGCGCCTCGACGATGATCTGCTCGCCCTGGGGCGCGACGAACACCGGCAGGTCGCCGTATTCGCGCATGATCACGTAGAGACTCGCTTCCGCCCCCTCGATCAGCTCGATCTGGGCCTCGCCGCTGCTGAACAGCTCGGTGCCGCTCAGGGCCTCGGCCAGCGAGCGAGCGTTCCATACCCGGGCTTCCGTCATGTCTTCCTCCTTCTCCAAATGAGCCGCTCCGGCAGCCGGGCGACGCAGCATCCGCTCGATGCCGGCGAGCGCCGCGGCGTTCTCCGGCAAGATCCAGACTTCCTTCTTCACCAGGCCCTGCTCGCGCAGGCGCTGGCGAAAGACACGCTGATAATGGGCCGATGATTTCCGTTGCATGGACTCACACTACGAGATCACATGTAAGATTTCAACAGATCACATGTAATAAAAACCAACGCACGCGCATATCTACGCCGGGCCGGCCGGAGCATGGAAAAGAAACACGGGGAGGAAAGAGAGAAAGAAATGGCACGAGGGGCCTCCCTGGCTCGGTGTCTGGCGCGCTACATCCTGTATCGACTCCCGCATTAAACCCTCTATGCAAAAGGAATTGAAGGACCGCCGGGCATATCGGGAAAAAACGGGAAACGTCTCACCCTACCGCGGCACCCGCCCGCACCGCCGGCAAATGCTCTAGGCTATGCGCACACTGCAGCCTGACGGACACCGCATGGAACATTCGCCCAAACCGCTGGCCGGCCTGAAGGTGGTCGAGCTCGGCACCCTGATCGCCGGCCCTTTCGCCTCGCGGATCTGCGCCGAGTTCGGCGCCGAAGTGATCAAGATCGAGTCGCCCGACGGCGGCGATCCACTGCGCAAGTGGCGCAAGCTCTACGAAGGCACCTCGCTGTGGTGGTTCGTTCAGGCACGCAACAAGAAATCCCTGACCCTCAATCTCAAGCACGCCGAAGGCCAGGCGATCCTGAAACGCCTGCTCGGCGATGCCGACATCCTGATCGAGAACTTCCGCCCCGGCGTACTGGAAAAGCTCGGCCTGGGCTGGGATGTCCTCCACGCGCTGAACCCGCGCCTGGTGATGGTGCGCCTGTCGGGCTTCGGCCAGACCGGCCCCTACAAGGACCAGCCGGGCTTCGGCGCGGTCGGCGAGTCGATGGGCGGACTGCGCTACATTACCGGCTTCGAGGACCGCCCGCCGGTTCGCACCGGGATTTCCATCGGCGACTCGATCGCCGCCCTGTGGGGCGTGATCGGCGCGCTGATGGCGCTGCGACACCGCGAGGTCAACGGCGGCGAGGGACAGATGGTCGACGTCGCCCTCTACGAGGCGATCTTCGCCATGATGGAAAGCATGGTTCCGGAATTCGACGTGTTCGGTTTCATCCGCGAGCGCACCGGCAACATCATGCCGGGCATCACCCCCTCCTCCATCCACACCAGCGCCGATGGCCGCCACGTACAGATCGGCGCCAACGGCGACGCGATCTTCCGCCGCTTCATGCAGGCCATCGGCCGCGACGACCTGGCCAGCGACCCGCGACTGGCCAGCAACGACGGGCGCGATGCGCGCCGCGACGAACTCTATGGGGTTATCGACCGCTGGGTCGCCTCGCAGCCCCTGGAGGAAGTGCTGGCGGTGCTGGCGCGAGCCGAAGTCCCGGCCAGCCGCATCTACTCCGCCGAAGACATGTTCCGCGATCCGCAATTCCTTGCCCGCGAGATGTTCCTCTCGGCACGCTTGCCGGACGGCAAGCCATTCCGCATGCCTGGCATCGTACCCAAGCTGTCCGCCACGCCAGGCTCGGCGGATTGGGTAGGCCCGGAACTGGGCGAGCATACCGATGCCCTGCTCGCCGAGCTGGGCTACGACAGCGAGGGCATCGCCGCCCTGCGCCGGGAAGGCGCCATCTGAACGGTACGCGGAGCCCTTCATCGGTGCTCCGCGGACAGGGCGGCCCCCTCTCCCCCTATCCAGCAAGGGAGAAGGGGTTATCCGCACGCTTCCACGAGCATGGCGCCATCCGGCAAGAGCCGCTGCACCGACGCGCGCCTTCGGCCTGACCGCCCGATGCGCAACGCGCCCTCGAACGAGACGGCGCTAGCGCGACGAATACAGCAGCACGTGATCCCGCTCGCGGAAGGTCGCCAGCACGTCTTCCTCCATCCGCCCGACCAGCACCTGCAATTCCCGGCGAATGGTCTGCACGGCATCCTCGAGATAGCTTTCGTCGTTCAACTGCACCTTGGCGATGACCCGCTGCAACAGGGTTTCCCCCTGCGGATCGACCAGCGTGACCACCCTTCCGCCATCGGGCCGGGGCTGGCTGAGGGTGAAGGGATGGGGAGCGAAGGCATCGGCCAGTCGTTGCTTCAGGCTGTCCAAATCAGGTCTCCTGTTTCGACGATAAGACTCGTCAAAGACCGAAAAAACGCGAATAGGGTTCGTCGATGCAAGCATTTACCGGACTAACGGCAGCATCTGGCGAAAGGCCACGAGCCGGCGCAAATAGCCATTCGAGCTGAGCCAGGCCAACGCAACGATCAGCCCGCTATAAGGAAAGCACCGGGAAAAACTCCAACCATCCCACCCTCGCGCAACGCCTTCACCTGCTTGAAATTGCAGTATCCGGCGCGTCCGTCAGGCAGTAACAACGAGACTTCCCCCTGCGTGTCGAACAGCGAGGATCTCATGACTGCCTTCGCATCCCCCCGCGGCGCCTGGCGCGCCTTCATCCTCGCGCTGGCATTCGCCGCCGGCACGGCACAGGGCTCACTGCTGTTCGGCGCCGTCGGCCTGGCCAACGACCAGTACGCGCGTCCGGTCGCCGACACCGAGATCGCCAGCACCGCCGTGCTCGCCGATTGCCGTGGCTTCGTCGGGACCATCGCCAGGATCGTCCTGCTGGACGGCTCGATCCGCTGCAACGAGGCTTTCCCCTATGGCTTCGCCAGCCCGATCAGTACCAGCGTCTACTATCCGGCGGACATCGCCGCGTCCGACGCCAAGCTTCCGGTCATCACCTTCGTCGGCGGCATACTTTCCAACGCCGGCAACTATCACGAACTGATGAAGCTATGGGCCAGCCACGGCTTCATCGTGGTGATCTCTTCCGACTTCATCAACTCCTTCCCGCTGATGCACGCCCTCGGCATCCTCGAGGTCGCGAAACTGGACAGGGACCCGGCCTCGGCCCTGCATGGCCGGGCCGACTTTTCCCGGACGCTGGTCGCCGGGCACTCCGCCGGCGGCCAGGCCACGCTGCAAAGCGCCAGCCTCTCTGCACAAGCCCTGCAACTCATCGAGCCACGGTTGAAGCTGGTCGGCGCCCTGCCGATCGAGCCAGGCCCCCTGGCCATCGGCTCCACGGTAAAGACCCCGACCCTGCTGCTGACCGGACTGGCCGATGTGGTCGTACCGCCGCTCAGTTGGCCGATCCTCTGGCAGGGCCCGTTGATCCGCGACGTGCCCGCCTGGGGCGCCACGGCCACCACGGCGACCCACTTCAGCCCGCTGCGACAGATCGAGTACAACGAGTTCGCCGGCATCAGCGTCGCCTGGGCGCTGTACCAGGGAAAGAACGATGCCCAGGCCCGCGACTATTTCGTCGGGCGCTACTACAAGCTGGCCAGCGACATCCAGTTCAACGACCCGCTGAGACTGCTCCGCCCCTCGCGCAACAAACTCGCCGCCGCCCTTTGAGAAGACATGAAAAAGCCCGCCATCAAGGCGGGCTTCTTCCTTTCACGACAGGCTCAGAGCGGCTTGCCGCGATTGCCGTGCTGGCTGACGAAGGCCTGCACCTTGGCCAGCTCGTTCGGCAATACGGTGCAGCGCTCCTCGCGCTCGAACAGGTCGGCGAGGTGCGCAGGCAGCGCCGGCGCCTGGCCGATGCCGGCCTTCTCCACCGCTTCGGGGAACTTGACCGGGTGCGCAGTGCCCAGGGTCACCATCGGCACGCTCAGGCTGCGCCGGCATTCGCGGGCGGCACGCACGCCGATGGCGGTGTGCGGGTCGAGCAACTCGCCACAGGAGCGGTATACCTCGGCGATGGTCTCGCAGGTCTGCTCGTCGCTGACCGCCAGGGAGTCGAACAGCTTGCGCGCCTCGGTCCAGCGCTGGTCTTCCACCGACAGCTTGCCGCTGGCCTTGAAGGCATCCAGCAGTTCGGCGACGGCCTTGCCGTTGCGGCCGTGCAGGTCGAACAGCAGGCGTTCGAAGTTGGACGAGACCATGATATCCATCGACGGCGACAGCGAGGGATGCAGGGTGTCCTTGTCGTAGCGGTTGCCGCTCATGAAGCGGTGCAGGATGTCGTTGCGGTTGGTCGCGACGATCAGTTGGCTGACCGGCAGGCCCATGTTGCGCGCCAGGTAGCCGGCGAAGATGTCGCCGAAGTTGCCGGTCGGCACCGAGAACGCCACCGAGCGATGCGGCGCGCCGAGCTGCAGCGCGGCATGGAAGTAGTAGACGATCTGGGCCATGATCCGCGCCCAGTTGATCGAGTTCACCGCTACCAGGCGGGTACCCTTGAGGAAGCCCTGGTCGGCGAAGCTGGCCTTGACCATCTCCTGGCAGTCGTCGAAGTTGCCTTCGATGGCGATGTTGTGGATGTTGTCGCCGAGGATGGTGGTCATCTGCCGGCGCTGCACCTCGGACACGCGGTTGTGCGGGTGCATGATGAAGATGTCGACGTTGTCGCAACGGCGGCAGCCTTCGATGGCCGCGGAGCCGGTATCGCCGGAGGTGGCACCCATGATCACCACGCGCTCGCCGCGCTTGGCCAGCACATGGTCGAGCAGGCGGCCGAGCAGTTGCAGGGCGAAGTCCTTGAAGGCCAAGGTCGGGCCGTGGAACAGCTCCAGTACCCATTCGTTGCCGTTCAACTGGCGCAGCGGCGCCACTGCGTCATGGGCGAAGACGCCATAGGTTTCCTCGAGGATCTTCTTGAAGTCGGCATCGGCGATGCTGCCGGCGACGAACGGGCGCATCACCCGGAAGGCCAGCTCGTGGTAGGGCAGGCCGACCCAGGAGGCGATCTCCTCGAGGGTGAAACGCGGCAGGTTTTCCGGGACGTAGAGGCCGCCGTCGCTGGCCAGGCCGGCGAGGAGGACATCTTCGAAGTTCAGGGCGGGCGCTTGGCCGCGGGTGCTGATGTAACGCATGTTCAAAACCTTCGCTGTTGACGCGGGCCCGCGAACGGCGCCCGGCGTTCGATCAATTCAGTTGTTCGACACGGATGCGGACCACCGGCCCGGACACGCCTTCCAGCGCTTCCAGGGCGGCGATGGCATCGTTGATGCGTTGTTCGATGACCCGGTGGGTAACCAGGATCATCGGCACCAGGCCGTCCTGTTCCTCGGCCTCCTTCTGCATGATCGATTCGATGTTGATGCCGCGCTCGGACAGGATGGTGGCCACCTGGGCCAGTACGCCCGGGTGGTCCTTGGCCTGGATGCGCAGGTAGTAGGCGCTTTCGCAGGCTTCGATCGGCAGGATCGGGTGGTCGGACAGCGCGTCCGGCTGGAATGCCAGGTGCGGTACGCGGTTCTCCGGATCGGAGGTCATGGCGCGGACCACGTCGACGAGGTCGGCCACCACCGAGGAAGCGGTCGGCTCCATGCCGGCACCGGCGCCGTAGTAGAGGGTCGAGCCGACGGCGTCGCCGTTGACCATCACCGCGTTCATCACGCCGTTGACGTTGGCGATCAGGCGATCCGAGGGAATCAGGGTCGGGTGCACGCGCAGCTCGAAGCCGCTCTCGGTGCGACGCGCCACGCCCAGGTGCTTGATGCGATAGCCGAGGGCGTCGGCGTAGTTGACGTCGGCGCTGGTCAGTTTCGAGATGCCTTCGGTGTAGGCCTTGTCGAACTGCAGCGGAATGCCGAAGGCGATCGAGGCGAGGATGGTCAGCTTGTGGGCGGCGTCGATGCCTTCCACGTCGAAGGTCGGGTCGGCCTCGGCATAGCCCAGGGCCTGGGCCTCGGCGAGCACGTCGGGGAAGGTACGGCCCTTCTCGCGCATTTCGCTGAGGATGAAGTTGCCGGTACCGTTGATGATCCCGGCCAGCCAGTTGATGCGGTTGGCCGACAGCCCCTCGCGGATCGCCTTGATCACCGGGATGCCGCCGGCGACAGCGGCCTCGAAGGCGACGATCACGCCCTTCTCGCGAGCCTTGGCGAAGATCTCGTTGCCGTGCACGGCGATCAGCGCCTTGTTCGCGGTGACCACGTGCTTGCCGTTCTCGATGGCCTTGAGCACCAGCTCGTGGGCCAGGGTGTAGCCGCCGATCAACTCGACGACCACGTCGATCTCGGGATTGCACGCTACGTCGAAGATATCGGCGGTGATGGGGGTCGCACCGGTATCGCACTTCGGGTTCGGCCGGCGGGCGGCGATCTGCGCAACCTCGATACCGCGCCCGGCACGGCGGGCAATCTCCTCGGCGTTGCGTTCGAGTACATTGAAGGTACCGCCACCGACGGTCCCCAACCCACAGATGCCTACTTTGACCGGTTTCACGCTGGAACTCCCCATCTCACCTACGACGGCCGGACGCGCCGGCCTGCTATGGTTCCCCGAGCGAATCGAGGTTGACGCGACCACTGTACGGGCCACGACACATCCTGGCGATGGATTCCGCCAGCGGGCGGCGGAAATCGCCAATGATGAAAACAAAAGAGCCGCACATTACGAAGCGGCTCTTTATTAGTCAATTGTTCGGCAGACCCGGCGCTATTTGGCCTCCAGCGCCAGCTTGGCCAATTGCTTGGCCGGCTGGTAGCCGGGGAGCAACTGGCCATTGGCGAGGACGATCGCCGGCGTTCCCTGCACCCCAACCATCTGGCCCATCTGGAACTGCTTGTCTACCGGGTTCTTGCACTCGGAAGACTTGATCTCCTTGCCGTTCATCATGGCGTCCATCGCCTTGGTCGGCTCCTTCGCACACCAGACCGCCTGCAGTTGCTTGTCGCCCGCCGACTGCGGCCCCTGGCGCGGGAACGCCATGTAGCGCACCTCGATCCCCTGCTCGGTCAGGTCCGGCACCTCGGCATGCAGCTTCTGGCAGTACGGGCAGGTGGTATCGGTGAACACCGTGATGTGCGCCTTGGCCTGGCCCTTGGCCGGATACACCACCATCTCGCTGGCGGGCACGCCGTTGATCGCCTTGGCGATCGCCTGGCTCTCGGCCTTCTCGGTCAGGTTGACCGGCTTGCCGTCCTTCACCTGGTAGAGGTAGCCCTGCATGACGAACTGGCCGTCGGCGCTGGCGTAGAGCACCCGGCCGCCCTTCAGCTGCACCTGGTAGAGCCCCTGCAGCGGGCTGCTGGCGATGGAGTCGATGGGCAGGTCCGGTTGCAGGGCCTGCAGGGTCTTGCGGATGTTCTGATCGGCATTGTCTGCCAGGGCCAGGGTACTCATCAGGCCGAGGGCGGCAGCAGCCAGAAAACGGGTCACGCGCATGTGTCACTCCTGTCGTGCGATCGGCGAAGCCTACCATAGACCGCTATCCCGACGGGCCCGACGCTTGTCGCAGAACGCTACGAAAGCGCCTCTTTTCGGGTAGGTACGGATTTTTCGGACAAAGCGTCAGCCTCGCGGGTGGTGGCGTGCGTGCAGATCCTGGAGGCGGGCCCGGGCGATATGGGTATAGATCTGGGTGGTCGACAGGTCGCTGTGGCCGAGCAGCATCTGCACCACCCGCAGGTCGGCGCCATGGTTGAGCAGGTGGGTGGCGAAGGCGTGGCGCAGGGTGTGCGGCGAAATCGACGTGCCGATCGCCGCCACCTGCGCGTGATGCTTGATGCGATGCCAGAAGGTCTGGCGGGTCATCTGTTCGCCGCGCAGGCTGGGGAACAGCACGTCGCTGGGCCGCCCGCCAAGCAGGTCGCCGCGGGCCTCGCGCAGGTAGCGTTCGAGCCAGCCGATGGCTTCCTCGCCGAGCGGCACCAGGCGCTCCTTGCTGCCCTTGCCGAACACCTTGACCACGCCCTGGCGCAGGTTGACCTGCTCCAGGGTCAGGCCGACCAGTTCGCTGACCCGCAGGCCGCAGGCATACAGCACTTCGAGCATGGTGCGATCGCGCAGGCCCAGCGGGTCGTCGACTTCCGGCGCCGCCAGCAATGCCTCGACGTCCGCTTCGGAGAGGGATTTCGGCAACGGCTTGCCCAGTTGCGGCAGGTCCACCTGCAAGGTGGGATCCTCGGCGATCAGGCCGTCGCGCAGGCAATAGCGATAGAAGCCACGCAGGCCGGAGAGGAAGCGCGCGGTCGAGCGGGCCTTGTAGCCCTGTTCCAGGCGCCAGGCCAGGTGATCGAGGATGGCGTCGCGGCCGATGCCCTCCAGGCGCAGCCCGCGGCCATCGAGCCAGGCGTTGAACTGCTGGAGGTCGTTGCGATAAGCCTCGCGGGTGTTGTCGGCAAGGCCTTTTTCCAGCCACAGGGCATCGAGGAAACGGTCGATCAGGGGATGTTCGAGGGTACTCATGGATGAAGGCTGCGAACCAAATGAAAGCGCGGCTAGTCTTTCATAGCCTGGGCGCTATCGCGAGCGTTGGCCGTCATCGCCACGTAATGGTTAGTCAGGCCGGTCGACAGGAGGTCGGCCGGCTTCCCGTGCCCGCGGGAAAAAGCGGAGCCATGTGGCTCGATGGTTCGCCCCGGCTCAGGACGAGCGGAGCGACGCTGACAAGGAATCCTCGATGGACCAGAACGCTATCCTGCTCGCCCTCGGCGGCATCGGTGCCGCCGCCCTGCTCAGTCAATGGCTGGCCTGGCGCCTGCGCCTGCCAGCCATTCTTTTCCTGCTGCTGTCCGGGATCGTCGCCGGCCCGCTACTCGGCTGGCTCGATCCGGACGAGATGTTCGGCCCCCTGCTGCTCCCACTGGTATCCCTGGCAGTGGCGCTGATCCTCTTCGAGGGCAGCCTGACCCTGCATTTCAGCGAATGGAAGGAAATCGGCACCGTGGTGCACCGAATGGTGACCATCGGCGCGCTCTCGACCTGGGGCGTGATCGCCCTGGCCGCCCACTACCTGCTCGACTTCAGCTGGGAAATGGCCCTGCTGTTCGGCACCCTGACCCTGGTCACCGGGCCCACGGTGATCGTTCCGATGCTGCGGGTGGTCCGGCCCAAGGCCGCGGTGGCGAACATCCTGCGCTGGGAAGGTATCGTCATCGATCCCATCGGCGCCCTGCTGGCGGTAGTGGTGTACAGCTTCATCATCTCCAGCGGCGAAGGCGATGGCTGGCTACACAGCCTGCAGACCTTCGGTGGAGTGATCCTCTGCGGCAGCCTGTTCGGCATCCTCGGCGGCTGGGCGCTGGGCATCGTCCTGCGCCGCCACTGGCTGCCGGACTACCTGCACAACCTGGCGACGCTGGCCGCGGTGCTGGGCGTATTCATCGCCTCGAACCGGGTGATGCACGAATCCGGGCTGCTCGCCGTCACCCTGATGGGCATGGGCCTGGCCAACATGAAGGGCGTCGACGTACGGCAGATCCTGCACTTCAAGGAAAACCTCAGCGTCCTGCTGATTTCCGGCCTGTTCATCCTCCTGGCCGCGCGCCTGGACATCAATGCCCTGCTCGGCCTGGGCCCGGCGGCGCTGCTGGTGCTGCTGCTGATCCAGTTCGTCGCCCGGCCGCTGAACGTGGCGCTGTCGACCTGGGGTTCGCCGCTGAGCTGGCGCGAGCGCGCCCTGCTCAGCTGGATCGCCCCGCGCGGGATCGTCGCCGCGGCGGTCTCGGCGATCTTCGCCATCCGCCTGAGCGCCGAAGGCCATGCCCAGGCGGCGCTGCTGGTGCCGCTGACCTTTCTGGTGATCATCGGCACGGTGGTCCTGCAAAGCGCCACCGCCCGCCCCCTGGCGCGCCTGCTGAAGGTCGCCGAGCCCTCGCCCAGCGGCTACCTGATCGTCGGCGCCAATCCGGTCGGGCGCGCCATCGGCAAGGCCCTGAAGAGCCTCGGCAGCCGCGTGCTGCTGACTGATTCGAGCTGGGAAAACATCCGCGCCGCCCGCATGGACAACCTGCCCACCTATTTCGGCAATCCCACCTCGCAGCACGCCGAAGCCCACCTCGACCTGGTCGGCATCGGGCATTTGCTGGGGGTTTCTCCAGCCGGCGAGCTGAATACCCTGGCGGCCATGCGCTTCCGCCACGAGTTCGGCCATCGCCAGCTGTTCGGCCTGCCGACCAGCCAGGAAGCCAAGCGTACCGACAAGCACCGCTCCAGCGACGAACACCGTGGCCGTCCGCTTGGCCAGCGACCGCTGACCTACGCGCAGTTCGCCAGCCTGCTGTCGCGCGGCGCCGAAATCCGCACCACCCTGCTCACCGACACCTTCGGCTGGAACGACTACCAGGCGCTGCACGGCGAGTCCGCGATCCTGCTGTTCGCCCGCGATCCGAACGGCAGGATGCACGTCGCCACGCCACAGTCCACGCTGGCGCCGGGCACCGGCTGGACGCTGCTGTCGCTGATCGACGCGGAACCGTCAGTCAGCAAGTCGCAGGCCACGGAAATCGCCGACTAGACTTCAACGAACCGACGAAAGACCGTCGTCACCCTATCCAAGGTTGGGTGACAAACGAAGCCCACGAAGAGGATGATTGCATCTAGCCATCATCCTCTTTTTTCATCAGGCCATGACCATGTCCAATCAACAACATTCCCGCCTGGGCCAGATCCTGATCAACAAGGGGCTGATTAGCGCCGCCCAACTGGACGCCGCGATCCAGGCGCAGTTGAGCAACCACAAGCGCCTGGGCGAAACCCTGATCGAGCAGGGCCTGCTGAGCGAACGGCAACTGAAGAAGGCGCTGAAGAAGCAGACCAACCTGCGCCTGGCCGCGACCCTGGTCGCCGCCCTGCTCAGTCCGTTCCAGATGGCCAGCGCCGACATCCAGCGCATGCAGCCGCCAGCGGCCATGAGCCGCCAGGAACTGCCGAAGAACCTGCGTCCGCTGACCGACGTCGAGATGAGCAACGTCAACGCCCAGGGCCTCAACGAAAGCCTCGAGGGCCTGTTCCTGAAGGCCGAGGGCGGCGACGGACTGGCCGCGGTGAAGCAACTGGCGAAGCTGGTGATGCCGATGCTCGACAGCCTGGAGGCGGAAACCTCGATGAGCGACGTTCGCTACGAAACCGGCAAGACGCAAAGCACGCTCAACCCCGACGGCTCGGTCAACCTGCGCCTGCCGAGCAGTATCGGCGAGGTGCGCTTCGACAATATCCGCATTGCCGGCGCGCCGCGCGAGCAGACGTTCGGCAGCGTCAGCCTGCAACAGATCGACCTGTCCCAGGCCTCCCTGAAGATCAGCCTGCGGCCCTGATCCCAACCCAGGGCCGGATCGTCCGGGGATATGGAAAAGGCACCCGTGGGTGCCTTCTTTCTGCCTGTATCAAGCCGCCTGGCTGGCCGGGAACCCCGGCAGGACCGGAACCGGCCGCTTTTCGTCGTCGATGGCAACGAAGCTGAACAGGCCGTGTATGGCCTTCTCGCGACCGTCGGCGTACATGCTTTCCAGGTACACCTCGACCTCCACCTTGAGGCTGGTGTTGCCGACCTTGACCACCCGTCCGACCAGTTCGACGATCGAGCCCGCCGGGATCGGGTGGTTGAAGTCGATGCGATCGGTGGAAACGGTCACCAGCGGCAGGCGGCAGAAACGGGTCGCGGTGATGAACGAGACCTCGTCCATCCAGGCCAGCGCAGTCCCGCCGAACAGGGTGTTGTGGTGATTGGTGGTGGGCGGGAATACCGCCTTGGTCACACGGGTTTCGGAAAGCTCGGTGCGACGCAGGATTTCTTGCTCTCTGGGGGTCATGCCACGAATACCGGATGGAGTGGCTGCCTGGGTGCCGCGGATGTTGTACTGGTTATGCGCTGCCGTGGGCAGTAGGAAGCGCCGCCGGAAAGGCGAACGCCAGACATGAAAAAAGCAGCCCTCGGGCTGCTTTTCTCGGAGAAGAACCGGATTAGACCAGTTTTTCCTTGATGCGCGCGGCCTTGCCGGACAGGGCGCGGAGGTAGTACAGCTTGGCCTTGCGCACGTCGCCGCGACGCTTGACGCTCAGGCTGTCGACGATCGGGCTGTAGGTCTGGAAGGTACGTTCCACGCCCACGCCGTTGGAGATCTTGCGCACGGTGAAGGCGCTGTTCAGGCCACGGTTGCGCTTGGCGATAACGACGCCTTCGAAGGCCTGCAGACGCTGACGGTCGCCTTCCTTCACCTTGACCTGGACGATCACGGTATCGCCGGGGGCGAACGCCGGGATCTCTTTGTTCATCTGTTCAGCTTCGATCTGCTGAATGATCTTGTTGGTCATGCTGTGCTCCTAAGACCGGCAATCGGCCAGCCATCGATACGTTAACTATCGTCCCGCTGACGGATATATTCCGCCAGCAGCTTCTGCTCTTCTCCAGAAAGCGAGCGGCTATCCAGAAGATCGGCGCGTCGTTCCCAGGTCCGCCCAAGGGCCTGCTGCAAACGCCAACGCCGGATGTGTTCATGGTTGCCACTGAGCAACACTTCAGGAACACGTTTGTCCGCGTACACCTCGGGTCGGGTGTAGTGCGGGCAGTCGAGCAGGCCATCCGTGAAGGAGTCCTCCTCGGCGGAATCTGCATGACCCAATGCACCGGGCAGCAACCGCGTCACTGCATCGACCAGCACCATGGCCGGCAACTCACCGCCGGACAGGACATAATCGCCGATCGACCATTCTTCATCGACGTGCTCTTCGATGAAGCGCTCGTCGATGCCTTCGTAGCGCCCGGCGATGAGGATCAACGCTTCCTCTTCGGCCAGTTCGCGTACGCCCGCCTGCGTCAGCTGGCGGCCTTGCGGCGAAAGGTAGATCACCTTCGCCTTCCTGCCCCCGGCGGCTTGCCTGGCATCCGCCAGCGCGCCCTCCAGAGGCTTGATCTTCATCACCATGCCAGGGCCACCGCCGAAGGGCCGGTCGTCCACCGTCTGGTGGCGGTCCTCGGTGTAGTCCCGTGGATTCCAGCAGGTCAGCGTGAGCAACCCCTGCTTTACCGCACGGCTGGTGATGCCATAGTCACTGATCGCGCGGAACATCTCCGGAAAGATGCTGACGACGCCCACCCACAAACGCTTGTCCATGGATGATCAGAAGTCCGCGTCCCAGTCCACCCGCATCTCGCCAGCGGCCAGGTCGATCGACAGCACGCACTGCCCGGTGTAGGGCAACAGGCGCTCGCGGTCGTCCAGGCTGCCCGCGCAGGGCTTGACCACCATGACATCGTTGGCACCGGTTTCCAGCAGATGGTCGATCACGCCGAGCAACTGCCCACCCTGGTCGATCACCTTCAGGCCTTCCAGCTGGTGCCAGTAGTACTCACCTTCCTCGAGAGAGGGCAACTCGCTACGCGGGATGCAGATCTCGTAACCGGTGAAGGTGCGGGCCTCTTCGCGATCGTCGAGCCCCTTGAGCTTGGCGGCCAGGACCTTGCCATGCAGGCGCCCCCTGACCAGCTCGGCCTGCCGAATCTCGCCGTCGCGCCGGAGCGTCCAGCGGCGATAGTCCAGCAGGTTGTCCAACGGGTCGGTAAAGGAATACACCTTCACCTCACCGCGGATGCCGTACACCGAAACGATCTTGCCGATCACGACCAGGTCGTCGGCGGGTGTCGGCATTTCACTCATGACGGCTTAGGCGTTTGCCTTGGCAGCGTCCTTGAGCAGCTGAGCAACGCGCTCAGACGGCTGTGCACCCTGGCCGAGCCAGTAGGTAGCACGCTCCTGGTCGACGGACAGACGCACTTCGCCACCAGTCGCAACCGGGTTGAAGAAACCGATGCGCTCGACGAAGCGACCATCGCGCGCATTGCGGCTGTTGGTCACGGTCAGGTGGTAGAAGGGGCGCTTTTTGGAGCCGCCACGAGCAAGACGGATGGTTACCATGTGAACTTCGTTCCTGTAGTCGGTGCTTGCAAAATGAATGCACGCTGGGCCCACGGCCCGAAAGGCCGCATATTCTAAGGATTATCGGGGAATTTGCAAATCTCTTTTTCGGCCACCCATCGGCCGGCGCAGAGAGCGCGGGAAGCACACGGTCCGCCCGCCGGCCGACGGAGCGAAACCGCCGGCGTGGCCAGCGGCCGCGCGTCCGATCAAAGCTTGGGCATGCCCCCCGGGAACATACTGCCCATGCCTCGCATCATCTTGGCCATGCCGCCCTTGGCGGTGACCTTCTTCATCATCTTCTGCATCTGCTTGTGCTGCTTGATCAGCCGGCCGACGTCCTGCACCTGGGTACCGGAGCCAAGGGCGATGCGGCGCTTGCGCGAGCCGCTGATCATTTCCGGATCGCGCCGTTCGCCGGGCGTCATCGAGTTGATGATCGCCTCCATCTGCTTGAACTGTTTCTCCGCAGCACCCTGGGCATTGCCCATCTGCGCCAGGTTGACCCCGCCGAGCATCGGCAGCTTGTCCATGAGCCCGCCGAGGCCGCCCATGTTCTTCATCTGTTGCAACTGGTCGCGGAAGTCTTCCAGGTCGAAGCCCTTGCCCTTCTTGATCTTCTTCGCCAGCTTCTCGGCCTTGTCGCGGTCGAGGTTCTGCTCGGCCTGTTCGATCAGGCTGAGCACGTCGCCCATGCCGAGGATGCGCGAGGCCACGCGGTCGGGATGGAACGGATCGAGCGCTTCGCTCTTTTCGCCCATGCCGAGGAACTTGATCGGCTTGCCGGTGATCGCCCGCACCGAGAGCGCGGCACCACCACGCGCGTCGCCGTCGACCTTGGTCAGGACCACGCCGGTCAGCGGCAAGGCGTCATTGAAGGCCTTGGCGGTGTTGGCGGCATCCTGGCCGGTCATGGCATCGACCACGAACAGGGTTTCCGCCGGCTTGATCGCCGCGTGCACCTGCTTGATCTCGTCCATCATGTCGGCATCGATGTGCAGGCGGCCTGCGGTATCGACGATCACCACGTCGATGAACTTCAGCCTCGCCTCGCGGATCGCCGCCTCGGCGATGGCCACCGGCTTCTGGCTGACGTCGGAAGGGAAGAAGGTTACGCCGACCTCGCCCGCCAGGGTTTCCAGCTGCTTGATAGCGGCGGGTCGGTAGACGTCGGCGGAAACCACCATCACCGACTTCTTCTTGCGTTCCTTAAGGAAGCGCGCCAGCTTGCCCGCGGTGGTGGTCTTGCCCGCGCCCTGCAGGCCGGCCATCAGGATCACCGCCGGCGGCGCGACGCTCAGCGCCAGGTCCTCGTTGGCCGCCCCCATCAGCTCCTCGAGCTCGGCGCGGACGATCTTCACGAACGCCTGTCCCGGGGTCAGGCTCTTCGAGACCTCGGTACCGACGGCGCGCTCCTTGACCTTGTTGACGAAGTCCTTGACCACCGGCAGGGCCACGTCGGCCTCGAGCAGGGCCATGCGCACTTCGCGCAGAGTGTCCTTGATGTTGTCCTCGGTCAGCTTGGCCTTGCCGGTGACATGGCGAAGCGTCTGCGAGAGGCGGTCTGTAAGGTTTTCGAACATGCGCGATCCTTCCACGGGGGTTGCGGCAAGCGGCGGATTATAACCAAGAGCGCGTCGCGGGACACGCGATGAAAGACGGAGTGTGTGTCCGGCGACGACCGGAGGCCAGCCTCAAGTCCTTGATTTGCCGATGCGTTCCGTCTTTGCCGAAGCGACTGCCGGGCCAGGAGGTTGCGGCGCCCGCGGCAGGCGGCCCGCCAACCCGGCCACAGGTACGAGAGAACTGTTCGCAACGGCTTTCTCGCGACGCTCGATCTATGCCAAACTCCCTTCCTTTCGGGCCCGCGATTACAAGGACTTATGCATCCCCTGCTGCCCAGCCTCATCGCTGCTGTTCTCTATCTCGGCACCGCCGCCTACCAGGGTGCCTGTGTGTCCAAGCGCACCGCGCCGGGCAAACCCCTGCTGCTCCTGTTCGGACTCCTGGCACTGGTCGCCCACGCCTTCAGCCTCTACCAGCAATTGCTGACCCCGGCCGGCCTGGTGCTGGACTTCTTCAACGCCGCCAGCCTGATCGCCGCCGCGGTAATTCTCCTGACCCTGCTGGCGACCTTGCGGATACCGGTGGAGAACCTGCTCCTCCTTCTATTCCCGCTGGGCGCCCTCACCACCCTGCTGGCGGTACTCATCCCCCACGGCACCGTCGAGCCGATCAACGAACAGCCGGGCATCCTGGCCCACATCCTGCTCTCGATCCTGGCCTACGGCCTGCTCACCATCGCGGTGTTCCAGGCGCTCTTGCTGCTGCTCCAGGACTACCGCCTCAAGCACAAGCATCCGTCCGGGCTGATCCGCAACTTCCCGCCCCTGCAAACCATGGAAAGCCTGCTGTTCGGCTTCCTCTGGGGCGGCTGGTCGCTGCTTTCGCTGTCGCTGCTGTCCGGATGGCTGTTCGTCGACAACCTGTTCGCCCAGCACCTGGCGCACAAGACCATCCTGTCCTGCTTCGCCTGGGTGGTCTTCGCCGTGCTCCTCTGGGGTCGCCACCAGCTCGGCTGGCGGGGCCACAAGGCGATCCGCTGGACCCTGGCCGGTTTCTGCCTGTTGATGTTGGCGTACTTCGGCAGCAAGCTGGTGCGGGAATTCATCCTGCACATCTGATGGGCCTCCTTCATGGATGAACTGCACCCCGGGTACCTGGTCGGCCTGCTGGTTCTCCTGGTCGCCTGCTCGGCGTTCTTCTCCTGCGTCGAGACCGCCCTGCTCAACCTCGACCGTTACCGCCTGCGCCTACAGGCCAAGCAAGGCCTGCGCGGGGCCCGGCGCAGCAGTTGGCTGCTGCTGCACGACGACCGCCTGCGCGGCACCCTGTTGTTCGGCCGCACCCTGGTCAACGTCAGCGCCGCCGCCCTGGCCAGTTGGGCCGCGCTGCACCACTGGGGCGTCATCGGCCTGGCCGTCGCCATCCCCGGCATGACCCTGCTCCTGCTGCTGTTCGGCGCCCTGCTGCCGCGCCGCTACGGCGCCCTTCGCTCGGAACGCGTCGCCCTGCCGCTCAGCCTGCCGCTCCTGATCCTGCAGCGCCTGTGCTGGCCCCTGCTGTGGCTGCTGACCCTGCTGAGCAACGCGCTGCTGCGCCTGCTCGGCGTCGCCGCGGCGGAACAGGACGACAGCGGACGCAGCCGCGACGAAGAGGCCCTGCATCCGGCCGACAATCCCCAGGCCAGCGAGGTCAACCGGCATGACATGCTGCTCGGCCTGCTGGACCTGGAGAAGGTCACGGTCAACGACCTGATGATCCCGCGCAACGAAATCGAAGGCATCGACCTCGACGACGAACTCGAGGTCATCGTCGAGCAGTTGCGCACCACCAGCCACACCCGCCTGCCGGTCTACCGCGACGACGTCAACCAGATCGAAGGGGTCGTGCACATGCGCCAGATCGCGCGCCTGCTGACCCAGGGCCGCCTGACCAAGGAGAATCTCCGCCAGGCCTGCATGGAGCCGTATTTCGTGCCGGAAAGCACGCCGCTGTCGACCCAGTTGGTGAACTTCCAGAAGGAGAAGCGCCGTATCGGCGTGGTGGTCGACGAATATGGCGAGGTGATCGGCATCGTCACGCTGGAGGACATCCTCGAAGAGATCGTCGGCGACTTCAACGACCTCGACAGCCTCGACAACCCGGATATCCAGGCCCAGGAGGACGGCAGCTTCGTCATCGACGGCAGCGCCAACCTGCGCGAGCTGAACAAGTCGCTTGGCTGGCAATTGCCCTGCGACGGCCCGAAGACCCTCAACGGCCTGGTCACCGAAGCCCTGGAGCAGATCCCCGATTGCGCGGTGTGCCTGCGCATCGGCCCCTACTGCCTGGAAATCCAGCAGTCGGCGGAAAACCGTGTGAAAAGCGTGCGCGCCTGGCATCCCCGCGCGCTGACCCCGCTGGTCGAAAGCGACGCCAGCGTCTGATCCGGGATTGCCGAACCGGCCCCGCGGCGCTCTATAATCGACCCCAGCTTATCCAGCCCTGCCGCCGGTTCCGCCGCTACCCGCAGCCCGAGCCCCGGCCAGTCACCCGCCAGTCCCGCCTGCCCGCCCGGCCCCGATGCCGACGGTACCAGCCGGCGCACGGCGCGCAGCCCCATCCTCCCTGCGCGACCGATCTCGTCCGCCCCACCCGGGCGCCGCGCCGCCGCATCGGCGCACTGGCCATAACCATCCGGCCGCACGGAAGCACTCCGTCGTGCCCCGACTGCCAGGGACCTTCCCACCATGACCGCCGCCACCCTCGCCGCCGACGCCGCTCCGGAACCGGCCAACTCGACCACCCGGGTCGCAGTCGCCAGCTTCATCGGCACCGCCATCGAGTTCTACGATTTCTACGTCTATGCCACTGCCGCCGCCCTGGTGATCGGTCCGGTATTCTTCCCGCAGACATCCGGCACCGCGCAGATGCTCAGCGCCTTCCTCACCTTCGGCATCGCCTTCCTCGCCCGTCCGCTGGGCTCGGCGCTGTTCGGCCACTTCGGCGACCGCATCGGGCGCAAGTCGACCCTGGTCGCCTCGCTGCTGCTGATGGGGGTATCCACCACCCTGATCGGCGTCCTCCCCGGCTACGACAGCATCGGCTACTGGGCGCCGTTGCTGCTCTGCGTGCTGCGCTTCGGCCAGGGCCTCGGCCTCGGCGGCGAGTGGGGCGGCGCCGCGCTGCTGGCCACGGAGAACGCGCCGGCCGGCAAGCGCGCCTGGTTCGGCATGTTTCCCCAGCTCGGCCCGTCGATCGGCTTCCTCGCCGCCAACGGCCTGTTCCTGGCCCTGGCGATGCTGCTCAGCGAGGAGCAGTTCCGTGAGTGGGGCTGGCGGATCCCGTTCCTGCTCAGCGCGGCGCTGGTCGTGGTCGGCCTCTACGTACGCCTGAAGCTGGCGGAAACCCCGGTGTTCGCCAAGGCCATGGCCAAGCACGAGAGGGTCCGCCTGCCGATCGCCGAGCTGTTCGCCCAGCACTGGCGGCCGACCCTGCTCGGCGCCCTGGCGATGGTGGTGTGTTATGCGCTGTTCTATATCTCCACGGTGTTCTCGCTGAGCTACGGGGTGGCCAGCCTCGGCTTCAGCCGCGAGGAGTTCCTTGGTCTGCTGTGCCTCGCGGTGCTCTTCATGGCCGCCGCCACGCCGCTGTCGGCCTGGCTCAGCGACCGCTTCGGACGCAAGCCGGTACTGCTGCTCGGCAGCCTGGCGGCGATCGCCTCCGGCTTCGCCATGGAGCCGCTGCTCAGCCAGGGCTCGACATTCAGCGTCGCCCTGTTCCTCTGCATCGAGCTGTTCCTGATGGGGGTCACCTTCGCCCCGATGGGCGCGCTGCTGCCGGAAATATTCCCCACCCACGTGCGCTACACCGGCGCGTCGGCGGCCTACAACCTGGGCGGCATTCTCGGCGCCTCGGTGGCGCCCTATATCGCCCAGAAGCTGGTCGGCATCGGCGGCCTGGGCTGGGTCGGCGGCTACGTCTCCGCAGCGGCGCTGCTCAGCCTGCTGGCGGTGCTGTGCCTGAAGGAAACCCGCGACAACGACCTCGGCGCAGTGTCCTGAGTCTCGCTCAGACTACCGCGACGCCGCCCTTCTCCCTCGCCGCCAACCAGTCGGCGAGGGCCCCGGCCCAGACCTGGTAGCCCAGCTGCGACGGATGAAAGCCGTCGATGGCCAGGTAGCCCGGAAGCAGGTCCAGCGAGATCGGGCAGTAGCCGGCGCCGGTCGCGCCAGCGAGATCGCACAGCGCCTCGTCGAGCAGCCGCCCGCGCCACCCCAGCAGGGCCCGCAGCAACCCGGGCAAGGCGGAAAAATGCTGCAGCGGCGGCACCGCGGTGCAGGTCACCTGCGCGCCGGCCGCCTGGAAGCCGTCGATCAGGGCCGCGCAGTCGGCGCGCCAGCGTTCGAGGGAGCGCAGGCTGGTGGTGTCATTGACGCCGAAGACCAGGATCACCTGGTCGAAGAAACGTCCCGCCACCTGCGGTAGCAGGCGTTCGCGCGCCTCGCCGCTGGTGATACCGTTCTCGCCCAGCGCCTGCCAGGCCACCGGGCGCCGCAGACGCTCGCCCAGCGCCGCGGCCAGGCGGCCGGCCAGGGCGTAGTCCAGGCAACTGGCGCCGACCCCGGCCACTGTCGACTCACCGAACAACAGCAAGCGCAGCGGCTCTTCGGCACCGGCCCCACCGACCAGCCCTTCGCGAGGTCCCGCCGCGGGCGCCAGGCGCAAGGCTCGGCGGCGGGTGCGGATAGCCAGCGGCACCGCCAGCGGCAGCAACGGCAGAGCCGCCGCCCACCAGGCCAGCGTTGCCAGCCGGCGCATCTCAGAGTTCGACGCGAACCGCCTGGGCGGCCCGGGTCGCCTTGGCGCAGGCGGCGTCGATCGACTCGTCGCGCGCCAGGGCCACGCCCATCCGCCGCTGGCCATCCACTTCCGGCTTGCCGAACAGGCGTAGCGCCGTATCCGCCTCGCTCAGCGCGGCGCCGAGGTTGGCGAAAGCGACCTGCCGGGACTTGCCTTCCACCAGGATCACCGCCGAGGCCGACGGGCCGAGCTGGCGGATCACCGGGATCGGCAGGCCGAGGATCGCCCGCGCGTGCAGCGCGAACTCGGAAAGATCCTGGGAAATCAGGGTCACCAGGCCGGTATCGTGCGGACGCGGCGACACCTCGCTGAACCACACCTGGTCGCCCTTGACGAACAGTTCGACGCCGAACAGCCCGCGTCCGCCGAGGGCCTCGGTCACTGCCCGGGCGACCCGCTCGGACTCGGCCAGGGCCTGCGCGCTCATCGCCTGCGGCTGCCAGGACTCGTGGTAGTCGCCCTTGACCTGGCGGTGACCGATCGGCGCGCAGAAAGTGGTGCCGTCGACGTGGCGCACGGTGAGCAGGGTGATTTCGTAGTCGAAATCGATGAAGCCCTCGACGATCACCCGGCCCTTGCCGGCGCGCCCGCCTTCCTGGGCATAGTCCCAGGCCGCCTGCAGGTCGTCGGGGCCTTTCAGGACGCTCTGGCCCTTGCCCGACGAACTCATGATCGGCTTCACCACGCAGGGGTAGCCGACGCGCTCGACGCCACGGCGGTAGTCCTCGAAGGTATCGGCGAAGTGATAGGGCGAGGTCGGCAAGCCGAGTTCCTCGGCAGCCAGCCGGCGGATACCCTCGCGGTTCATGGTCAGTTGCGCGGCGCGGGCGGTGGGCACCACGGTGTAGCCTTCGGCCTCCAGCTCGACCAGGGTCGCGGTGGCGATGGCCTCGATCTCGGGCACGATGTAGTGCGGCTTCTCCTGCTCGATCACCGCGCGCAGGGCGGCGCCGTCGAGCATGCTGATCACGTGGCTGCGATGTGCCACCTGCATGGCCGGCGCGTTGCCATAGCGATCGACGGCGATCACTTCGCAACCCAGGCGTTGCAGCTCGATGGCGACTTCCTTGCCCAGCTCGCCGGAGCCACAGAGAAGGACGCGGGTCGCGCTCGGCGACAGGGGGGTACCGATACGGGTCATGGAAGAACCTCGGAAATGAAAGAAAACGGAATCCGCTTCAGGCGGAACCGCTGACCAGCCCTTGCGCCTTGGCGCGCTCGAAACAGCGACCGAGCACCTCGCGGCGCTCGTCGTTGCTCATCAGGCCCCAGCGGGTGATCTCGGCCGCCGTGCGCTGGCAGCCGATGCAGATGTCCTGCTCGTCCAGCGCGCAGACATGCACGCAGGGCGAAGCCACCGGTCGCTCGTTCACGCCGGGTCCTCGACGAGGTCGCAGGCGTAACGGCGGGCATTGTGCACATAGTGGGCGGCGCTGGCCTCGAGCATCTTCTTCTGCGGCTCGCTCAGCTCGCGCACTACCTTGCCCGGCGAGCCCATCACCAGCGAGCCGTCGGGAATCTCCTTGCCCTCGGGAATCAGCGCGTTGGCACCGATGATGCAGTACTTGCCGATCTTCGCCCCATTGAGGATCACCGCGTTGATCCCCACCAGGCTGTAGTCGCCCACGCTGCAACCATGCAGCATGGCGTTGTGGCCGACGGTGACGCCCTTGCCGAGGGTCAGCGGATAGCCCATGTCGGTGTGCATCACCGAGCCGTCCTGGACGTTGCTGTGCTCGCCGATATAGATCAGCTCGTTGTCGCCGCGCAGCACCGCGCCAAACCAGACGCTGGCGCCGGCATCCAGGCGAACCTTGCCGATCACCGCTGCGCTGGGCGCGATCCAGCTGTCGGGATGGGCTTCGACGCGGGCATCGCCCAGGCGGTATTTCATCGCGATCTCCTCATGGCCGGGGTCTGCGCCCCGTCGGTCAACTCAGTTTGATGAACGAAGCCGGCGGCGTGTGCAGGTCGATGGGGTCGTCGTACAGCAGGTTGACCAGCTCCACCACCATGATGGCCGTCAGGCCCCAGATCTTGAACTCGCCGAAGCGATAGCTGGGCACGTACCAGCTGCGGCCGAAGTAGTCGATACGGTGGGTGACCTCGCGCGGGTCGTCGCGAAAGAAACTCAGCGGCACGTTGAACACCGCGGCGATCTCACCGTCGTTGGGCTGGTACTCGACGAAGTCGGGAATGAAGGCGACATAGGGAGTGACCTCGATGCCATGCCGCGAGACCAGGGTGCTCAGCGGCCCGACCACTTCCACCAGGCCCGGCGGCAAGGCGATCTCCTCCTCCGCCTCGCGCAGGGCGGTGCGCACCAGGTCGGCGTCTTCCGGGTCGCGCCGCCCGCCGGGGAAGGCGACCTCGCCGCCATGGGTGGACAAACCGGCGGCGCGCAGGGTCAGCACCAGCTCCGGATCGTCGCTGCGGGTGATGGGCACCAGCACGGCCGCTTGGGGGAAGCGCTGGTCGGTATCCAGTTGGCGGGGGCGGTGCGCCTCGATGCGTTGGCGCAGCTCGTCGAGCGTGCAGTTCATACTGCCGGGGTTTCCGAGGTCTTGTCGTTTCCCCGAGATCATGGCACGAAAGCCCCGGCCAGCCCACCCCTCCCGCACGGGGCCTTGTCGCCTCCCGGCCAGCCGAGCAAGATAGGCCTTTCCCCGAAGAAGAACCTGGCATGAAATTCTGCAGCCTGTGCGGCGCCACGGTGGTCCAGCGCATCCCGGACGGCGACAACCGCCTGCGCTACGTCTGCGACGCCTGCCACACCGTGCACTACCAGAACCCGCGTATCGTCGCCGGCAGCCTGCCGGTGTGGGACGGCCAGGTCCTGCTCTGCCGTCGCGCCATTGCGCCGCGCCTGGGCTACTGGACGCTGCCGGCCGGCTTCATGGAGAACGGCGAGACCCTCGCCCAGGCGGCGGCCCGCGAGACAGAGGAAGAAGCCAACGCGCGGATCGGCGACCTGCAGCTCTATACCCTTTTCGACCTGCCGCACATCAGCCAGGTCTACCTGTTCTTCCGCGCCGAGCTGCTCGACCTGGATTTCTCCGCCGGCGATGAAAGCCTGGAGGTGCGGCTTTTCGACGAAGCGGAGATTCCCTGGTCGGAGCTGGCTTTTCCGACCATCGGCCGTACCTTAGAATGCTACTTCAGCGACCGCCGCGAAGGCTGCTTCCCGGTGCGCAACGAAGCCATTGCACCTATGCTGGCTTCCTATAAGAAAGACTGAACGCCAAACACTCGAACACCGCCGCCGTTGCGGCTCAAGGGAACATCGGGGATTTCACTTCCATGCGCTGGTTGCTTGCTTTGCTGTGCTTGACCTTCGCCAGTCTGACCCAGGCCAATGCCGCGCCGAGCCTGGAAGGCAAGGTGGACAAGGTCCTGGTGCTCAAGTCCGAGCGAAAACTGCTGCTCCTCAACAAAGGCAACGTCCTGAAAAGCTACCGTGTCTCGCTGGGCAAGCGCCCGACCGGCCCGAAGCTGGCCGAAGGCGACAACCGCACCCCGGAAGGCTTCTACTGGATCGACTGGCGCAAGACCAGCAACAACTACAACCTCTCCATGCACATTTCCTACCCCAACGCCCGCGACGTGGCCAAGGCCCGGGAAAAGGGCCTGCCGGCCGGTGGCATGATCATGATCCACGGCACCCCGCTGGATGACGAATACCCGGAGTGGTACTTCTCCACCCTGGACTGGACCAATGGCTGTATCGCCATGAACAACACCGACATGCGCGAAGTCTGGAGCGTGGTGAAAGACGGCACGCTGATCGAGATCCGCCCCTGACAGAACCAGGCTGATACCACTCGTCAGCCGTCAGCCACGCCAGGAACGCCGCCGCGAGATTTTCCGGCGGCGTTTTCTTTTATCCGTCAAACCCTTGCATCCCTTACTCAGGCCGAGTCAATCGACGGGACGGCTGGCTGACGCGTGCGCGACGCACAACTGGCATTGACGTGGTATTCAAGTGGTATTAGTTTTCCCAGCATTACCGGGCGACAACAACACAATCCGCATCGGAACCTCTCATGAAGACAGCCCACGACCTGCTCCTGGCCCTGCGTCCCGACGAGGCGCAACCCACCCCCCTCTATCTGCAGCTGGCGCGCAATCTCGAGAGCGCGATCCATGCCGGCCAGTGGAAAGCGGAGGAAGCGCTGCCCTCCGAACGCAACCTCAGCGAAACCCTGAACATTTCCCGCGTCACCGCGCGCAAGGCCCTCGAAGTACTCTTCGAGCAGGGCCTGATCCGCCGCAACCAGGGCTCCGGCACCTTCATTACGCCGCGTCTCGAACAACCGTTGTCGCGTCTCTCCAGCTTCAGCGAGATGCTCCGCCTGAAAGGCTTCACCCCCGGCTCCACCTGGCTGGAGCGCGGCATCGCCCTGCCCACCCACGACGAACTGATCCGCCTCGGCCTCTCGCCGACCGAGAAGGTCACGCGCATGAAGCGCCTGCGCAAGGCCGACGGCACGGTGATGGCGATCGAGAACAGCACCCTGCCGGCGCGCCTGCTGCCGGACCCGACAGCGGTCGGCGATTCCCTCTACGAATACCTGGACGGCATCGGTCGCCCAGTGGTCCGCGCCCTCCAGCACGTGCGCGCGATCAACGCGTCCGCGTCCGATGCCGCGCTGGTCGGCATCGCGCCGGGCACCGCGATGCTGCTGATGACCCGGATCGGCTACCTCGAGGACAACACCCCGATCGAGCTGACCGACACCTACTGCCGCAACGACTACTACGACTTCGTCGCCGAACTGCGACGCTGACCGACACGGAGCCGCCATGCTCGAAGGCAACATTCTCACCCCGCAAGGCTGGGTCCTCGGCCGCCTACACATCCAGGACGGGCGTATCCAGCGGATCGAAGGCAAGCCCTGCGATCCGGCCGGCAACGCCGATCCGTACCTGCTGCCAGGCTTCATCGACCTGCATGTGCACGGCGGCGGCGGCCGCGACATCATGGAAGGCGGCGACGCCTTCGCCACCATCGCCCGCACCCACCGGCGCTTCGGCACGACCTCGCTGCTGGCCACCACCATGACCGCACCGCGCGAGGAGATCGCCGACATCCTCAGCCAGCTCGGCGCTTACTGCCGCCGCTCGCTGGAGGGCGGTTCACGGATACTCGGCGTGCACCTGGAAGGCCCCTACATCAACTCCGGCAAGCTCGGCGCGCAGCCCAACTTCGCCCATGCCGCGGTGCTCGAGGAAGTCGAGGACTACCTGCGCCGCGCGCCGATCCGGGTGATCACCATCGCCCCCGAGATCGCCGGACACCGGCCGCTGATCCGCGCCCTCGCCGAGCGCGGCGTACGCCTGCAGATCGGCCATACACTGGGCAGCTACGAGGATGGCGTGGCCGCACTGGAAGCCGGCGCCAGCAGCTTCACCCACCTCTACAACGCGATGACCGGCCTGCACCACCGCGAACCGGGTATCGTCGGCGCGGCCCTGGCCCACGCACGCTACGCCGAGCTGATCCCCGACCTGCTGCATGTCCATCCCGGCGCCATCAGGGTGGCCCTGCGTTCGATCCCGTGCCTGTACTGCGTGACCGACTCCACCGCCGCCGCCGGCATGCCCGACGGCCAGTACAAGCTCGGCAGCCACACGGTGACCAAGTGCCTGGGCGGCGTGCGCCTGCCCGACGGCACTCTGGCCGGCAGCACCCTGACCATGGACCAGGCGCTGCGCAACCTGGTGAAGATCGGCCTGCCCCTGGCCGAAGCCTCGCAACGCCTTTCGCAATTCCCCGCCGATTACCTCGGCCTCGCCGAGCGCGGCCGCCTGGCGCCCGCAGCCTGGGCCGATGTGGTGCGCCTGGATCGCTCCCTGGAACTCGACGCCGTGATGGTGGAAGGAGAACTCGAATGACTTCGCTGATGCTCGAGGAAGCGCTCTCCGCCGCCACGGTGGCGAGCCGTCAACTGGCCGTGCTCGACGCCTGCCTGCCGGCGCTTGGCCAGCGTCTGCGGGAGGTCGATCCGAACCTGGCACTGACTGTCGCGCGCGGCAGCTCCGACCATGCCGCCAGCTACTTCGCCTACCTGGCCATGCAGCACGCCGGCTTGCCGGTGGCCTCGCTGCCCATGTCGGTAGTGACCCTGAACCGCTCGCCACTGCGTGTCGCCGGGCAGGCCGTCTTCGCTTTCTCGCAGTCCGGGCAGAGCCCCGATCTCGTGGACAGCCTGCGCATCCTGCGCGAACGCGGCGCCCTGGGCATCGCCCTGGTGAATGCCGAAGATTCGCCGCTGGAAGCCGCCAGCGAATTCGTCGTGCCGCTCTGCGCCGGCACCGAGCGCAGCGTCGCAGCGACCAAGAGCTTCATCGCCACGCTCAGCGCCAGCGCCCGCCTGCTCGCCCACTGGCAGCGAGACAATGCCCTGCTGGCCGCCGGCCAGGGCCTGGCGGCCGGGCTGGAGCAGGCCGCCAGGCTCGACTGGTCGCCGGCCATCGAGGCCCTGCGCGACTGCCAGCGGCTGATGGTGATCGGTCGCGGCGCCGGCTACGCCATCGCCCAGGAGGCCGCGCTGAAATTCAAGGAAACCTCGGCGATCCAGGCCGAGGCCTTCAGCAGCGCCGAGGTCCGCCATGGACCGATGGCGCTGGTCGAGGAGCGCTATCCGCTGCTGGTGTTCGCTCCCCGCGGCCCGGAGCAGGAAGGCCTGCTGGCGCTCGCCGAGGATATGCGCCAACGCGGTGCGCAGGTATTGCTCGCTGCCCCGGACGACATCGCCGAACGCGACCTGCCGCTGCAGCGCGCCGCGCATCCGGCGCTCGATCCGATCCTGGCGATCCAGAGCTTCTACGTCATGGCCGCCGGCCTGGCCGAAGCCCGCGGCATGGACCCGGACCAGCCACGGCACCTGAGCAAAGTCACCCGAACCCACTGAGCCTGAGCGCGCGCCCATGAACAACAAGAATCTCGCCCTCAAAGCGCCCCTGAGCGGCCCCGTGATGCCGCTCAACCGAGTACCCGACCCGGTGTTTTCCAGCGGCACCCTGGGCGAAGGCATCGCCATCGACCCACTCAACGACTGCCTGCACGCGCCCTGCGCCGGGCTGGTCAGCCACCTGGCGCGAACCCGCCACGCGCTCAGCCTGCGCGCCGACAACGGTGCCGAGCTGCTGCTGCACGTCGGCCTCGATACCGTACAGCTGCAAGGCGAAGGCTTCGAGGCGCTGGTCGAGGAAGGTGCGCGGGTGATCGAGGGCCAGCCGCTGCTGCGCTTCGACCTGGACCGCGTCGCCCGCGGCAGCCGCAGTCTGATCACGGTGATGATCCTGACCAACGGCGACGGCTTCCAGGTACGCCCGCTGACCACCAACCCGGTGGAGGTCGGCGCGCCGCTCCTGCAACTGAGTCCGGAGAAGGCCGAGCAACGTCCGGCCAATCCCGCGCCTGGCGAAGGCTCCGCGCAGCGCCAGGTCCGCGGGCGGGCGCGGGTCGCCCATCATGGCGGTCTGCACGCACGCCCGGCAGCGCTGCTACGCAAGACCGCGCAGGGCTTTTCCAGCCAGGCCGAACTGCACTTCGCCGGGCAGGTGGCCAGCGTCGACAGCCTGGTCGGCATCATGGGCCTGGGGGTCGCCGAACAGGACGAGGTAGAGGTGATCTGTCGCGGCGAAGACAGCGAGGCGGCCCTCGGCGCCCTGCTCGCGGCCCTCGCCAGCGCCACCGCGGGGGCTCCGAAGGATGCCCCGCGCGCCATCGCCCCGGGCGAGCCGGCGCGACCTGCGGCTGTCGCCGGTACCCTGGCCGGCGTCTGCGCTTCGCCCGGCCTGGCCAGCGGTCCCCTGGCGCGGCTCGGCGCCATCAGCCTACCGGCGGATGACGGCCGGCATCGTCCCGAGGAACAGCACCTCGCCCTGGACCAGGCCCTGCAACGGGTGCGCGACGACGTACAGGGGAGCCTGCAGCAGGCCAGGCTCGGCGGCGACGAGAACGAAGCGGCGATCTTTTCCGCGCATCTCGCGCTGCTGGAAGACCCGGGTCTGCTGGACGCCGCCGACATGCTGATCGACCAGGGCGTCGGCGCCGCCCACGCCTGGCACCGGGCGATCCAGGCCCAGTGCGAGATTCTCCAGGCGCTGGGCAACCTGCTGCTGGCCGAGCGCGCCAACGACCTGCGCGACCTGGAAAAACGCGTGCTGCGGGTACTGCTCGGCGACACCGCGCCATTGCGGGTGCCTGCTGGCGCCATCGTCGCCGCCCGGGAGATCACTCCCTCCGACCTCGCGCCGCTGGTGGATGCCGGCGCGGCTGGCCTGTGCATGGCCGAAGGCGGCGCCACCTCCCACGTGGCCATCCTCGCCCGCAGCAAGGGCCTGCCGTGCCTGGTGGCGCTCGGCGCCGGGCTGCTGGAGCTGGAGGAAGGCCGGCAGGTGGTGCTGGACGCCGGCCAGGGCCGGCTGGAACTCAGCCCCGACGCTCGACGCCTGGAGCAGGTCGCCTTGCAAGTGGCGCAGCGCGAGGAACAACGCCGCCGCCAGCAGGCCGATGCGCAGCGCGAGGCGCTCACCCGCGACGGCCGGCGCATCGAGATCGGCGCCAACGTCGCCTCGCCGCGCGAGGCCGCCGAAGCCTTCGCCAACGGTGCCGACGGGGTCGGCCTGCTACGCACCGAGTTTCTCTTTCTCGAGCGCCGCGCCGCGCCCGACGAAGAGGAGCAGCGCAACGCCTACCAGGAGGTCCTGGACGCCATGGGCCAGCGCAAGGTGATCATCCGCACCATCGATGTCGGCGGCGACAAGCACCTCGACTACCTGCCGCTGCCGGTGGAAGAAAACCCAGCACTGGGCCTGCGCGGCATCCGCCTCGGCCAGGCGCGCCCGGAGCTGCTCGACCAGCAGTTGCGCGCGCTGCTGAGGGTCGAACCACTGGAACGCTGCCGGATACTGCTGCCGATGGTCAGCGAGGTCGATGAACTGCGCGCCATCCGTGGCCGCCTCGGCGAGCTGGCCACGCAGTTGGGGATCGAGCGCCTGCCCGAACTCGGGGTGATGATCGAGGTGCCCTCCGCCGCCCTGCTCGCCGATCAACTGGCCGAACACGCCGACTTCCTCTCCATCGGCACCAACGACCTGTCGCAGTACGCCCTGGCCATGGACCGTTGCCACGCCGGCCTGGCCGACCGCATCGACGCCCTCCACCCGGCGCTGCTGCGACTGATCGCCCAGACCTGCGCCGGAGCAGCCCGCCACGGCCGCTGGGTCGGCGTCTGCGGTGCGCTGGCCTCGGACCCGCTGGCGACACCGGTACTGGTCGGCCTCGGGGTCGAGGAATTGTCCGTCGGGCCGAACCTGGTCGGCGAGATCAAGACCCGGGTGCGCCAGCTCGACGCCGCTGAATGCCGCCGCCACGCCCAGGCGCTACTGGACCTGGGCAGCGCCCGGGCGGTGCGCGACGCCTGCCTGCAACACTGGCCGCTGGCCTGACAAGAACAATCGGAGACCACCGCCATGCCCCCGTTCCTGATCGAAAGCCTGCAACGCCTGGGCCGCGCCCTGATGCTGCCGATCGCGATCCTGCCGATCGCCGGCCTGCTGCTGCGCCTGGGCGACGTCGACCTGCTCGACATTCCGCTGGTCCACGACGCCGGCAAGGCGATCTTCGCCAACCTGGCGCTGATCTTCGCCATCGGCATCGCCGTCGGTTTCGCTCGCGACAACAATGGCACCGCCGGCCTCGCCGGCGCCATCGGCTACCTGGTGATGATCTCGGTGCTCAAGGTGATCGATCCGGGCATCGACATGGGCGTGCTCTCCGGCATCATCAGCGGCCTGGTGGCTGGCGCCCTGTATAACCGCTTCAAGGACGTGAAGCTGCCGGAATACCTGGCGTTCTTCGGCGGCCGCCGCTTCGTGCCGATCGCCACCGGGATCAGCGCGGTCTGCCTGGGCCTGCTGTTCGGGGTGATCTGGCCACCGCTGCAACAGGGCATCAACGGCCTCGGCCAACTCATGCTGGAAAGCGGCAGCTTCGGCGCCTTCGCCTTCGGCGTGCTGAACCGCCTGCTGATCGTCACCGGGTTGCACCACATCCTCAACAACCTGGTGTGGTTCGTCTTCGGTAGCTTCACCGACCCGGAAACCGGGCGCGTCGTCACCGGCGACCTGGCGCGCTATTTCGCCGGCGACCCGAAGGGCGGCCAGTTCATGGCCGGGATGTTCCCGGTGATGATGTTCGGCCTGCCCGCCGCCTGCCTGGCGATGTACCGCAACGCCCGTCCGGAGCGGCGCAAGCTGATCGGCGGGCTGCTCCTGTCGATGGCCTTGACCGCCTTCCTCACCGGCGTCACCGAGCCGGTGGAGTTCGCCTTCATGTTCCTCGCGCCGCTGCTCTACCTGCTGCATGCGCTGCTCACCGGCCTGTCCATGGCCCTCACCGACCTGCTCGATATCCGCCTCGGCTTCACCTTCTCCGGTGGCGCCATCGACCTCGCCCTGGGCTGGGGCCGTTCCACCCACGGCTGGATGCTCTGGCCGCTGGGCCTGCTCTATGCCGGCATCTATTACCTGGTGTTCGACTTCTGCATCCGCCGCTTCAACCTGAAGACCCCGGGCCGCGAAGACGACGCGAGCAGCGAATCGGGCGACAACGCCGAAGCCGAGCGCGCCCCGGCATTCATCCGCGCCTTGGGTGGCGCAGCCAACCTCGAAGTGGTGGACGCCTGCACCACGCGCCTGCGTCTGCGCCTGGTCGACCGCAACAAGGCCTCGGACGCCCAACTCAAGGCCCTCGGTGCGATGGCCGTGGTACGTCCGGGCAAGGCCGGCAGCCTGCAGGTGGTGGTCGGCCCACAGGCCGACAGCATCGCCGACGAGATCCGCCGCGCCCTGCCCTTCGATACGCAACCGGGCGAAGCCGTACCGCCGCTGGGCAGTCCGCACACAGCCGAAGAGGTGGTGGCGATGCAGGCCACCGTCGACGCCGCCGAAGCCCAGGCCTGGCTCGGCGCCCTCGGCGGCGCCGGCAACCTGCGCGAGGTACGGGACGTCGCACTGACCCGCCTGCGGGTCAGCGTGGCGGACGAACGCAAGCTGGCCACCGAGCAACTGCGTCGTCTCGGCGGACAGGGCGTCAGTTCCCTCGCCGGCGGCATCTGCCATATCCTGGTGGGCCCCCGCGCCGCGGCCCTGAGCCAGGCCCTGCAACCGCTGCTGCGGCGCTGACGGCAGGAGGGCTGGACCTCGGCCAATCGGCGGATAACCGCCAAGCGGTTATTCGCCCCACGCCACAGCTCCCCCGTTCGGGTTCGATAATCGCGAAGCGGTTGTTCGCGCCACGCCACAGCCCCGGGTCGGGCTCTCCCCGTGAGGCGGATAACGAAAAGGGCGGCCACTGGCCGCCCTTCTTGCTTGTCCGAGGAAAACTCAGAAGACCATGTCGGTCAGGCGCCAGACTTCGTAGGCCGGGGTCTCATAGGGATGCGCCGCCTTCAGCGCCTTGACGCTGGCGTGGATGAGCTCGTCGGCCACCACCAGCTCCACTTTCCACTCCGCCACGTGCTCGACCTGGCCGACCTGGCCCAGGTAGGGTTGGCTACCGTCCAGGGGCCGGAACTGGCCCTGGCCAAGGGACTGCCAGCAGCAACTGTCGTACGCCCCGATGCGCCCGCCACCCGCGGCGAACACCGCTTGCTTGACGACATCCAGATGGCTCTCAGGCACATAGAAACACAGCTTGTACATCGTTTTCTCCGCACGAATCGAATGCTGCACCAGGCGGTCGGTGGTTGTGCGACTGCCGACGCCAAATAATGGCACTTTGCCTTGACATGATGAATATTTGACGCTGCCTTTACGACAGATAAGCGCAACATTTGTTCGCTCGTCACAACACCTTCGTGCGGGCGTTCACAGATTTACGTTCAGCCGCGGAAACGCCGCCACCTGGCCTTCAGCCCGGAGGCGGAAGGCGCATGGCTGCCGTCGCAATACGGCAGGTCGGCGGAGCGCCCGCAGCGGCACAACAGCAACAGGCGCTCGCGGGTCGCGTGGAGCGTCAGGCCGTTGCGGCAGTCGGCGGGACAATCGGGAAGCGAAGCCGAAGCCCCGCAGGTACAGAGCCGCAAGGTGTCGCCGGGAGAGACCCGGCGAACCTCGGGAAGAAGGTCGGGCGACGAGTTGGAGTCCGCATCGCCCGCCATGCCGGATCAGTCCACCCAGACCCGGGCGTTGCGGAACATGCGCAGCCAGCCGCCGTCTTCCTGCCAGTCGTCCGGACGCCAGGAATTCTGCACGGCGCGGAACACCCGCTCGGGGTGCGGCATCATGATGGTGACCCGGCCGTCGCGGCTGCTCAGCCCGGTGATGCCGCGCGGCGACCCGTTGGGGTTGGCCGGGTAGGCTTCGGTGACCTTGCCGTGGTTGTCGACGAAACGCAGCGACACGCAGCCGGAAAGGTCGGCCTCGAGCAACGCTTCCTCCGACTCGAACTCCGCATGGCCTTCGCCATGGGCGATGGCGATCGGCAGGCGCGAACCGGCCATGCCCTGCAGGAAGATCGACGACGACTCCTGCACCTGGACCATCGCCACCCGCGCCTCGAACTGCTCGGAACGGTTGCGCACGAAGTGCGGCCAGAACTCGGTGCCGGGAATCAGCTCGTGCAGGTTGGACATCATCTGGCAGCCGTTGCAGACGCCGAGGGCGAAGCTGTCCTTGCGCGCGAAGAACGCCTGGAAGCCGTCGCGGGCGCGGGCGTTGAAGAGGATCGACTTGGCCCAGCCCTCGCCGGCGCCGAGCACGTCGCCGTAGGAGAAGCCACCGCAGGCCACCAGGCCCTTGAAGGCGTCCAGGTCGACCCGCCCGGCGAGGATGTCGCTCATGTGCACGTCGATCGCGGCGAAGCCGGCGCGGTCGAACGCCGCGGCCATCTCCACCTGGCCGTTGACGCCCTGCTCGCGGAGGATCGCCACTTTCGGCCGCACGCCCTTCTTGATGTAGGGCGCGGCGATGTCGTCGTTGACGTCGTAGCTGAGCTTGATCGACAGCCCGGGGTTGTCTTCGTCCAGCAGCGCGTCGAACTCCTGCTCGGCGCAGTCGGCGTTGTCGCGCAGACGCTGGATCTGGTAGCTGGTCTCGCTCCAGATGCGTTGCAGGATGCGGCGCTGGGCGCTGTAGACGGTCTCGCCGTTGTAGTTCAGGTTGATCTCGTAGCCGTTGACCGGCTGGCCGATCACCGCCACGCAGTCGTCGAGACCGGCGGCGCTGAACTGCGCGAGGACTTCCGGAGTGGCGCCCTCGCGAACCTGGATCACCGCGCCCAGTTCCTCGCTGAACAACACGGCCGCCAGCTCTTCGCGGCTATCGGCCAGGGCATCGAGGTTCAGCTCGACGCCGCAGTGACCGGCGAAGGCCATCTCCAGCACGCTGGTGATCAGGCCGCCGTCGGAACGGTCGTGGTAGGCGAGGATATGGCCGTCGGCATTGAGTCCCTGGATCACCGCGAAGAAGGCTTTCAGGTCCTCGGCGTCGTCGACGTCCGGCACGGCGCGGCCGAGCTTGCCGTGGACCTGGGCCAGGATCGAGCCGCCGAGACGGTTCTTGCCGCGGCCGAGATCGATCAGGATCAGGTCGGTCTCGCCCTTGTCCAGGCGCAGTTGCGGGGTCAGGCTCTGGCGCACGTCGGCGACCGGGGCGAAGCCGGTGACGATCAGCGAGACCGGAGAAGTGACGCTCTTGTCCTCGCCATTGTCCTGCCAGCGGGTCTTCATGGACATCGAGTCCTTGCCCACCGGGATGGTGATGCCCAGTTCCGGGCACAGTTCCATGCCCACGGCCTTGACCGTGTCATACAGGCGCGCGTCCTCGCCGGGGTGGCCGGCGGCGGCCATCCAGTTGGCGGAAAGCTTGATGTCGGACAGCTTGCCGATACGCGCGGCAGCCAGGTTGGTGACCGTCTCGCCGATGGCCATGCGTCCGGAAGCCGGGGCGTCCAGCAGCGCCAGCGGGGTACGTTCGCCCATCGCCATGGCCTCGCCGGTGTAGACGTCGAAGCTGGTGGCGGTGACGGCGCAGTCGGCCACCGGCACCTGCCAGGGCCCGACCATCTGGTCGCGGGCCACCAGCCCGGTGATGGTGCGGTCGCCGATGGTGATCAGGAAGCTCTTGCTGGCCACGGCGGGATGGCGCAGGACGCGCTCGACGCTTTCCTGCAGCTCCAGCCCGGCGGCGTCGAAATCGTCGCCCAGCTCGGCCTCGCGGGTAACCGCGCGGTGCATGCGCGGCGCCTTGCCGAGCAGGACTTCCAGCGGCATGTCCACCGGCTTGTTGTCGAAATGGCTGTCGGCGACGGTCAGCTGGCGCTGCTCGATGGCCTCGCCGACCACCGCGAACGGGCAGCGCTCGCGCTCGCAGATGGCCTTGAAGGTCTCGAAGTCGGCGGCGTCCACCGACAGCACGTAGCGCTCCTGCGACTCGTTGCACCAGATTTCCAGCGGGCTCATGCCCGGCTCGTCGTTGGGCACCGCGCGCAGCTCGAAGCGACCGCCGCGGCCGCCGTCGTTGATCAGTTCCGGCAGGGCGTTGGACAGGCCGCCGGCACCGACGTCATGGATGAAGCTGATCGGGTTGCGCTCGCCGAGCTGCCAGCAGCGGTCGATCACTTCCTGGCAACGTCGCTCCATTTCCGGGTTGTCGCGCTGCACCGAGGCGAAGTCGAGGTCGGCGGAGCTGGCGCCGGTGGCCATCGAAGAGGCGGCGCCGCCGCCCAGGCCGATCAGCATGGCCGGGCCGCCAAGGACGATGAGCTTGGCGCCGACGCTGATCTCGCCCTTCTGCACGTGTTCGTCGCGAATGTTGCCCATGCCGCCGGCGAGCATGATCGGCTTGTGGTAGCCGCGCACTTCCTCGCCGTGAGGGGTAGCGATCTTCTGCTCGAAGGTACGGAAGTAGCCGGTCAGCGCCGGACGGCCGAACTCGTTGTTGAACGCGGCGCCGCCCAGCGGGCCCTCGATCATGATGTCCAGCGCGGTGACGATGCGCTCGGGCTTGCCGTAGGGCACTTCCCAGGGCTGTTCGAAACCGGGGATCTGCAGGTTGGACACGGTGAAGCCGGCCAGGCCGGCCTTCGGCTTGGCGCCGCGGCCGGTGGCGCCCTCGTCGCGGATCTCGCCGCCGGAACCGGTGGAGGCACCGGGGAACGGCGCGATGGCGGTCGGGTGGTTGTGGGTCTCCACCTTCATCAGGATCTGCACCGGCTCGCGGCTGGCGGCGTATTCGCGGGTCTGCGGATCGGGGAAGAAACGCCCGGCGACATGGCCGACGATGACCGCGGCGTTGTCCTTGTATGCGGACAGCACGCCTTCGCGGTTCATCTCGTAGGTGTTCTTGATCATGCCGAACAGGCTCTTGTCCTGGGCCTGCCCGTCGATGTCCCAACTGGCATTGAAGATCTTGTGCCGGCAATGCTCGGAGTTGGCCTGGGCGAACATCATCAGCTCGACGTCGTGCGGGTTGCGCCCCAGTTCGCCGAAGCTCTTCAGCAGGTAGTCGATCTCGTCCTCGGCCAGGGCCAGGCCCAACTCGACGTTGGCCTTCTCCAGCGCGGCGCGACCGCCGCCAAGCACGTCGACGGCGGTGAGCGGGCGGGGCTGCGCATGGCTGAACAGCTCGGCGGCGCCTTCCAGGCGGTCCAGCACCAGTTGGGTCATGCGGTCATGCAGGCGGGCGGCGACCTGTTGGGCATCGCTCTCGGACAGTTCGCCCTGCACATAGTAGGCAATGCCGCGCTCCAGCCGGTCGATCTTCGCCAGGCCGCAGTTGCGGGCGATGTCGGAGGCCTTGCTCGACCACGGCGAGATGGTGCCGAAGCGCGGCACCACCAGGAACAGCCGTCCGCTGGGCTCCTGCACCGGCACGCTCGGGCCGTATTTCAGCAGCCGCGCCAGCACCTGCTCCTCGTCGGCGGTGAGCGCGCCGGTGACGTCGGCGAAATGCGCGAACTCAGCGTACAGCCCGGTAACGGCAGGTACGTGCTGGGTCAGTTGCTCGAGCAGTTTGCCGTGGCGGAAAGCGGAAAGGGCGGGAGCGCCGCGCAGGATCAGCATTGTCGGAACAGCCTCTGGAGACGGGAAGGTGTGGGGGCCGGCCGGGCCGGCCCGCAGAGGCCGTGCATTCTACCGTAAAGCACCGTCCGGCGGCACCCGCGCCGATGGCTATCGCATAGCCCTCCATCGGATCCGCGGCGGCCCGCTTCGAAGCACTTCGAGAACGGCGCCGCAGCGCTCTGCGACGGGGCAAGCGAAACGGCGGACGAACGGTATCCCGGCGATAGCAGAGAAGGTCCCGGCTGTCGAGATATGGCGCCGTCTCGCCTTTGCGTATACTGCGCCGATGTTTGCCCTGACCGCGTACCGCTTACGTTGCGCCGCCTGGCTGTTGGCGACCGGCATCTTTCTGCTGCTTGCGGGCTGTAGCGAGGCGAAAGCCCCTACCGCCCTGGAGCGCGTGCAGAAGGAGGGCGTACTGCGCGTGATCACCCGCAACAGCCCGGCCACCTACTTCCAGGACCGCAACGGCGAAACCGGTTTCGAATACGAACTGGCCAAGCGCTTCGCCGAGCGTCTCGGCGTCGAGCTGAAGATCGAGACCGCCGACAACCTCGACGACCTCTATGCCCAGCTTTCCCGCGAGGGCGGCCCGGCGCTCGCCGCGGCCGGCCTGACCCCGGGACGCGAAGACGACGCCAGCGTGCGCTACTCGCACACCTACCTCGACGTCACCCCGCAGATCATCTACCGCAACGGCCAGCAGCGCCCGACCCGCCCGGAAGACCTGGTCGGCAAGCGCATCATGGTGCTCAAGGGCAGCAGCCACGCGGAGCAGCTCGCCGAGCTGAAGAAGCAGTATCCCGAACTGAAGTACGAAGAATCCGATGCTGTCGAAGTGGTCGACCTGTTGCGCATGGTCGACGTCGGCGACATCGACCTGACCCTGGTCGACTCCAACGAACTGGCGATGAACCAGGTGTACTTCCCCAACGTCCGCGTCGCCTTCGACTTCGGCGAAGCCCGCGGGCTGGCCTGGGCCTTGCCGGGGGGCGACGACGACAGCCTGATGAACGAGGTCAACGCGTTCCTCGACCAGGCCAAGAAGGAAGGCCTGCTGCAACGCCTGAAGGACCGTTACTACGGGCATGTCGACGTACTCGGCTACGTCGGCGCCTACACCTTCGCCCAGCACCTGCAGCAACGCCTGCCGCGCTACGAAAGCCACTTCAAGCAGAGCGGCAAGCAGCTGGATACCGACTGGCGCCTGCTCGCCGCCATCGGCTACCAGGAATCGCTGTGGCAGCCCGGCGCCACCTCCAAGACCGGCGTGCGCGGCCTGATGATGCTGACCAACCGGACCGCCCAGGCGATGGGCGTGTCCAACCGGCTCGACCCGAAGCAGAGCATCCAGGGCGGCAGCAAGTATTTCGTGCAGATCCGCAGCGAACTGCCCGAGAGCATCAAGGAACCGGACCGCAGCTGGTTCGCCCTGGCCGCCTACAACATCGGCGGCGCGCACCTGGAAGACGCGCGCAAGATGGCCGAGAAGGAAGGCCTCAACCCGAACAAGTGGCTGGACGTGAAGAAGATGCTGCCGCGCCTGGCGCAGAAGCAGTGGTACGCCAAGACCCGCTACGGCTATGCGCGCGGCGGCGAGACCGTGCACTTCGTACAGAACGTGCGGCGCTACTACGACATCCTCACCTGGGTGACCCAGCCGCAGATGGAAGGCAGCCAGATCGCCGAGAGCGGGTTGCACCTGCCCGGCGTGAACAAGACGCGCCCGGAAGAAGACAGCGGCGACGAGAAACTCTAGCCGCCCCCTCCCCTCAGGATTCTCCGTCGCTTGCCAGCCAGGCGGCGTGCTCGCGCACATCGGTCGGCCAGCCGGCGATCCGCTCGGCGAAGCCCTCGCGATCCCCGGCGAACAGCGCACGCGTCGCCTCCTCGAAGCCCGGCAGGTCGCCGGCCATCGCATTCATGAAATGGTAGGCGCGCTCCTGCGCCTGCCGCGCACGCCCGGACTGGCTGCGGCGCGCCTCCTCGACCAGCTTGCGCAGCGCCACCGAGGCGCCCCCGGGCTGCGCGGCGAGCCATTCCCAGTGGCGCGGCAACAAGGTCACCTCGCGCGCCACCACGCCCAGCTTCGGCCGCCCGCGCCCGCGCGGCGCGGCCTCCTCCGCCGGTTGCCGCTCGCCTGCGACGACCAGGCGCGCCAGCAGGTCCTCGCTGGAACCACGGATATCGAGATCGACGGAGCGCCCAGTGGCATTGTCGAATACCAGCAGCGGTCCGGCTGCACCGCCGGCGACCGCTTGCTTCAAGGCCAGCGCGACCTCCGGCAGCGCCGCCGTCAGCAGCCGGCGCGTGCCGTCGAAGCAGGTGAAGGATTGGATGTATGGATCATTGGCCATGACAGGCTCCCATGGATGGAACGCCCGAATAATACCCGGATATAAATAGAGCAACAATATTATCCGGATAAAATAAATCCCATGAAAAAGGCCGCCCTATGGCGGCCTCTTCCGGCAGCGATGACCTACCAGCCGGCCGGCAGCAGGTTCATGGCGCTACAAATGGCGTAGGCGGCGCTGGCCAGGTAGATCGTCACGATCACCGCCTGGATCGCCGGATGGGCGATCCAGCCGCATTTCCAGGCCGGCTCGAAGTCGCCGTTCCTACGCGCCGAGCGCAGCATCAGGATCGGCATGATCGAGAGAATCACCCCGCTGAAGGCCCCGGCGAAGTACAACGCGTTGACGAAGCCGACCAGCCCGCTGTAGGCCAGGACGAACGGCGGCAGCGCGACGATCGCCAGCACCAGCAGGCGGGTCTTCGGCCGGTTCTCCGGACCGAGCTTGTGGAACTTGTCGAAGATGTTGGTCAGGAAGCTACCGCCCAGGCCCCAGTAGGACGTCAGCATGGCGCACAGGGCGAAGGTGTTGGCGGTGAAGAAGGCCCATTCGCCGAGCGCCTTGCCCCAGGCCAGGGTGGCGACTTCGGACTGGTTCTCCAGGCCGGTCAGGGCGATCACCGAGAGCGGCACGATGCTGAGCAGGACGAAGGTGGTCAGCATCCCGGTGATCACCGCCTTCGGCAGGCGCTCCGGGGCGTGGCTGAAACCACGGGCCATCTCCGGGACGATGTACTGGGCGGAGAAGCAGAACACCGCGATGTTGAATACCGGCACCATGTAGATCCAGTCGCCGTCGAGCAGACGGGCGAACTCGGTATTGTCGTTGAGCAGGGTGGCCGCCACCAGGATCAGGATCATGCTGACCATGCCGATGCTGATGAACTTCTCGCCCTTGCCGATGGCGCTCAGCCCCAGGTACAGCACGCCGGCGGCCGGAATGAAGAACAGCACGCTGCCCAGGGCCGGGCTGATACCGAAGAAGGCGCTGAGGATCTTGCCGCTGCCGCTCATGTAGGCGATCAGCGCGCCGATGCTGTTGACCGCTACGGACAGGAAGATCGCCCAGGCGCCGAAGGAGCCGACATAGCGCTGGGCAAGGCCGCTCAACTGGTTGTGGGTGCGCGTGCGCAGGGCGGTTTCCGAGACGTAGAGCATGGAAATGGTGGTGAACAGGCCGGCCACCGCCAGCCAGAGCAGCAATGGCATGAAGCCGGCCTTGCGGCTGGCGTAGGCCATGGACAGCACGCCTGCGCCGATGTTGGTTCCGACGATCATCGCCACCGCCTCGAGGAACGTCAGGCGCTTGACCTCCAGTCCCGAGGAATCGACGGCTTCCGCCCCGGCGTGATCCTGATACTGCTGGACCCGGGTATCACTCATGACAACAACTCCCTGCATTTCGAATTGGCATTGTGCGGGAGGCGGCCAGGACCGCCGTACCGATGGCCTTCTTCGAGGACAATGCAGGGCCGGGAATCGCGGACGCCTCCGGACCGGCCGCGCTTTTCGGCTGCGCGGTCCGGCGGGGGTATCCGCAGGCGGGCTCGCTCTCACCTGAAGCCATTGCCTGCGGGCCGCTTGCTCAAGCGGCCGTGCAAAATATCACACAATTCGACGAAGGAAGCGCGCGGCGACTACGACTTTACGCCTATGCCGATCGTCCGAAATATCCGGATAAATAATTGATGCAGATGGCTTTTGAAGGAGAGGAAGGGGCAAGGACGTGCTTTAACGTTTCAGCCGGAGCGTTCGAAAAGAGAAACATCCGTCAGTCTTCGCGAGGCTTCTTCGCCGCTTCGCGCCGCGCGCGGAAGAACGCCGAGAGCGCCTGGCTGCATTCTTCCGCCAGCACGCCACCCTCGACCATGACCCTATGGTTGAGATGCTCCTGCTCGAAGAATCGCCCACGGCTTTCCACTGCGCCCGACTTGGGCTCGACCGTGCCGTACACCAGGCGCTGGATGCGTGCGTGCACCAGCAGTCCGGAACACATGCTGCAGGGTTCCAGGGTCACATACAGGGTGCTGCCTGGCAGCCGGTAGTTGCCCGCCTCCGCCGCTGCCATGCGGATCGCCAGCATTTCGGCGTGGGCACTGGGATCGTGGCTACTGATCGGCCGGTTGAAGCCCCGCCCGATGATCTCGCCCTCGCGCACCAGGACCGCGCCCACCGGCACTTCGCCGAGGGCCGCGGCCTTTTCCGCCTCTGCCAGGGCCTCGCGCATGAAATGCGGGTCCCGGCTGCGATCGATGATCGGACGCACGCCTTTTACCGTCGGGTAGCCCTTGCCGTTGCTGATCAGCTTAGTCACCCGCACCAGGCCTCGCCGACCGCGATGGTCCCCATCAGGCCGGTCTCCATATGGTCGATGACGTGGCAGTGGAACATCCACAGGCCCGGATTGTCCGCCACCAGCGCCACGCGGGCAGTCTCGTTCTTGCCCAGCAGGTAGGTGTCGGTGAAGTACGGGATGATCTCCCGGCGATCCGAATCCAGCACCTTGAAGGCCATCCCATGCAGGTGGATCGGGTGCTGGTACTGCGCCATGTTGCGCAGCTCGAAGATGTAGCTCTGGCCTTCCTTGAGCTTGGCCAGCGGCGGCGCGTTGTGCTTGTGCTCCTCGCCGCCTTCCCAGGCCTTGCCGTTGATCTGCCAGAACGACGGATAGGGATTCTTGCCGCTGGTATCGGACATCGCCCCGACCCACTCGAAACGGAAACCGATCTTCTCGGCATTGGCCAGGTCCGGTTCGCTCACCGGATTCGCCGGCAACGGCTTCGGCCAGTCGCCGGCAGGTGCCTCGGCGCTGGCCACGCTGCGGATCGTCGCCAGGCGTACCGGCCCGTCGCGCAGGGACAGCTCGGTGCCCGCTTCCGGCACCTTCAGCGCCAGCTCCAGGCGCATCCCGGGACCGATCCAGTACTGCCCCTCGAAGCCGCGTGGTTCCACCGGATGGCCATCGATGGCATAGATCCTCGCCTCGCCGTTGGGCAGGTTGAGACGGTAGGTGACGGTGTTGTCGACGTTCAGCAGGCGCACCCGGACGATCTGCCCGGCCGGCAGGTCGATGGTCGGCACATGCTTGCCGTTGATCGTCGAATAGCGCCCGCGGGTGCCTTCGCGCGCGGCCTGGCGCGGCACGCTGAAGGGGGTGAAGGCGCCCTGCTCGTCCACGTGCCAGGTCTTCAGGCAGAGAACCTTCTCGTGGCGGAACCCGGTGGGTTCACGCTCCTCGATGATCAGCGGGCCGACCAGTCCGCGGCCGAGCTGCTCGCTGCTCATCAGGTGCGGGTGGTACCAGTAGCTGCCGGCGTCCTGGGTCTTGAACTGGTAGATGAAGCTCTCGCCCGGCTGCACCGGCGGCTGGGAAATGTACGGCACGCCGTCCATCTCGATCGGCAGGCGGATGCCGTGCCAGTGGATGGTGGTCGGTTCGTCCAGCCTGTTGGTGAAGCGCACCCGCAGCCACTCGCCCTGCTTCGCCCGCAACTCCACGCCGGGGCACTGGCCGCCATAGGCCAGCGCCGGACTGCTGAAGCCCGGGACGATCTCCAGGTCCAGCGGCGCGGCGATCAGTTCGTAGTCGTACTCCTGCGCCACCTGCGGACGCGCCAGCCAGAGGCGCGCGCCGCCGGCGCCGAGGCCGACCACCGCCAGCCCGGCGAGGCCGCCGAGCACTTGTCTACGGGTAAATGTCATGGAGCCTTCACCTTCGCGGGTACTGCGGCTGGGAAATGATAGATTTTCTCATTTCGAAGACCACATAGCGAGACATGCGTTTGCACAAAATGCCGCAGCACTGGCGAACACCGGCAACTGCTCGACCGCCCCACAGGCTCAATGCGCCGCAAACTTACCAACGAGAAACGCCGAGCCAGCATCGGTGAGATGGCCATAGTCCCAGGCAACAAGCTGGTCCCCGGTATCTCCCAGGCGAGTTAGACATCCCCCGCTGTCACAGAGAATTCTTCGCGGAGATATGTAGTTGACACCCAGTTCCCTAGCTCTTTCCCTAAGGATGTCGTCGACTCCAATGAAACGCTCGTCCAGACCGCTGGTCATCCGAGCGGGCACATTGTGCGGCATGCTTTCCCGAAACCGGAAATACAGTTGCTTGGGCAAGCTGTCTAGCCACTGCGGCACAGGGCCGATGAGATCGATATCGATGACTCCCGCCGCGCGCAGCCGATCGATAGTCCCCTTGAGAGCGGACAGATCATAATTGGTCCAGATGGCTGAAAGTACGACCTTGTTCGGATGTGCCGTCGTCACGTACCTCATGACTTCATCGTTGATGGAGCGACAATGGGGCCGGCTTGCGATTTCAAGTCCCAGCAACGGCGGACAACCACTCGCGGTTCGTTGCGTGATGCCGAACTCCCCTCCATAAACCGCCTTGTAGCCCGGATACAGGTGCGCGGCATGAGAGTCCCCCCACAACAAGAGATTACCCTGCTTACCTACGCTGACTGGCGGGCACTTCTGGAAGCTCTGGTACGCCTGTTCCGGCTTGAGGAAGCAACTCCCCTCTCGATAGCTGACAGCATAAGGAAACCTGTATTTCGCCAGATCCTGGACGAGTCTGGGGAAACGCTCCGCAACGCCTTCCAGCAAGTGAATCTTGTAACCACAGACACCAGCTATCGCCATGACCGCCAACGGTAGGAGAGCGCTACCGAATACCGGATCAGCGCGTCGAACAGGTCTCTCGATCAACCGATAGGTGAGCCATGCCAGCACAATTGAAAGCACCGCCAACGATGCGCGCACCTCAAGGCTCGGCACATTCCCCTCTGCAATCCGAGCGAACGCCAGTAGCGGCCAATGCCAGAGATATAGGGGGTAGCTGATCAAACCGATCCAGACCAGTAACGGATTGCTCAGTACGACCCTGTTGAACCAAGCACGCTCACCCGCTGCGATAAGCAGAACAGCACCAAGTACCGGAAGCAGTGCCAAGATGCCGGGAAACGCGGAGCGCCGATCGATCAGAACGAAACCGCAAGCCAACAGCAAAATACCGCTCGCCGAAAGCAAAGCACGACCTAGAACGTCATTGCCGAATACATCCAGAACACACTCTGCTCGCTCGTTGCGCAGAGTTAACCAGGCCAGAGCGGAGCCCGCGAGCAGTTCCCAGAAACGCGTCAACGGAGAATAGAACGCGCCGACCGGATCGCCGTCCAGCCGATAGACGCATAGTCCGAAGGAAGCTCCGGCCAACAGCACGACAGGCCAGAGGAAACCGATACGGACCCTCCATGCTATCCAGGCCAGCAACGGCCAGAGGATGTAGAATTGCTCCTCGACGCCCAGGCTCCATAGATGCAGCAGCGGCTTCAACTCCGCCGCACTGTCGAAATAGCTAGCCTCCGCCCATAGCACGAGGTTGGAAACGAATCCAGCACCCGCCGCGATGTGCTTGCCTAGTTGTGCGTACTCATCAGGAAGTAGCACTGCCCATCCCATCACACCGCTGGCAGCCAGCACCAGCAATAAGGCGGGGAAGATCCTTCTGATTCGACGCACATAGAAATCGACGAAGCGGAACGTCCCCCTTTCCAGTCCTTTGAAAATGATGCTGGAAATCAGGAAGCCGGAAATGACGAAAAATACGTCTACACCGATGAAGCCCCCCTGAAACCATTCGGGAAAGGCATGGAAAGCGACGACGGAAAGTACCGCCACCGCACGTAATCCATCGATATCCGCGCGATATTTGGGATATGGATAACCGTTCGACATGGGCCTGGCTGTTCTTTCTGATGGTGACCCCTCCCTCGCTCGTGCAAAGGAAGGCAAGGAGCGAACGGAAGCTTTCACTTCCAATCGGAGAAAGTCGATGGGTAGCCCGACAAAGTTTGCCTGGATGCCCGGGACCTCGCATAAAAAACGACGGCCTGCCGGCCGTCGTTTGTCACATATGCTTTAGGGAAGTGACCTCACTCCCACTCGATAGTCGCCGGCGGCTTGCTCGACACGTCGTAGGTGACCCGGGAGATACCGGCGATCTCGTTGATGATGCGGTTCGAGACCTTCTCCAGCAGTTCGTAGGGCAGGTGCGCCCAGCGCGCGGTCATGAAGTCGATGGTCTCCACCGCGCGCAGGGCGACGACCCAGGCGTAGCGACGGCCGTCGCCGACCACGCCGACCGATTTCACTGGCTGGAACACCACGAACGCCTGGCTGGTCTTGTGGTACCAGTCGAAGGCGCGCAGTTCCTCGATGAAGATGTGGTCGGCCTGGCGCAGCAGGTCGGCGTACTCCTTCTTCACCTCGCCGAGGATGCGCACGCCCAGGCCCGGGCCGGGGAACGGGTGGCGGTAGACCATGTCGTAGGGCAGGCCCAGCTCCAGGCCGATCTTGCGCACTTCGTCCTTGAACAGTTCGCGCAGCGGCTCGACCAGTTCGAACTGCATGTCCTCCGGCAGGCCGCCGACGTTGTGGTGCGACTTGATCACGTGGGCCTTGCCGGTCTTGGCGCCGGCCGACTCGATCACGTCGGGGTAGATGGTGCCCTGGGCGAGGAACTTCACGTCCTGCAGCTTGGTGGCTTCTTCGTCGAAAACTTCGATGAAGGTGCGGCCGATGATCTTGCGCTTCTCTTCCGGGTCGGCGACGCCGGCCAGGCGGCCGAGGAACTTGTCCTCGGCGTTGGCGCGGATCACCTTCACGCCCATGTTCTCGGCGAACATGGCCATCACCTGGTCGCCTTCGTGCAGGCGCAGCAGGCCGTTGTCGACGAACACGCAGGTCAGTTGGTCGCCGATGGCCTTGTGCAGCAGCGCGGCGACCACCGAGGAGTCCACGCCGCCGGAGAGGCCTAGCAGGACCTTGGAGGAACCGACCTGGGCGCGCACGGTGGCGATGGCGTCGTCGACGATGTTCGAGGGGGTCCACAGCGCGGCGCAACCGCAGATGTCGAGGACGAAGCGCGAGAGAATGCGCAGGCCCTGCTTGGTGTGGGTGACTTCCGGGTGGAATTGCACGCCGTAGTAGGCGCGGGCATCGTCGGCCATGGCGGCGATCGGGCAGCTCGGGGTGCTGGCCAGGATGTGGAAGCCGGCCGGCATCTCGGTGACCTTGTCGCCGTGGCTCATCCACACGTCGAGGCCGAGCACGCCGTCGTCGTCCACGTGGTCCTCGATGCCGTCCAGCAGGCGCGCCTTGCCGACCACGTCGACGCGGGCGTAGCCGAACTCGCGCAGGTCGGAGCCCTGCACCTTGCCGCCCATCTGCTCGGCCATGGTCTGCATGCCGTAGCAGATGCCGAACAGCGGCACCTTCAGGTCGAACACCGCCTGCGGCGCGCGCGGGCTGTCGGCTTCGTGTACCGACTCGGGGCCACCGGCGAGGATGATGCCGCGCGGCGCGAAGGCGATGATCGCCTCGTTGCTCATGTCGAAGGGATGGATTTCGCAATACACGCCGATCTCGCGCACGCGGCGGGCGATCAGTTGGGTGTACTGGGAGCCGAAATCGAGGATCAGGATACGGTGGGCGTGAATGTCTTGGGACATGGCCATCTCTCGCTACGGAATTCGAAAACGACACGGGGCTGAATCGAACAGCCCCGTGCAGCACTCATTTCAATCAGCCTCAACCAACCCGGTAGTTGGGGGCTTCCTTGGTGATCTGGACGTCGTGGACATGGGACTCGGCCATGCCCGCGCCGGTGATCCGGACGAACTGCGGCTGCGTGCGCATCTGCTGGATGTCGGCGCTGCCGGTGTAGCCCATGGCGGCGCGCAGGCCGCCCATCAGCTGGTGGACGATGGCGGACAGGGCACCCTTGTACGGCACGCGACCCTCGATGCCTTCCGGCACCAGCTTCTCGGCGCCGGCGGAGGCGTCCTGGAAGTAGCGGTCGGACGAGCCCTGGGAGCCGGACATGGCGCCCAGCGAACCCATGCCGCGGTAGGACTTGTAGGAACGGCCCTGGAACAGCTCGATCTCGCCCGGCGCTTCCTCGGTACCGGCGAACATCGAGCCCATCATCACGCAGTAGGCGCCGGCGACCATGGCCTTGGCCAGGTCGCCGGAGAAGCGGATGCCGCCGTCGGCGATCAGCGGTACGCCGGTGCCTTCGAGGGCGGCGGCAACGTTGGCGATGGCGGAGATCTGCGGCACGCCGACACCGGCGACGATGCGGGTGGTGCAGATCGAGCCCGGGCCGATGCCGACCTTGACCGCGTCGGCGCCAGCCTCGGCGAGGGCCTTGGCGGCCTCGGCGGTGGCGATGTTGCCGCCGATCACCTGGACGTCCGGGAAGGTCTGCTTGACCCAGCGCACACGCTCGATCACGCCCTTGGAGTGGCCGTGGGCGGTGTCCACCACCACCACGTCGACCCCGGCGGCGACCAGCGCGGCAACGCGCTCGCCGGTATCGGCGCCGGTGCCGACGGCGGCGCCGACGCGCAGGCGGCCCTGCTCGTCCTTGGACGCCAGCGGGTAGGTCTTGGCCTTCTCGATGTCACGGAAGGTCACCAGGCCACGCAGGTAGAAGTTCTCGTCGACCACCAGCATCTTCTCGATGCGGTTCTCGTAGAGCTTGGCCTTCATCTCTTCCAGCGGGGTGCCTTCGCGGGCGGTGACCAGCTTGTCCTTCGGGGTCATGATCGCGGCGACGGTATCGCCGGCGTTCGGCTTCACCCGCAGGTCGCGACCGGTGACGATACCGACCAGCTCGCCCTGCTCCACCACCGGGAAACCGGAGAAGCCGTACTCGCGGGCCATCTGCAGCAGTTCGATGATCTTGGTCGAGGGGGTCACGGTGACCGGGTCGCGGACGATGGCCGTTTCGTGCTTCTTGACCTTGCGGACTTCCGCGGCCTGCTGCTCGATGCCCATGTTCTTGTGGATGATGCCGATGCCGCCTTCCTGGGCCATGGCGATGGCCAGGCGGGCTTCGGTCACGGTATCCATCGCGGCGGATACCAGCGGGATGTTCAGTTCGATGCCGCGGGTCAGGCGAGTTTTCAAACTCACGTCCTTGGGCAGGACTTCGGAATAACCGGGGATCAGAAGGACGTCGTCGAAAGTCAGGGCTTCTTGACTGATTCGCAGCATGGCGGGCGCTCCCAGACGGGAAAAATGGAAGCGCGACATTATACCCAGCCACGCGCTTCCGCTCAACGCAGTTGATCGCCGAAAACGGCGAATGGGCAAATATCTTGCAAGGCGCCCGCCAGGCCCCGTTCCGCCTGTCCTATCCCGCATTTGCAGGATGGCAGCGCGGCGGCGGATGGCCGGATACTGCGTACGTCACCCAGCGACCGCCCAGGCGGCGGGACGCCGATTCCAAGAACTATAAAAGTGGGACGGGGGAGAGAATGAAAGGGAGCACTGACCCGCATTCGTCATCCGCAGCCTTGCTCGCGGCGTTCGGCGCCGCCGTGCTGGATATCAACCGGCTGGCGCGCGACAAGACCCTGGAGCGTTTCCATCGCACCGCGCTGGAACGTCTGCAGCAACTGGTGCCGTTCCAGCGTGCCTGGTGGGGCCGCGCGGCGCTGATCGACGGCGTGCCGGTGGAGCACAGCGCACACCTGTTCAACCTCGAAGAGCACTATGTCGAGGACTGGAAATCGATCAGCCACGACGACATCACCGTCGGACTGGTACACGCCCGCCCGGGCACCGCCGTGGCCGTCGACATGCAGGCCACCGCCGGGCTGCGCTGGCTTGGCGCACGTCACGACATCGGTGAGCTGCTCTGCGTGATCCACGTCGATCCGATCACCCGCCTCAGCGACCATGTCGCCCTCTATCGCACGCCTGGCGGCCCGCCCTTCGCGGACCAGGAGAAGCTGCTCCTCGGGCAACTCTCGGCGCACCTGGCCGCGGCCGTCTCGGCCAACCAGATCCGTACCCTGGTGGCCCTGCGCGAATCCCTCGAACGCCAGGCTCTGGCCATGGCGGTATGCGACCGCTACGGCGTGCTGCATTGCGCCGAACGCGGCTTCGTCGACCTGCTGCTCGGCGCCTGGCCGGGCTGGACCGGTCCGCAGTTGCCGGAGGAAACCAGCCCGCAGGGCTATCGCGATGCGCGTCTGGTGATCGACTCGCGGCAGGTCGGCGACCTCTACCTGCTCACCGCGCGGCAACCGAGCGCGATCGAACAGTTGAGCAATCGCGAAGGCGACGTCGCCCTGCTGTTCAGCGAAGGCAAGACCTACAAGCAGATCGCCCGCGACCTCGGCCTGGCGCCGAACACCGTGCGCCATCACATACGCACCATCTATTCCAAGCTCGGCGTCAACGACAAGGCGAGCATCGCCCACCTGCTGCATCAGTTCCCGCCTGGCTGACAGCCCTCCACCCCTGCCATCACCGCTTCGCCCGCCCCGCCATGGGCGGCATGGGCGCCCTTTCGCCTGCGAAAAGGCGCAACCACCACCGGCGCGACGAACGCCGGGCACACAACGACCGGGGAGACCGACACATGACCCACCGCACCGCCTCGATGGCCGCACCGACCGCCAGCGCCCTCGCGCTGCTCGGCATCCAGCTCCTGCTGGGCGCCGAAGCCGGCGCCGCCGACCTCAACGCCCGCGACTTCTTCGGCGCCCCAGCAGGCACCACGCTCGGCGTGCTCTACCTGCCGGCGACCCGCGCCCATGAGTTCCACGGGCCGGCCGATCGCAACGGCAAGGCCGAACTCAAGACCAACGCGATGGCCTACCGCCAGGTGTTCTTCAGCGACATCTGCGGCACTCTCTGCACGCCGCAGTTCATCATTCCCTTCGTCGACATCGATGCGCGCCTGCCCGGCAGCGCCGGGCATACCGGCGAGACCGGTTTCGGCGATCCCCAGGTCGGCGGCACCCTGTTTTTCGTCAACGACCCGGAACGGCGCCGCTACAGCGGCCTGCTGACCCTGATCACCCTGCCGCTGGGCGAGTACCACGCGAAGAACCCCGATGTCTCGCCCGGCGCCAACCGCTGGGGCGCCACCTTCGTCTACAACTACACCCAGGGCATCGGCCGCGACTGGGTGCTGGAAGCCAACCTGGAAGCGCAGTTCTACGCGAAGAACGACGACTACTTCGGCAGCGACCTGGAACAGAAACCGCTCTATCGCCTGCAGGCCTTCGCCTCCTACGACTTCAGCCAGAGCACCTACGGCGCCCTCAAGCTGGTGCACGCCGATGGCGGCGAACTGAAGCTGCAGGGCCATACCCTCGACGACACCCACCAGCGCTACACCCAACTCGGCTTCGAGCTAGGCCACTGGCTGGACCGGCGCAACAGCCTGATGTTCGGTCTCTCGCGCAACGTCGCCACCGACAATGCGTTCCATGGCAGCCAGGCCCTGTTGCGCCTGGTCCATGTGTTCTGAGGAGGCGCAGCCATGAGCGCTTCCGACAAGACCCTCGCCAGCGCCTCTCCGGCGTCCGGCAACCTCGCGCTGCTCGCGGCCATCGTGGTGTTCGCCGCGATCACCCCGACCATCCTGATGACCGCCCCCGCCGTCGCCGCGCAACTGGCGGCCCAGTGGCAACTGAGCCCGGCGCGGGTCGGCGACCTGTTTTCGGTGGAGCTAGGCGCCATGAGCCTGGCGACGCTGCCGGCCTTCCATTGGCTGAAACGCGTCGATTGGCGCCACGCGGCGCTGCTCGCCGGCCTGCTGTTCATCGCCGCCAACCTGGCCTCGGCGCTGGCCGGCAGCTACCCGCTGCTGCTCGCCCTGCGTTTCTGCAGCGCCCTCGCCGGCGGCTCGCTGATGATCCTCTGCCTGTCCAGCGCCGCCAGCACCGCCACCCCGAGCCGGGTCTACGGGCTCTGGGTGATGGGCCAACTGGTGGTCGGCGCCGTCGGCCTGGCACTGCTGCCGGCGCTGTTCGAACGCTTCGGCCTGGCCGCCTGCTACCTGTTGCTGGCCGGCCTGATGGGCCTCGCCCTACCGTTGTCGCGGGCCTTCCCCAGTGGCAGCCCGCCAGCGGAAGCCCGCGCCAGTACCGGCGCGGTTCACTCGCGACTGCGGGTCGGGCTGGGTATCCTCGCCGTGCTCACCTTCTATATCAGCCTCAGCGGCGTCTGGACCTTCATCGGCGCCATCGCCGAAGGCGCGGGGATCGGTGCCGGCGCCAGCGGCGAGGTACTCGCCGTCGCCACCCTGATGGGCATCGCCGGGGCGGCCTGCGCCTCCTTCATCGGCAACCGCCTGCCGCGCGACCTGATGCTGCTCGGCGGCTACCTGGCGATGGCCGCGGCGATCCTCCTGCTGATCGGCCAGCCACCGCTGGCGCGCTTCGCCCTGGCCGCGCTGCTGTTCAAGTTCACCTGGACCTTCGCCCTGCCGTTCATCCTCGCCTGCCTCGCCGACCTGGACCGCTCCGGCCGCCTGATGAACGCCTCCAACCTGGTCATCGGCGGCGGGCTGGCCATCGGCCCGGCGCTGGCCGGACGACTCATCGAAGGCAGCGGCGGTTTCCTCCCGCTGCTGCCGATCGCCGCCGGCCTGGCCGCCCTCTCGCTGCTGCTGGCCCTGGCCTGCCGGCCACGCTGAAACCCTTTCCCGAACCACGGATACCCGCCATGACCCGACGTACCGCTTTCTTCTTCGACGAACTCTGCCTCTGGCACGCCGCCGGCCCGCACGCGCTGACCCTGCCGGTCGGCGGCTGGGTGCAACCGCCTGCCGCCGCCGGACACGCCGAATCACCAGAAACCAAGCGCCGGCTGAAAAGCCTGCTCGACGTGTCCGGCCTGACCGCCCGCCTGCAACTGCGCAGCGCACCGCCGGCGAGCGACGAGGACCTGCTGCGCGTGCATCCGGCGCACTATCTGGAACGCTTCAAGGCGTTGAGCGACGCCGGCGGCGGCAGCCTCGGCCAGGACGCGCCGATCGGCCCGGGCAGCTACGAGATCGCCCGGCTCTCCGCCGGCCTGGCCATCGCCGCGCTGGACGCGGTGCTCGCCGGCGAGGTGGACAACGCCTACTCGCTGTCGCGGCCGCCGGGTCACCACTGCCTGCCGGACCAGGCAATGGGCTTCTGCTTCTTCGCCAACATCGCCGTGGCCATCGAGGCGGCCAAGGCTCGCCACGGCGTCGAGCGGGTCGCAGTGCTGGACTGGGACGTACACCACGGCAACGGCACCCAGGCGATCTACTACCGGCGCGACGACGTGTTGAGCATTTCCCTGCACCAGGACGGCTGCTTCCCGCCTGGCTACGGTGGCGCCGAAGACATCGGCGAGGATCGCGGTCGTGGCTTCAACCTCAACGTGCCGCTGCTTCCCGGCGGCGGTCACGACGCCTACATGCAGGCCATGCAACGCATCGTGTTGCCAGCGCTGGAGCGCTTCCGCCCGCAATTGATCGTGGTCGCCAGTGGCTTCGACGCCAACGCGGTGGACCCGCTGGCACGCATGCAACTGCACAGCGACAGCTTCCGGGCGATGACCGCGATGGTCCGCGACGCGGCCGAGCGGCATGCCGGCGGACGCCTGGTGGTGGTCCACGAAGGCGGCTACTCGGAAGCCTACGTGCCGTTCTGCGGCTTGGCTGTGATCGAAGAACTCAGCGGCGTGCGCAGCGCGGTGCGCGACCCGCTGCGCGACTTCATCGAGTTGCAGCAGCCCAACGCGGCGTTCCGCGACTTCCAGCGCCAGCGCCTCGAAGAGCTGGCCGCACAGTTCGGCCTGTGCCCGGCGCAGCCGCTTCAAGCGGCCAGGTAGCGCCCGACCAGCGCCAGGCCGCTGCACAGCACCAGCCAGGTGACCAGGCGGACGAAGGCTTCACGCGACAGACGCAGGGTCACCCGACGGCCGATCCACAGGCCCAGCGCCATGCCCGGCAGCAGGCAGGCGGCGAGCAGCCAGGGCTCGCGCGCGGCATACAGCCCGGCGAGCAGGAACAGCCCCAGGCGGACGAAGGTGCTACAACCGATCAGCGCGCTCTGGGTGGCGCGCATCTGCTCCTTGCTCGCCAGGCGTCCGTTCAGGTACAGCGAATAAAGGAAGCCGCCGCTGCCGAACAACGCGCCGAACAGCCCGCCGAAGACACCGAAGGGCAACGCCCAGGTCGCCCGCCAGCGCGGCTGGCCGCGTGGCTGGAGGAACAGCGCGTAGAGCGCATAGAAACTGACGAACACGCCGAGGGCCAGCATCAGCAGCTCCGCGCGTAGCGCCAGAAGTCCGTACGCCCCGAGCGCACAGCCCAGCAGCATGCAGGGCAGCAGACGCTTGAGCTCAGTGACAGCGATCTGCCGCCGCGCCGGCAGCCAGTTGCCGAACGACGCGCTGAAATCCAGCAGGACCAGCAGCGGAATGATCTGCGACAGCGGCAGCACCCCGGCCAGCAACGGGCCGGCGACCAGCGCGGTGCCGAAGCCGGCGATGCCGAACACCACATAGGCGAGGACGATGGCCAGTTCGACCAGCAGCCATTGCCATAGGCTGAACGGCAGGGCGGCGAACAGGACTGACGGATCGAGCGAGGACATGGCGACTCCCGGAACGACGACCTGCGCACTCTAGCGAGCGCAACGGCGCGCCAGCCAATACAATCCGAGCCCTGTAGCCATCTCGAAAAGGCATGGGGAATCTTCCGATGATCTCTTTGCGGCAACTCCATTACTTCGTCGAAATCGTCGAGTCCGGCGGCTTCAGCCGTGCCGCCGAACGCCTGTTCGTCGCCCAGTCGGCGCTCAGCCGGCAGGTGCGCGAACTGGAGGACAGCATCGGCACCCCACTGCTCCGCCGCGGTCCGCGCCAGGTCGAGCTGACGCCGGCCGGTCGCGCCTTCCTGCCACGCGCGCAGCGCCTGCTCGGCGACCTGGAGGCCGCCCGGCGCCTGGCTCGCGAGGTCGGCGAAGGCGGCCATGGCCTGCTGCGCCTGGGGCACTCCAGCTCGGTGCCGCTGGTGGGCGGCCTGCAAGCGGCGCTGCGCGGCTACCTCGCGGCGCAGAGCGGCGTCCGCCTGGAACTGACCCAGCAATCCTCCGAGCAGCAACTCGCCGATCTCGCCGAAGGACGCCTGGACCTTGGCCTGCTGCGCCTGCCGGTGCTGCGCCAGCATCCCCGGCTGCACCTGCGCGCCCTGTACCGCGAGCCGTTGCTCCTGGCTCTCGCCGCCGACCATCCGCTGGCCCGCCGTGAAGCCCCCGTGGCCCTGGCCGCCCTGGCCGGAGAAACCTTCGTCTCCATTCCCCACCTGCAACGCGGCGGCCTCAGCTATCGCGCCGCCGAACTCTGCCTCGGCGCCGGTTTCTACCCACGCCCGGCGCGCGCGCTGTCGCGCAAGACCAGCCAGTTGCAACTGATCGAGGCCGGCTTCGGCGTCGCCCTGGTGCCCGCCTCGATGCGCGCCATCGCACCGCCCGCCGTGCGCTTCATGTCTCTGGCCGAGGCCGAGGCATACAGCGAGGTGGCGCTGGCCTGGCGACGCGACGATAGCCCCCTGGTGGAAGGCTTCGTCGAATATTTCCTGGAGAATCTGCCGAACGAAGCCAAGGATTGATCGCACATCCCGGTGCGCCGCCTTATCATGCCGCCCATGCGTAACGATCCCTTCCAACGGCTCGGCCTCGATCGCGAGGTGCTGACCGTCAGCCAACTGAACCAGCGCGCCCGCCTGCTGCTGGAAGACGTGTTCCCGCAGGTCTGGGTCGAGGGCGAGCTGTCCAACCTCGCCCGGCCGGCCTCCGGCCATGTCTACTTCACCCTCAAGGACAGCAACGCGCAGATCCGCTGCGCGCTGTTCCGGCAGAACGCCCTGCGCGTACGCCAGGCCTTGCGCGACGGGCTGGCGGTAAAGGTGCGCGGGAAGATCTCGCTGTTCGAGGGACGCGGCGACTACCAGCTGATCGCCGATACCGTCGAGCCGGCCGGCGACGGCGCCCTGCGCCTGGCCTTCGAGGCATTGAAGGAAAAACTCGCCGGCGAAGGCCTGTTCGCCAGCGAACGCAAGCGTCCGCTGCCCGCCCATCCGCGCCGCATCGGTATCGTCAGTTCGCCCAGCGGGGCGGTGATCCGCGACATCATCAGCGTGTTTCGCCGCCGCGCACCGCAGGTCGAGCTGACCCTGGTGCCCACCGCAGTGCAGGGCCGCGAGGCCGTCGCACAGATCGTCCGCGCGCTACAACTGGCCGACCGGCAGGGCTTCGACGCGCTGATCCTGGCCCGTGGCGGCGGTTCCCTGGAAGACCTCTGGTGCTTCAACGAAGAAGCGGTGGCGCGCGCCGTGGCGGCCTGCGCCACGCCGATCGTCAGCGCGGTCGGCCACGAGACCGACGTATCGATCAGCGACTTCGTCGCCGACGTGCGCGCGCCGACGCCTTCGGCCGCCGCCGAACTGCTGGCGCCCAACGCCGGCGACCTGCAGCAGCGTCTCGACGGCCTGCGCCGGCGCCTGGTGCTGCGCATGCGCGACCAGTTGCTGCGCGAACGCCTGCGCCTGGAAGGCGTCGCCCGCCGCCTGCGCCATCCCGGCGAACGCCTGCGCCAGCAGGCACAGCGCCTGGACGACCTGGACATGCGCCTGCGCCGTGCCTTCGAGCGCCAGCTGGCGGTCCGCCACGAACGCCTGGTCCGCCTGGAGACGCGTCTCGCCGCACAGCATCCGGGCCGCACCCTGGCGCTGCTCCGGCAGAAGCTCGACAGCCTCGCCGCGCGCCTGCCGCGCGCCGCCCGCGAGGTACTGAAGGATCGTCGTCAGCGCCTCGAAGGACTGGCGCAGACGCTCAACGTGGTCAGCCCGCTGGCGACCCTGGGCCGCGGCTACAGCATCCTCCTCGACGAGCGTGGCCGGGCGATCCGCGATGCCGGCCAGACCCAGCCGGGACAGCGCCTGAAGGCGCGCCTCGCGGAAGGCGAACTGGAGGTGCGGGTCGAGGACAACCACCGGACGCCGGTGACCCTGTCGCTGCTGGACTGAGCCGCGATGATCCGCCTCAGCCAACGGGCCCTGGCCTACCTCAACGAGGTGATCCACCACGGTTCTCTTCGCCGCGCCGCCCAGCACCTGAACATCGACCCCTCGGCCATCAGCCGGCAGCTCGCCAGCCTGGAGGAACATCTCGGCGTGCGCCTCCTGCAACGCACCCCGCAGGGCGTGGCGCCTACCGAGGCCGGCGAACTGCTGGTGGCGCACTACCGCCAGCAACGGGCCAACGAAGAGGGCGTGCTGTCGCGTCTGTCGGCCCTGCAGGGGCTGCGCCAGGGCAAGGTGCGCCTGGCGGTCGGCGAGGGCTTCATCGCCGACCTGATCTCCCAGCCATTGCAGAGCTTCATCCTGCGCTACCCCGGCATCGAGCTGGAGGTCCGCATGGCCGGGGCCAACGAAGGCGTGGCGCTGGTCAAGGAAGACGCCGTCGACCTGGCCCTGGTCTACGCCCCGGTCGAGGACGGCGAACTGGACGTGCACGTCGACACCCGCCAGCCCCTCGACCTGATCATCCCCGCCAACCATGCCCTCGCCGGACACCGCGGTGCGGTGCCGATGCGCGCGCTGCGCAACGAGTCGCTGGCGTTGATCCACAACAGCACCGGCATGGGCCAACTGGCGGTGATCGCCGCCCAACTGGAGCGCATCGAGCTAAGGCCGAAGCTGCGCACCAACTCGGTGGCGGTGCTGACCAATTTCGTCAAGTCCGGCATCGGCGTGGCCTTCATGCCGGAGTTGACGGTCAGCCACGAGATCGAGGCCGGGCATATCCGTTGCCTGCCGCTGGCCCACCCGGCGCTGCGCGACGCCCGCGCGCGGATCGTCAGCCACAAGGGCCGCGAGCTGACCGTGGCGGCGATCGCCTGCCTGGAACACCTGCGCCGCGGCATGCGCTTCTTCAGTGGCGACGCGCCCGGGCTCTCGCAGCGCTGAGGCGTTGTCTTTTTCGCATCACGTCCGGACTTGAATAGTCAACGAGACAACGGCTAGCGTTGCTTCGCTTTCGTGCGAGCACCCGGCCCCGCGCCCCGACAAGAAGTGCCGCCGATCCCCCGACCGTTCGGACTGCCATAAGGAAAACAACATGCACACGAATCCGCGCCACGGCCTCGCCCGCCGCTTCGCCGCCGGACTGCTGGCCGCCGCCCTGGGCCTGGGCGGCAGCCTCGCCCAGGCCGCCACCACCCTCAACCTGAGCTATAACGGCGCCGCCGACAGCGAGAAGAACCTGGTGCACCTGTTCGCCAGCAACCTCAAGCGCCTGGCCGAGGAAAAGAGCGGCGGCGAACTGCAGTTCAAGCTCTACCCCAACAGCATGCTCGGCGAAGAGGAGCAGCGCATGGAACAGGTGATGACCGGCCCCGGCCTGAACATCGCCTCGTTCGCCGGGATCGCCCCGCTGTTCCCGGAGATCTACGTCAGCGCCACGCCCTTCATGTTCAAGGACGCCGCCGCGGCCCACGCCTTCTTCGACAGCGGCAGCTACTGGCAGGCCGCCCGCGAGGCCTTCCGCGAGCGCACCGGCACCGAGCTGCTGGCGGTGGTCGAGGAAGGCGGCTTCCTCAACTTCACCAACGGCAAGAAGCCGATCCACGGCCCGGCGGACTTCCAGGGCCTGCGCTTCCGCGCCATGGATCCCAGCCAGGTGGCGCTCTACGAAGCCTTCGGCGCCTCCGGCACGCCGATCCCCTGGACCGAGTTGTACATGGGCCTGCGCACCGGCGTCGCCGACGGCCAGATGAACCCGACCTCCTACATCATCCTCGGCAGCCTCTACCAGGTGCAGAAGTACCTGACCCTGGCCAACATCCAGTACTCCGACCAGTTCCTGGTGGCCAACGGCGATCTGCTCGCCAGCCTCCCGGCAAAGGAGCGCCAGGCCCTGCTCGACGCCGCCGCCGAAGCCACCCGGCTGAACCGCGAGGCGGTCGCTGCCCAGCAGGAGCGCGACCTCGCGTTCCTCAAGGAAAAGGGCATGCAGATCATCCAGCCGTCCGCCGATGACCTCGCCGCCTTCCGCGAGAAAGGCCAGCCGTCCTACCTGGCCTGGCTGAAGACCCAGGACATCGAGCCGCGCTGGACCGAGATGGCCTTCCGCGACGCCGGTCTCGCCACCGCCCCCTGACCTTCGCGCGTTGCCCCCCGACGGCCGCTGCCGTCGGCCGGGCGCGCCTGTCCGACTTTCCGGAGTGCCTCCCATGCCGTCATTGCTCAAGGGCATGCGCGCCGCGTTGCTGAACCTCGCCACGCTGCTGTTGCTGCTCGACCTGGTCCTGCTCATCTACGGCGTGTTCGCCCGCTACCTGCTCGGCAGCTCGCCGATCTGGATGGACGAACTGGCCCGCTACCTCATCATCGGCGCAGTAATGCTGGCGCTCGGCGCGGTATGGATGGAAGGCGGGCACATGCGCGTCAACCTGTTGGAACAACGCCTGCCGCCGCGCCTGGCGCAGGCCCTCAGGCTCTACCAGTGGCTGCTGGCGCTGGCCTTCTTCGCCTTCGCCGCCTGGGTCAGCACCCGCTACGCGCTGAACGCCGGGCGCTTCCGCAGCCTCGGCCTGGGCATCAGCCGCACCTGGCCGTTGCTCAGCCTGCCGCTCGGCTTCGGCCTGCTGACCCTCATGCTGTTGCTCCAGGGGCCCTGGCCGCGGCAGCCGGCCAGCACCACCGTCGAGGGAGGGTCGCAGGCATGATGGCCATCGCCATGATCGCAGCCTTCGTGGTCAACCTCCTGCTCGGCCTGCCGCTGTTCCTCTGCCTGCTGCTCACCGCGCTGGTGGGGTTCCTCTTCGTCGACCCGGCGCTGTTCGCCAACACCCTGCCGCAGCGCTTCTTCGGCGGCATGGACATCTTCTCGCTGATGGCGATCCCGCTGTTCGTGCTGGCCGGCAACCTGATGAACCATTCCGGCATGACCCCGCGCCTGATGCGCCTGGCCAACGCCCTGGTCGGCCACTTCCGCGGCGGCCTCGGCCACGTCAACGTGGTCGCCGGGGTGTTCTTCGCCGGGGTCAACGGGTCCGCCGCGGCCGACGCTTCGGCACTCAGCACCCTGCTGGTGCCGGCCATGGAAAAGGAAGGCTACTCGCGGCGCTTCGCCGCCGGGCTGACCGCGGGCAGCTCGCTGATCGGTCCGATCATCCCGCCGAGCATCTTCATGATCCTCTATTCCTCGCTGACCAACACCTCGGTGGGCGAGCTGTTCCTCGCCGGGGTGATTCCCGGCCTGCTGCTGGCCGCCGCCTTCATGCTGCTGAACGCGGTGTACGCCTACCGCAACGGGCTGCAGGCGCGCCATGCGGCGCCGGCCTGGGGCGAGATCCTGGCGGCGCTGTCCGGCGCCCTGACCGCGCTGATCGCGCCGGTGATCATCGTCGCCGGAATCGTCCTGGGACTGGTCACGCCCACCGAGTCGGGCGCCTTGATCGCTCTCTACGTGGCGCTGGTCGGTCTGCTCCAGCGCCAACTGAGCCTGGTCGGGCTGTGGAACTCGCTGCGCGAGACGGTACGCCTGACCGCCAGCATCTACGTGATCATCGCCGCCGCTTCGGTGGTCAACTGGTTGCTCAACTACGCCCAGGTCGCCAGCGAGTTCGCCCAGTTGCTGGAGCCGTTCGGCCACTCGCCGACCCTGATGCTGTTCATCATCAGCGCAGTGATCTTCGTCTGCGGCATGCTCATGGAAGAAGTCTCGGTACTGATGCTGCTGACGCCGATAGTCGCTCCGGTGGCGCTGGCCGCCGGCGTGGATCCGGTGCACCTGGGGCTGATCTTCACCCTGAACATCACCATCGCCCTGATCACCCCGCCAATGGGCGCCTGCCTGTTCATCGTGGCGACCATCAGCCGCCTCGATATCCTGGAAATGTTCAAGGGTATCTGGCCGTTCATCCTCGTGGCCCTGGGGGTGCTGTCGCTGCTGATCCTGTTCCCGTCCCTGACCCTGTGGCTGCCACACCTGCTCAATTGACGCCATGACCGACTTCACCCAAGCCATCCCCGTTCTCCCGGAGCCCGACTGGCACGCCGTGGCCGGCATCCCCATCGTCGATGCCGGCACGCCGCTGGAGGCGCTCGGGCTGAGCCGCGAGTTCAGCGTCTGGCCGGCCTACCACAAGCTCGGCATTCCTCACGCGATCCCGGAGTGCCACGCTCGCGGCGAGGTCTTCGAGCGTCTCCTGCGGGTCGCCGCCGCCCTCCCCGGCGGCGTGCGCCTGGTGGTGCTGGACGCCTGGCGGCCGTTCGCCGTGCAGCAGTATCTCTACGACAGCCTGTCCAGCGCCCTGGCCGCGCACTACCCACGGGCCGGCGAGGCCGAGCTGGAACGGCTCACCCGCCAGTTCGTCTCGCCGCCGAGCAGCAGCCGCGAGGCGCCCAGCCCGCATCTCACCGGCGGCGCGGTGGACGTCACCCTGTGCGACGCCCAGGGCCGCTGGCTGGACATGGGCAGCGCCTTCGACGAAGCTGTGCCGGCCTCCTACACCGCCTACTTCGAACGCCTGGCGGAGCCCGACACGCGCCAGCGACGCGTCCGCGATCACCGTCGCCTGCTCTATCACGCGATGCTCGACGCCGGTTTCAGCAACCTGCCCAGCGAATGGTGGCACTACGATTTCGGCGACCAGCTCTGGGCCTGGCACACCGGCGCGACGCAGGCGCTGTTCGGCCCGGTGCAGTTGCAGGCGATGGACGCGCTCTGGCGCCAGCAGTTGCAGAAGCGCCCTCCGGCGGACTAGGAGGCGAAGGCGCGCCGGTAGCCCAGCGGCGGCAGGCCGAACGCGGCGGAGAACTGCTGGCGCAACGACACCGCCGAACCGAAGCCGGCCAGCCCGGCGATCGCCTGCACCGAATGCTCGGTGGTTTCCAGCAGGCGCTGGGCCAGGGCCAGGCGTTCGGCCTGCAGCCACTGGTTGACGGTGGTGCCGGTGAGCTGGCGGAAATGCCGGGTGAAGGTCCGCCGGCTCATCAGCACCCGCTGTGCCAGGCTGTCCAGGCTGTGCGCCTGGTCGAGGTTCTGCCGCAGCCACACCAGCAGCTCGCCGAGACGGCCGTCCTGGGCACTGTCCGGCAGCGGCTGCTCGATGAACTGGGCCTGGCCGCCCTGTCGATGCGGCGCCACCACCAGGCGCCGGGCCAGGTGATTGGTAGTCTGCGCACCGAGCCGCTGGCGGACCAGGTGCAGACAGCAGTCGATGCCGGCGACGGTGCCTGCCGAGGTCAGCAGGCCGTCGTCCTCGATGTACAGCACGTCGGGCTCCACCCGCACCGCAGGGAAGCGCCCGGCGAAATCCTCCGCCCACATCCAGTGGGTGGTGGCGCGGCGACCGTCGAGCAACCCGGCCTCGGCCAGCACGAAGGCCCCCAGGCACAAGCCCACCAGTTGCGCACCGCGTGCACGGGCCGCGATCAACGCATCCAGCAGCGCTTGTGGCGGACGCTCGTGTGGATCGCGCCAGCTCGGCACGATCACGGTCTGCGCCTCGGCCAGCGCTTCCAGCCCGGCCTCGGCCTCGATGGTGAACCCCACCGTGGTTCGCAGCCGGCCCGGCTCGGCGGCGCAGACACGCAGGTCGAAGGCCTGCGCGCAGGGGTCGTAGCACTCCTGGCCGAACACCAGGCAGGGCACCGACAGGTGGAACGGACTGATGCGGTCGAAGGCCACCACGGCCACGGACTGGCGGGACATGCGCACCTCGGTGGGTATGAGCGGGTTGGCCCGATTCTAGCGAAAGTTGTCTCTCAGGCCACTCACTCGCTACGCCGCGCCGGGACCAGAATCTGCCTCACCCACTCAGGAGGAAACGCCATGTCCGCACGTCAACCCAAACGCGCCTTGCTGGTCATCGACGTACAGAACGAATACGTCAGCGGCAACCTGCGTATCAAATTTCCCGCCATCCAATCGTCGCTGGAACGCATCGGCGCCGCCATGGATGCCGCCCACGCGGCGGGCATCCCGATCGTCGTGGTGCAGCACCTGGCACCGGCGGACTCGCCGTTGTTCGCGCGCGGCAGCCGGCAGGCCGAGCTGCACGAGGTGGTCGCCTCGCGGCCCTACCAGCACAAGGTGGAAAAGCAACTGGCCAGTTCCTTCGTCGGCACCGGGCTGGCCGACTGGCTGCGCGAGCGCGACATCGACACCCTCGCCGTGGTCGGCTACATGACCCAGCACTGCGACGACTCGACCATCCGCCAGGCGATCCACGAAGGCTGGCAGGTGGAATACCTGCACGACGCCAGCGGCTCGGTGCCCTACCGCAACCGCGCCGGCCAGGCCAGCGCGGAAGAGATCCACCGGATCTTCGGCATCGTCCTGCAGTCCTCCTTCGCCGCCGTGCTCAGCACCGAGGAGTGGCTGGAAAGCCTCGCCGGCCGGCACGTTCCGGAACGCGACAACATCTACGACTCCAACCAGCGAGCCCTGGCCAACCGCTGAAACGGCGCCGCCCCCCACGCGGGGCGGCGAGCGCTCAGCCGACCAGCGAGCCGCGCGCCGGCAACGGCTTCCAGCCCGGGAACTCGCGCAGCCGCGTGTCGGGCACCGCGCAATAGGCGAATGTCCAGTTCGGCGCCGGCAGGTCCAGGCGCTCCAGCGGCACACGCGTGCCGGCGCCGGCCTGCGGCGCCTTCCAGTCCTGGGTGATGTGCGCGCCGCCCTGGCTGGCCAGGAGGATGCCGCGGTTGGCGCTGGTGTCGTCCACCGTCCAGCGCGCGGCGGAGGCGTCCATCAGCACCTCCAGATGCTCGTCGGTCACCTTGGCGCCGAACGGCGACTGCAACAGCCAGCAGTACAGGCGCAGGTGCATCGCCCAGTTCCAGGCGGCCTTCTGCTCGGCCGCCCATTGCAGGAAACCACGGAGGATGGTCAGGCCATCCGGCGGATCGATCTTCAGCAGTTCCGGGCAAAGGTCGTAGAGATGGTGCCAGGCGCTGCTCAGGCGCTTGTTGAGCTGGTCCGGACGCAGGGTGGAGTTCTTCGGCGGCAGGCCGGGAGCCACCACCAGGCCGGTCTGCGCCGGCAAGGGATATCTGTTGCTGTTCATGCTCTGAACCTCGCACGCAAAGGCGGGGCGCCGGGCGCCCCTGCTCGACACGGCGCTCAGTGGCCGTGCTGCTCGTGCCCGCCCTGTTCGGCCGGCGCCTTGGACTCGACGACGATTTCCACCGGCACGTCGCCGGCCTTGCGGAAATGCAGCGTCAGCGGGAAGCGCTCGCCGGCCACCAGTGGCTGCTTCAGGCCCATCAGCATCAGGTGGTAGCCGCCGGGAGCGAAGCGCAGGTCCTTGCCTGGTGCGACGTCGACGCTGTCGACTTTCTGCATGCTCATCATGCCGTTCTTGTGCACATGCTCGTGCACCTCGGCGGAAGCCGCGCGCGGCGTGTCGGCGCCAAGCAGGGTGTCGTTTTCCTTGCCGTGGTTCTGCACCACGAAGTAGGCCGCGCCGTTCGGCGAGGTCGGCGGCAGGGCCAGCGCCCAGGGATGCTCGATGTGCAGTTGGCCGGCGCTGTACTCGTGGGCCTGGGCGAAAGCGGAAACGGCCAGCAGGGCCGCGGCAGCGAAGAAGGATGTGCGCATGGTGACTCTCCAGTAGCGTATGACCGGTCTTTTTCCGTCGGACCGGCGATTCCATGGGGAAGCTAGGGTATTGCGCCGCGACCTGCCCCGACCCGAAGGTCCAGGTTGTCGAAGGCGCGGGGGAGGAGTCAGGCGACAGGAGAGGCGCGCGGATTGGCGAGGCGCCAATAGCGCAGGGGAGGCAGGTCGGTGGCGGAGAAGGCGTTACGGGCCGGGCTGGCCAGCGGCGCCAGCGGCAATGCCGGCCAGGAGGCGACCAGTCCGGGCGTGCCGGCGGCGCCGGCGCAGCAGCAGAGGTGCGGGGCCAGGCTCTCGTGGTCGTCGGGAAGATCGATGTCCTTGAGCGCGGCGCTCAGCTTCAGGCGCAGCAGCGAATCGGACGAGGTGCTGCAGAAGCCGCCGAGCAGCAACGAGGCGCGCTCCTGCGTCGTCAGCGCCTGCGAAAGCGGCACCACGAACAGGTTCATCAGCACGGCCAGGCTGGCCAGCCAGGCCACGGGGCGCCGTGACAGGGGCATCGTCGGTTCTCCGGAGAATGGGCCCTTTATGCCTGAGCGCGGGGCAAAAGTAAAAACGCCAGGCGCGACAGAGTGCCGCAGGTGAAAACGTTTGCAACCCTTGCGGGCTTTCCCCCGCCGCGCTCTTCCGCCAGCATAGACGGCTTTGACGCCCGACGAGTCGAGAAGCCGATGCCCCGCACCCTAGCCTTCGTTTCCACGCTGTTGCTCGCCGCTTTCTGCGCCCTGCCCGCCCAAGCCGACAGCTTCATCATGCGCCTGCTGAACAAGCCGGTGCCCGGCGGGGTGGCGGTGGTCGACCTCGGCGAGGAAGGCCCGCCGCCGCGGGCCTTCTACCAGGGCAAGCCGGTGCTGGTGGTGCGCGAGGAAGGCCGCCGCTGGATCGCCGTGGTCGGCATCCCGCTGAGCACCAAGCCCGGCCCGCAGAAGCTGGAAGTGCGGGCGGCGACCGGCAACCACGAGGAACGCTTCAGCGTCGGCAGCAAGCACTACCGCGAGCAGCGCATCACCCTGAAGAACAAGCGCCAGGTCAATCCGCTGCCGGAAGACCTCAAGCGCATCGAGCGCGAACTCGCCGAGCAGACCACCGCCTACCGCCGCTTCAGTCCCGGCCTGCCCAGCAACCTGATGCTCGACAAGCCGGTCGACGGTCCGCTCTCCAGCCCCTTCGGCCTGCGCCGCTTCTTCAACGGCGAAGAGCGCAACCCGCATTCCGGTCTAGACTTCGCGGTACCGGCCGGTACGCCGATCAAGGCGCCGGCGGCCGGCAAGGTGATCCTCATCGGCGACTACTTCTTCAATGGCAAGACGGTGTTCGTCGACCATGGCCAGGGCTTCATCAGCATGTTCTGCCACCTGTCGAAGATCGACGTGAAGCTCGGCCAGCAGGTGCCGCGCGGCGGCGTACTCGGCAAGGTCGGCGCCACCGGCAGGGCCACCGGACCGCACATGCACTGGAACGTCAGCCTGAACGACGCGCGAGTCGACCCGGCAATCTTCATCGGTGCCTTCCAGCCCTGAGAAGTGAGCAACGCGGCACCGGCTGAGGTCAGAAGGAACAGGGGGCGCGTCGATGCGCCCCTTTCATGACCAAGGGAGACACCGCATGACTCACCCGCTTCGCCTGCTCTGGCTGTGCTCGGCACTGTTCGTGGTCCTCGGCCTGGGCTTCGTCTTCTTCCCCGGCCCGCTCGCCTCCCTGCTCACCAGCGGCGAACCGCTCACCCCCGCCGCCCTCACCGACCTGCGCGCCAGCTACGGCGGCACCAGCTTCGGCATCGGCCTGCTGCTCGGCTATGCCGCCCTGCGCCCCCGCTACCTGGTGCTCGGCCTGCTCGCCGCCCTGGCGGTGATCGCCAGCGGCGGCGCGGCGCGTCTCTACGGTGTGCTGATCGACGCCTCGCCGGCGCTAACCACCTTCCTCTGGCTCGGCGCCGAGGCGCTGCTCTGCGTGCTGTTGCTGGCGGCACTCTGGAAGACCCGCCAGCTCGACCTCGACTGAGCGCCGGGCAGCAGGTCTCAAGCCAGGACCCGGCGAACCGCCGGCAGCCGCGACAGCACCAGCCAGTCCAGCGCCCAGACCAGCAGGAGCGAGGCCCCCACCAACGGGAAGGCCACGCCCAGCGCCAGCATGATGGCGATGCCGCTCTTCCAGCGCGGCAGCTCGTGGCGCAGCGGCGGCACGCCAAGGCGTCCGGCCGGCTTGCGCTTCCACCAGATCCACAGGCCGCTCGCCGAGCTGAGCAGGATCGCCAGGCAGACCGCGAGCATCAGCAACTGGTTGCCGAGGCCGAAGAGCTTGCCTTCGTGCAGCACGACGCCCATCTGCACGCTCCTCGCCACCGCGTTGTAGTCCTGCCAACGCACGTCGGCGAGAACCTTGCCGCTGTACTGGTCGATGTGCAGGGTGGCGTCGTGGCGCGGATCGTCGGGGAACACGGAAATCGTGTAGACCCCCTCCATCCCGCTCGGCAGGGCGATCCCGTAGCCCGCCGCCACGCCGCGCTCGCGGGCGATATCCACCACCCTTTGCAGAGGGATGCCCGCCGGCATCGGCATGTCCATCGGCATCGCGTGCCCGGCCTGGGCGGAATGCCCGCGATGCTCGGCATGGGCGTCGGCCGCCGGCGGCTGCGAGCGCGGCAGCGGAGTGTTCTCCAGCGGCCAGGGCACCTGCTGGCGCGACGCGCTGTTGAGGCTACCGGCCTGCATGTCGGAGGTCGGCACATCGTTCCACATCGCCGCCGGGAAGCGGTTCCAGACATCGGCGAACTGCTTGCCCCAGTAGCCGGTCCAGGTCATCCCGCTGAGCAGCATGAACAGCAACAGCAGGCTGCCCCAGAAACCGGCGAGCACATGTAGCTCGCGCCACAGCGGTCGTCCGCGCAGGTGCAGGCGCGGCCAGAACAGCGCGCTCGCCGCCCGCCCGCGCGGCCACCACAGATAGAGACCGGAGACCACCAGGACGATGCCCCAGCCGGCGGCCAGCTCGATCAGCCGGTCGCCGACGGTCCCGACCATCAGCTCGCCATGCAGTGCCCGGGCCACCGCCTGGAGATTCAGCTGCGCATCCTGGCGGCCGAGTTCGCGCCCGCTGTAGGGATCGACGAAGAGGTTCCATTGCCTGCCCTCTTCGCCAATCACGAATTGCGCGCTGCGCCCCGCCTCGCTCGGCGGCAGGTACTGGCTGACGGCGGCCTGCGGGTGCGCCTGGCGCACCCCGGCGAGCAACTGGTCGGCGCTGCGCATCTGCGCACCGGCCTCGACCCGCAGCAGTTGCGGATAGAGCAGCGCATCCAGTTGCGGCTTGAACAGGTAGACGATTCCGGTCAGCGCCAGCAGGATCATGAAGGGCGCGACGAACAGGCCAGCGTAGAAATGCCAGCGCCAGGCCAGCGCGTAGAAGTCACGGCCGTTCTTTTCGTTCGATTGCATGGATCACCTCATCGGAGCGCACACAGGCAAGGCGGGCCCCGCTGGACGGGGCCTCGTTGAAGGTTCAGAAGCTGAAGTCGACCTTGGTCCAGAAGGTCCGGCCCGGCTCGGGAACCGTTTCGTTGGCGGAGAAACCGAAGCCGGCGTCGCCGGCCTTGTTCAGGTGCTCGGTGTAATCCTTGTCGAACAGGTTATCGACACCGGCGCTCAGCTTGACGTTGCGAGTCACCCGGTAGGCGCCGTTGAGCGAGAAGACGCCGAAGCCGGCGCTCTTGTCGAAGTCCTTGCCGACCACGTTGCCCTGGTCCCTGGCGATGCGATTCTGCGGCGCGACCACCCGCCACAGGCTGCCGGCACTCCAGTCGCCTTCCTCGTAGGTCAGGCCGAAGCGCGCTTCCAGCGGCGGGATCTGCGGCAGCGCGCGGTCGTCGGAGCTGTTCTTGCCCCAGGCATAGGCCAGGCTGGCGTCGGTCTTCCAGTTGCCGGTGAGCTGGTAGGAAGCGCCCAGCTCGCCGCCCATGATCCGCGCGTCGACGTTGGTCGCCTGGGTCGAGGAACCCATCATGCCCTCGCGATAGCTGAACAGGATGAAGTCCTGGACCACCCCGACGTAGCCGGAGGCCCAGGCCTGCAGCTTGTCGCCGTTGTACTGGAGGCCGAAGTCGAGCTGGGTGGTCTTTTCCGGCTTGATCTTGTCGAAGGCGTTGACCGACCCGTTCGGCCCGCGCTTGGGCGAGAACAGCTCCCAGTAGTCGGGGAAGCGCTCGGCATGGCCGAGGCCGGCGTAGAGGGTGGTCGGCGAGTCGGCGAGGTCGTGCTCGTAGCGCACGAAGCCGCTGGGCAGGGTATCGGCGCGGGTGTCGTTGGCCGTCGGGTTGGCCATGGCGTGGCCCATGTGCCCGGACTTCAGGGTCTGCCGGTAGTCCTTGACCGAGGCGCGGTCCAGGCGCAACCCGCCGATCAGCCGGTCGCGCTCGGCGGCGAACCAGGTCAGTTCGCCGAAGGCCCCGTAGTTGTGGAACACCGCGTCCTTGTTCCAGGGGAACTGGTCGGCGTCGGTGTAGTAGTCGGTCATCATGTCGTACTTGGAGCCGCGCGCGCGGTGCTCGTTGCGCATGGCGTCGACCCCGGTGACCAGCTTGAAGTCGTCCCAGCGCCAGGTGGCCGCCAGGCGACCGCCGAGGGTGCGTCGGTCCACCTGGGACGCCATCGGCATGGGCATCATGCTGGATGGGTCGGGAGTGCGCAGGCGGAAGTTGTCCATGATGTGGTCGGCGTAGTTGTAGTAGACCTGTGCCTCGACCTTCTCCAGCACATCGCTGACGTTCGATTTGACGAAGCGCAGGCCCAGGCTCTCGCGCTTGAACTGCGAGCCGTCCATGCCGCGCCCGGCGTAGCGTGCCTCGCCGTCGCCCTTGCCGGCGGTGAGTTCGATCAGGGTGTCCTCGTCGGGGGTCCAGCCGACCGCGACGTCGCCGTTCCACTTCTTCCAGCGCGACGGCACGGTATTCCCGGCGCCGTCCTCGTAATCGTCGGACTGCGCGTGGTTGCCGGTGAAGCGCAGGTAGCCGAGCCGGTTGCCGGCGGCGGCGTCCAGCACCTTGTCGAAGCGGCCATTGGAGCCGGCCAGCAGGCTGGCGTTGACCCGCGAGCCGAGTTCGCCGAAGCGCTCCGGCTCACGCTCGAAGAGGATCGTCCCGGCCGACGCGCCCGGCCCCCAGAGCACCGTCTGCGGGCCCTTGATCACGGTGAGCTTGTCGTAGGTTTCCGGCGAGATGTAGGAGGTCGGCGCGTCCATCCGGTTCGGACAGGCACCGAGCATCATGCCGCCGTTGGTGAGGATGTTCAGGCGCGAACCGAACATCCCGCGCAGCACCGGGTCGCCGTTGCTGCCGCCGTTGCGGATCACCGCGAAGCCGGGAATGGTCTTCAGGTAGTCGGCCCCATCGCTGGCCGGCACCGGTTGGCGCGGCTCCTTGGGATTGGTGACGATGGTCAGCGGCGAACTCTGGGCGACTCCGGTGACCACGCTCGGCGCCAGCTCCACGGCGTGATCCTGGTGCTGTGAGTGTTCCTCGGCCAGGAGCGCCGACGGAGACAGGGCCAGGCCGCACAGTGCGGCGAAGGCTCCCGCCCAGCGGCGGCGTTGTGCGAGACGGGCAGGGTCGAAGCTGAAAGCGGCGGTCGGGCAGGCGTTGCCGGCCGCTCGTTGTTGAGTAGACATACGTTTTTCCATGATCTATGTGACTTCCGCCCCGCCCCCACGGCGAGCAGGCACCCGGCCAGGCTCGCGTCACCGGCGCGGCGAAGACGCGCCGGTGCCCCCAGGAAGCGGCGGCTATCGGATTGAAAGAGGTCAGGCGATCAGGAACGGCGGCGCACGGGTACGGGCGCCGGGAAACACCGGCGAGGCGACGAACGCCTCGTTCAGGAAAGCGACGGCGGGCGCCGTCGCGAAGGGAACGGAGAACAGCGCCAGGCAGGCGTCTTCGGTGAGCGGCGGGCTGTGGAACAACAGGCTGCAATAACCGCACTTCTCCCAGAGCACGTCGCTGGCCAGGCGATTGCCTTCCTCGCCGCCCATCCCCGGCATGCCGGCATGGACGACGGAGCGCTGGGCATCGGAACAGCCGGCATGGGCCATGTCGCCATGGTCCATGCTCTCGTGGGACATGCCTTCGTGGCCCATCCCCACGCCCATCGGCATCGGGTGGTCCATCGGCATCGACTGGGAGATCAGCGGCCCGACGAAGATCATCAGCATGGCGAACAGAGCCAGCCATGCACCGATGCCTTGTCGTTTCAGAGTGGTCGCCACCTGCGACTCCCGCCGTCTTGAATGAAGACCACCGCGTAGCGGGCCGGATGGCCGCTCGCGCCGGGTCATGCCGAAAAGAAGAATGCGCCTGTCGTTATACGCCCCAGGCACAGGGAACGAAATGATCGCACAAGGGCGGCTGCCTCTTCTGCGGCATGGGGCCGCAGAATTTTCCGTTGCGGAGAGCGTGCCGGCGGCGCAATCGAGGACAAGCTTTCGCCGCAGAGAAAGAATAAAAACCCACAAAAGCCGCACAAATGGGAAATTCTACTAATTTTCCTTTAATGCTTGCCATTCAAATGCAGTCTCACTAGTGTGGTACGCATGAAAACACCACACACCCTCATCCTGCTCCGCCAACACGCCTGCCTGTGCCTGGTCAGCCCGCGACTGCGTGGCTGAGCGACGCTTCTCTTCATCTCGTCACTGCGTTCGCCTGGCCCCGCCGGCCCAGGAACCGACTCCAAAGGATTAGCCCCATGAGCATGTTGAAAGACCCTTCGCAGAAATACCGCCCATTCCCGGCCATCAATCTGCCCGACCGCACCTGGCCGTCGAAGACCATCACCGAGGTGCCGATCTGGTGCAGTTCCGACCTGCGCGACGGCAACCAGTCGCTGATCGAACCGATGGACGCGGCGAAGAAGATGCGATTCTTCAAGACCCTGGTGCAGGTCGGCCTGAAGCAGATCGAAGTGGCCTTCCCGTCGGCTTCCGATACCGACTTCAACTTCGTCCGCGAGTTGATCGAAGGCAACCACATCCCGGACGACGTCACCATCCAGGTGCTGACCCAGGCCCGCGAAGACCTGATCACCCGCACCTTCGAATCCCTGCGCGGGGCGAAGAAGGCCATCGTCCACGTCTACAACGCCACCGCCCCGTCGTTCCGCCGCATCGTCTTCAACCAGGACAAGCAGGGCGTCGTGGACATCGCCACCAACGCCGCGAAACTGATCAAGAAGCTGGCCGCCGAGCAACCGGATACCCAGTGGTCGTTCCAGTACTCGCCGGAAATCTTCAGCTCTACCGAGCTGGAGTTCTCGGTGGAGGTCTGCAACGCGGTGATCGACGTCTGGCAACCGACCCCGGACAACAAGATCATCCTCAACCTGCCGGCCACCGTGGAGTGCGCCACGCCGAACGTCTACGCCGACCAGATCGAATGGTTCGGCCGCCACGTCGACAAGCGTGACAGCGTGATCATCAGCCTGCACACCCACAACGACCGTGGCACCGGCGTGGCCGCCACCGAGCTGGGCCTGATGGCCGGCGCCGACCGCGTCGAAGGTTGCCTGTTCGGCAACGGCGAGCGCACCGGCAACGTCGACCTGGTGACCCTGGCCTTGAACATGTACACCCAGGGCCTGCATCCGCAACTGGACTTCTCCGACATCGACGCGGTGCGCAAGGTGGTCGAAGAATGCAACCAGTTGCCGGTCCACCCGCGCCATCCATATGTCGGCGACCTGGTCCATACCGCTTTCTCCGGCTCGCACCAGGATGCCATTCGCAAGGGCTTCGCCCAGCAGAAGGAAGACGCGATCTGGGAAGTGCCGTACCTGCCGATCGATCCGGCCGACATCGGCCGCGACTACGAAGCGGTGATCCGGGTCAACAGCCAGTCCGGCAAGGGCGGCATCACCTTCCTGCTCGAACAGGAGTACGGCATCAGCCTGCCGCGGCGCATGCAGATCGAGTTCAGCCAGGTAGTGCAAGGCGAGACCGACCGTCTCGGCCTGGAAATGACCGCACAACAGATCTACTCGCTGCTGGAAAACGAATACCTCAAGGCGACCTCGCCCTACGTCCTCGCCAGCCATCGCCTGCAGGAAGAGAACGGCACCAGCGCCGTCGACCTGGAAGTCTCCTTCGACGGCGAGAAGCAGCACTGGCGCGGGATCGGCAAGGGACCGCTGGAAGCCTTGGTGGCCGCCCTGCCGGTCAAGGCGGAAATCATGGACTACCATGAGCACGCCATCGGCGCCGGCGCCAATGCCAAGGCCGCGGCCTATATCGAGATCCGCCTGGAGGGCCAGCGCCCGCTGCACGGCATCGGCATCGACGAGAACATTACCACCGCCAGCTTCCGCGCCCTGTTCAGCGCGCTGAACCGCGCGGTGACCCAGGCCGAGGCCAAGGCGGCCTGACCGGCACGGAAGGGAAAAAGGGAGCCAGGCGGCTCCCTTTTTTCATGGGCATCTTTCAGCTGAGTCGCTTCACTCATCCTCGCCGCTGGCGCTGACCGCTCCCAGGCAACGGAGCTGGTACGCCCCCTCCCCTGTGGTCAGGCGCCAGGACTCGCCATCGGCCTGGGGCTCGGCTTCCATCACCGCGTTGTAGGAAAAACGCCACTCGCGACGGGTGCGTCCATCCAGGCTTTCCACCGCCAGCACCCAGTCTTCGCTGGCGAACGGCTGGTCGGCTTCCGCCGCCAGGTCCGCCTGGTCCAGCAGGTTCTCGTTGAGTTCGAAGCGCCAGGCGTGCAGACCGTCGATCTCGAGCATGTCGGCGGTTTCCAGTTCATCGAGCAGGTAGCGTTGTGTAGTCATGGCCAGTCATCGCGGATAAAGAACTCATGATAAGGCAAAGCGCGGGCTGCCCCTCACACCACCAGCATCACCACCGGGATCGCTACCGACAGGACCACCAACATGAACAGCAGGCCGATCCCCGCCGCCCGCCAGTTGGAAATGAACGCTCCGCCCGCTGCCTTGTGGCTGTCCAGGGCCGGACCGAAGGCTGATTTGGCGTAGTAGACCATGCCGAATATCTGCGCCACCGTGAAGCCGATCGAGGGGATGTTCTCCGGCAGTATCGCGCCCAGAACTGGCAGCAGGACAAACAGGCAGAGGCCGACCAGCCAGGTTTTCCCGACTTCCTGCGCCCGTCCCAGGCGACGGAGATTCACCGCCGCGAGGAAGGCACCGGCCAGGGGCGTGCCGATGAAGGTACCCAGACCGATCGCGGAAAGCCTGTACAGCGGCTCGCCATGGGTGGCGTCAGGCTCGTCCAGGCGGGCCTCCGGTGGGCGGAACGGATTCTCGGTGTCGCTGTTCATGCGTGTGCTCCCTGCGGATATTTACTGAAGCTTTACCAGGGCCGGCATTGGAAAATCCCGGCAACCGGCAGAGTCTATAGGACGCTGCGCGCCGGCTGAACATTCCGCGCCCGCCGGGAGTCACAGCAAGACGTGCGAACGAAAGCGCCCACACAGGACCGCACTCAGGAGGGATGACGCATGACCACACGCAAACTCGGCAACTCCGGCCTGGAGATACCGGCACTGGTATTCGGCGGCAACGTCTTCGGCTGGACTGCCGACGAAAGCACCTCCTTCAGGCTGCTGGACGCCCTGCTCGACGCCGGCCTGAACTGCATCGACACCGCCGACGTCTATTCGCGCTGGGTTCCCGGGCACCAGGGCGGCGAGTCGGAAACCCTCATCGGCAAGTGGCTGAAACGCACCGGCAAACGCGACCGCATGGTGATCGCCAGCAAGGTCGGGATGGACATGGGCAATGGCCACAAAGGCCTCTCCGCCGCCTATATCGAGCAGGCCCTGGAGCGCTCGCTACGACGCCTGCAGACCGACTACCTGGACCTCTACCAGTCGCACACCGACGATCCCCACACCGACCTGGAGGAAACCCTTTCCACCTATGGCGAACTGATCAAGAAAGGCAAGGTACGGGTCATCGGCGCCTCCAACTACGACGCCCGGCGCCTCCTCGAAGCGCGCCAGGTCAGCGCCCGGCTTAACCTGCCGAGCTACCAGAGCCTGCAACCCGAATACAACCTGTACGATCGTGCCGACTACGAGACCAACCTGGAGCCGACGGTGGAAGAACTCGGTATCGGGGTGATCAGCTACTACTCGCTGGCCAGCGGCTTCCTCAGCGGCAAGTACCGCAACCAGGCCGACACCGCCGGGCGAGCCCGGGGAGAGAAGGTGAAGGGTTATCTCAACGAGCGCGGCGTGGCCATCCTCGCGGCGCTCGACGAAGTGGCCGAGCAGTACAACGCCAACCCGACCCAGGTCGCCCTGGCCTGGCTCATCGCTCGTCCGACGGTGACCGCGCCGATCGCCAGCGCCACCAGCCTGGAACAGCTCGACGACCTGATCGCCGCCACCCACCTGAAGCTCGACGAACAGGCGATCCACCGCCTGGACAGCGCCAGCGCCTATTGACCGACCTGCCGTCGAGGGCGGCCTCGCCCCGTTGAGTGGAGCGGATAACCGTATCGCGGCTATCCGCTCCGCATCGACGGGAAAGCCTTAGCTGAAGCGCGCCAGCAGCGAACCGATGTCCAGGTCGCCCTGCGGCGCCTGGCCGTCCGGCGTCAGCTTGTTGACCAGTTCCGGCAGCAGGCTGCTCAGGTGTTCGGCCGCCTCGCCCTGGCTGACTCCGGCGGAGTCCGCCAGTTGCTGCAATTGACCGTCGCCGAAGACCCGGGAAATGTCCGCCGCCGACACCGACTGGTTCGGCCCACCGCCGATCCAGGAATTCAGGGCATCGCCCAGGCCTGCGTTCTGGAGCATCTGGAACAACCCGCCGAGTCCGCCCAGTGAGCCGGCCTCCACGCCCGGCGCCGCCTGCCCGGCACCGCCCGCGGCGCCACCGAGCAGATCGCCGAGGACGCCACCCAGCCCGCCGCTCGCGGCCCCGCCGCCGGCACCACCAAGGATGCTGCCCAGCGAACCGAGCAGACCACCGCCATCGCCACCGCCCTGTGCCGCACCGCCCTGGCGCGACATCAGCATGGTCACCAGCCCGATCAACAGGGCCACTTTCGGATCGCGAGCACCTCCCTGTCCTTCAGAGCCACCCAGCGCCGAACCGAGAATCGAATCGAGCAGTCCCATTGGTCTTCCTCCTGATCTGATGCCCACGGCGCGGCGCCGCGGGATACGGGTAACTCCATTCCCGGCACTGCGCCATCATGCGCAGCGCCGGGTCATGGCCTCGGACATCGACCGGAAGCGGACGTTCCGGCACTCAAGGATGGATTTCGAAGCGATCCGCGTCCATGTAGGCCGGGAAACGCTGGCGATAGGCCGCCAGTGCCGCCGCGTCCAGCCGGACGCGGAACACGCCGTCGGCGTCCGCCGCGTTGAACAGGCTGTCGCCCTGGAAGTCCAGGACCTGGCTATCCCCAGCGTAGCGCAAGGCGTTGCCGTCTTCGCCGATACGGTTCACCGCCACCACGTAGCAAAGGTTCTCGATCGCCCGCGCCGGCAGCAGGCGGTTCCAGTGCTGTCGACGAGGCGCGGGCCAGTTGGCGGTGTAGAGCAACAGGTCGGTGTCGTGCGGGTCGCGGCTCCACACCGGGAAACGCAGGTCGTAGCAGATCAGCGGGCGCACCCGCCAGCCCTTGAGTTCGAACAGTTCCTGGCGTTCGCCGGGACTGTAGTGCTCGTGTTCGCCGGCCATGCGGAACAGATGGCGCTTGTCGTAGTGCAGCATCTCGCCGTCCGGACGCGCCCAGAGCAGGCGGTTGCGATGGCTGCCGTCGGCGAGCTGGACGATCAGGCTGCCGGTGACCACCGCGCCAAGGCGCCGGGCCTGCTCCAGCAGCCAGGCATGGGTCGGCCCCAGTTCGGGCTCGGCCTGCTCGGCCGAAGCCATGCTGAAACCCGTGGTGAACATCTCCGGGAGGACCACCAGGTCGGCACCGGCGGCGCTCTCCAGCAGGGCGGCGAAATGCTCGCGGTTGGCCTGGGCGTCGTGCCAGACCAGGGAGGATTGGACCAGGGCGATGTCCAGGTCCGGCAGAACCGTCAGATCGCGCATAGCTTTTCCGCTGCCTGACGCAGCGTCTCCTCGCGTTTGGCGTAACAGAACCGGACCAGCCGCATGGCGTCCGGAGCCTTTTCATAAAACACCGAAACCGGGATCGCCGCCACTCCGTGTTCGCGGGTCAGCCACTCGGCCATGGCCACGTCGTCCAGGTCCGGACGGATGGCCGAATAGTCCACGCACTGGAAGTAGGTGCCCGGCGCACGGGTAAAACGGAAGCGAGAGTCCAGCAGCAGGTCGCAGAACAGGTCGCGCTTGGCCTGGTAGAAGCCGGGCAATTGCCGCAAGTGCTCCGGATGGCCGGCCATGTAGTCCGCCAATGCCCATTGCAGCGGCGTGACGCCACAGAAGTTGACGTACTGGTGAACCTTGCGCAGCTCCGCGCTGAGCGCCGGCGGCGCGACCACGTAGCCGGTCTTCCAGCCGGTGACGTGGTAGGTCTTGCCGAACGAACTGACCACGAAGGAACGCGGATACAACTCGTCGTGGGACAGCACGCTGGTATGGGCGACACCATCGAACACCAGGTGCTCGTAGACCTCGTCGCTGATCAGATAGATATCCCGGTCGCGGATCAGCGCGGCCAGGCGGTCCAGTTCCTCGCGGCTGATCAGCGCGCCGCTGGGGTTGTGCGGGGTATTGATGATGACCAGCCGGGTACGCGGCCCGATGGCCTCGGCCATGCGCTGCCAGTCGATGGAGAAGTCCGGCAGCACCAGCGGCACGTGCACGCAACGCCCGCCGGCGAGTTGCACGGAGGGTTCGTAGCTGTCGTAGGACGGGTCGAGTACCACCACTTCGTCGCCCGGATGGACCAGCGCCTGGATCGCGCTGAAGATCGCCTCGGTCGCCCCCGGCGTGATGGTCACCTCGCTGTCGGCGCTCACCCGGCGTCCATAGAACTGCTCGATCTTCTTCGCCACCTGCTCGCGCAGGGCCGGCAAGCCGGTCATCGGCGCGTACTGGTTGTGCCCGGCGGCGATATGCCTGCCTACCGCCTCGCGCAACTCCGGCGGGCCGTCGAAATCGGGAAAGCCCTGGGAGAGGTTGATCGCGCCACACTCGGCGGCCAGTTGCGACATGCGGGTGAAGATGGTGGTGCCGACATTCGGCAGCTTGCTCTGAATCATCGGGACTTCCTGCAGAGACTCGCCGGACGACAGCCCGGCCAGACGGGTGGCAGGGCAGGATAGCCGATCCGGGAGCGACGCTGCAGGGGCACGCCTTAGAAAAAACCGTGACCGCTTCAGGTCAGAGGGGAATATGCGCCAGGCGATGGCGCAGGACGAATAACCACCTCGCGATCATTCGTCGCCACGACAGGGAATCGGCGGTCAACGCCGGCGGCCTGGTTCGTCCCGCGGGCTACAGCCGCGGCCAATGAAAAAGGCCCGACAGGGATACCTGCCGGGCCTTTCGACGAAGGAAACACCACCCTCAGCGGCGCTTGTCCTTCTTCTTCTTCTCGGCTTTCTTGTGGTGCGACATCAGCCGGCGCTTCTTGTTGACCTGGCGCGCGGTGAGCGAGTTCTTCTTGCCCTCGTAGGGGTTCTCGCCGCCCTTGTACTCGATGCGGATCGGCGTACCGACCAGCTTCAATACCCGCCGGTAGGTCTTCTCCAGGTAGCGGGTATAGGCCTTCGGCACCGCGTCCACCTGGTTGCCGTGGATCACGATCAGCGGCGGATTGGCGCCGCCCAGGTGGGCGTAGCGCAGCTTGATCCGGCGACCGTTGACCATCGGCGGCTGGTGCACCTGCACGGCGTCCTCGAGGATGCTGGTCAGGCGGCTGGTCGGCCAGCGGGTCACCGCCGAACGGAAGGACTCCTGGACCGACTTGTAGAGATGGCCGACGCCGGTGCCATGCAGGGCCGAAATGAAATGGATGTCGGCGAAGTCGACGAACAGCAGGCGCCGCTCCAGTTCGGTCTTCACGTAGTCACGCTCGGCCACCTCCATGCCATCCCATTTGTTCAGGGCGATGACCAGGGCACGGCCGGTCTCGAGGACGAAGCCGAGCAGGTTGAGGTCGTGCTCGACCACCCCTTCGCGGGCGTCCATGACGAAGATCACCACGTTGGCGTCCTGGATCGCCTGGAGGGTCTTCACCACCGAGAACTTTTCCACCGCCTCGAAGATCTTGCCGCGACGCCGCACGCCAGCGGTGTCGATCAGGGTGTACTTCTCCTCGTTGCGCTCGAACGGGATGTAGATGCTGTCGCGGGTGGTGCCGGCCTGGTCGTAGACGATCACCCGCTCTTCGCCGAGCATGCGGTTGACCAGGGTCGACTTGCCCACGTTGGGCCGGCCGATGATGGCAATCTTGATCCCGTCCTTCTCGCTGGGACCGGGAATCCGGGTCGGTTCCTCGCCTTCGGCGACCTCTTCGCTCGCCGGCTCGCCCTCGCCCTCTTCCTCCGCGTTGTCCTTGGGGAAGATCCCCAGGGCTTCCTGCAGCATATGGTTGATGCCGCGACCGTGGGCGGCGGCGATCGGCAGCGCATCGCCCAGGCCCAGCGGGCTGAACTCGGCGCGAGCGAGATCGGGATCGATGGTGTCGACCTTGTTGGCGATCAGGAAGCTGCGCTTGTTCCGCTTGCGCAGGTGCTCGGCGATCATCTGGTCGGCGGCGGTCATGCCGGCGCGCGAATCGACCAGGAACAGGACGGCATCCGCCTCCTCGATGGCCTGCAACGATTGCTCGGCCATTTTCGCATCAATGCCTTCCTCATCGCCGGAGATGCCTCCGGTATCGATGACGATATAGGTGCGGCCCTGCCAGCGCGCCTCGCCGTACTGGCGATCGCGAGTCAGGCCTGCGTACTCCGCCACGATGGCGTCGCGCGACTTGGTCAGGCGGTTGAACAGAGTGGACTTGCCGACGTTCGGGCGACCCACCAGGGCAATAACGGGAACCATGCGGCTCTCCACGAGAATTCAGAAAACACAAAGGCCGCTGACGTCGGACGGCAGCGGCCGGACACTTGAAACCCAGTCTAGCGGATGGTGTAGGCGACGAGCTTGCCACCGTTGCCGAACACGTACATCCAGCTCCCGACCACCAGCGGACGAACCCGCACGCCATCGCTGTCGACCCGCTCGCGACCGACGAAGCGACCGTCCACCTGGCTCAGCAGATGCACGTAGCCTTCCAGGTCGCCGACCACCACGTTGCTGGAGAACACCGCCGGAGCCGACAGTTGGCGACGCGCCAGGGCGTCGTTGTTCCACAGCGAAGAGGCACCGCGCGAGTCCAGGCCTTCCACCGAACCGCTGGCCTGGCTGACGTAGATATTGCCGAAGCCTTCGGCGACGCCGACGTAGCTCGACGCTTCGCGCTGCCAGAGCAGGCGGCCGCTGTTCACGTCCAGCGCCGCGGCACGGCCCTGGTAGCTGACCACGTAGAGGGTGTCGCCGGACAGCAGGAGGCCGCCGTCGATGTCCACCACGCGATCCAGTTCGGAACGCCCCTGGGGAATCGCTACCCGCTGCTCCCAGATCGGCAGGCCGCGCTGTACGTCGACCGCCACCACCTTGCCGCTGGCCAGGCCGGCCAGGGCCATGTTGCCGGCGATCAGCGGCGCGCCGGTGCCGCGCAGGGTCAGCACCGGCACGGTGCTTTCGTAGATCCAGCGCTGGTCGCCGCTGGCCGCATCGAGGCCGATCAGCTTGTCGTCCTGGGTCTGCACCACCACCACGTCGCCGTTGGTGGCCGGCGCCGACAGCACTTCGCTGTTGACTCGCTTGGTCCACTTCTTCTTGCCGGTGGCTTCGTCGAGGGCGATCACGTCACCGCGCAGGGTACCCACCAGCACCAGGCCGTAGCCAACGCCGACACCGCCGGAAACCGGACGTTCCAGGTCCTTCTTCCAGAGCACGTCGCCGGTCTCGCGCTGGATCGCCATCACCCGCCCTTCGGCGGACGCGGCGTAGATGGTGGAACCATCGACGGCCGGTTCGAGCAGGTTGTACAGGTCACCCTGGCCATCACCGACCGAGCGGCTCCACTGCTTGCTCAACACGACTTCCTCTTTGAAGTCGGTCAGTTCGGCGGGCGGGAGTTCCTTCTTGCTGTTGCTGCTGCAACCCACGACCGCCAGGGCCAGGGCGAGCAGCGCCGCGTGTTTCCATTGCACCATCTCAGGCCTCTCCCTTGGACAGGTCGTCGAGCTTGATCTGCAGGGCATCGCCGGCACCGTCTTCGGGCAGCGACTGCTTGGCTTTCTCGTAGGCCGCGCGCGCCTCGTCGGTGCGCTTGAGCTGCACCAGCAGGTCGCCCCTGAGCTCCTCGCGGGTCGAGACGTAGGCCTTGTCGGCATCGCCATCGAGCAGCTTCAGGCCTTCCTCGACCTTGCCCTGGGCCGCCAGGACCCGGGCCAGGCGCTGCCGCGCCAGTTCGCCGAGGGTGGCGTCGGCCGGCTTGTCCATGACCGCCTTCAGCTCGGCAACGGCGTCATCCAGCTTGCCGCTGTCGACCGCGACCTTGGCCACGAACAGGCTGCCGTACTGGGCATAATGGGTGCCGCCGAACTCGCTCTTCAGCTTGCCAGCCAGCTCCGCCACCTTCGCCGGATCCGGCTGGCCGGCCGGATTCAGCGCGGTTTCGATCAGTTGCTGGTAGACGATCGAGGCGCCCTGCGCCTGGTTGGTCTGGTACTTCTGCCAGGCCTGCCAGCCGAATACCACTGCCAGCGCGAGGATGCCGCCGGTGACCAGGGGCTTGCCGTTGCGCTGCCACCAGTCCTTGATCTGCGCCAGGTCTTCGTCTTCGGTACGCGATGTCACCCCAATCACTCCTATTCTTTATGTTCTCAAGCCTGTGCCAGACAGGCTGCCAGGTGCTCGGGCAGAGCATCCCAGGCAATGCTTTGTTGCTCGCCCTCGTCACGCAGGGGCTTGAAACCTACCACGCGATTGGCCACCTCGTCCTCCCCGAGGATCAGGGCAAAGCGCGCGCCGCTCTTGTCGGCCTTCTTGAACTGGCTCTTGAAGCTACCGGCGCCGGCATTGACCAGCAGGCGTATGCCGGGAATGGCGCTGCGCAACTGTTCGGCCAGGGTCAGGGCGGCCAGCTCGGCCGGTTCGCCGAAGGCGCAGACGTAGAGGTCGGCCGGACGGTTCAGTTCGGCGGGGATCACCCCCAAGGTTTCCAGCAGCAGCACCAGGCGTTCCACGCCCATGGCGAAACCGACGCCCGGGGTCGGCTTGCCGCCGAACTGGCTGACCAGCCCGTCGTAGCGGCCACCGCCGCAAACGGTGCCCTGGGCGCCAAGCTTGTCGGTGACCCATTCGAAAGCCGTGCGGCAGTAATAGTCCAGGCCGCGCACCAGCTTCTGGTTGATTTCGTAGCGCAGTCCGACAGCATCCAGGCGGGCCTTGAGACCCTCGAAGTGGGCGATCGATTCTTCGTCGAGATAGTCGTGCAGGGTCGGCGCGCCAACCAGCAACGCCTGGGTGCTCTCCACCTTGCTGTCGAGGATTCGCAGCGGATTGGTGGTCATGCGCCGCTGGCTGTCTTCGTCGAGTTGCTCGAAGCGCTCCTGCAGATAGGCCACCAGGGCCTCGCGATAGCGTGCGCGGGCCTCGCTGGAGCCGAGGGTGTTGAGCTGCAGGGTCACCGCGTCGGCCATGCCGAGCTTCTGCCACAGGCGCCAGGTGAGGATGATCAACTCGGCGTCGATGTCCGGACCGGGCAGGTTGAAGACTTCCACGCCGATCTGGTGGAACTGCCGGTAGCGACCTTTCTGCGGTTTCTCGTAACGGAACATCGGCCCGGTGTACCAGAGCTTCTGCACCTGGCCACCGCCGCTCAGGCCGTGCTCCAGCACGGCGCGCACGCAACCGGCGGTACCTTCCGGACGCATGGTCAGGGATTCGCCGTTGCGGTCGAGGAAGGTGTACATCTCCTTGTCGACCACATCGGTGCCTTCGCCGATGCCGCGGGCGAAGAGTTCGGTGAACTCGAGGATGGGCAGGCGGATCTCGCTGTAGCCGTAGCCGTCCAGCAGGCCGGCGAAGGTGCGTTCCAGATAGCGCCAGGCCGGAGTCTGCTCCGGCAGGATGTCGTTCATGCCACGAATGGCTTGCAGGGACTTGCTCACGTAGGGTCCTTAAACGGGTCAGCCGCGGGCGATCAGGCTCGCATCGGCCTCGGCCTTCTCGGCCGCCTTCTGGCGGATCAGCCGTTCCAGCTCGTCCACCAGGTTGTCGTTGGTCAGTTTCTGCGACGGCTTGCCGTCGATATACACCAGGTTCGGAGTGCCGCCGGTGAGGCCGACATGGGCCTCCTTGGCTTCGCCCGGACCGTTGACGACGCAACCGATCACGGCCACGTCCATCGGCACCAGCAGGTCCTCCAGGCGCCCTTCCAGCTCGTTCATGGTCTTCACCACGTCGAAGTTCTGCCGCGAACAGCTCGGGCAGGCGATGAAGTTGATGCCACGGGAGCGCAGGTGCAGGGACTTGAGGATGTCGAAACCGACCTTGATCTCCTCGACCGGATCGGCAGCCAGGGAAATCCGGATGGTGTCGCCGATTCCCTCGGCCAGGAGCATGCCCAGCCCCACCGCCGACTTCACCGTGCCGGAGCGCAGGCCGCCGGCCTCGGTGATGCCCAGGTGCAGGGGCTGCTCGATCTGCCTGGCCAGCAGGCGATAGGCGGCGACGGCCATGAAGACGTCGGAGGCCTTGACGCTGACCTTGAAGTTCTGGAAGTCCAGCTTGTCGAGATGATCGACGTGGCGCATGGCCGATTCGAGCAGGGCTTCCGGGGTCGGTTCGCCGTATTTCTTCTGCAGGTCCTTTTCCAGCGAGCCGGCATTGACGCCGATACGGATCGGGATGTTGCGCTCGCGCGCGGCATCGACCACGGCCTTGACCCGGTCCTCGCGACCGATGTTGCCCGGATTGATGCGCAGGCAGTCCACTCCCAGCTCGGCGACGCGCAGGGCGATGCGATAGTCGAAGTGGATGTCGGCGACCAGCGGCACGTTGACCTGCTGCTTGATCTTGCCGAATGCCTCGGCGGCGTCCATGTCGGGGACGGAAACCCGCACGATGTCCGCGCCGGCATCTTCCAGGCGGCGGATCTGCGCGACGGTGGCAGCGACGTCGCAGGTCTCGGTGTTGGTCATGCTCTGCACGGCGATCGGCGCATCGCCGCCCACCGGGACGTTGCCGACCCAGATTTTCCGAGACTTGCGGCGAATGATCGGAGAAGCGCTATGAATGCTCATTGTCCTACCTTCAGACGGGCCGTTTCGCCGCGGACGAAGGGGGTCACGTCCACCGGCTGGCCGTTGTAGCTGACCTGGGCGCCGCGAGCGAAACCGAGGCGCAGCTCCAGCGGGGCCTTGCCGGCCAATTCCAGGCTGTCGCCCTTGCGCTTCAGCGCGCTGACCAGGACCTTGCCGTTGGCGTCGGTGACCTGGGTCCAGCAATCGGCGACGAACTGTACCTTGACCACCCCCTGGCCCTCGCCGGCCACCACGGGCGCGGCGGCAGGTTCGCTCGGCGCTGGCGGGGCGGCCGGACTGGCCGTCGCTGGAACGGCTGGAGCAGTACCGGGAGCGGGAGCGGGAGCCGTGCCGGCAGGCGCGGCGGTAACGGGCTGCTGGGGTGCGGCGGGGGTGCCCTGGGCCGGAGCGGCGAGAACCTGCGCGCCCTCGCTCGCCACCGGCGGCGCTCCCTCAGCCTGGGCAGCGACTTCCGGAGAAACCTCGGCGGGCGCTTGCTCGCCTTCCTTCTGCGCTTCGATCACCGCCTGGTCTTCAGGCTCGTCCAGGGTATGGATCTCGGTGGTGCCGTCGGCGCTTTCCACTTCGACATGCTCAAGGCTCAGACCGGCGGTTTCCGGCGTGCGCGCGGAATGCTCCTGCCACCAGAAGTAGCCGAAGCCGATCAGCAGGGCGAGCAGTAACAGACTGACGATACGCAGCACGTTGCGCGACAGGCGCACCGGCTCGGCGACCCGTCCCAAGCTCTGTACGGTGCTGCCGCTGGCATTGGTGCCGGTGAAATGGTCGAAGCTGTTGACCAGCTCGGCCTGGTCGAGGCCCATGAGCTTGGCGTAGGCGCGGATGTAGCCGCGCGAGAAGGTGTGTCCCGGCAGCTTGTCGAACGCGCCGTTTTCCAGCTGACGCAGCGAATTCTCGGTCAGGTTCAGTTGCCCGGCCACCTGCGACAGCGACAGGCCCTTCTGCTCGCGCGCCTGGCGCAGGGTTTCCCCGGGGTTCTGACGGGAAGCGGTGGCTACGACTTCGGGCTGCGGCGCTTTCATCATTTTTCCGCCTGGAATTCCTGATATTCGGGAGAGCCTGGGTACAGGCGTTTCAACTGCAGGCCATAGCTGGCGGCCGTGTCGCGGTCTTCGAAGACCTTCGCGAGACGAATGCCCAGCAACAGACTGCGGGCGTTCTGCCCGCCGCCCTGGGCAAAGAGATCATAGTACTGGCGAGCCGGCACGTACTCGCGCTCCTTGTAGAGCAGGTCGGCCATCTCCAGCGCGACGCTGGGCTGGTTACGGTTCAGACGCAGGGATTTCTCGAAGTACTCCTTGGCCTGGGCCGGTTTCTTCATTTGCAGCGAAACCAGGCCGAGGTTCTCGAAGACCCGCGAGCGCTCGGGATAGAGGGTGTCCTGGCTGGCCTCCAGGAGACGCTGGTAGGCCTCCTCGTAGCGCTTCTGCTCGTAGAGGAAACCGCCGTAGTTGTTCAGTACCCGGGCATTGCGGCTATCGCTGGCGAGCGCCTTGCGGTACTCCTCGTCGGCCAGCTTGGGCTCCATCTCGGTCTGGAACACCACCGCCAGCGCGGCGTGCGCGTCGGCGCTGGAAGGGTCGATCTCGAGGGCCTTGCGCAGCGGCACCTTGGCCTGCTCGGTGTTCCCCCGCTGGAGATAGCCGAGGCCAAGCTGGATATAGGCGTCGCGCGCCTCGTCACGGCCCTTGTCGGTTTTCAGGGGATTCTGATCTCCGCTCGTCACGCAGCCTGTCAGCCCAACTGCCAACAGGAACACCAGCGCGGCGCGTACAGTCATCGGAACCCTCCTCTCACTCAATTTCGATTCGCCGCCGACTCGGACTCGGCCAGTTGGCGCACGGCAATATAACGTTCGCTCCGGCGGGTACGATCCATGACCTGACCAACCAGTTGGCCACAGGCCGCGTCGATGTCGTCGCCGCGGGTGGTACGCACGGTCACGTTGAAGCCGCCCTTGTGCAACATGTCCTGGAAACGCCGGATGGCATTGTTGCTCGGGCGCTCGTAGCCGGAGTGCGGGAATGGATTAAACGGAATCAGGTTGATCTTGCAAGGCGTGTCTTTCAGCAATGCGATCATCTGCTCAGCATGCTCGGGCTGATCGTTGACATCCTTGAGCAGGGTGTATTCGACGGTCAGCACGCGCTTCTCGCCGAGCCGGGAAATATACCGGCGGCAGGCATCCAGCAGCATGCCCAGCGGATATTTCTTGTTGATCGGCACCAGCTTGTTGCGCAACTCGTCGTTCGGTGCGTGCAGCGACAGGGCCAGGGACACGTCGATCACCTCGCCGAGCTTGTCGATCATCGGCACCACGCCGGAGGTGGACAGGGTCACCTTGCGCTTGGAAATACCGTAGCCGAGGTCGTCCATCATGATGTTCATGGCGGCGACCACGTTGTCGAAGTTCAGCAGCGGCTCGCCCATGCCCATCATCACGACATTGGTGATGGCGCGGTCGATCTTGGCCGGAACGGTACCGAACGACTTGTTGGCGATCCACACCTGGCCGATCACCTCGGCGGCGGTGAGGTCGCTGTTGAAACCCTGCTTGCCGGTGGAGCAGAAACTGCAATCCAGGGCGCAGCCCGCCTGGGAGGACACGCACAGGGTGCCGCGTCCGCCCTGGGGGATGTACACGGTCTCGACGCAACTGCCGGACGCCACCCGGACCACCCACTTGCGGGTGCCGTCGGCGGAAATATCCTGGCTGACGATCTCGGGACCGCGTATCTCGGCTGAGGCCTTGAGCTTTTCGCGCAAGGCCTTGCCGACGTTGGTCATGGCGTCGAAATCGTCGACGCCAAAGTGGTGAATCCACTTCATGACCTGGCCGGCCCGGAAACGCTTCTCGCCGATGGACTCGAAGAACTGTTCCAGCTGCGGCTGGGACAGGCCCAGCAGGTTCACCTTGCCGGCGGTGGTCGTTGTCATGGTTTCACCCTCACCCACGCTCGATCAGCGAATGCGCTCGCAGACTTCGGTAGCCGCGAAGAAGTAGGCGATCTCGCGAGCGGCGGAAGCTTCGGAATCGGAACCGTGGACGGCGTTCTCGTCGATGGAGACGGCGAAGTCGGCGCGGATGGTACCGGCGTCGGCTTTCTTCGGATCGGTGGCGCCCATCAGCTCGCGGTTCTTGGCGATGGCGTCCTCGCCTTCCAGGACCTGGACTACAACCGGACCGGAAGTCATGAAGGAAACCAGGTCCTTGAAGAACGGACGCTCTTTGTGCTCGGCATAGAAGCCACCGGCTTCACGCTCGGACAGCTGAACCATTTTAGCGGCGACGACGCGCAGGCCGGCTTTCTCGAAGCGGGTCAGGATTTCGCCGATCACGTTCTTGGAAACGGCGTCCGGCTTGATGATGGACAGGGTGCGTTGCAGTGCCATTGGTAAAACTCCGAAACAAGGTTGTCTAGCATGGGCGGCCCCGCCAGCGGGGCGGGACGCCGTGATTCGTTCAGGACGCTGACGAAAACGGCCCGAAAGGGCCGGAATCAGCGTGGCTGCGCCTGGCATCGGGCCCGGCGCGCCTAGCCTGGAATGCGCCCGCGGGCGATTTCAGGCCTTACCTAAAATAAAACCCGCGAATTATACGCGGGTTCCCGGCAAATGCGTAGGGCGGGCCTATGGCTAGTCCCGTTCCTCGATCCAGGCGGCCTGGATGGCCTCCAGGACTTTCTCCCCGCTACGCTGAGGATCGTCGGAGAACTCTGGAAGTTCCACCACCCAGCGCCGCAGATCGACGAAGTTGACATATCGCGGATCGACCTCCGGCTTGCTTTCGTCGAGCTGGATGGCGATTTCCAGCACATCGGTCCATTTCAGGCTCATTGCACGCTCCTCTCTACCGCCGGGCTCAGTGGCCTTCCGACACCTGGTTGATGGTGTACTTGGGAATCTCGACCACCAGGTCTTCGTCGGCCACCACTGCCTGGCAGGATAGCCGCGAATCGGGCTCCAGGCCCCAGGCCTTGTCCAGCATGTCGTCTTCGAGTTCGTCGGACGGCTCCATGGAATCGAGGCCTTCGCGGACGATTACGTGGCAGGTCGTGCAGGCGCAGGATTTCTCACAGGCATGCTCGATCTCGATGCCATTGCGCAACGCGGCATCCAGGATGGTTTCGCCGGGCTTCGCCTCGAATACCGCCCCCTCGGGGCAGTGGTCGGCATGGGGCAGAATCACGATCTGCGGCATCTTCGCTTATTCCTCGATTTCGTTGAGCCGGCGGCCGGAGAGCGCGGCCTTGACGGTCGCGTCCATCCGCCGTGCGGCGAAAGCGTCGGTCACCTGGGACAGGCGCTTGATCTGGTTCTCGATGGCCGCGGTGTCGCTACCACCGGCCAGTTCACGCAAGGTGTCCATCTGCGCCGTGATGGCCAGGCGCTCCTCTTCGTCCAGGAGCCGCTCTCCGTCGACGTCCAGCGCCGACTGCACGGCCTCCAGCAGCCGCTGCGCCTCGACCTGCTGTTCGCGCAGGGCGCGGGCAGCCTTGTCGTCGCCGGCGTAGTCGAAGGAGTCCTTGAGCATCCGCGCGATCTCGCCGTCGGTCAGCCCATAGGACGGCTTGACCTGGATGCTGGCCTCGACGCCGGAACTCAGTTCGCGTGCGGACACGCCGAGCAAGCCGTCGGCGTCGACCTGGAAGGTCACCCGGATTTTCGCCGCGCCCGCCACCATCGGCGGAATGCCGCGCAGCTCGAAGCGCGCCAGCGAACGACAATCCTTCACCAGCTCGCGCTCGCCCTGCAGCACGTGGATCATCATGGCCGTCTGGCCGTCCTTGTAGGTGGTGAACTCCTGGGCGCGCGCCACCGGGATGGTGGTATTGCGCGGAATCACCTTCTCCATCAGCCCGCCCATGGTTTCCAGGCCGAGCGACAGCGGAATGACGTCCAGCAGCAGCAATTCCTCGCCGCGCTTGTTGCCGGCCAGGGCATCGGCCTGGATGGCCGCGCCGATGGCGACCACCTGGTCCGGATCGATATCGGTCAGCGGCTCGCAGCCGAACAACTCGCCAACCGCCGTGCGCACACGGGGCACGCGGGTCGAGCCACCGACCATCACCACCGAGCGGATTTCTTCCAGATCGACACCGGAGTCGCGCACCGCTCGGCGGCAGGACTTCAGGCTGCGAGCGACGAACGGCTCGATCAACTCGTCGAGCGTCGCCCGGCTCAGCTCGCCGCTCCAGTCGCCGTAGGCGACCCGGACCGACGCCTCGTCGGTAAGACGCTCCTTGGCCGCACAGGCGATTTGCAGCAACTGCCGCTGGCTGCCCGGGTCCAGATCGGCAGAAAGGCCAGCCTCCTCGATCACCCAGCCAGCGATGGCATGGTCGAAGTCGTCGCCGCCCAGGGCCGTATCGCCGCCGGTGGCCAGGACTTCGAAGACACCGCGGGTCAGGCGCAGGATGGAAATGTCGAAGGTTCCACCACCCAGGTCATAGATGGCCACCAGGCCTTCCGCGCCCTTGTCCAGGCCGTAGGCCACGGCGGCGGCGGTCGGCTCGTTGAGCAGGCGCAGGACGTTCAGTCCGGCCAGGCGCGCGGCATCCTTGGTAGCCTGGCGCTGGGCGTCGTCGAAATAGGCCGGCACAGTGATCACCGCACCCACCAGCTCGCCACCGAGGGTGGTTTCGGCGCGCTGGCGCAGCTCACGCAGGATGTCCGCCGAGACTTCCACAGGACTCTTCAACCCCTGTACGGTCTCGATGAAGGGCATGTGCGACTCGCCCTGGCGGAAGCGGTAGGGCAATTGCTCGCCCAGTTGCTTGACGTCCTCCAGGCCGCGCCCCATCAGGCGCTTGACCGAAATGACGGTATTGAAGGGATCCTCCGCGGCGGCCGCGCGGGCGCTCTCGCCCACTTCCGCCCGCTCGGCGTGATAACGCACCGCGGAAGGCAGGATCAGGCGCCCCTGCGCATCCGGCAAGGGCTCGGCGACGCCGCTACGCACCGCGGCGACCAGCGAATTGGTGGTACCCAGGTCGATCCCAACCGCCAGGCGACGCTCATGGGGCTTGGGACTCTGACCGGGCTCGGCGATCTGCAGTAGGGCCATGCTCTGTCTTAACTATGGGGTGCGGCCCGGGGGCCGCAGGGATTAATCGTCGAGTCGCTCTTCCAGCTGGCGCACTTCCTGCGCGAGCTTGTCGAGGAACTGCATGCGACGGACCAGGCGTTCGGCCTCTTCGCGGCGCTGCGCATCGTCCCAGCACGCGGCGAACTCACGCTCCAGCTCGGCCTGGGCGGCCTTGAGCCGACGCTTGAAGGTCGCCACGCCGGCCAGGTCGGCGCTGTCCTGCAACTCCTCCAGTTCCTCGCGCAGCTGCATCTGCTGCAGGAGAAACTCCGGATCCTGCACCGTAGCCTCCAAGGGCAACTCGTGACCACTCAGGGTCAACAGGTACAGGGCCCGGCGCGGAGCGCTCTTCAGGGTCTGGTAGGCCTCGTTCAGTTGCGCCGCGCGTTCCAGGGCGAGACGCTGCTCGCGCTCGGGAGCGTCGGCGAAACGGTCAGGATGGACGCTGCGCACCAACTCGCGATAGCGCTGGCCGAGCTCGTCGAGATCGACCAGGAAAGCCGGTTGCAGGTCGAACTGGGCGAAATGACAGGGTTTACCCACGCCGGCCTCAGACGTTGAAGCTTTCGCCGCAGCCGCATTCGCCACGAACGTTGGGATTGTTGAACTTGAAGCCTTCGTTGAGCCCTTCGCGAGTGAAGTCCAGCTCGGTGCCATCGAGATAGACCAGGCTTTTCGGGTCGATGATGACCTTCACGCCATGGCTCTCGAAGACCAGGTCCTCGGCCGCCAGTTCATCGACGAATTCGAGGACATAGGCAAGCCCGGAACAGCCAGTGGTGCGCACGCCAAGACGGATACCCTCGCCCTTGCCGCGCCCCTCGAGGGAGCGCTGCACGTGTTTGGCGGCGGCTTCGGTCATGCTGATGGCCATTGCAACTCCTTACTCGTCACGAGCGGCTTAGAGCAAACCCTTCTTCTGCTTGTAGTCGCGAACGGCGGCCTTGATGGCGTCTTCGGCGAGAACGGAGCAGTGGATCTTCACCGGCGGTAGGGCCAGCTCTTCGGCGATGGTGGTGTTCTTGATGGTTTCCGCCTCGTCCAGGGTCTTGCCCTTCATCCACTCGGTGGCGAGGGAGCTGGAGGCGATCGCGGAACCGCAACCGTAGGTCTTGAACTTGGCGTCTTCGATCACGCCCTGCTCGTTGACCTTGATCTGCAGGCGCATCACGTCGCCGCAGGCCGGCGCGCCGACCATGCCGGTGCCGACGTTGGGATCGGCAGCGTCGAGCTTGCCGACGTTGCGCGGGTTTTCGTAGTGGTCGATGACCTTTTCGCTATATGCCATGGCTAATCCTCACGTTTTCCGGGGCACGAGGCGCTCAGTGCGCCTGCCATTCGACCTGGGACAGGTCGACGCCCTCTTTGTACATATCCCACAGCGGCGACAGTTCGCGCAGCTTGGAAACGGCCTCGACCACCTTCTTCGCGGCATAGTCGATCTCTTCCTCGGTGGTGAAGCGACCGAAGGTGAAGCGGATGGAGCTATGCGCCAGTTCGTCGTTGCGGCCCAGGGCGCGCAATACGTAGGACGGTTCCAGGGACGCCGAGGTACAGGCCGAACCGGAGGAGACCGCGAGGTCCTTGAGCGCCATGATCAGCGACTCGCCCTCGACGTAGTTGAAGCTGACGTTGAGGTTGTGCGGGACGCGGGAGGTCATGCTGCCGTTGATGTAGAGCTCTTCCAGGCCGTCGATCTGCGCGAAGAAGCGGTCGCGGAGCGCCAGCACGCGGGCGTTCTCCTGGGCCATTTCTTCCTTGGCGATGCGGAACGCCTCGCCCATGCCGACGATCTGGTGGGTGGCCAGGGTGCCGGAACGCATGCCGCGCTCATGGCCGCCGCCGTGCATCTGGCCCTCGATGCGGACGCGCGGCTTGCGCCGGACGTAGAGCGCGCCAATGCCTTTCGGGCCGTAGGTCTTGTGCGCGGAGAAGGACATCAGGTCGACCTTGAGCTTGTCCAGGTCGATCTCGACCTTGCCGGTCGACTGTGCGGCGTCGACGTGGAACAGCACGCCGCGGGAGCGGGTCAGCTCGCCGATGGCGGCGATGTCGTTGACGGTGCCGATCTCGTTGTTCACGTGCATGACCGAGACCAGGATGGTGTCGTCACGCAGCGCCGCCTCGACCAGTGCCGGAGTGATCAGGCCATCTTCGCCCGGCTCCAGGTAGGTCACTTCGAAACCTTCGCGCTCCAGCTGGCGGCAGGTGTCGAGGACCGCCTTGTGCTCGATCTTCGAGGTGATGATGTGCTTGCCCTTGCCCGAGTAGAAGTGCGCGACGCCCTTGATCGCCAGGTTGTCGGACTCGGTGGCGCCGGAGGTCCAGACGATCTCGCGGGGATCGGCGTTGACCAGTTCGGCCACCTGGCGACGGGCGTTCTCCACGGCCTCCTCGGCTTTCCAGCCGAACACGTGGGAACGCGAAGCCGGGTTGCCGAAGTTGCCGTCCATCAGCAGGCATTCGCTCATTTTCTGGGCGACGCGGGGATCGACGGGAGTGGTCGCGGAGTAATCGAGGTAGATCGGCAATTTCATCAGGTAACTCCTACAGGCTGGCGCCCTGCTCAGTCGATGGCGGACGCTTCAATCTTGTCGAGACGAGGCGTCTTGCCTGAGCAACGGCGTTCGTCCTGGCGCAGCGCGACCTCCTGGACCTCCTGGCGGCTGACCAGATCGGCCAGGCTGATGCCGCTGAGGAACTCATGGATCTGCAAACTGAGGTCGCACCACAGGTGGTGGGTCAGACAGGTATCGCCGGAGTGGCAATCGCCCTGCCCCTGGCAGCGGGTCGCGTCGACGGATTCGTTGACCGCGTCGATCACCTGCGCCACATGGATGCCCGACATATGGCGGGACAGCTGGTAGCCGCCGCCCGGGCCGCGCACGCTGGTCACCAGGTTGCCACGGCGCAACTTGGCGAACAGCTGTTCGAGATAGGACAGGGAAATGCCTTGGCGTTCGGAGATATCGGCCAGCGAGACCGGACCTTGCTGAGCATGCAGCGCCAGGTCGAGCATGGCGGTTACGGCGTAGCGGCCTTTGGTGGTCAGACGCATGGGCTTTTCCCATCGGGATCATTCGGGGTTGACGCGGATTATGCTCTTATCCGAGTAATTAGGTCAACTATAAGACCGATCAAATTACTCAGGATTAGGCAAATTCAGGGCGCTACATGCTAGCAGAAAGCCGCCGGCCGCGCATTACGCGGCCGGATTGCCATCCTCGTCCTTGACCCCGGCGAAATCCTCCTCGCGCAATACCGGCAGATCCTTCGCGCAATAGTCGCTCCCCAGGGCGGTGAGCGCCTGGCACATGCCCTCGAGCCGGCCGTCGACGGCCTGCAGGTGATCGAGCAACTGACCAATGGCACGCGCCACCGGGTCCGGCATGTCCTGGCTGACTCCGTAGGCATCGAAGCCGAGTTTCTCCGCCATCGCCTGGCGCTTGGCCTGCTGCTCGGTATCCTCGCGCATGATGATCCGCCCAGGAATGCCGACCACGGTGGCACCCGGCGGGACCTCCTTGGTCACCACGGCATTGGAGCCGACCTTGGCGCCCTCGCCGACGGTGAACGGGCCGAGCACCTTGGCACCGGCACCGACCACCACGTTGTTGCCGAGGGTGGGGTGGCGCTTGCCCTTGTTCCAGGTGGTACCGCCCAGGGTGACGCCCTGGTAGAGGGTGACGTCGTCGCCGATCTCGGCGGTTTCGCCGATGACGATGCCCATGCCGTGGTCGATGAAGAAGCGCCGGCCGATCCTGGCCCCCGGGTGGATCTCGATGCCGGTCATCCAGCGGCCGAAATTGGACACCAGGCGCGCCAGCCACTTCCAGCCGGACGTCCACAAGCCGTGGGCCAGCCGATGCAGCCAGACGGCGTGCAGGCCCGGATAACAGGTGAGGACCTCGAGTGCGTTGCGAGCCGCCGGATCACGGTGGAATACGCTTTGGATATCTTCACGCACACGTTCGAACATCAGTCGTCACTCCGCTTGTAGGACAGGCCTCGGGCCACCTTCTGGGTTTCGGTCAGGATCCCGCGCAGGATATTCATTTCCAGCTTGCTGATCGCGCTGCGCCCATACAGGCGCCGCAACCGCGACATCAGGTGGCGCGGCTTCTCCGGATCGAGGAAGCCGATATCGATCAGCGTCCTCTCCAGATGCGCGTAATAGAGTTCCAGCTCGTCGGCCGTCACCAGCTCGGTGTTGAGCATCGAGGTGGACTCGAACTTTTCCATCTTGGTCGGCTTGCCCTGGGCCGCCAGCCACGCCATGCGCACCTCGTAGGTGAGCACCTGGACCGCGGCCGCCAGGTTCAGCGAGCCGAACTCGGGATCGGAGGGGATATGCACATGGAACTGGCAGCGCTGCAATTCTTCGTTGGTCAAACCCGCATATTCGCGCCCGAATACCAGGGCCACCTCGCCATTCGCCTCCAGGTGCTCCAGGCAGGTCGTCGCGCACTCGCGCGGATCCAGCAGCGGCCAGGGAATCCGCCGGTCGCGGGCGCTGGTGCCGAGCACCACGCTGCAGCCGCTCAGGGCCTCTTCCAGGGTGTCCACCACCCTTGCGGCGTCGAGGATGTCGGTGGCGCCGGAAGCCCGCGCCACCGCGTCGCCGTGGGGAAAGCTTTCCGGCTGCACCAGCACCAGTTGCGACAGGCCCATGTTCTTCATGGCACGGGCCGCCCCGCCGATGTTGCCGGGATGACTGGTGTTGACCAACACCACACGAATACGGTCGAGCAACGCCGATGCTCTCCAACGCCAAGTTACTGAAGGGTGTGAAATCCTACAGCAGAGGTCAGCTTTATACCATGCGGCCGACAGGTCGCCCTTCAAACGCCATCGGTTTCTGCTAGAATGGCCGGCTTTCTTTAACGACCCAGGTGACCTCTCCATGCAGCCTATGCTGAATATCGCCCTGCGCGCCGCTCGCAGCGCCGGTGAACTGATTTTCCGCTCCATCGAACGCCTGGATGTCATCTCGGTCAACGAGAAGGATGCCAAGGACTACGTGACCGAAGTCGATCGCGCCGCCGAGCAGACCATCGTCGCCGCGCTGCGCAAGGCCTATCCGACTCACGCGATCATGGGCGAGGAAGGCGGCTTCATCGAAGGCAGCGGCGAGGGCGCCGATTACCTCTGGGTGATCGATCCGCTGGACGGCACCACCAACTTCATCCATGGCGTACCGCACTTCGCCGTGAGCATCGCCTGCAAGTACAAGGGCCGCCTGGAGCACGCCGTGGTCCTCGACCCGGTACGCCAGGAAGAATTCACCGCCAGCCGCGGTCGCGGCGCCGCCCTCAACGGTCGCCGCCTGCGCGTCAGCGGCCGCAAGAGCCTGGAAGGCGCCCTGCTCGGCACCGGGTTCCCGTTCCGCGACAACCAGATCGACAATCTCGACAACTACCTGAACATGTTCCGCAGCCTGGTCGGCCAGACCGCCGGCATCCGCCGCGCCGGCGCCGCCAGTCTGGACCTGGCCTACGTCGCCGCCGGACGCTACGACGCCTTCTGGGAATTCGGCCTGTCCGAATGGGACATGGCGGCAGGCGCCCTGCTGGTACAGGAAGCCGGCGGCCTGGTGAGCGACTTCACCGGCAGCCACGAATTCCTCGAGAAGGGTCACATCGTCGCCGGCAACACCAAATGCTTCAAGGCACTGCTGACCACCATCCAGCCGCACCTGCCGCCGTCGCTGAAGCGCTGATCCGCCGCTGACGAAGAACCCGGCCTGGCGCCGGGTTTTTCATCTCCATAAAAATGCACAAGGGCGCCCGCGGGCGCCCTTGTGCATCATTGCGACAGTCAGGCTCAGCGCAGCGTTTCGCCCTGGCTGAGGATCAGCCGGCCGTTCTTGTCGACCGGGATCTGGCTGCCCGGATCGCGCTCCATGCGGATCTGCCCGGCCTTACCGTCGAGCATGTACTTCACGTCATAGCCGACGACCTTCTCGCTGCTGTCGTGCACGGTGCTGCAGCGGGTTTCGGTGGTGGTGTAGGTGTCACGCTCCTGCATGCCTTCCTGCACCTTGTTGCCGGCGTAGCCGCCGCCGACGGCGCCGGCCACGGTGGCGATCTTCTTGCCGGTACCGCCGCCGATCTGGTTGCCCAGCAAGCCGCCGACCACCGCACCGATGGCGGTACCGGCGATCTGGTGCTGGTCCTTGACCGGACGCTGGCGGGTCACGGCCACGTCCTTGCAGACCTGGCGCGGCGTCTTGATGGTTTCCTTGACCGGCTGGACAGCGACGACCTCGGCGTAGTCGGGACCGCGATCCACCAGGCTATAGGTGGCTACCGCGCCACCTGCGGTCACGCCTACGGCACCCAGAACGGCCCCGACGAGCATCGACTTGTTCACATGTACCTCCTGGCTTTCATCCAATGCGGGCTATGTTCGCCCTTTGCCTTGCCTAGGACTGGGCAAAAACCACCAAGTTCCAGGCTCCCGACAAACGTTTCGTTGGCGCAGATACGAAAACTCCCGCCAAAAGCGGGAGTCCTCGAGTGACCGGCAGGCGCCGGAGTGCCGAACCAGAGCGCCTCAGGGGCGATCGTCGACGGTGTCCTTGGCCTGCGGCGGGATCAGGTCCTCACTGGTCAGGTTCAGCCAGATCAAGACCACGTTGGCGATGTAGATCGACGAGTAGGTACCCGCCATTACACCGACGAACAGGGCGATGGAGAAACCGAACAGGTTGTCGCCGCCGAAGAACAGCAGCGCGGCGATGGCCAGCAGCGTGGAGACCGAGGTGGCGATGGTGCGCAACAGGGTCTGGCTGGTGGAGATGTTCAGGTTCTCGATCAGACTGGCCTTGCGCAGCACGCGGAAGTTCTCGCGCACCCGGTCGAAGATCACGATGGTGTCGTTCAGCGAGTAACCGACCACCGCCAGCACCGCGGCGAGGACGGTCAGGTCGAAGGTCACCTGGAAGAACGACAGCACGCCCATCACGATGATCGCATCGTGCACCAGCGAGAGGATCGCCCCGAGGGCGAACTTCCACTGGAAGCGGAAGCCGACGTACAGCAGGATGCCGCCCAGCGCCAGGAGCATGCCGAGGCCGCCCTGGTCGCGCAGTTCTTCACCCACCTGCGGGCCGACGTACTCGACCCGCTTCAGGTTCGCCGGGTTGCCGGCATCGGCCTGCTGCAAGGCGGTAGCGACCTTCTTGCCCAGTTCCGGGTCCTCGCTGGGCATCCGCACCAGCACGTCGCGGGCGTCGCCGAAGCTCTGCACCACGGCGTCCTCGTAGCCGGCGCCGACCAGTTGACCACGCACCTTGCCGAGATCGGCCGGTTGTTCGTAGGTCAGCTCGATCAGCGTACCGCCGGTGAAGTCGAGGCCGAAGTTGATGCCCTTGGTGAACCAGCTGCCCAGGGCGATGACGGTCAGGATCAGGGTGACGGCAAACGCGACGTTGCGGATGCCCATGAAGTTGATGGTACCGATCTTGATATTCATCTCAGTCCCCTTAGATCCACAGCTTCTTGAAGTCACGCCCGCCGAAGATCAGGTTGACCATTGCGCGGGTGACCATGATGGCCGTGAACATCGAGGTGATGATGCCGAGCGACATGGTCACGGCAAATCCTTTCACCGGGCCGGTGCCCATGGCGTAGAGGATGCCGCCGACCAGCAGCGAGGTCAGGTTGGCGTCGAGGATCGCGGTGAAGGCACGGTTGAAGCCTTCGTGGATCGCCCTCTGGACCGACATGCCATTGGCCAGTTCCTCGCGTATCCGCGAGAAGATCAGCACGTTGGCGTCCACCGCCATGCCCATGGTCAGCACGATACCGGCGATGCCCGGCAGGGTCAGGGTCGCGCCGAGGATCGACATCAGCGCTACCAGCATGACCATGTTGAAGGCCAGCGCAACGGTGGCGATCATGCCGAAGAAACGGTAGATGACGATGATGAACAGCGATACGAAGAGCATGCCCCAGAGCGACGCATCGACACCCTTGGCGATGTTGTCCGCCCCCAGGCTCGGGCCGATGGTGCGTTCTTCGGCGAAGTACATCGGCGCAGCCAGGCCGCCGGCACGCAGCAGCAGGGCCAGCTCGGAGGACTCGCCCGGGCCATCGAGGCCGGTGATACGGAACTGGTTGCCCAGCGGCGACTGGATGGTCGCCAGGCTGATGATCTGCTTCTCTTCCTTGAACGCCGGAACCGCGACCTCCTTCTCGACGCCATCGACCATCTGCTTGGTGTAGCGGGTCACCGGCTTCTGCTCGATGAACACCACCGCCATGCTGCGGCCGACGTTGTTGCGGGTGGCGCGGTTCATCAGCTCGCCGCCATGGCCATCCAGACGGATGTTCACCTGCGGGCGGCCGTTCTCGTCGAAACTGGCGCTGGCGTCGGTGACCTGGTCGCCGGTGATGATCACCCCGCGCTCCAGCGGCACCGGCGGCCGGCGCGGCTCGCGGAACTCGAAGGTCTCGGTGGCGGACTTCAGGGCGTCCGGCTCGGCGGCCAGGCGGAATTCTAGGTTGGCGGTCTTGCCGAGGATCCGCTTGGCTTCCGCGGTGTCCTGCACGCCCGGCAGCTCGACCACGATGCGATTGGCGCCCTGGCGCTGCACCAGCGGCTCGGATACGCCCAGCTCGTTGACCCGGTTGCGGACGGTGGTGAGGTTCTGCTTGATGGAGTATTCGCGGATTTCCGCCAGTTTGGCCTGGGTCAGGGCGACGCGCAGGACCTGCAGGCCGTTGCGCTCTTCGGGCACGACCTCGAAATCGCGGAAGTCCTTGGCGATCAGGCTGCGCGCCTTGTCCAGGGATTCGCTGTCGGTGAAACCGAGCTGGATCGCGCGATCCTGGATCGGCAGGCTGCGGTAGCGCACGCGCTCCTTGCGCAGCAGGCTCTTCACTTCGCTTTCATAGACCTTCAGGCGGGCATCGACCGCCTTGTCCATGTCCACTTCCAGCAGGAAGTGCACGCCGCCGGACAGGTCCAGGCCGAGCTTCATTGGGCTGCCGCCCAGCTTGCGCAGCCACTCGGGAGTGGTCTGGGCCAGGTTCAGCGCCACCACGTAGTCGTCGCCCAGGGTCCGGCGCACCACTTCCTTGGCGGGAAGCTGGTCGTCCTGCTTGACCAGGCGGATCAGGCCGCCCTTCTTCGACAGGCTGTTGGCCTTCACCGCGATACCGGCGTCGGTCAGCGCCTTGGCAGCGCGGTCGACGTCGGCCTGGGTGACCTGCAGCGCCGTGCTGGCGCCGCTGATCTGCACCGCCGGGTCGTCCGGGTAGAGGTTGGGTGCGGAATAGATGAACCCGACGGCGAGGACCGCCAGGATCAGCAGATATTTCCACAGAGGATACTTGTTGAGCATGACACCGCCCGTTATGACGCGGGGCGCCTTGCGCGCCCCGTCATGTGTTTAGGTGAAAATCAGATCGCTTTCAGGGTGCCTTTCGGCAGGGTCGCGGCAATCGCGGCCTTCTGGAACTTCAGCTCGACGTTGTCGGAGACCTCGACGACGACGAAATCGTCGGCGACCTTGGTCACCTTGCCGGCGATACCGCCGGAAGTGACGACTTCGTCACCTTTTTGCAGGTTGCCCAGCAGGTTCTTGTGTTCCTTGGCGCGCTTGGCCTGGGGACGCCAGATCATCAGGTAGAAGATGACCAGGAAACCAACCAGGAAGACCCACTCGAAACCGGTGCCGGCCGGGCCAGCGGCTGCCGGAGCGGCTGCGTCGGCGTAGGCAGCGGGAATTAGAAAGCTCATGTAGCACTCCTGTCACAAAGCAATAGAGTTGGATAAAGGAAAGTCAGGCATCCAGCGGCGGCGTGGGAAGGCCGCGCTTGGCATAGAAGGCATCGACAAAGGCGGCCAATGTACCCTGTTGGATTGCCTCGCGCAAACCAGCCATAACCCGCTGATAATGCCGCAAGTTGTGGATGGTATTGAGCATGCTACCGAGCATTTCCCCGCACTTGTCCAAGTGGTGCAGATAGGCGCGGGAAAAATGTTTGCAGGTGTAACAGTCGCAGGTCGGGTCGAGCGTGGAGTCGTCGTGCTTGTGTACCGAGTTGCGGATCTTGATCACCCCGCTGTCGACGAACAGGTGGCCGTTGCGCGCATTGCGCGTCGGCATCACACAGTCGAACATGTCCACGCCGCGGCGCACGCCTTCCACCAGGTCTTCCGGCTTGCCCACGCCCATCAGGTAGCGCGGCTTGTCGGCCGGCATCTGCGGCGGCAGGAAATCGAGCACGCGGATCATCTCTTCCTTCGGCTCGCCCACCGACAAACCACCGATGGCCAGGCCGTCGAAGCCGATCTCCTGCAAGCCATCCAGCGAGCGCAGGCGCAGGTCCTCGTGCATACCGCCCTGGACGATGCCGAACAGCGCCGACGGGCTATCGCCATGGGCGATCTTCGAGCGCTTGGCCCAGCGCAGCGACAGCTCCATGGAGCGCTTGGCGACGTCATGGTCGGCCGGGTACGGCGTGCATTCGTCGAAGATCATCACGATGTCCGAGCCCAGGGCGCGTTGCACCGCCATGGACTCCTCCGGCCCCATGAAGACCTTGGCGCCGTCCACCGGCGAGGCGAAGGTCACGCCCTCCTCCTTGATCTTGCGCATGGCTCCCAGGCTGAACACCTGGAAACCGCCGGAATCGGTGAGGATCGGGCCTTTCCACTGCATGAAGTCGTGCAGGTCGCCGTGGCGCTGGATCACCTCGGTGCCCGGGCGCAACCAGAGATGGAAGGTGTTGCCGAGGATGATCTGCGCGCCGATGTCCTCGATGTCGCGCGGCAACATGCCCTTCACCGTGCCGTAGGTGCCCACCGGCATGAAGGCCGGGGTCTCGACCACGCCGCGGGGGAAGGTCAGGCGGCCGCGACGGGCCTTGCCGTCGGTCGCCAGCAGCTCGAAGTTCATGAAGCTCATGGATCAGTCCTCGGGTCCGCGGGGCGCGGGATTGCGGGTGATGAACATGGCATCACCGTAACTGAAGAAGCGATAGCCCTGCGCCACCGCCGCGGCGTAGGCGGCCATGGTCTCCGGGTAGCCGGCGAAGGCCGAGACCAGCATCAGCAGGGTGGATTCGGGCAGGTGGAAGTTGGTGACCAGGGCATCGACCACATGGAACGGCCGGCCCGGGTAGATGAAGATGTCGGTGTCGCCGCTGAAGGGCTTCAGCTCACCGTCGCGTGCCGCGCTTTCCAGCGAGCGCACGCTGGTGGTGCCGACGGCGACTACCCGGCCCCCGCGAGCCCGGCAGGCGGAAACCGCGTCCACCACGTCCTGGCCGACCTCCAGCCATTCGCGGTGCATCACATGGTCCTCGATGCGCTCGACACGCACCGGCTGGAAGGTACCGGCGCCGACATGCAGGGTAACGAAGGCGGTATCCACCCCCTTCGCGCGGATCGCCTCGAGCAGCGCCTCGTCGAAGTGCAGGCCGGCGGTCGGGGCCGCCACCGCACCGGCGCGCTGGGCGTAGACGGTCTGGTAGCGCTCGCGGTCGGCCGCATCGTCCGGTCGGTCGATATAGGGAGGCAACGGCATGTGCCCGACCCGCTCCAGCAAAGGCAACACAGGCTCGGCGAAAGCGAGTTCGAACAGAGCGTCGTGGCGCTGCAGCATCTCCGCGCTGCCACCGCCTTCGACGAGGATCCGCGTACCGGGCTTGGGCGCCTTGCTGGCGCGTATATGGGCAAGCACCCGGTGCTGGTCGAGCACGCGCTCGACCAGGACTTCCAGCTTGCCGCCGGATTCCTTCTGGCCGAACAGGCGCGCCGGGATCACCCGGGTATTGTTGAACACCATCAGGTCGCCCGGACGCAGGTAGTCCAGGAGATCGGCGAATTGTCTGTGAGCGAGGGTTCCCGTCGGGCCATCCAGCGCCAACAGGCGGCTTGCGCGGCGTTCAGGCAGGGGATGACGGGCGATCAGGGCCTCGGGCAAGTCGAAATGAAAATCGGCGACACGCATGGGGAGACTCTCGAAAGGCCGCGTAGCTTACCGGAAATGTGTTTTCCCCGCCACGAACCCGATTGACCAACGGTAGGCGCCTCCCTATACTGCGCCGCCATTGCCTCGGTGGCGGAATCGGTAGACGCGGCGGATTCAAAATCCGTTTCTGGCGACAGAGTGAGAGTTCGAGTCTCTCCCGAGGCACCATCCTGACTTCCCAAGCGTTTCCAGGGGAGCCCAGGACAGCAGAGAAACCGGCCTTCGCGCCGGTTTTTTGTTGTCCGCGATCTGGCTGATCCGGCCTGCAAATAAAAAAAGGCAGCGCTGGAGTCGAGACGCTGCCTTTTACCCGAGCTGCTGTCTTCCCAGCTCGGCGAAAAAAAATCTACCACAGCCAACGCCAAAAAGAAGCCCCGCGGATGCGGGCTTCTTGTCGCGCCAGGGGCGGTTTGCACCTGTTCGGTCTGCGGGTCTTTTGCTCATCCGTGACGAATAAGCTGGCAGCTCGCCCCTGGCGCGGGACTTTCAGCCGCTAGCCTCGGTCCGCCGGAAGTGCGACGACGGAAGCCCCCTGCCCTTCCTGCACAGTCAGGCTGGAAAGCAGACTCTCCAGCGGCATCGGCCGGCCGATCAGGTAGCCCTGCAGGTAATCCACCCCGCGGGCGGCCAGGTAGTCACGCTGCTCGGGGGTCTCCACGCCTTCGGCGACGATATCCAGGTCGAGCTTGGCGGACAGCTCGACGATGCTGTCGAGAATATGCCCGGAAAGGGTATCGATGCCGATGCGGGCGACGAAGCTCTGGTCGATCTTCAGGCAGTCCACCTGGAACTTGCGCAGGTAGGCCAGGCTGGAATGTCCAGTGCCGAAATCGTCGATGGCGATCTTCACTCCCAGGGCATGCAATTCGTCGAACAGGCGGTCGGTGACTTCGCTCGACTCGATCAGCTCGCGCTCGGTCAGTTCCAGGACCAGGGTGATGTGCCCGGGCGGAAACGCCGCCAACAGCTCGCGACAGTCGTCCACCAAGGCCAGTTCGTGGCAATGGGTGGCACTGATGTTGAAACCGATGTGGAAGCCTGGCTCCAGCTTCCCGGCATGCCCGCCCAGGTCTTCCGCGACCTGGCGCATCAGCGCGCGCGTCATCGGTACGATCAGTCCCGAGCGCTCGGCGAAAGGTATGAACAGGTCGGGCCGGATCAGTCCCTCGCGCGGATGACGCCAGCGCATGAGCACCTCGACGCCTATCCAGCGTCCACCCTGGCCGGGACTCAGCGGCTGGTAGTAGGGAATGAACTCGTTGGCCTCCAGGGCCCGGCGCAGTTCGCTGCTGGGCGAGGCGACCCGCCTGGATAGCCAGTAGCACAGAGTGCCGGCCAGCAGTCCGAAGAACAGTAGCAGGCCGAACATCGCTGGGTTCTGCGAGCGGATCGATCGCCATTCCTCGCCCTCGGGGAAGCCCGACAGCACCCGCAACGGATAACGCTGCGAAGCGAGCGATACGGCGGCGACCTCATAGGTGGGCGGCGCGTCGCGGTGAGTGCGGCCCTCGGCATCCAGCCAATTGGGACCGACCACCAGCATCTGGCGGCTGCGTCGGTCAACGAGGTCCAGCACGTAGCTCAAGTAGCGCCCGTCGATCGCCGCCAATACCCCGCGCTTGCCGTCGAAGTCCCGCAGGACCAGCAGCGCGGCGTCCGGCGTGACCTGGTTGCCGGGCATCAGCAGGAGGCGTCCGTCGACATAGTTCTCGATCCGCACCGGCTCGTCGAAGCCGCCGAACAACGACGTGCAATAGATCGTATTGTCGCGCGTCAAATTGACCGAGCGCACGAACGGCATGATCGCCACTTGCTCGCGCAGCGCCAGTTCGGCCTCGGGACAAGGGCGCCCCGCCACCGGCATGACCTTGCGCGCCGCCAACGCAGCGTTGTCGAGCATCCGTTCGAACTGCCGCACCGCATTCCCGGCTGCCTGCTCGGACGTCTCCTGGAGGCTTCGCTCGGCCTGCCAGTAGAGGATGAGCAGCCCCAGGACGATCGGCATCACCCCGACCAGCACGGACAACGACAGCCGGAGCGCCTTTCTCCTGGCTCGCTTCACCGGAATCGGCATAGAAAAGACTCGTAATGATTGGGGTCTGCGCAAAGACTAGAACAGCCGGGGAAAAGCGTTGCCCGGGTGGGCGGCGCAAGCTGCGGATGGACGTATAATCCCCGGCTTTGCCCCGCACGGAACACGCCGATGCCGAAACACATGCTTTCTCCCCAGGGCGACTATGCCTCTGCCGGTCTGATCCGCCGCCTGGCGGCGATGTTCTATGACTTCCTGCTCTGCGTGGCGCTGATGATGGTGGTCACCCTGGTCTACCAGCAAGGCATCCTTCGACTGATCTACGGCAGCGACCATCTGCGCGAACTGGCCGACCGCGGCGCGCTGATCGGCGACCCGCTGCTCTCGACCTTGCTGGTGTTCGCCCTGTTCGGCTTCTTCGCCAAATTCTGGACCCACAACGGCCAGACCCTGGGCATGCAGGTCTGGGGACTGCGCGTGCAGAACCGCGACGGCAGCGCCATCAGCCTGCTCCAGGCGCTGCTGCGCTTCATGATCGCCATCGCCTCCTGGCTGTGCCTCGGCCTCGGCTTCCTCTGGATGCTCTGGGACAAGGACAAGCGTACGTGGCACGACCGCTATTCGGAGAGCCAGGTGGTCAGGCTGCCGAAGAACACTCACAAGAAGTGAGCGAAACAGGTCCGCAGAACGCGCTGTTTTGGCCTTTGTCGCGCCGGCGGCCAGGCTCCAGCCCGACGCGACAAGGAAGCACAAAGGCCACCCGTGGGTGGCCTTTTTTCATACCCGGCCTGCCGGGCCTGTCAGCCCGCCCGGCGTAGCAGCCAGACACCCGCCAGTGCGCAGATCGAGGCGGGGATCACCACCGCCAGCAGCGGCGGGAAGTCGAACACCAGGCTGGAGGGTCCGAGCAGGTCCTGGGCGATGCGGAAGACGAAGCCCACCAGCACGCCGGTGAAGATCCGCTGGCCCAGGGTCACCGAGCGCAACGGACCGAAGATGAAGGAAATCGCCATCAGCACCAGCGCGGCGGTCACCAGCGGTTGCAGGACCTTGGTCCAGAACGCCAGCCAGTAGCGGTTGTTGTTCAGGCCCTGGTCGGCGAGATAGTGGATGTACTGCCAGAGACCGCTGATAGACAGCGCCTCGGGCTCCATCACCACAGTGTTCAGCAGTTGCGGGCTGAGCTGGGCATCCCAGCGTTCGGTCGGTAGCTTGACCACCTCGGAACGCTTTTCCCTCGGATGCAGCAAGGTGGTGGTGACCTCTTCCAGTTGCCAGTGATCGGTCTCGAAGCGCGCGCGCTTGGCGAAACTGGCCGATTCCAGGCCACGCTGCTCGTCGAAGCGGTAGCGGGTCACGCCGTACAGCACGCCATTGGGCTGCACCGCGTTGATGTGGATGTACTCGCGCCCCTGGCGATGCCACAGACCGCGCTTGGAGCTTTGCGAATCGCCGCCGCCCTGGGCCAGGGCGCGGCCGCTCTGGGCGATGTTCTCGGTCCAGGGCGCGACGTACTCGCCAACCAGGATGCCGGCCAGCATCAGCACCAGCATCGGTTTCATCACCGCCCAGACGATCCGCGACAGGGATACCCCGGCCGCGCGCATGATGGTCAGTTCGCTGTTGCTGGCCAGGGTGCCGAGGCCGACCAGGCAGCCGATCAGCGCCGCCATCGGCAGCATGTCGTAGGCCCGCCGTGGCGCGGTGAGGAAGATGAAGCGCAGGGCGTCGCCGATGCCGTAGCTGGCGCTGATGTCGTTGAGTTCGTCGATGAAGGCGAACAGCAGCGCCAGGCCGAGGATCACCCCGAGCACCGCGAGGATCGCGACGAAGACGGTGACACCGATGTAACGATCGAGCTTAACCATGCGCCACCTCGCGACCGGCACGGGAGGACGCCAGCTTCAGGCGCAAGGGTTCCCAATAGAACAGAAGAAGACCGATCGCCAGGAATAGTCCGTGGACCCACCACAGGCCGATGGCCATGGGGATCTTGCCTTTGTCCAGCTGGCCACGGACAGCGATCAGCAGGGCCAGGTAGCCCATATAAAGGAGGATCGCCGGCAGCAGCTTGAGGAAGCGCCCCTGGCGTGGGTTGACCCGCGACAGCGGCACCGCCAGCAGGGTCACCACGAACACCAGCAGCGGGGTCGACAGGCGCCACTGCAATTCGGCCTGGTAGCGTGGGTTGTCGCTGCCGAACAGGTCGGCGGTGGGCACCGCGTCACGCTCGCTCACCTCGCTGCTGGCCTCGGGCTTGGGCAGCATCACGCCATAGGTGTCGTACTGGATCGCCCGGTAGTTGGCCTGCCCGGGATTGCCGTCGTAGCGGTAGCCGTTGTGCAGGATCAGGTAACGGCTGCCATCCGCCTGGATGTTCTGGGTGCCCTTCTCCGCCACCAGGATGGAGATGCCGCGTTCCTGGTTGCTGCTGTTGAGGTCCTTCTGCGAAATGAAGATGCCGGCCAGTTCGCCGCGATCCTTCGACAGTTCCTCGGTATAGGTCACCCGGGTACCGTCGCGCATTGCCTGGAAACGGCCCGGGACCAGGGTGTCGAACTCGGTCAGGGTATCCTGCTTGTTCAACAGCAGGGCGAACTGGTTGATGCCCTGGGGCGCCAGGAACAGGCTCAGCCAGGCCACCAGGATCGCCACCAGCAGCGCCGGCGCCATGGTATAGCCGAGCAGGCGCTTCTGGCTCATGCCGGTCGCCGAGAGCACGGTCATCTCGCTTTCCAGATAGAGTCGCCCGTAGGCCAGCAGGATGCCGAGGAACAGGCCAAGCGGCAGGATCAGCTGCAGGAAGCCGGGAATCCGGAACGCCATGATCAGGAACAGCGAACCGGGGTCGAGCAACCCCTGCGCCGCTTGCGCCAGGTACTTGATGAAACGGCCACTCATGATGATCACCAGCAGCACGGCGCTGACGGCGCTCATGGTGACCAGCACTTCACGGGACAAATAACGGAAAACGATCAATCCGGACACTCCTGGGTTGCCAGGCTCTGACGGGGCCCGTCGGCCCCGTCATCACGCGTTTCCGGCCATGGCGGCATGGCGCGGAGAAAATAGCCGGCATTATCCTGCGATTCGGCGGGCCTGTCACTGCGCAGGCCGAACCAAGAGCCCGATAGACCGTCGAGGCGAACGCTCGTTCAGCGCTTGCCGATTTATTCGACGACTGTCGCTGGCTGCTCGCCGCCCTCTCCGAGATGACGGACGAACCAGTCTGCCGCAGCCTGGCTGGTGGCGTCGAAATGCTCGATGTACGGCGTGAAATGGCCGCCGGCGAGCATCAGCAGCCGCTTGGGCGGCAACGCCCGCTGGTAGGCCTCCAGGCAAAGGTCCGTGGGCGTAAGCAGGTCCCGGTCGGCGACGATCATCAGCAGCGGCGTGGGGCTGATCCGCCCAATGTGAATGCCCGGCTCGTTCTCTCGCGCCAGCTCGGCGCTACGCAGGGTCACCCGGTTGCACCAGTTCGGTGCCAGCGCCGCGCTGTCGGTGAAGAACCGGTGGGCGTCCGCGCCGGCCATCGCGCAAGGCTCGTCGGGGCTCGCGGCGACCGCCGGCAACAGCGCCGGCGGCAAGCCCTCGAAGCGCCGCTGGCGGTCCGCGTCGAAGCTTGCCAGCAATGCCGGCAACTGCTCGGCGCGGGTCCGGCGCAACGCCGAGGCATGGCCGCTGACGGTCGGCACCTGCGCCACCACGCATTTCACCCGCCGATCCAGTGCGGCCACTTCCAGCACATGTCCGCCGCTGTAGCTGGTTCCCCAGATGCCGATGCGCCTCGCGTCGACCCGTGCCTGGGCGCCCAACCAGGTGATCGCGTCGCGATAGCCGCGACGCTGCATCACCGGATCGATTTCCTGGCGCGGCTCGCCGTCGCTGTCGCCGAAGTTCGGATGATCGTAGAGGAGCACGACGAAGCCGGCGGCGGCGAATACCTCGGCGTAACGGTCCAGGTACTGCTCCTTCACCCCGGAAAAACCGTGCGTCATGACGATCGCCGGCCGCTCGGCACGCGCTTCCGGCAAATACAGCCAGCCGCGCAGGGCGACACCCTCGGAGCGGAATTCCACGTTCAGTCGTTGCATGCTTGCCTCCCGGGGCGGTCGTCTGGAAACGGGCCCAGCATAGGAATCCTGCCGCGTCGGCGCCGTCCGCCAACGGACGAAGGCTACGCCGAATCGGACAAGGCGAAGTAGCGGCTCGGCGTGCTCCCGGTCAGGCGTCGGAACATGGCACTGAATGCGCTGGGCGTCTGGTAGCCGAGATCCACGGCGATCCGCGCCACCGCTTCGCCAGCCGCCAGGCGTGGCAGGGCGGCGGCCAGGCGCACCTGGTGGCGCCAATGGACGAAGGTCACTCCCAGTTCGGAGAGAAACAGCCGTGCCAGGGTCCGCGAGGACGCCCCCACGTAGCGCGCCCACTCCTCCAGCCCGCGAGGGTCGGCCGGGTTCTCCAGCAGCGCCTGGCAGATTCTTCCCAGGCGTCGGTCCGCGGGGTCGGGCAAGGCCAGGGGCTGTTCCCGCGACCACTCCAGTTCGTCCAGCAGCACCGCCATCAACCGCCCCTCCCGGCCGCGCTCGTCGTACAACAACGGCAGGCCGGCGGCGCGCACGATCAACTCGCGCAACAATGGGCTGACCATCACTCCGCGCGGCACCCGGGGGAATTCCGGCGGGCAGGACTGCGGCCGGGCATAGACGGTGTGCAAGCGGACCTCGCCGCGCGCCAGCATCGCGTGCGCCATCCCCGCCGGCATCCATACCGCGCGCTGCGGCGGGACCAGCCATAGCGTGCGACCGACATGCAGTTCGATCACGCCCGACAGGGCATGGATCAACTGCGCCCGCTCGTGCCGGTGCTCGGCGACCACGAACCCCGCCGGGAAGGTCTTGGCCATGACCCCGAGCGGCCGGCCGACTCGCTGGTAATCGCGCGGATCGGTACTCCGGGCGGGATCCGCGACTGGTTTGCTGGCGGGCACGGTGCGACTCCTGCGGAACGAAACGTTCATTATAGGGACGCGGCATGGCCGCGGGTTCCCATGCGTACACAGTCGTGCCAGACACACCGCAGTTGTGCGACCATGTGCGGCAACGGCCGGGAGGCACCGCCAACCCGGCTCCGGCGCTGTAGAACCTCGGTTGCCATCCTCGGCATGGAACGACCCCCGCCGCAACGACTAAGCTGTCGCTGCCTGCGTCACCGCCCCGGCGGCGACCGTCAGTCCTCGGGACGAATCGTGCTCGGAACAATCGCTTACCGCTAACGGATGCCGCCCCTTGCGCCATCCCGACTGTCTGTATTGGGGACCTCTTCCATGGAATTCCTTGTTAAAAGCGTACGCCCGGAAACCCTGAAAACCGCCACCCTGGTGCTCGCCGTAGGCGAAGGCCGCAAGCTCGGCGCCAGCGCCAAGGCGGTCGACGACGCCACCGGCGGCGCCATCAGCGCAGTGCTCAAGCGTGGCGACCTGGCCGGCAAGGTCGGCCAGACCCTGCTCCTGCAGAGCCTGCCCAATCTCAAGGCCGAGCGCGTGCTGCTGGTCGGCGCCGGCAAGGAGCGCGAACTGGGCGACCGCCAGTACCGCAAGCTGGCCTCCGCCGTGCTGTCGACCCTCAAGGGCCTGGCCGGCGCCGATGCCGTGCTGGCCCTCGGCGATCTCGCGGTGAAAGGCCGCGATGCCCACGCGAAGGCGCGTCTGCTGGTGGAAACCCTGGCCGATGGCCTGTACGTGTTCGATCGCTACAAGAGCCAGAAAGCCGAGCCGCTGAAACTGAAGAAGCTGACCCTGCTCGCCGACAAGGCCGACAGCGCCGCCGTCGAGCAAGGCAGCAAGGAAGCTCAGGCCATCGCCAATGGCATGGCCCTGACCCGCGATCTCGGCAACCTTCCGCCGAACGTCTGCCATCCGACGTTCCTCGGCGAGCAGGCCAAGGGCCTGGCCAAGGAGTTCAAGGGCCTGAAGGTCGAGGTCCTCGACGAGAAGAAACTGCGCGAGCTGGGCATGGGCTCGTTCCTCGCCGTCGCCCAGGGCAGCGACCAGCCGCCGCGGCTGATCGTCCTGCAATACAACGGCGCGAAGAAGGACCAGGCCCCGCACGTGCTGGTCGGCAAGGGCATCACCTTCGACACCGGCGGCATCAGCCTCAAGCCGGGCCAGGGCATGGACGAGATGAAGTTCGACATGTGCGGCGCCGCCAGCGTCTTCGGCACCTTCCGCGCGGTGCTCGAACTGCAGTTGCCGATCAACCTGGTCGGCCTGCTCGCCTGCGCCGAGAACATGCCCAGCGGCGGAGCCACCCGTCCGGGCGACATCGTCACCACCATGAGCGGGCAGACCGTCGAGATCCTCAACACCGACGCCGAAGGGCGCCTGGTGCTGTGCGACGCACTGACCTACGCCGAGCGCTTCAAGCCTCAGTCGGTGATCGACATCGCCACCCTTACCGGCGCCTGCATCGTCGCCCTGGGCAGCAACACCTCGGGCCTTATGGGCAACAACGAAGCGCTGGTCAGGCAACTGCTCAAGGCCGGCGAGTTCGCCGACGACCGCGCCTGGCAATTGCCGCTGTTCGACGAATACCAGGAACAGCTGGACAGCCCGTTCGCCGACATCGCCAACATCGGCGGGCCGAAGGCCGGCACCATCACCGCCGGCTGCTTCCTCTCGCGCTTCGCCAAGAAATACCACTGGGCGCACCTGGACATCGCCGGCACCGCCTGGATCAGCGGCGGCAAGGACAAAGGCGCCACCGGCCGCCCGGTTCCGTTGTTGACCCAGTACCTGCTGGAACGGGCCAAGTGACCCGGGTCGATTTCTACGTGATCCCCAGCGCCGATCCGTCGGCGCGCCTGCAGGTCGCCTGCCGCCTGGCCGAGAAGGCCTGGCGGCAGGGCATGCATGTCTACCTGCATTGCGCCGACGAGGCGCAGCGCAGCGAGTTGGACGGCCGCCTGTGGAGCTTCCGCGGCGAGGCCTTCATTCCTCACAGCCTGGCCGAGGAAGACGCCGAGGCGCCCGTCGCCCTGGGCCTGGGCGAGCCCCCGGGGAACCATCGCGACCTGCTGATCAACCTGACCCTCGAGGCCCCCGGCTTCGTCCCGAACTTTTCGCGGGTGGCCGAACTGGTGGTCGAGGAGCCGGCGATCCGCCAGGCGGCACGGGATAAATTCCGCTTCTACCGGGAGCAGGGCTATCCTCTACAGGACCATCGCCTGCCGCGTATCTGAAGTGCACGACCATGGACAGCCACAAACCGACACAACCTCCGGAGCAGTTGCTCGATGATCTGGAGTCGATCCACGACCTGCTCTACGAACGGAACGAGCCGCCCTTGCTGACCGAATCCTTCGAGCCGGACAACATTCCCCTGCTTTCCGACGTCGTCTCCCCCGGTACCGCACCGCGCGCGCCAGAGCCGCAGGCCGCAGCAGCCACCACGGCAGGGTTGGCGCCCGCCGAACAGGAGCGCCTGGACGACGAGTTGCGAGCGTCCGCCGAACTGATCCTGCAGGAAGTCATCGACGACTTCGCCCCGCAGATCGAAGCCGAACTGCGCCGCCGCCTGCAAGCCCGCCTGGGTCGCCTGCTCGGCCAACGCAACGGCTGATCCGGACGCGGCGGGCGCCCGCCGCGGCCCGCGGCCTTACCCCCGGGCTGCCATCCCCGCTATACTCCCGGACTTTCTTCGCATTTTCCCCAGCCATATTCAGCTTTGGTCCCCTTTCGCATGGACAAGACTTACCAGCCGCACGCCATCGAGACTTCCTGGTACGAGACCTGGGAGTCCAACGACTACTTCGCTCCGAGCGGCGAAGGCCAGCCCTACACCATCATGATCCCGCCGCCGAACGTGACCGGCAGCCTGCACATGGGCCATGGCTTCAACAACGCGATCATGGACGCGCTGATCCGCTACCGCCGCATGCAGGGCCGCAACACCCTGTGGCAGCCGGGCACCGATCACGCCGGCATCGCCACCCAGATGGTGGTCGAGCGCCAGCTCGGCGCCCAGGGCGTGAGCCGCCACGACCTCGGCCGGGAGAAGTTCCTGGAGAAAGTCTGGGAATGGAAGGAACAGTCCGGCGGCAACATCACCCGGCAGATTCGTCGCCTGGGCTCCTCGGTGGACTGGTCGCGCGAGCGCTTCACCATGGACGACGGCCTCTCCGAAGCGGTCAAGGAAGCCTTCGTGCGCCTGCATGAAGACGGCCTGATCTACCGCGGCAAACGCCTGGTGAACTGGGACACCAAGCTGCACACCGCGATTTCCGACCTGGAAGTGGAAAACCACGACGAGAAGGGCCACCTCTGGCACCTGCGCTACCCGCTGGTGAACGGCGCGAAGACCAGCGAAGGCCTGGATTACCTGGTGGTCGCCACCACCCGTCCGGAAACCCTGCTGGGCGACGCCGCGGTCGCGGTGCACCCGGAAGACGAGCGCTACGCCAAGCTGATCGGCCAGTTCGCCGAACTGCCGATCGTCGGCCGGCACATCCCGATCATCGCCGACGAGTACGTCGACCGCGAATTCGGCACCGGCTGCGTGAAGATCACCCCGGCCCACGACTTCAACGACTACGAAGTGGGCAAGCGCCACGACCTGCCGCTGATCAACATCTTCGACAAGAACGCCGCGGTGCTGGCCCAGGCCCAGGTGTTCCACCTCGACGGCAGCGTCAACCCGAACCTCGACCCCAGCCTGCCGCAGAGCTACGCCGGCATGGACCGCTTCGCCGCGCGCAAGGCCATCGTCGCCGAGTTCGAGGCCATGGGCTTGCTCGAGAAGGTCGACGACCACGCGCTGAAAGTACCGAAGGGCGACCGCTCCGGCACCGTCATCGAGCCCTGGCTGACCGACCAGTGGTACGTCAGCACCAAGCCGCTGGCCGAAGACGCCATCGCCGCCGTGGAAGACGGCCGTATCCAGTTCGTGCCCAAGCAGTACGAGAACATGTACTTCTCCTGGATGCGCGACATCCAGGACTGGTGCATCAGCCGCCAGCTCTGGTGGGGCCACCGCATCCCGGCCTGGTACGACGAGGCCGGCAACGTCTACGTCGGCCGCGACGAGGTCGAGGTGCGCACCAAGCACAAGCTCGGCAACGAGGTCGAGTTGCGCCAGGACGAAGACGTTCTCGACACCTGGTTCAGCTCCGGCCTGTGGACCTTCTCCACCCTCGGCTGGCCGCAGCAGACCGAGTTCCTCAAGACCTTCCACCCCACCGACGTACTGGTCACCGGCTTCGACATCATCTTCTTCTGGGTCGCGCGGATGATCATGCTCACCATGCACCTGGTGAAGAACCCCGACGGCACCCCGCAGATCCCGTTCAAGACCGTCTATGTCCACGGCCTGGTGCGCGACGGCCAGGGCCAGAAGATGTCCAAGTCCAAGGGCAACGTGCTCGACCCGCTGGACATCGTCGACGGCATCGACCTCGATACCCTGCTGCAAAAGCGCACCAGCGGCATGATGCAGCCGAAGCTGGCGGAGAAGATCGCCAAGCAGACCCGCGCCGAATTCCCCGAAGGCATCGCCAGCTACGGCACCGACGCCCTGCGCTTCACCTTCTGCTCGCTGGCCTCCACCGGCCGCGACATCAAGTTCGACATGGGCCGCGTCGAAGGCTTCCGCAACTTCTGCAACAAGATCTGGAACGCCGCCAACTTCGTCATCGAGAACACCGATGGCCAGGACACCGGGGTCAACGGCGAGCCGGTCGAGCTGTCCTCGGTCGACCGCTGGATCATCTCCCAGTTGCAGCGCACCGAGCAGGAAGTCACCCGCCAGCTCGACGCCTTCCGCTTCGACCTGGCCGCCCAGGCCCTCTATGAGTTCATCTGGGACGAGTACTGCGCCTGGTACCTGGAGCTGGTCAAGCCGGTGCTGTGGGATGAGAACGCCCCCATCGAGCGCCAGCGCGGCACTCGTCGCACCCTGATCCGCGTGCTGGAGACGGCCCTGCGCCTGGCGCACCCGTTCATGCCGTTCATCACCGAGGAAATCTGGCAGCGCATCAAGGGCCAGGCCGGCAAGGAAGGTCCGACCCTGATGCTGCAACCCTGGCCGGTGGCCGACGAAGGCAGGATCGACGCCGCCGCCGAAGGCGACATCGAGTGGGTCAAGGCGCTGATGCTCGGCGTGCGGCAGATCCGCGGCGAGATGAACATCTCCATGGCCAAGCGCATCGACATCATCCTCAGGAACGCCTCGCCCAGCGACCACCGCCGCCTGGCCGACAACGAGCCGCTGCTGATGAAACTGGCCAAGCTGGAAAGCATCCGCGTGCTGGAAGCCGGCGAGGAAGCGCCGATGTCCGCCACCGCCCTGGTCGGCGACATGGAAGTATTGGTGCCGATGGCCGGCCTGATCGACAAGAGCGCCGAACTGGGGCGCCTGGACAAGGAGATCCAGCGCCTGGAAGGCGAGGTCAAGCGCGTCGGCGGCAAGCTGTCCAACGAAGGCTTCGTCGCCAAGGCCCCGGCCGACGTGATCGAGAAGGAACGCGCCAAGCTCGCCGAGGCCGAACAGGCCCTGGCCAAGCTGGCCGAGCAACGGCAGAAGATCGCCGCGCTCTAAGCACTCTCGCCAAGGTACGGGGCTGCGGCCTCGTACCTTTCTCCCCTCAGGCGCCGCTGTCTATCTGCGCCGAAGTGATCTGGCATACCGCGTTCACCGTGGCGCTGGCCGAATAGGCGATCTCCGGCAGTTTGTTCTGTGTGGCCTGGGCGCTCAGCATCAGCGACAGCATGGCCTTGCCGGCATCGGTATTCATCGGCGGCAGGCGCATCAGGCCAAAGCCGCAATCCGCCGCTCCCGGCTTGCTGACGATGAAGCCCCAGCCTCCACCCGGAGAATTCGCGTCTACCATGAAGCCCACACGCATGATGGTGACGTTGTTGACTTTTTTATCGATGGCGTGGGCTGACATTGATGTGAATAGCAGCCATAGCAATACAACCACTCTCTTGCCCATATAACCTCCTAAATGCCATTTTTCAACGATATACAAAGCATTTCTTCACCACCCCACAAAAAAATCAGTACTCTGGCCATAGAAACCGTCTTAAATCTAGAAACAGAAAACACCAACAAAAAATTTCAAACCAGCCATAACAAAAAAACACAACAACACCCGCTGCAAAAACTTCAAAACCCGCTCTATCAACCAACTAAAGCAACTATGCTTTTAGAAAAACCAATATCCAAGTAGTTACCCACCTATTTTTCTCAATACTGAAAAAGCTTTATGCCTGTTTTTTTGATTGGCGCTCCGCCCCTCAACCACCCCCTTCAAGCGTGCTAGTAGTAGATCACTGGCTTCTGCTCCTCCTTGCTCTATCCAAGAAAGTGCCAAACCAATCCAGTAGTCAGACTCACTAGCTAGTCCCGCCAAAACAACATTTAAGTAACAAAATCCCCCCCCAAGCTTTTCCCTAACCTCTTCGTAAGGTTTCTCCAATAAAACCAGAACCCTCCAAAAACTCTCTTCCTCCTGGAGAAAAAAAACCTGATCCCCCACGGACAAATACCACAACCCTTCTGAATTACACCGTAGCGCCATATCACCTTTAATATAATATTCAAAATCAGCCATCACATCCCTCTCCGGTGCTCAACCTTCACACCATATTTATTCATCACATCAACAAACACTTTGCGATTTTCTTCCGACCAATTCCTCCAGTAGTGCCCACTATATTCATTGGTAAAGAATTCACCATTTGGGCCACGCCAAAATTTTCCACCGACAACTGTAGCATCAGCAGCCCCAATTGAATCAGCCAATTGCTGATGCTGACTCAACATTGGACGAAAATCTTTAGGTCTTCCCACCGCAAAGCTTTTACTTATCGGATCAAACACATACTCTATAGAACCACTATCAGTGCTCGGATAATAATTCCTCAACGATTTAGAGGATAGTGAACCTGGCTCTACCCCTAAAACCCCAGGAGTCGGCCCAGAACCTTTCCAAGCAGGACTAGAAACTCCTATCCCTCCTCTTAAGGCTGGAGCAAATCTGAGGCGACTCGCAAAACCTGCAACCCATCCAGATACTTTATCTCCTGCAGTTGGGAAAAATAGACTGCCAAGCTCATACACTCCAGCTCCTGCCCTCTGATCTACACCTTTAGGGGAAAGTAAATTATCAAAACTTTCACTTACCCGCGAAAACCCATAAATAGAAAATGGATTTCCAGCAAGGGTAGTCGCCGCAAAGTTAAGATTCTGCTTGAACGCCCCCACCCCTAAGTCCCAGTAACTATCTGGAAGATTACCTTTAAAGGCATTCCCCAAAACCAGCCAACTATTACTTATAAACGGTGAGTACCAACTATTGCCAGACGAAATTTCCTCCAACGCATACCCCGTCGGATCCACACTGGCGATCGGATTATTCCAGCCATAGGAGTAACGGTTGTAGGCCTGCGCATTGGCCGTATCCTGATAGACGATATCGGCGCTGAGGAACCGCCCGATCACCGGGTCATAGACCCGCCCGTTCATATGGACGAGCCCGGACTCCTCCAGGTGCTCGTGGCCGGTGAAGCCACGCCGGGTGGAGGTGGCGGTGGGTTGGTTGCCGTTGTCCTTCCAGTCAGCGCCACGGTGTTCGCCGAACGCGGCGAAAGACTGGCGTTCGCTGACGGCACCGTTGGCGTCGAGCAGGATTTCCACCGAGCCGAGCGCATCGCGCAGCAGGTAGAGCTTTTTGACGGCGCCCCCTTCCTTGCGCAGGATCAGGTAGTCGCCGACGTAGGCGTCCTGCCAACTGCGCCCGCCGTCGTTGACCTCCTCGAAACGCCCCTCGTCCAGGTAGACGGAGGTGCGCCCATCCACCGTCTGCAGGTAGCGCTTGCGCTCGGGATCGTAGGAGAAGCGGCTGAGGCTGGAACCTGCGGAAATTTCCACGGGTTTATCGAACGATGCGTACTTGACTTGTCGCCCCGGCCCGCTGAGCTGGTTGCCGCGAGCGTCATAGCAATACGTCCCGGCGCTGGTGCCGCGCACGGCGTGCGGTCCGGGCTGGGCCACCCCGCCGCGACCAGCACAGAGCTGCTGCTCGGCGCTCGAATAGCTGCCGTAGCGATAGGCGCCGACACCGCTCTTGCCGGTCAGGTTGCCCAGGGCGTCGTAGGTAAAGTCCTGGACCACCTGTGTGCCATCCAGGGTCCGCGCGCTGCGCAACAGTCGATTGAGGTCATCGTAGCTCAGCACTTCGCTGTAGCCGCGGGCGTCGCTGCGCTCCAGCAGGTTGCCGAGGCCATCGTAGCGGTAGCTCAGGCTCTGCAGGACACTGCCGCCCTTGCTCGCCTGGATGCGCGTCAACCAGCCGGTGGCGGGCTGGTAGTCGCGCTGGCTTAGCACACCGTTGCCGTAGCTTTCGCGAACGATCTGGTCGCGGGCGTCGCGAGCCTGGATCTGCCGCAGCGTCGTCCCGGCGCCGTCCTGCTCCCCAGCGGCGAAGCCGTATCCATTGTAGAGATGGCGCAGCACCTGGCCGTTGGCCAGGGTGGTGCTCGCCAGGCGGCTGAAACCGTCGTAGCCATACGACTCCTGGTAGCTGCGGGTGACACCGTCGACTTCGATATCCCAGCCTCTCGCCTTCAACCGCGCGAGATCGTCGTAGAGCAGCGCCTGGCGATAGCCCGGCCCGGCCACGCCGACCAGCTTGCCCAGGCTTTTCGTTCCCGTGTCGTACTGCCAGCGCGAAATGTTGGCCTGGCCGCCCAGGCGGTCGGTCTGCTCGAGCACCCGGCCGAGCAGGTCGTACTTGCGCTCGGTGCGACTGCCGTCGCTGGCGGTACGCACCAGGGCCTGACCCAGGGCATCGTACTGCACGCTTTCCTGGCCGCTGTTCGGGTCGAAAAGGCCGGTGCGACGACCCGCCGCGTCGTAGCTCATGCGGATCTCGCTGCGGCTGTCGCCGGCGACCTGGGTCCAGGCCAGGTTGCCGTCGGCGTCGTAGCGGTAGCGAACGGACACCTCGCCGGCGCTGCCCAGGGCATTGGTACTGAGCACCAGCTTGCCGCGCGCATCGTATTCGCGGCGCTCGGTCAGGCTTCTTCCGTCGTAGCCGAGGCTATATTGCTTCCAACTGCCACCGGCGGCGCGAGCGCCGTAGCTGTAGCTGATCCGCGCACCGCTGGGCAACTGCCGGGTCAGCGGCCGGTCCTGGGCGTCCCAGGTGGTCTGCAGGACGGTCGCCGCCTCGATGTAAGGCTCGGTAGTCGAACGCTGCCGGCCCAGCGCGTCGTAACTGTTGTCGACATTGATCCAACGACCGTCGAAGGCCTGGCGACGGTCGCGCAGGACCCGACCGAAGCCATCCAGGTACTGCCAGCGTTCCGCTGCGCCCTGCTGGCTGCCCCTGACGGTACGCGTGCGCACGGCTACCTTGGCGCCGCTGGCACAGATCGCCCGGCTGCCGCAAACCAGATAGTCGGTGGCGAGCAGGCTACCGTCGGCGAAGCGGCGCAGGGTTTCCCGGCCGAAAGCGTCGTAGAGATAACTCTCGGCCAGGCCGTTGGCGTCGACCTTGCTGGTCGGTTGGCCGCGGGCCGCCTCGTAGGCGAAGCGCTCGACATGGCCGAGGGCATTGGACCGAGTGCCCGGCCAGGGCCCCTGGTAGGCGCCGAACTGTTCGCTGCGCGCCGCCAGTCCGGCGCCGCTGGTGGTAATCCGGACGATCCGGCCGTTGCCATCGTAGCTGTATTGACGGGTGATCTCCGCGCCCGGTGCGCCACTGAAGGACGTTTCACTGGCCGGCGCCAGGGTTCCCGGTTTCGCGCTGCGCGCCTGCACCCGCGACTTGCTGTCGCCGTCGCCGCTGGTGCTTTCGGTCTCGCGGGTGACGAAGCCGATCAGCCAGGAGGCGCCGTCATTGCTGTACTGGCGTTGCACCACCCGGCTGTGCAAGGCCCCACCGGCCAGGCTGGCGGCGGTTTCATCGGTTACCTGGGTGGGATTGCCGTAGCTTTCGTCCATCACCACCTTGCGCCGCGTGGCGCTGACCGGCGCGCCCTGGTCGAAGCGTTCCTCGTTGAACTGGGCCGGGTAGACGAAGAAAGACTTGCCGGCGATGGTCGCGGCGGACTTCCACTGGTTCTGCTGACGCGCCAGGAGTTTTCCGGCGAGGCTGGTTTCCTCTTTGTCCAGGCGCCCGACGAAGGGGAAGTCCTGGCGCAACATCCTCACCTGGGTGCGCCCGCGTGCCAGATCGCGAACCTCCATCTGGCGGAAACCGAGGAAGCCGCGGCCGAGCAGGTCCAGCCGCGCCCCCTGATAGAGATACTGGTAGTCGCGCGTGCCGCCGATACCGTCGGCGACCCGCAGGCGGCTGACCACCGGTCTGGGAATATTCAGCGAAACCTGGGGGAAGGCGCTGACCTGCGGCGTATGCACGGCGGGATCGTTGAGCCGGGCGTATTCGATGCCGAGGCTGTTGCCGCTGCCGGCGTCGATCCGACTGAGCAGTTCCGGCGAGCGTCGGTTGTGCAGGAACGCCCGCCAATGGATGCTGCGCCTGAGCGGCTCGACGACCAGGCTGCCGCCGACCAGCACATCCTGGAAACCGTCGCCGTTGACGTCCGCGACGAACATCTCGTAGGGGTCTACCAGCAGGCCTTCCGGGCTGAAGCCGCAGTTGGCGGCGGTCTGGTAGTACAGCCAACTCGCCGACTCGCGCCCGGCGGCATCCGGCGCGGTGTCCATGATCCGCTTCCAGACCGCCAGGGCATCCTGGCAACTCTTGTCCAGTTACGTCGTCGAGGTTGCCAAACGGCGGCTCAGCGGAACCCCGGAGTCCAGTTCCTCGAAGCCGTTGCCGGTAAAGCGGAGCAGACCGAAAGTGCCGGAAGCGCGGGGATAGAGGATTTCCTCGCGGCCGTCTCCATCGTAGTCGACGGCCTTGGCCGCGTAGTCCTGGAGCGAGGCGCGAAACCTGTACTCTGGCAGCAACTGGGCAGCCGACAACGAAGTCCCCAGGCGCTGGAACAAACCCGCCGACAGGGGGCCGCCGGTATTCAGCAACAGATCGACCTTGTCGGAGGCGTTGGGTACCAGGTAGTCCATCTGCCCATCGCCATTGACATCGGCGGTCAGCGCCCGCGCCAGCTCGATGCCAAGGTCGACCATCGCCGCCGGCGCCATGCCGCTGCCACTGCGCCAGATACCTGCAGACAGCTTGCCGGCCTTGCCGCTGGCCAGGCGCACGCCGCCGCCGGGATCACTGCCCCAGTAGGAGAACCAGCCATAGTCGATGGTCTTGAAGCCGCTGAGCAGGGCACTACGAGCGAAGGAGGGGATGGCTCCGGAACGATTGAGGTAAGCCACCCAACTGCCATTGATGGGCAGGAACAGGTCAAGCGAGCCGTTCTGGTCCAGATCAGCCACCAGCGGCGCGTAGGTGGCGAAGCCGGTGGAACCGCCGGCCAGGGAATAGACGATGCCGTTGGGGCCGGCCGGCGGGGCGGTCCAGGTATCGCCCAGGGCAACCACGCCATTGGCCGTATACAGCATCCACTGCATGTCGGCGTTCGCGGAATTCGGATCCTTCCTCATGCGCAGGAAGAGGATCTCGTCCTTGCCGTCGCCGTTGAAATCCATCCGCGTCAGGGAAAACAACGGCGTATTATCGGCGTCGTACAATAGCCGCTCGACCAGGCTGCCGCCGTCGTAGGTCACCGCCTTCAGCTTGCCCATGGTGGCGTTGACCAGGGCGTGGCGGCCGTCGCCATTCAGATCGGCGGTGACGAAGCTGGCCTGGCTGATCAGCACATAGTCGAACTTGTCCAAGCCAGCGGATTCAGCCGTCCCGGTATAACCATAGACGCCCGCCAGGTAGTCGAAGGCAACCGGACTCAGACACTCCTTGCCGGCGCTCCCCCAGGCGCACCGTTGCACCTGCTTCAAACGCACCTTGCTGGCGTCCCCCTGGGTGCGCTCGTAGGCAAGCTCGGTACGAAACAACTGCTGCGCGGCAGGCCCTCGCACGGCGACCGCGGTCAACACATGGGTGGCGCTGGTATAGCCACCGGCGAAATAGCGCGGCACGCTGCGCAAGGCGCCTGCGTACTCGAAGGAAACCCGGTTACCGGCATAGAGTATTTCGCTGGGGACCAGACTGTTGGCGGCCAGGTAGCGGTACTCGATGGTATTACCGAAGCGGTCCGTCGCCGAACTGATGCCCCATTGATAGGGAACCGCCGCTCCTTGCGCCTTAATCGCAGCCGCGCCGCCATAGGTCAGGATCCGACCGTCCCGAGTGCGTACTTCGAAACCGAGCGAGGCGGCGCTGCCGGTGGCCTGGACTCGGGAGAAGCTGTCGATCTCGGTACGATAGACGCTGCCCGGCTTGAAGTACTCGCCGGACAGCAACTGCAGGCGCATGCCATCCAGGCATAGGCGATCCGACTCCAACAGGCCGACCTGGCGGTTCTGCCCATCCTGGGCGATGCTCGCCGGACAACGCTCGATCGACGACAGCCCAGCCAGGCTCCAACCTTCGCCCAGCACGCCGCCCCCACCGCCCTGGACCAGCGCCAGCTCGGGTTGCAGCCCAGCAATGCCTGGCGGCAGCTCAAGGGGATAGCGGTAGTCCACCCCACCGTCGCCTCTCACACCTGCCTGGGGAGCCAGCAGGTTCAAGGCTGTGAAGGCTTCCGCTGCCTTGCCCAGTACCACGCCGGGAAGCGGAGTGGGTACGCTCAGGTAGCGAGCCACCAGTTGTCCACCGGCATCGATGAACAACGTGCTCTGCCCCTGGGTCGGATGGCTGACTCGAATGCTGGTACCGCCGTTGCCCAGCCAATCGCCAAGGGCGAAACGAGCGCCGGCGTCATAGCCGATCTCGGTGCCCAGCCCGGTACCGCTGGCTACCTGCAGTACGCCGTGCGCGGAAGGGTTGCCGCTGACGATCAGCAGCGAGTCGCTGGAATCGTTCGGCTGCAGGATCAGGTCGAGGATGCCATCGCGATTCAGGTCGCCGATGAAGCTCTGGTAGGGCGCCGCCGTCCAGGCCACGGCGTTCAGATCCGCCGCCGGTGGATCGTAGAGGGCGCTGTAGCTGGCACCATTGCGCAGCAGGACGACATTCTTCAACGGTGGCAGGAGCGGAATCGGCGTAGCCACTTCGCCTCCCACCACGACCACCGAAGTGACCGCCTTCAGGTAGAGGTCCGGCTGACCGTCGCCATTGTAGTCGCCGCTATAGACACGGAAGTTTGCCGAACGCCAGCCAGCGGCGGTCGCGTCCCCGACCATGAGACAGATCGCCACGGCGACGATCCACGCACTCCAACGCCCCACCATGCATCCCCCAGAGCCCACCCCCATGGCAGGCACGCAGACCGGGCGCAAAGCACCGCTCCCAGGCAGGCGGTGCGGTACGCGTCCTTGCAACTCGGGAGACGTGTACCACAAGGCCATCAATTGGCCACATATCTTTGGTTGGGCTCGAAACCGATGACCTTCTGTTCGGAGGCCACGCGGGCCCTCATCGAATTTTCGCAAAGGCAGGCACTCCCCCTTGCCCCCCCAGCGGTAATCCCACCGCAAGAAAAAACATCAAACCTGCTGACGACTTGCGCGAAAAATGCGATGTTTCGGCCACGCTGTACCCGCACCGCCCAATCAGAACAATTCGCTACAGCGCGCCAATACAATCAGGAGATCGCCGCATGATGCAGGCCTATAAGAATAAATGGTTGCCCCTCAGTGCCCTGGCCCTTGGCATGGCCCTGTCCTTCGGCGCCAACGCCGAAGAGCAGAAGTCGGTGGCCGTGACCGCCATCGTCGAGCACCCGGCGCTGGACGCCGCTCGCGACGGGGTCAAGGAGGCCCTCCAGGAGGCCGGCTACGAAGACGGCAAGAACCTCAAGTGGCAGTACCAGAGCGCCCAGGGCAACACCGGCACCGCCGCGCAGATCGCCCGCAAGTTCATCGGCGACAAGCCCGACGTGATCGTCGGCATCGCCACTCCGTCGGCCCAGGCGCTGGTGGCCGCGACCAAGAGCATCCCGATCGTCTTCAGCACCGTCACCGACCCGGTCGGCGCGCACCTGACGCCGAGCTGGGAAGCCTCCGGCACCAACGTCACCGGGGTTTCCGACATGCTCGCGCTGGACAAGCAGATCGAGCTGATCAAGAAAGTGGTGCCGGGCGCCAAGCGCATCGGCATGGTCTACAACCCGGGCGAAGCCAACTCCGTGGTGGTGGTCAAGGAGCTGAAGGAACTGCTGCCGAAGATGGGCCTGAGCCTGGTCGAAGCCTCGGCACCGCGTTCGGTGGACGTCAGCTCGGCGGCGCGCAGCCTGGTCGGCAAGGTCGACGCGATCTACACCAACACCGACAACAACGTGGTGTCCGCCTACGAGGCGCTGGTCAAGGTCGGCAACGATGCGAAGATCCCGCTGATCGCCTCCGACACCGACAGCGTCAAGCGCGGCGCCATCGCCGCCCTCGGCATCAACTACAAGGAGATGGGCAAGCAGACCGGCCGCATGGTGGTGCGCATCCTCAAGGGCGAGAAGCCGGGCGAGATCAAGCCGGAGACCAGCGACAACCTGCAGCTGTTCGTCAATCCCGGGGCCGCGCAGAAGCAAGGCGTGACCCTGTCCGACGAACTGCTCAAGTCAGCCGCGGAAGTCATCAAGTAAAAAAAGCGGCCGCCGGCCGCGGGCCTCCCGCCCGTGGCCGGACGGCACGATAATCCTGCCTTCACGCACTCGGTTACGAAGTCATGTCTCTGTTTTCCCTGTTCGGTGCCCTGGAGATCGGCCTGATCTTCAGCCTCGTGGCACTCGGCGTGTTCATCTCCTTCCGCCTGCTGCGCTTCCCCGACCTCACGGTGGACGGCAGCTTCCCGCTCGGCGGCGCGGTCTGCGCGACCCTCATCGCCCTCGGCTGGGACCCGTACAGCGCGACCCTGGCGGCCACCGCAGCCGGCGCACTGGCCGGGCTGGCCACCGGCCTGCTCAACGTCAAGCTGAAGATCATGGACCTGCTCGCCAGCATCCTGATGATGATCGCGCTCTACTCGATCAACCTGCGCATCATGGGCAAGCCCAACGTACCGCTGATCGCCGAGCCGACATTGTTCACCCTGCTGCAGCCGGAATGGCTCAGCGACTACGTGTTCCGGCCGCTGCTGCTGGTGTTCATCGTGATCGCCGCGAAGCTGCTGCTGGACTGGTTCTTCACCACCCAGAAAGGCCTGGCGATCCGCGCCACCGGCTCCAACCCGCGGATGGCCCGTGCCCAGGGGGTCAACACCGGCGGCATGATCCTGCTCGGCATGGCCATCTCCAACGCGCTGGTGGCGTTGGCCGGCGCGCTGTTCGCGCAGACCCAGGGCGGCGCCGATATCTCCATGGGTATCGGCACCATCGTCATCGGCCTGGCCGCGGTGATCGTCGGCGAGAGCATCCTGCCCTCGCGCCGGCTGATCCTGGCGACCCTCGCGGTGATCCTCGGTGCCATCGTCTACCGCTTCTTCATCGCCCTGGCGCTGAACAGCGATTTCATCGGCTTGCAGGCCCAGGACCTGAACCTGGTCACCGCGGTGCTGGTCACCGTCGCCCTGGTGATTCCGATGATGAAGAAACGCCTGCTCGGCAAGAAGGGAGCCTGACCATGCTCAGCGCGAAGAACCTGAAGATCACCTTCAACCCCGGCACCCCCATCGAGACCCGCGCCCTGCGCGGCCTGTCGCTGGACATCCCGGCCGGCCAGTTCGTCACCGTGATCGGCTCCAACGGCGCCGGCAAGTCGACCTTCCTCAACGCAGTCTCCGGCGACCTGCCGATCGACAGCGGACAGATCCTGATCGACGACGAAGACGTCACCCGCAAGCCGGTCTGGGCCCGCGCCAACCGCGTCGCGCGGGTGTTCCAGGACCCCATGGCGGGTACCTGCGAGGACCTCACCATCGAGGAGAACATGGCCCTGGCGCAGCGTCGCGGTGCCGGTCGCGGCCTCGGCAGGGCGGTGCAGGCATCGATGCGCGACGGTTTCCGGGAAAGCCTGGCGACCCTCGGCCTCGGCCTGGAGAACCGCCTCGGCGACCGCATCGGCCTGCTCTCCGGCGGCCAGCGCCAGGCCGTCAGCCTGCTGATGGCGGCGCTGCAGCCGTCGCGTATCCTGTTGCTCGACGAACACACCGCGGCGCTCGACCCGCGCACCGCCGACTTCGTCCTGCATCTCACCGCACGGATCGTCGCCGAGAAGAAACTCACCACCATGATGGTCACCCACAGCATGCGCCAGGCGCTGGACGTGGGCGAGCGCACGGTGATGCTGCACCAGGGCCAGGTGGTGCTGGACGTCTCCGGCGAGCAACGCAAGGGCCTCGACGTACCGGACCTGCTGGCGATGTTCGAGAAGGTGCGCGGCGAGAAGCTCGCCGACGACGCCCTCCTCCTCGGCTGACAGGGCCGCGGCGCCTCTTCGCTGCGAAGCGGGGAGGCGCCGTCGACCTGCAGCAGATCAAGGCGCGATCCGCGTCCGTCTGCCACACTCGCAGGCATCCTCCCGCTCAGATGCCCGCATGAACCTCGAACTGCTCTGGGTGGTCGGCCTGCTCGCCACCACCGTCGCCCTCTTCATCCACAACCGCCTGCGCCTGGACGTGATCGCCCTGCTGGTGATCATGGCCTTCAGCGTCAGCGGAACCCTTACCCTCAACGAAGCCCTGGCCGGCTTCAGCGATCCCAGCGTGATACTGATCGCCGCGCTGTTCGTGATCGGCGAAGGCCTGGTGCGTACCGGGGTGGCCTACCAGGTCGGCGACTGGCTGATCGCCCGCGCCGGCAGCAGCGAAGCGCGCCTGCTGGTACTGCTGATGCTGGCGGTGGCCGGGTTGGGCTCGGTGATGAGTTCCACCGGGGTGGTGGCGATCTTCATCCCGGTGGTCCTGAGCATCGCCGCCAAGCTGAAGATCCCTCCGGGCCGGCTGATGATGCCGCTGGCCTTCGCCGGACTGATCAGCGGCATGATGACCCTGGTCGCCACGCCACCGAACATGGTGGTCAACAGCGAGCTGGCGCGCGAGGGTCATGCCGGCTTCGGCTTCTTCGCCTTCACCCCGATAGGCCTCATGGTGCTCGCCATCGGCGTGGCCTACATGCTGCTCACGCGCAACTGGCTGAACGCCGCCAGCCCGGCGGAAGTCGGCGCGCCGAAGGCACGGCGGACCCTGCGCGACCTGATCCGCGACTATCGCCTGGCCGGCCGCGAACGGCGCCTGCAGGTCCAGCTCGGCTCGCCGTTGATCGGCAGCACCCTGGAAGAACTGCAACTGCGCACCCGCCTGGGCGCCAACGTGGTCGGCCTGGAGCGGGTACGCAAGTTCCACAGCGAGGTGGTCAAGGTCGGCGGCAGCACCGAGCTGAAGGCGGGCGACGTGTTGCTGCTGGACGTCTTCGCCCCTCCGGAGGACATGGACCGGCGCTGCGCCGAGCTGAACCTGGTGCGCCTGCCGTTCCGCGCCAGCTACTTCATCGACCAGTCGCGGGAGGTCGGCATGGCCGAGGTGACTCTGCCGCCGGACTCCACCCTGCTCGGCAAGAGCGTCCTGGAACTGGGCTTCCGTTCGCAGTACGGGCTCAACGTGGTCGGCCTGCGTCGCGACCACGAAGCGCTCACCGACGGCATGCTGGAAGAGAAGCTGCGCCTGGGCGATACCCTGCTGGTGATCGGCGCCTGGAAGGCGATCCGCCAGTTGCAGGGACGCAACCGCGATTTCCTGGTGCTCAGCCTGCCGGCGGAGATCGACGAGGTGGCGCCGGCCCTGAGCAAGGCGCCGCACGCCCTGCTCAGCCTGGCCGTGATGGTGGCGCTGATGGTCAGCGGGGTGGTGCCCAACGTGGTCGCGGCACTGGTCGGCTGCCTGTTGATGGGCCTGTTCCGTTGCATCGACATGGACGGCGCCTACCGCGCCATCCATTGGCAAAGCCTGGTCCTGATCGTCGGCATGCTGCCCTTCGCCCTGGCCCTGCAGAAGACCGGCGGTATCGACCTGGTGGTCTCGCTGCTGGTCGACGCCCTCGGCGACGCCGGCCCGCGCGTGCTGCTGGCCAGCCTGTTCCTGCTCACCGCGGCCATCGGCCTGTTCATCTCCAACACCGCTACCGCGGTGCTGATGGCGCCGATCGCCATCGCCACCGCCAAGCAGATCGGCGCCTCGCCCTACCCCTTCGCCATGGTGGTGGCGGTGGCGGCCTCGGCAGCCTTCATGACGCCGATTTCCTCGCCGGTGAACACCCTGGTGCTGGGCCCTGGCCAATACCGCTTCGGCGACTTCGTCCGGATCGGCGTGCCATTTACCCTGCTGGTGATGTTCGTCTGCGTGCTGGTGATTCCGTGGCTGTTTCCATTGTGACCGGGCTAGGAGCGCGCCGCTCGGCAGAAACACTGGCCAGCCTCCGGCGGATGTGAATAATGCCCGCCTCGCCGTCACGGAAACCGAGAACATGCCCCGCCCGACCAGCCCGCATCCCGACGCCGAGCGCAAGAGCGCCAGCCCGCTGCACCCGCGCAATCGCCACCTGGGACGCTACGACTTTCCGCGCCTGATCGCCGGCAGCCCGGAACTGGAGCGCTTCGTCATCCTCAATCCGTACGGCAGGCAGAGCATCGACTTCGCTGATCCGGCGGCGGTGAAAGCCTTCAACCGCGCGCTGCTGCAACAGTTCTACGACGTACGCGAGTGGGATATACCCGATGGTTACCTGTGCCCGCCCATTCCCGGTCGCGCCGACTACCTGCACTACCTGGCCGACCTGCTCGGCGCCAGCCACGATGGCCTGATTCCACGCGGTCCCGGCCTGCGTGCGCTGGACGTCGGAACCGGAGCCAACTGCATCTACCCGCTGCTCGGCCACCACGAATACGGCTGGCGCTTCGTCGGCGCCGACATCGACCCGCAATCGCTGGCCTCGGCCGCTGCGATCCTCGCCGCCAACCCACGCTTCGCCGCTGCCATCGAGTTGCGCCGGCAGCCTGATCGCAGGCAGATATTCCAGGGCCTGATCGGCGTCGATGAGCGCTTCGACATGACCCTCTGCAACCCGCCCTTCCACGCCTCGCTGGACGAAGCCACGCGCGGCAGCCGGCGCAAGTGGAAGAACCTCGGCAAGCTCGACCCGACCCGTACCCTGCCGCTACTGAACTTTGGCGGCCAGGGCGCCGAGCTGTACTGCGAGGGCGGCGAAGCGGCCTTCCTGGCCGGCATGGCCGAGGAAAGCCGGGCGTTCGCCACGCAGGTGTTCTGGTTCACCACCCTGGTATCCAAGGCGAGCAACCTGCCGAACCTCCAGGAGCGCCTGAAGACGTTGGGCGCCAGCGATATCCGCGTGGTGGACATGGCCCAGGGACAGAAGCAGAGCCGCTTCGTCGCCTGGACCTACCTCGACAAGAAGCAGCGCCGGGCCTGGCGCAAGGAGCGTTGGACAGCAGCCCTCCTGGAACCACTGGGCGAATAGCCAGCACGCCTCTCCACCCGGATCCGCTGCCGAGCCAAGAATCGGACACCCCAAGGTGTCCGTTCGTGACGTCTTTCTTTTACGACCGGTCAGGCCAGATCAAGGCCGCGCATCCTCAGGCGTACATCCTGTTCCTGGACCTCGCCTGAACGTTCCGGTTTGCTTGCCAGGTCGAGAGCATCGAGCAGTCCCTGGCTATGGCCACTCTGCTCCCCCAGGGCCGCCTCTTCGAGGACCCGGCGGGTCACTCCCTGCTCATCGCTGGCGCTCAGCAGCACGCGCATGTCGGTCTCTTTGTTATAGAGAATCTCTTTTTCATTCTTGTAGTTCGATATCCCGCTGACATCGATTCCGGACCTGCCGAACACGGTGGATATCGTGCCCTGCCCGAAGCTCCTCGCGACACCGGGGTTCAGGGAGGTGGAGAGATAGCCGTCGTCGTGGCCAACCTTGCCCTCTTCCACGGCGTTGAAGGCATCCCCGCCACGGGTGCCACGGAAAGTCTTCACTACCTGTTCAGCCTGTCCGCTCTTCTCGAAGGCCGCGGACATACCTTGGTCGATCAGCTTTTGTCCCGCATCCAGCTCCTGCCCCTGACGCAGAGCGCGATTCAGGTCCGCGTAGTGAATGCCGGTGTAGAGACCAAGCGCCATCACTTCGGCGTCACTGTGGATGCCACCAGGCTGTCTGCTCAGGTACTTTTCCGCATCCGCCCCGAACCGCTTCACCAGGCCATCCGCCAGCGCCTTGTCGGCCGATACTCTGCTGACCTCGCTCTCTACCGCTTGGCGCAACAGTGCGACCTCGCTCATTACCTGATGCAACTGGTCGGTGATTTCGCGCCGCAGTTCCGGGCTTGCGTCGAGCACCAGTTGACTCGCGGCACCGCCGGTGGTGCCCCACTGCTGCAGCGCGATCCCGCCGATGCTCCGTTCGAGCAGGCGGCCAGCCTGGATACGGGACTCCTCGACCTGGCTGCCGGCACGAATGCCGGCCAAGGCGGTGCTCAGCGAACGCAGCGCCCCATCTCCGCTGGCCAGGCGGGAGTGCTCCCGGGCCAGTCCTTCCGGTGTCAGGGTCGCCAGCTCGCTCGCCTTGTCGAGTCCCTTCAAGGTCATGGGCAATGCCTGCTGCAGCACCATCTGCTTGAACACGACGGCCGAGGACATGACCGCAGGCTGCGCGTCCTGACTGGGCTGCGGGCCGGTGCGGGCGTGGGAGCCCAACAGCTTGCCCAGCCAGTCCATGATCGCCACGAAGGGACGCACGAGTGCCGCACCCAAGCGAGCGAGCAGCCCCTCACCCTTCGGCGCGTCCTGGCGCTGGGCCAACTGCTGCGCTTCACTGGGGGTGGCGACCTGGCGGGCCTCAATCTGTCCCAAACGCCCACTGGCGGCCTGGTGCAATTCGACGGCGAAAGACGGACTCTGCTGAAGCGATTGAATATGCATGATGGTTGCCTTCTCCTGATGTTTCTCCGCCAGTCTAGGAACGGGAAACCCCATCGCCTATCAGGATTGGCCGCCGTTTTTTCACTGGAATCGGCAGCGGCAAAACCTAAAAAAAGAGAACCACGATTAACAGTCTCTCCGGGCTGGCACTGCTCTAATGGCTGCCTCCAGTGACTCGGAACACGCCATGAATCCACTCTACCGCGCCGCCATCCACCAGCTTTTTCTCGCTCTCGATCTCCCGACGCCCAACGACGAGGAGAGCGTACTCAGCCTGCAGGTGGGCCCGCATCTCTGCCATCTGGCAGAACATCCGACCGATCACCTGTTGATGTTCACCCGCCTGGAAGGACAAGGAGACGCTACGGCCAACGAGCAGAACCTGTTCAGCCAGGACCCTTGCAAGCCGATCCTGGGCCGTGACCCCGAAAGCGGCGAACGGCTGCTCTGGAACCGCCAGCCCTTGCAGTTGCTGGACAGGGCCCAGATCCACCATCAACTCGAACAACTGGTCGCCGCCGCCGAAGAGCTACGCTGAGCCCAGTCGGGCGAAAGGAGCCGATGCCGCAGGTTCTGCTTTCCTCGAAGCCCCCGGGGCTTAACTCCATTGACCATGCCGAGCCAGCCGGAGCACCTGCCCTCGAGGCAGCCGGCTGCCACTGCCCGGGGGCAGTTCCAACTGCGTCAGCCCATGCAGCGCGTGCGAACAGAGGGGAGCCGAGGGATCGGGTGGCAGGAGCGAGATGCGACTTCGCGCTATCGACGGGCGTCCGGCTCGCTCCACTGTCGCCGTCCTCGCGTCCTGCTCCTCGTACCGGCAGTCCCCATCAGTTCCAGCGGACGTTGAGCACGAAGAAGTTCGCCAGCACCCAGACCACCAGCAGCAGGTGGGTCAGTTGCAATCCCTCCTGGCGGATCCAGTAGCCGAACCAGAGCCCGCTCAGCAGCATGCCGAAGAGCAAGCCGAGGGCCGCGCTCAGGACCAGGCTGAGCCAGGGCCGGGCCGCCTCCAGGCCGGCGCCGAACAGCAGTTCGCAACAACCGGTCCGGGCCGTGACGACGGCAGCGACCTACAGCGAACCGAGGCCGGGCGCAGGCGGAATCGAGCCGTTCGAGGGGCGCCAGCCTGGCGCCTCGCGGGCTCAGACCGGCGGCGTCTCGAGGAACACCGGCAACCCCTCCGCATAATCCGAATAGCTTGCCAGTTCCGGGTATTCGCTGGCGGCGACCCGCTCCGCGACCACCAGTTGGCTGAAGCGCCAGGCCACCGCGACGGTCACCCCGACCAGCTCGATGCCACCGTCGCGTGCCAGCGGCTCCTGGCGCAGCGCTGCCTCCAGCCAGTCGTAGGCCGCCAGCAACTGCCCCTCCACCCGCTCCAGCCAGGGGCCGTGGCGGCGTTCCTCGGGACGCAGGTTCAGTTCGTAGTAGATCTGCACGGATTTCTCGCAGGCCACCAGCGCCGCGCCGATCAGACTCAACGCCCGTGCACGGGCCTGCGGCCGTTGCGGCAGCAGACTGCGTTCGCGGCCGGCCAGGCACTCCAGGTAATCGAGGATCAGGCTGGAGTCCATCAGCACGGTGCCATCGTCCAGCACCAGCGTGGGCGCCTTGACCATCGGGTTGAACAGGCTGAACGCCTGGAAATTGCGGAACACCGACAGCGGCCGGTGCTCGTAGGGCAGGTCCAGCAGGCGCAGGGCGATGGCGACCCGGCGCACAAAAGGCGAATCCAGCATACCGATCAGTTGCATCGCGGCATCCTTTGTCGATGATTAAGCGCCGCTAAGAGGGCGACGCCTGGGAAAATCACTCTAGTCGTTGCACAACGCGAAAAATATCGAGATAAATTCAGCGAATCCTTTAGAAAAACTTACATGAGCGACCTCCCTCCCCTCACCGCCCTGCGCAGCTTCGAAGCGGTCGCCCGGCTCGGCAGCATCAGCCAGGCCGCCAGCGAGCTGCACGTCACCCACTCAGCGATCAGCCAGCAGATCAAGCTGCTGGAAAACCTCCTCGGCCTGGCCCTGTTCGTCCGCGAGGGGCGAGGCCTGCGCCTGAGCGAGAACGGCCGGTTCTACGCCCTGCAGGTACGCGCCTCTCTGGGCGAGATCGCCGACGCCACGCGGGTGGTGCGGGCGCGTCCACGGGAGGGTGAGCTGGTGGTCACGGTGATGCCGTCCTTCGGCCTGAACTGGCTGCTGCCGCGCCTGCCGCGCTTTCGCGAGCGCCATCCGCACTGTCGCGTGCGGCTGGTGGCCAGTCTTGACGTGCAGAACCTGCGCCAGGGCCTGGCCGACCTCGGCGTACGCATCGGCAAGGGCGACTGGGAAGGGGTCGGTCGGGAACGCCTGTTCGACGACGAGTTGCTGATGGTCGCCGCGCCCGACTTCAACGGCGGCCGCCTGCCGCGCACGCCGAGCGAGATCGTCGCCTGCCCTACACTGCGCTCCACCGAATCCTGGGCGCTCTGGTGCCAGCGTGCCGGCGTGGCGGAACCGCAGCACGGACTGCTGATCAATGACTCGAACCTGCTGCTGGAAGCCGTGCGCCTGGGCCAGGGCATCGCCCTCGAGCGTCGCAGCCTGGTCGCCGGCGCCCTCGCCGAGGGCCGCCTGGTGCAACTGGGCGACATCCGCGTGCCCTACCCCTATCCCTACTGGCTGGTCTGGCCGCAGCGCGAGCCGCCGAGCGACCGCCACCAGGCCTTCGCCGACTGGCTGCGCGAGGAGGCCCGGCGCTACCAGGCCGAGCAACCGCCGCTCAGCGAATGAAGTTGCGGCTGATCTCGCGGAAGCGGTCGCTGCCGGCGCGTTCCATCCATTCGAAGGCGACCATCTCCCGCGACACGATCATCGCCCCGGCCTGGCGCATCCGCTCCACGGCCAGCGCCTTGTCGCTCGGCCGCCGCGAGCCGATCGCCTCCTCCACGACGAACACTTCGCGACCACGGCCAAGCAGGTCGAGCACGGTCTGCAGCACGCAGACGTGCGCCTCGCTGCCGCAAACCACGAACTGCCGGCGGTCGCCGCCGGGCGCGCGCAGCAGGGCGCCGTCGGCGGCGGCCGAGAAGTCCAGCTTCTCGAGGATCTGCGTGGGCTCCAGCTCATCGCGCAGGGCCGCCACCGTCGGCCCCAGGCCCTTGCTGTACTGCTCGCTGGCCAGCACCGGCACGTCCAGTGCGCGGGCCACGCGCAACAACCACTGGCTGTACTCGACCAGCGCCGGACCGTCGTCGATGGCCGGCAGCAGGCGTTCCTGGATATCGACCACCAGCAGGGTCGAGGTTGCGGCGCGGATCAGCATGGCGTCCTCCTTCGGTTCGACGTCTCGGTTCGTCTGGCTTAGGCTTGCACGGCACGGGCGCCATGGACAGCGCGTCCTCCCACAACCCTAGCAGGAGCCTGCGATGAATATCAGCCTGCATTTCGAATCGCGCCTGCAGGCCAGCCCCGAACAGCTCTGGCGGTGGATCACCTCGGTGGACGGGATACTCCGCGAGATACGCCCGTTGCTGAGCATGAGCGTACCGCCCGGTATCCGCAGCCTCGAAGACCTGGAGGTGGTGCCCCGGCGCCCGCTGTTCCGCAGCCACATGCGCCTGTTCGGCTTGCTGCCGCTGGGCACTTCGCAACTGACCCTGCTGGAGTTGACGCCCGGCCACGGCTTCATCGAACAGTCGCCGATGACCGGCATGCGCCTCTGGCGCCACGAGCGACGCATCCTGCCGACACCGGGCGAGGCCGGGGAATGCCTGCTGGTCGACCAGTTGACCGTGCGCCCGCTATTCGCCGCCGGACTGGTACGCTGGTTCCTCACCCGCATCTTCCGGCATCGCCACCGGGTGCTCTGCCGGCAGTTCCGCACGGACCGCCGGTGACCCTCGGCTACGCTGAGGAGTGCGCCCGCCCGCATCCGTCATACCCTTCTGGAGAGCAGCACAAGGACCGCTCATGAATCGCATCAAGCACCTGCTCAAGGACCTCGCCATCCTGATCCGCGCCAACCTCTGGCTGATCCCGGTGATCGCCGCCCTGGTCGCCGCGGTGTTCTATTTCGTCGCCCCGCCGCCGCCGATGAGCGCGACCATGGCCACCGGCGCCGAGGGCGGCGGCTACGCCGTGTTCGCCGGCAAGCTCCGGGAAAAGCTCAAGGAGCAGGGCTTCGAACTGAAGCTGGTGCCCAGCGCCGGCTCGCGCGACAACCTGGAGCGCCTGCTCGGCACCGGCGAGGTCGACATCGCCCTGGTCCAGAGCGGCCAGGAGCGCCAGCTCGAAGCCGGGCAGGCGCGCCAGTTGCAGACCCTCGGCGCGGTCTACCAGGAACCGCTCTGGCTGTTCCACCGCAGCAACGTGCACATCGACCAGCTCAGCGACCTGCTGCACCTGCGCCTGGCCATCGGCAGCGACGGCAGCGGCACCCGCGCCGCCACCGAGGCGATCCTGCAGGCCAACGACATCGCCCCGGGACACTATCCGATCACCTGGGAAGCCCGCGGCGGCAACGCGGTGGTCGACGACCTGCTGGCCGGCAAGCTGGACGCGGCGTTCATCGTCGGCCCGGCGGAGAACCCGGCGATCCAGAAATTGGCCGACAACGACCAGCTTCGCCTGGTCAACTTCCGCCGCAGCGCCGCCTACGAGGCGCGCCTGCCGTTCCTCAAGCGGGTCGAGGTCGGCGAGGGCCTGCTCAACCTGCCGCGCAACGTGCCGGAACGAAACATCAGCACCCTGTCGCCGGTGGCCACCCTGGTGATCAACGAACGCTTCCACCCGGCGCTGATCCCGCTGGTGCTGGAAGCCGCGCGCGAGGTGATGAAGGACGGCAGCCTGCTCGACAAGCCCGGCGCCTTCCCCAGCGCCGAGCCGCGCACCCTGCGCCTGCACGAGGACGCCGAGCGCTACTACAAGAGCGGCCTGCCGCTGCTGCAGCGCTACCTGCCGTTCCGCATCGCCTCCCTGGCGGACCGCTACATCATCCTGCTGATCCCGTTCATCGCCATCCTCATCCCGCTGATGAAGTCCATCGGCCCGCTGTATCGCTGGCGCATCCGCGCGCGCATCTACCGCTGGTACCGCTACATCCGCGACATCGACCGCAAGCTCGACAGCGGTACCGACGCCGAGCAACTGAGAAGCGAGATCGAGCGGCTGGAGAAACTGGAGAGCGAGCTGAACACCGTGGAGGTGCCGCTCTCCTACTACCACGAGCTGTACGAGCTGCACCTGCACCTGAACTTCGTGATCAAGCGCCTGCACGGTCTGCAGGAACGCCAGGCGACGCAGGCAGAAGCCGGCAACCTCGGGTAAACTGGCCGATCCGCGGGCGCGCCAGCGGCGTGTCCCGCAGCGTCGCGGAAACCTGCGCGGCGCCGCCGATTACCTGAAAGGTCGAACCTGACATGCCGATCCATCACGCCATCGTCCACCTGATCGAGAAGAAGCCCGACGGCACCCCGGCCGTGCTCCACGCGCGCGACGCCGAGTTGGGCGACTCCCAGGCCATCGAGAACCTGCTGGCCGACCTCAACGAAAGCTACAACGCCAAGAACAAGGCCTGGGGCTTCTTCCAGGGCGAGTCCGGGGCCTACCCGTTCAGCGGCTGGCTCGGTGAGTACCTGGAGGGCGATCGCGACTTCGTCGGCTTCAGCCGCGAAGCGGTCGAACACCTGCAGAAGCTGATGGAGGAGTCCAATCTCTCCACCGGCGGCCACATCCTGTTCGCCCACTACCAGCAAGGCATGACCGACTACCTGGCGATCGCCCTGCTGCACCACAGCGAAGGCGTGGCGGTGAACGAGTCGCTGGAGGTCACCCCGTCGCGCCACCTGGACCTCGGCCAGTTGCACCTGGCCGCGCGGATCAATATCTCCGAATGGCGCAACAACAAGCAGTCGAAGCAGTACATCTCGTTCATCAAGGGCAAGGGCGGGAAGAAGGTCTCCGACTATTTCCGCGACTTCATCGGCTGCCAGGAAGGGGTGGATTCGCCGAGCGAGACGCGCACCCTGCTGAAAGCCTTCAGCGATTTCGTGGAAAGCGAGGACATGGCCGAGGAACAGGCCCGCGAGAAGACCGAGACGCTGGTCGACTACGCCACCTCCCAGGCGCGCATCGGCGAGCCGATGACCCTCGACGCGCTTTCGGAACTGATGGACGACCAGCAACCGCGGGCGTTCTACGACTACATCCGTAACAAGGACTACGGCCTGTCGCCGGAAATCCCGGCGGACAAGCGCACCCTCAACCAGTTCCGCCGCTTCACCGGCCGCGCCGAAGGCCTGTCGATCAGCTTCGAGGCGCACCTGCTGGGCTCCAAGGTGGAATACGACGAAGAGCGCGACATGCTGATCATCCGCCAGTTGCCGACCCAGTTGAAGGACCAGCTCAAGCGGCGCAAGGACTGACCCGCGCCGCCCCGGAGCGCCGCCGGCGCTCCCTTTCCCTCCTCAGCCGCAGGCCCAGTCGAAGCGCATGTCGCGGAAATCGAGCTGGGCGTTGCCGCCGCCGAAGTTGTAGCCGCCCAGGTATTCCTCGAACTCTACGTAGAAGGGACTCATCTCCGGCACGCCCTGCACCGGACGCATGGTGCCGCCGATATGGTTCGGCAGGAGCCCTTCCACCCAGGGATGCTCGCGGTAGTTGTCGCGCTCGATCTTGCCGTCCAGCCAGTAGTGCGGCAGCTGGTAGCCGCCGTCGCCGTATTCGCTGGGCACCACCCCGGCGTTGGGGTCTTGCGCCCGCGCCGTCCAGCGCAGGGGGTAGCGCTGCTGGTGGCCGGCCGCCGGGCGACCACCGAGGGCGCGCAGCAGGTAGTAGTCGTCCTCCGCCCAGTCCGGCACGAAGCTGGCCGCCGAACCAGCCTCCAGCCACTGCGGCGGCTCGGTCTGCGCCAGCAGCGGGTTGCCCGCCGGCAGCGCCGGCGGCTGGCAGGGCGCGCCGCTGAATTCAGCGGCGTCGAGCAGGATCAACGCATAGGCACCGCCGAGGATGTCCTCCATCCGGTGCAGACGCGGATGGCTATTGCGCCCGGCCTCCCAGAACGGCCGCAGTTCCGCGTCGGCCGGCGGTTGCGCGGGCGGATCGATGAGCATCTCGCGAATGCCGTCGACGCTGGTCGGTCCACCGTCGTTCTGGTCCGGGGCGAGGGAGAAGAAGCTCAGCGCGACGATCTCCGGGCCATGCACCCGGTAGTCCTCCGGCAGCAGCAGGGTGAAGCCGTGCATCAGCGGATAGCCGGTGTCCGGATCCAGCGGCCACTGCTCCGGACGGATGCCCGGCGGCAGGCCGAAGCACCAGCCGTGGTTGGCTTCGCCGGCGTGCGCGGCGTCGTTGACGATTTCGATGTCGTAGGCTTTCATGGCCACTCCCTGGTCGGTTTTTCCTGTTCCCGGCCACGCCGGCCGGGTGTCTCAGTGTAAAACGGAGTCCCCCGCAGGCGAAGGACTTTCAGCCCAGGCCCACGCCGAGCGCGGTACCCAACCCATAGGTGAAGGCCGCGGCAAGGGTACCGACCAGCACCTGGCGCAACGCCGAGAACGCCAGCGGCCGCCCGGTGAAACGGGCGGTGACCGCGCCGCTGAACAGCAGCGCAAGCAGGCTGAACAGCAGGCTTGCGACCAGCGCCGCGGCGCCGTCGAGGAACAGGAACGGCGCCACCGGCACCAGGGCGCCAAGGGAAAACAGCAGGAACGACGTGCCCGCCGCGTTCCACGGGTTGCCGCCCAACTCCGTCGGATCGATGCCGAGGGCCTCGCGGGACAAGGTGTCCAGCGCGCCACGACCGTCGTTCATCAGTTGCAGGGCCACGCGCCGGGCGGATACCTCGCTCAGCCCCTTGGCGGTGAAGATATCGATCAGTTCCTGGGTCTCGGTGTCCGGGCAGAGCCTGAGCAGGCGTTCTTCCTCGGCGATGCGCTTGCTCGCCATCTCGCGGGCGTTGGTCACCGACAGCCACTCGCCGAGGGCCATCGAGCAGGCCCCGGACACCAGTCCGGCCATCCCGGTGAGGACGATGGACGAATGCGCCATGCTCGCACCCGCCACGCCCATCACCAGGCACAGGTTCGACACCAGGCCATCGTTGGCACCGAGCACCGCGGCGCGCAGCTTGGTGCCGGCGTCGCGGTCCGGCCTCGCCTCGGGCAACGCGCACTGCGGCGGATCGGCGTCCGGCCGCAGCGGCGGGGTCTCCGCCGGCATGCCTCAACGCGCCTCGATGCGAAAGCCCAGGCGCGGGAAATGCACATGCACGGTACCCGCCCGCGGGTCTTCGCGGCGCAGGATGAGTTCCTCGCTGCCGGCGAAGAGCAGTTCGCCCTGTACCGCGTCGACACCGTAGTCGGTGGCGGCGATGGCGACCGCCTGGCCGGGCAGGAAACCGTTGGGGTCGCTGAAGGATTCGTCCGGCAATGCCGCGGGCTGGCTGCCGCGAGCCACCTCCAGGGCTTCCTCCGCACTCATCTCGGCTGGCGCGCCATGGCCGAAGCCGAGCACCCGTCCCAACCAGGCCTGCACCTGCGGGTAATCGTCGACCAGCGGCGCGGTGACCGGCGTGCCCTTGAGGAACCACAGGCAGTGCGCCACGGCGAAGTCGGCGACGGACGCTTCGCCGAACAGGAAATCGCCGTCCTCGCGCGACAACTGGCGCTCCAGTCGCGCCATGAATGCCGGCCACTGGTGGCGCGCCTGTTCCAGCGGCAGGCGGCCGGCGCTGCCGCCGCTGAATAGCTGGCTGCGATCGGCCATGAAGGCCTTGAGGAATTCCGGCGGCAGCTTGCCGAAACGCACGGCGATGGACTCCGGGGCGAACGCCAGGCTTACCGCGTGCTGGAACAGCACCGCGTCGGCCCACTGGGCGAAGCTCGCGGCGACCATCTCCTGGCCTTCGGGAAACAGCGCCGGAACCGCCTTTTCCTGCTCCAGGCGACGGGCGATCAACGCGGTATCGCAATACACATCGGCGCCGACCTGCAACACCGGGGTCTTCCGATAGCCGCCGGTCAGCGCCACCAGGTCCGGCTTGGGCATCACCGGCGGAATCATCACCGAACGCCAGGACAGTTGCTTGAAACCGAGCAGCAGGCGCGCCTTCTCGGCGAAGGGCGAAGTGGGATAGTGATGCAGGATCAGCTCTGACATGGGCGCCTCCGGGCGGATGTGAGGCACCAGCTTAGCGCGGCTGGGAAAACACGCCTATGACAATCCGGGACATGAAGGGCGCCCCATCGCCTGGCCCGATGGGCCTGGCGATGGGCGCGCTCAATCCAGCCGGCACCCCTGGCGGGTGATGGTCATCCGCCGGTACGCCGCACGCGGCGCCTCGCGCGCCTCCAGGGCGGCGAGGAACTCCCGGGGACGGTCCAGCGGCAGGCCGGTGAGGAAGGCGCTATCCAGCTCCCACCAGCGCGAGGCGAGCAGACCCTCGATGATCTCCGGCGGATGCCGGTAGCGGATCACCTGCGCCGGGGTGCCGGCGACGATGGCGTAGGGCGGCACGTCGCGAGTGACCACGGCGCGCGTGGCGATGATCGCCCCGGTCCCGACCTTGACCCCTTCCATCACCATCGCGCTGTGCCCGATCCAGACGTCGTGGCCGATTTCCGCGTAGCTCAGCGCCGGCTCGTAGCGCAGCGCGGTGCCGGTGTGCTGGAAGGGGTGGCTGCTCACCCAGTCGCTGGGATGGGTGTGTTTTTCCTGGCCGATGAAACAGTCCGAGCCGATCGAGCAGAAACGCCCGATGGACGCCACCAGGGACAGGTCGGTGCCGCTGCGCACATAGCTGTAGGCGCCGATCTCCAGCCTCGGTGGGACGATGCGCAGGTGGCCGAGTTCGACCTGCTCCTCGAGCACCAGCGTGGTGCGCTTGCCGACACTGGCCGGGCCGCCGGCCAGCTTGCAGCCGCGGCGGCGGATCCAGCGTTTCCACCAATGATTCTTCAGGTAACCCACGAATACCCCATGACCGCAGATGAACGTCCTAGATTGCCGGCTCGCCGACCTCGCGCAACACCGGTACGCCGACCAACAGGCGCTCCTTGGCGCGCTTGCTCAGGGCCTTGATCGCCCGCTCGCGGCGCAGGGCGTCGCCCTTGCTGGCGCAGGCCTCGACGTAGACCAGCGCGCGGGCGGGGCTGGAATGGAAGAACCGCGCGCCCTTGCCGCTGCAATGAGTGTCGAAGCGGCGCAGCGGATCGTCGCTGATGCCGCAGTACAACGCGCCGTTTTCCGCCCTCACCAGGTAGACCGACCAACACTTCCCGATCGCCGCCGTGGCGGCCGTCGCCTCACTCACTCCAGACCCGCTCCCGCATCCGCTCGCAATACGCCACCTGGCGCGGATAGCCTCGCGCCACATGGCTGAGTGGGGTATCCAGGGTCGCCTCGATGAGGTTGGCGAGGATACCGTAAGCGGCGGCATCGGCGCTGCACGGATGTTCGCCGCCGTAGTACGGGACCTGGCCAAGCAGGCCGTCGAGGGCATCGAGGTCGTCGCGGGCGAAGGCCAGCAGTTCGTCCCTGCCGTGGACCCCGAGTCCCTGCGCCCTGAGGGTAGCGCGGACCTTGCGGCGCATGGCCCAGGCCACCGCGTCGCGCACGCCGAATGGCAGCGAGCCGAAGAACACCGGCTTGAGCACGCGCCAGCTGTCCTCGTCGAACCAGCGGAAATACAGCATCAGGTAGTACAGGTGTTCGTCGCACAGGCGCGTGATCGCCCGTGCCCAACCCTTGCCCCGGGCATCCAGGCCGGCGTCGAGAGTGACCCCGTAGCGCTCGCCGAGGGTACGGATGACGATCTCGCTGTCACCGATCGCCTCGCCCTCGATACGCACGTAGGGCAGCTTGCCCTTGGGCGCCTTGCGCGGGTCGCTGACGACCTTCACCTGATACTCCAGGCCGGCCAGGCGCAACCAGGTTTCCAGTTTCAGGCAGTAGGGACTGGCATTGGGTACGTTGAATGCGGCGGGAAACTGGAAGAGCGTGATCATCGCGGCGTCCTGCGGGTTGTCCGCGGCGAGCTTAGGAGATTATCCGCGCTTCGGCCACCGACAGCCTCAGCCGGCCGCCGGATGGGCAGCCTGGTAGGCGGCCAGGCCCTTGCGCGCCTGCCCGCGGATCGCCCGCTGCACCGGCGGCGCCCAGCCCAGCAGCAGGCCCTTGGCGCCAAGCGCCTGGCGGCTCCAGCGCCACAGGTCGAACTGGTCGCGATGCTCGACGATCAAACCGCCGGCGAAGCGGAAACGGGCCTCGATGCGATTCTCCACCCTGCGCCCGGTCTGGGTGAACAGGTAGTGGGCCACCCATTGCGCACGCCCCTCGTTCTCGTCGGCGCGGACGTTCGCGTAGTCCAGGCGGAAGTCCCGCGCCCGGCTGGTCAGCAGGCGCCACATGTCGCCCACCTCGCGCCCGCGCAGTTCGCCGAAGGCCGGGTCGTGGAAGGTCGCCTGGGGAGCGTAGCAGGCCGCCATGGCCTCGCCGTCGAGGCGCTGGAAGGCCTGGTAGAAGCGCTCGATCAATTCGGCGTTGGGGTGGGCCATGCGGGGTTCCTTGCGATGATAGGGACTTGCCAGGCGTCCCCAGGCGGGAACGCCGTCGTGCCGGGTCGTTTCAGCCGAACCACTCGCGGGCGCTGCGCCAGAGGCAGATACCGACGAAATAGGCCGAGGCGGCGAACCACAGGCCGAGCAGGATCGGCAGGTCGGCCGGCTGCTGAACGATCAGCAGACCGCTGCTGATCAGCCAGACGAAAGTCACGGCGATGTTCAGCGGCATGAACTGGCGCACGCGGAACGGGTGGAGGAACTTCATCCGGGTCAGGGTCAGGGCAGCCAGCACCAGCACCGTGGCGAGGTTGACCCAGGGGTGCAGGTCGAGCACGTAGAAGTACACCGCCACCACGTTCCAGGCGGCCGGGAAGCCGACGAAGTAGTTATCGGTGCTCTTCATGTTGACGTTGCAGAAGCAGAACAGCGATGAAACCAGGATCACGCCCACCGCCAGCAGCTCGAAATGCTCCGGCAGGGGGATGTAGCGGTAGATGAAGATGGCCGGGATGAACACGTAGGTCAGGTAGTCGATCACCAGGTCGAGCACCGAGCCGTCGAAATGCGGCAGCATTTCCTTGACTTCGTACTTGCGCGCCAGGGTGCCGTCGAGGCCGTCCACCAGCAGGGCCAGGCCGAGCCAGAGCAGACAGGCCTGGGGTTTGTTGTCGACCAGCGCGAGCAGGGCCAGCAAGGCCAGGATCACGCCACTGGCGGTGACGGCGTGGACGCCCCAGGCCTTGGCTTTGTTGATGGGAGTCATCGATAGGTTCACGGGCATTTCTCTTGTTCGGTGTTCGGCATGACGCGTCGCTCTATAGTGCACCGGCACCGGTGCGTCTGTCTGTTATCGGATTGTCGGTGCTGGCGAGAGTTCAGCCAGCCCCGCCGGTCAGCGAATCGGCGGCGCATAGTGCAGGCCGCCGAGATTCCATTGCGCGTTGAGGCCGCGCGGCATCTTCAGCGGGCTGCCGTCGCCGACGTTGCGGGCGAAGATCTCGCCATAGTTGCCGACCTGGCGCACCATCTGCACCACCCAGTCGCGCGGCAGTTGCAAGTCCTTGCCGGCGTCGCCCTCGCTGCCGAGCAGGCGGGCGACGTCCGGGTTGCGGCTGTCCCTGGCCTGGCGCTCGACGTTGCTCGAGGTGACCCCCAGCTCCTCCGCGTTGAGCAGGCCGTACAGGGTCCAGCGGACGATGTTGAACCAGGCTTCGTCGCCCTGCCGCACGGCCGGGCCGAGCGGCTCCTTGGAGATCACTTCCGGCAGCACCACGTACTGCTCCGGCTTGGCCAGCTTCAGGCGCTGGGCGTAGAGCTGCGACTGGTCGGAGCTGAGCACGTCGCACTGCCCCGCCTCCAGTGCACGGGCGCTCTTCTCGTAGCTGTCGTCGAGCACCGCCTTGTAGCGGATGCCGTGGGCCCGGAAGTAGTCCGCCACGTTCAGCTCGTTGGTGGTGCCGGACTGGATGCACACCGTCGCGTCCTTCAGTTCGCGGGCGCTGGACACGCCGAGCTTGCGATTGACCAGGAAGCCCTGGCCGTCGAAATAGGTGACGCCGGTGAAGTGGATGCCCAGCGCGGTATCCCGCGAGCTGGTCCATGAGGTGTTGCGCGACAGCAGATCGACCGTGCCGGACTGCAACGCCGAAAACCGCTCGGTGGCGGACAGCGGGGTGAAGCGCACCTTCTCGGCATCGCCGAACAGCGCGGCGGCCAGCGCCCGGCAGATGTCGACGTCGAGCCCCTTGAAACGGCCCTTGGCGTCGGCGTAGGAGAACCCCGGCAGGCCGTCGCTGACGCCGCACTGCACGTAGCCCTTGCGCTTCACCGCATCCAGCGTCGCACCGGCCTCGGCCGTGGCGCTGGCGCCGAGGCAGACAGCGGCCAGCAGCAGCCAGGTACCTTTCATTATTGTCATCTGTTCGCCACTCCCTTCGCCGCCCCTGGGTGAACCGCCGGCCCCGCGCCGGTCGCTTCCCGGGCCGGTCGCCGCACTGTAACCGCAAGCGCCGCGGCACCGGCAGAGGCAGCCGGCGGCGCGACGGCGGCGGGCGACGAACGGCGTACCCGGCGCACTTCCCTTAGCAAAGCGCATCCGCGGGAAATTGGCGAATGCATGATCTGCGACAATCTGGCCGACTTGCGAGCGGGAAAGCGCCTGTTGTCGAATGGTCCTCCCATTCCGAACGCATATGCCCCCTGCCTGGAGCCGTCATGAGCGAACCCCTGATCCTCGATGCCCCGAATGCCGACGCCTGTATCATCTGGCTGCACGGCCTGGGCGCCGACCGTACCGACTTCAAACCGGTGGCCGAAGCCCTGCAGATGGTCCTGCCGAGCACCCGCTTCATCCTCCCCCAGGCGCCGAGCCAGGCGGTGACGGTCAATGGCGGCTGGGTCATGCCGAGCTGGTACGACATCCTTGCCTTCAGTCCGGCGCGGGCCATCGACGAAGACCAGTTGAACGCCTCCGCCGACCAGGTCATCGCTCTCATCGATGAACAGCGCGCCAAGGGCATCGCCGCCGAGCGGATCATCCTCGCCGGTTTCTCGCAGGGCGGCGCGGTGGTCCTGCATACCGCCTTCCGCCGCTACGCCCAGCCGCTCGGCGGGGTGCTGGCGCTATCCACCTACGCGCCGACCTTCGACGACCTGGCGCTGGACGAGCGCCACAAGCGGATTCCGGTCCTGCACCTGCACGGCAGCCAGGACGACGTGGTCGACCCGGCGCTTGGCCGCGCGGCCCATGACGCCTTGCAGGCGCAGGGCGTGGAGGTGGGCTGGCACGACTACCCGATGGGCCACGAGGTGTCCCTGGAGGAAATCCACGACATCGGCGCCTGGCTGCGCAAGCGCCTCTGACGCCCGGAGCTTCTCTCAGACGGCGTGCAGCCGGTAGTTCAGCGCGTAGCCGCCGAGCAGCTCTTCCAGCGCCGCCTGGCGTCTTTCGTCAAGCGCGGGAACGTGCAGGTGGGCGAGCTGGCCGTGGCGCTCGTCGGCGACCACCTCCACGCGGATATCCTCGGCGATCCTCCGGCTTTCCTCCTCCAGCACCCGGCGGATCGCGTCCAGGCGCAGCGCCGGCTTGAAGGTCTTGCCCACCGCGGTGACCGGCATGCTCTCGATCAGCCAGATATCCTTGGGCACCGCCGCGCGCTCCGGTACGTGGCGGCTGGCGTGCTCCAGCAGCTCTTCCTCGCTGGCGCTGGCGCCGGGCTTGAGCTGGATATACGCCACCGGCAGCTCGCCGGCCTTGGCGTCCGGCTTGCCCACCGCCGCCGCCAGGGCCACGGCCGGATGCCGGTGCAGCGCTTCTTCGATCATCTGTGGGTCGATGTTGTGGCCACCGCGAATGATCAGGTCCTTGCTGCGCCCGGTGAGCCAGATGTAGCCGTCCTCGTCGATACGACCGAGGTCGCCGGTATTGAACCAGCCATCGCCGATCCAGATATCGCGGTTCCGGTCCTGTTGCAGGTAGCCCTTGAACACCGTCGGGCCCTTCAGGCAGAGGTTGCCCACCTCGTTCGGCGCGGCATCGCGCAGGTAATTGCCCTCGCCGTCGAGCACCGCGACCTTCACCTGGCAGTACGGCAGGCGCAGGCCGATCGAACCCGGCCGGCGCTCGCCGCCACGCGGGTTGCAACTGGTGCCGCAGGTACCTTCGGTGAGGCCGTAGCCCTCGATCACCTTGAGCCCGGTACGCGCCTCGAACTGGCGGATCAGCTCCACCGGCATCGGCGCCGCGCCGCACAGGGCGAAACGCAGGCTGGACAGGTCGCGGCCATCGCTGGGGACCTGCAGCAACGCCGCGTAGATGGTCGGCACGCCACTGAAGCTGGTGACCCGGTAGCGTTCCACCAGCTTCCAGAAGTCCTGGATCAGGGTCGGATTGCGGTAGCCCTGGGGCCCGGCCAGGAGCACCTGGGCGCCGCGATGGAAGGGCGCCAGGCCGGTAACCATCACGCCGTTGACGTGGAACAGCGGCAGGCCGCAGAGCAGCACGTCGTCCACCCCGTAGTCGGCGTTCAGGCCCATGATCTCGGCCATCGCCACCTCGTTGAAGTGGCTGTGCGGCGCCAGCTTCGGCGTGCCGGTGGTGCCGCCGGTGTGGAAATAGGAAGCGACGTCGTCCGGATGGATCGCCCGTCCGCTCTCCAGGCGGTCTGCCGGGCAGTCGGCGATCAGCGTATCGAAGTCCAGCACGCCCTCCGGCAGCGGCCCGCGCTGGGCCTTGAGCGCCTCGCGCTGCGGCGCCGGCAACAGGTTGGCCGGATCGACCACGACGATCGCGTACAGCTCCGGCAGCTGCGCGCGCAGGCCGGCGACCTTCTGCCACAGGTCGGTGCCGGGGAACGGCGCCAGGGTCACCAGCACCCGGGTGTTGGAGGCGCGGATCAGCTCGGCGATGTGCTCCGGCTCCAGCAGCGGGTTGATCGCATTGACGATCCCGGCAGCCTCGCCGCCCCAGATCACGTAGTGGGTCTGCGGCAGGTTGGGCAGCAGGAAGGACACCGCCTGGTGGCTTTCCAGGCCCAGCCGGTGCAAGGCGTTGGCGGTCTGGGTGACGCGGGCGAACAGCTCGGCATAGCTGATCCGCAGCGGTTCTTCGGCGGCGCTGCCATGCAGCAGGCAGCTCAGGGCGATACGCTGGCCGTGGCGCTGGGCCGAGCGTTGCAACAGTTCGTAGGTGCTGGACGGCAGGTCACGCTGTTCCAGCGGCACGCGTTCCAGGGCTTCGATATCGCTCAGCCCGGCGATCGATGGGGACGGATTCATGGTTTTCTTGTTCTTCCGTTGGTGAGTGGGCGGACACTCGCCGGATCGCTCCGGCACCGTCCCGAAGATGCCACCCCCGTCGTCGCCCTACCGTTGTCTTTTTGTAGCGCGCCACCGGTCGCGCGCACGAGTCCTCCCGAAGGCTGCCCCGGGAGCTTCGCGCAGCCCCCTCCAGGCCCCGTCCGGCCAGGGCTGGAGGGCGCCGGCCAAGCATGGATTTCTCCCCGCTGGCAACATGCTTTACACTGGCGCCCGTTCATTCCTTAACCACTACGAGATCGCCGTGCTCAAAGCACTCAAGAAAATCTTCGGCAAGGCCGACGGAACCCAGCCGCAGAGCGGTTCCTCCCCGGTCCCGCAAGGCCCTGCCGGCGCTACCGCGAAAGGTACCGCCCCCACCGGCGAAAAGCCGACCGAGAAACGCCCACGCAAACCGCGCCCCCCGCGCGCCGACAACGAGTCCGGCGCCCCGCGCGCCGCTGAAAAGGCCGAGAAAGGCGAAAAGCCCGCCAAACCCGCCGCCAAAGAAGGCCGGGACGCCAAGCCGCGCAGCGACAAGCCGCGCCGCGAACGCAAGCCGAAGCCGGTGGACAACTGGAAGCTGGAAGACTTCGTGGTCGAACCGCAGGAAGGCAAGACCCGCTTCCACGACTTCAACCTCGCCCCGAGCCTGATGCACGCCATCCATGACCTCGGCTTCCCCTACTGCACCCCGATCCAGGCGCAGGTACTGGGCTTCACCCTGCGCGGCCAGGACGCCATCGGCCGCGCACAGACCGGCACCGGCAAGACCGCCGCGTTCCTCATCTCGATCATCACCCAATTGCTGCAGACCCCGCCGCCGAAAGAGCGCTACATGGGCGAGCCGCGCGCGCTGATCATCGCCCCGACCCGCGAACTGGTGGTACAGATCGCCAAGGACGCCGCGGCGCTGACCAAGTACACCGGGCTGAACGTGATGACCTTCGTCGGCGGCATGGACTTCGACAAGCAACTCAAGCAGCTGGAAGCGCGCTTCTGCGACATCCTGGTAGCCACCCCAGGCCGTCTGCTGGACTTCAACCAGCGCGGCGAGGTGCACCTGGACATGGTCGAGGTGATGGTCCTCGACGAAGCCGACCGCATGCTCGACATGGGTTTCATCCCGCAGGTCCGGCAGATCATCCGGCAGACCCCGCACAAGGGCGAACGCCAGACCCTGCTGTTCTCGGCGACCTTCACCGACGACGTGATGAACCTCGCCAAGCAGTGGACCGTCGATCCGGCGATCGTCGAGATCGAGCCGGAGAACGTCGCCAGCGACACCGTCGAGCAGCATGTCTACGCCGTGGCCGGCAGCGACAAGTACAAGCTGCTGTACAACCTGGTGGCGCAGAACAACTGGGAACGGGTGATGGTCTTCGCCAACCGCAAGGACGAAGTCCGCCGCATCGAGGAACGCCTGACCAAGGACGGCATCAGCGCCGCCCAGATGTCCGGCGACGTACCGCAGCACAAGCGCATCCGCACCCTGGAAGGCTTCCGCGAAGGCAAGATCCGCGTCCTGGTGGCAACCGACGTGGCCGGCCGCGGCATCCACATCGACGGCATCAGCCATGTGATCAACTTCACCCTGCCGGAGGACCCGGACGACTACGTGCACCGTATCGGTCGTACCGGCCGCGCCGGCGCCTCGGGCACCTCGATCAGCTTCGCCGGCGAGGACGATGCCTTCGCCCTGCCGCCGATCGAAGAACTGCTGGGCCGCAAGATCACCTGCGAGATGCCGCCGGCCGAACTGCTCAAGCCGGTACCGCGCAAGCACTGAACGCAGGCGTGGAGAAAAAAGGCGAAGCCATCCGGCTTCGCCTTTTTCGTTTCTGCGACACGCAGGTGCCGCCGTCGGTCATCGAGGCGGGTCGGCGCTTGCCCGGCAATACCTTAAAGTCCAGAATGGACAAATTGTTTACATCCATTCCGGAGATCGCATGAGCGCCGCCACTCCCCTGATCGTCCAGCAGGCCGAAGCCGAGCAACTGCTCGCCCGTATCGACGTCCTCCAGGCCATGCGCCAGCTGTTCCTCGACCTGGCCGCCGGCCAGGCGCTCCAGCCGGCCCAGCAACTGGTGGAGTTCCCCGCCGGTCGCGGCGACTTCATCAACTACCTCGGCGTGCTCGCCCAGGAACAGGTCTACGGGGTCAAGACTTCGCCCTACATCGTCCGCGAACAGGGCCCGTTGGTCACCGCCTGGACCCTGCTGATGTCGATGCAGACCGGCCAGCCCTTGCTGCTCTGCGATGCCGCCCGGCTGACCACCGCGCGCACCGCCGCCACCACCGCGGTGGCGGTGGATGCCCTGGCTCCGGCCGAAGCCGGCCGCCTGGCGCTGATCGGCAGCGGACCGGTAGCCCATGCCCACCTGCAATACGTGAAGGGCCTGCGTGACTGGCAGGGCGTGCGAGTCCATTCGCCGTGCCTGGACGAGCGCCGCCTGCAAAGCCTGCGCGCCATCGACCCGCGCGCCGAAGCCGCCGGCAGCCTGGAGGAAGCGCTGGACGAAGCCGATGTGATCCTGCTCTGCACCTCCTCGGCCCGAGCAGTGATCGACCCGCGCCAACTCAAGCGCCCGGCGCTGGTCACCTCGATCAGCACCAACGCGCCCCGCGCCCATGAGGTACCGGCGGAAAGCCTGGCGGCCATGGACGTCTATTGCGACTACCGGCACACCACCCCAGGCTCCGCCGGCGAGATGCTGATCGCCGCCGAACAGCATGGCTGGAGCCCCGAGGCGATCCGCGGCGACCTCGCCGAACTGCTCAGCGGCCAGGCGCCACGTCCGGAATACCGGCGCCCGGCGTTCTTCCGCTCGATCGGCCTGGGCCTGGAAGACGTAGCCCTGGCCAACGCCCTCTACCGCCTGCGCCAGGCAGGCTGATCGCGCGATGCAGGAGAGCAGCATGATCGAAGCGGATTACCTCGTCATCGGTGCCGGCATCGCCGGCGCATCCACCGGCTACTGGCTGTCGGCCCACGGCCGGGTCGTGGTGCTGGAGCGCGAGGCGCAGCCCGGCTACCACTCCACCGGCCGCTCCGCCGCGCACTACACGGTGGCCTACGGCACACCCCAGGTGCGCGCGCTCACCGCCGCCAGCCGGGCCTTCTTCGACAACCCGCCGGCCGGCTTCTGCGAGCATCCGCTGCTCAGCCCGCGTCCGGAAATGGTGGTCGACTTCAGCGACGATCCGGAAGAACTCCGCCGTCAATACGAAAGCGGCAAGGCGCTGGTGCCGCAGATGCGCCTGCTGGACGCGGAACAGGCCTGCTCGATCGTGCCGGTGCTGCGTCGCGACAAGGTCTTCGGCGCCACCTACGACCCCACCGGCGCCGACATCGATACCGACGCCCTGCACCAGGGCTACCTGCGCGGCATCCGCCGCAACCAGGGGCAGGTCCTATGCAACCACGAAGCGCTGGAGATCCGCCGGGTCGACGGCGCCTGGGAAGTCCGCTGCGACGCCGGCAGCTACCGCGCGGCGGTGCTGGTCAACGCCGCAGGCGCCTGGTGCGACGCCATCGCCGGGCTGGCCGGCGTCCGCCCGCTGGGCCTGCAGCCCAAGCGCCGCTCAGCCTTCATCTTCGCCCCGCCGCCGGGCATCGACTGCCACGACTGGCCGATGCTGGTCAGCCTCGACGAATCCTTCTACCTGAAGCCGGACGCCGGCATGTTGCTCGGCTCGCCGGCCAACGCCGATCCGGTCGAAGCCCACGACGTGCAGCCCGAGCAACTGGACATCGCCACCGGCATGTACCTGATCGAAGAAGCCACCACCCTCACCATTCGCCGCCCGGAACACACCTGGGCAGGGCTGCGCTCGTTCGTCGCCGACGGCGACCTGGTGGCCGGCTACGCCGCCGATGCGGAAGGCTTCTTCTGGGTCGCCGCCCAGGGCGGCTACGGTATCCAGACCTCGGCGGCGATGGGCGAGGCCAGCGCCGCGCTGATCCGCCACCAGCCGCTGCCGGCGCACCTGCGCGAGCACGGCCTGGACGAGGCGATGCTGTCGCCGCGCCGCCTGTCCCCCTGATGACCCGGCGGCGGGTTTGCGGCACACTCGCCTCGCCCGCCGTCCCACGAGAGTTCCTGCGCATGAGCCCGAGCCAAGACCCCAGCCTGGAGAACTACCGGGCGATCGCCGACGGCATCGCCACCCTGTTCTTCCCCCACGCCGAAGTGGTCCTGCACGACCTGCGCAGCCAGCGGGTCGACTACATCGCCAACAACCTGTCCAAGCGCGAGGTCGGCGACGACTCGGCGCTGGAAGACATGCTCGAAGGCGATAGCGACGAGCGCAACATCGGTCCCTACGAGAAGCTCAACTGGGACGGGCAGAAGATCCGCTCGGTCAGCACCGTGCTGCGCGACTCCGCCGGCCAGCCGCTGGCGGTGCTGTGCATCAACCTGAACATCAGCCTGTTCGAGAGCGCCAAGGCGGCACTCGACCTGTTCCTCTCGCCGAGCAAGCTGATCCCGCAACCGGACGCGCTGTTCCGCGACGACTGGCAGGAGCGCATCAACACCTTCCTGCACGGCTGGCTGCGGCAGCGCCAGCTCGGCTTGAACCTGCTGACCCGCGAGCACAAGCGCGAACTGGTCCTGGCCCTGCACGCCGAGGGCGCGTTCAAGGGCAAGAGCGCGGCCAACTATGTGGCCAACGTGCTGAACATGGGCCGGGCCACAGTCTACAAGCACCTCAAGGAGCTGAAGGAAGGCGGCGACTGACGGCAGCCGCCGCCGGCGAGCGGTCAGTCGCCGTAGATGTCGCTCTTGAAGTACTTGCCCTCGATGCGCTTGTAGGTCCCGTCGGCACGAATCGCGTCGATCGCCGCGTTGAGCTTGCCGACCAGCTCGGCGTCCCCCTTGCGCACCGCGATCCCGGCGCCCTCGCCGAAGTATTTCGGGTCCTTGAACTCCGGCCCGACGAAGGCGTAGCCCTTGCCGCGCGGGGTATCGAGGAAGCCGGTCTGCAGCGGGATGGAGTCGGCGAAGGTGGCGTCGAGGCGGCCGGCCACCAGGTCCAGGTAGATCTCGTCCTGGCTGGTGTAGCGCACCACTTCGGCACCGGCCTTGGCCAGCACCGCACTGGCGAAGCGGTCGGCGGTAGCGCCGCGCTGCACGCCGATGCGCTTGCCGGCCAACTGGCTGAAGCTGTCGTCGAGCTGGGCGCCTTCCTTCATCACCAGGCGGCCCGGCGTGAAGTAGTACTTGTGGGTGAAGTCCACCGAGCGCCGGCGTTCCTCGGTGATGGTGATGGAGGACAGCGCGGCGTCTATCTTGCGAACTTTCAGCGAGGGAATCAGGCCATCGTACTCCTGCTCGATCCACTGGCACTTCACCTGCATCTGCGCGCACAGCGCGTTGCCGATGTCGTAGTCGAAGCCGGCCAGTTCGCCTTCGGCGGTCTTGAAGGAAAACGGCGGGTAGGCGGCCTCGATGCCGATCCGCAGGTTGCCATCGGCGGCGACGGCGGATCCGCTGGCGAGCACGCCGAGCAGCAGGCCTCCCAGCAGGTTCTTGGTGTTCAGCGACTTGATCATGGACGACTCCAGGGGTGACGAAGGTGCGCCCGCGGCCCGGGCAGGAAACAGACGGTGATCCGCCTTTATACTTTTCGTCCAATCTGGACCAAAAAGTATACATCGTCAATCGCCGTCCCTCCTCCGCTACCCCTCCTTACCTCCTTCGAGGAATAGGCCCGCCGGCCCGCGGGACTTAGTCTTGAGCCATACACAGCCACCCCGCGAGGTGTTCCGCTACGCAGACATCACCCCTTGCTCCATTTCAGCTATCACGGTTAAGGCTCTATTTACGCCTGGATCCCCGCGTCACGCTCATGCCGCGGGGATTTTTTCGTTTCGTCAACGCCCTTGAGAGGCTTCGCTACCCGTCGCAAGCCGCGCTCCGCCAGCTAGCGCGCCCAGGTCGGCGCCGAGCGCGAGTACCGAAGGGTGCCTGAGCGACGTACGGGACCCGGTCGGGCTGGACATGCCCGGCCACCCGGACGCGCGGCGCAGCTAGGTGATCGCACGCAGTTCCTGCGACGGTTATGCCGTGATGTTTTCCGGGGGCGAGCTGTACAGCAGCGAGACCGGCGACGAGACCCTGCTGGCCTACCAGAAGAGCGGCCTCGCCCTGGCCGCTGGCGAAGGCCCGCTGGAGGCGCCCCGAGTCGCCTCAGCCGCCGCTCATGTTCATGAAGCGCAGCACCTGCACCTCGCCGGCGGCGCTGAATTCATGGCGCGCCGGCTTGCGCTGGAGCGCCTCGCCGATCGCTTCCAGCAACGGCCCGTCGTGCAGCGGGTGGCGGCGCAGCAGCGCGCGCAGGTCGAGCGAATGCTCGTGGCCGAGGCACAGCAGCAGGCGGCCCTCGACGGTCAGGCGCAGGCGGTTGCAGGTGGCGCAGAAGTTGTGCGAGTGCGGCGAGATGAAGCCGATGCGTGTCTGCGGATGCTCGACCAGGCGCACGTAGCGCGCCGGCCCTCCGCTCTGCTCGGCGCTGTCGAGCAAGGCGTGGCGCTGGGCGATCAGCGCGCGTACTTCGTCGCTGGAGCAGAAGCTCTCGCCACGTTCGCGGCCGACCTGGCCAAGCGGCATCTCCTCGATGAAGCTGATATCCAGGCCGCGGGCGATGGCGAAGTCCACCAGCGCCGGCACCTCATCGGCGTTGCGCCCCTTCATCACCACCGCGTTCAGCTTGATCCGGCGGAAACCGGCGGCCTGGGCGGCGTCGATGCCGGCCAGCACCTTGTCCAGCTCGCCGTTGCGGGTGATCGCCCGGAAGCGCAGCGGATCGAGGGTGTCGAGGCTGATGTTGAGACGCGACAGGCCGGCGTCGTACAACGGCCGGGCGTAGCGCACCAGTTGCGAGCCGTTGCTGGTCATGCACAGTTCGCGCAGCCCCGGCAGTGCCGCCAGGCGCTCGCACAGGCCGACGATGCCGGGCCGCACCAGCGGCTCGCCGCCGGTCAGGCGCAGCTTGCGCACACCGCCGGCGACGAACAGCCGGGCGACCCGCTCGATCTCCTCCAGGGTCAGCACCTGCTGGCGCGGCAGGAAGCGCATGTCCTCGGCCATGCAGTAGACACAGCGGAAGTCGCAACGGTCGGTGACCGACAGGCGCAGGTAGTCGATCTGTCGGCCTTGGCCATCGATCCAGTCGGTCATGTCCTGGGTACTCCGTTTGATCTTCGGGAGGAAGAGGGAAACAACGGCGCCGAAACCTATTGCACCAGCGCCCCATCCGCGCCCTCGAAGGCGAAGCCCTCGATGCAGGCGTCTCCCGCCAGCACGCCGATGTACTGCCCCACGGCCCGCTGCAACACTTGCGCTTGCAGGTGCGCGGCGATCTGTGCGCGGGCCGCGTCGAAGTCGAGCGGCTCGCCGCCTTCGCGCGCCAGCAGTTCCACCACATGCAGGCCATAGCGGCTTTCCAGCGGATGCTCGAGCAGCCCGGGCGCGCGGCGCAGCAGGCGCTTCTCGAATTCGGGGACGGTCTGCCCCGGCTCGATCCAGCCAAGGTCGCCACCCGACTCCTTCGACGGACAGGCGGAGAAACGCCGGGCCAGGTCGACGAAGCGCTCGGGATGCCCGCGCAACTCGTCGAGCAGCTCCGCGGCCTGCTTGCGCGCCGTCTCGCGGCCTTCCAGGTCGTCCGGCGCGCAAGCCAGCAGCACATGGCGCAATTGCAGGCGCCAGGGGCCGAGCAGGCGTCCAGGATTGGCCGCGTACCAGGTCCGGCAGGCGTCTTCGTCGGCTTCCGGGACCTGCACCTCTTCCTCCAGCAATTGGCGGATGCGCGCTTCCTCCGGCGTCTCGCCGTCTTCGCAGCGGGCCTCGATGCCCAGCGCGTCGGCCCGTTGCAGGAGCAACTGGCGGACGATCAGCGCACGGCAGGCGGCCTCCAGCGCCAGCGCGTAGCTGTCCGCCGGGTGGTATTGCAGTTCGCGGGCCAGCAGGTCTTCGCCGATGGCCACGCCGTTGACCTTCAGTTGCGGCAGTTCGACCTTCTCGACGCGTTCTTCGTAGTGGGAGCAACTCATGATCGATCACCTCGGTTCGGCGGGCCGGCGCCGGATGCGCCGGCCGCCCAGGGTTCAGGCAGGACGTTTCTGGCGCACGATCTGGTAGCGCCGGCCCAGGTACCACACCGGCGCGCTGACGATGTGCACCAGGCGGGTGAAGGGGAACAGCACGAACAGGGTCAGGCCCAGGCCGACGTGCAGCTTGTAGACCAGGCCCACCGGCGCGATGGCTTCGGCCGCCGCCAGCGGACGCAGGGTGACGATGGCCTGGGCCCAGTCGGCGAGCATCACCATCACCGAGCCATCCATGTGATGGGTCGAGGCGACGATGGTGGAGAGGCCGAGGATCAGCTGGGCGTAGAGCACCAGCAGGATCATCAGGTCGGAGGCGTTGCCGGTGGCGCGCACCCGCGCGTCGGTCAGGCGGCGCAGGATCAGTCCGCTCAGGCCGATGAAGCAGAGCACGCCGAAGAAGCCGCCGGAGACCATCGCCAGCAGTTGCTTGTTCTCGGTGCTGATCAGGTGGTGGTAGACCGAGGCCGGGGTCAGCAGGCCGACGAAGTGGCCGGCGAGGATGAACAGCACGCCGACGTGGAACAGGTTGCTGTATACCCGCATGCCCTTCTTGCTGAGCATCTGGCTGGAACCGGCCTTCCAGGTGTACTGCGAGAGGTCGAAGCGCGCCCAGCTGCCGACCAGGCAGATCAGCAGCGCGACATAGGGATAGATCCCGAAGAACAGAAGATTGGTCGACATGCTCAGACTCCTTCGCGGGCCGCGCGGTACTGCATCTGCGGTACCGGCTGGGCGACCCATTGCAATGGTTGTTCGGTGGACGCCGTTGGACGGCGGCCGCTGCTCGACGGGCAACCGCCGGCGGGGTCGGTGAAGCTCACCGGGGTTTCCTCCCAGGCCCGGTCGATGGCCTCCAGGCTGTCGTCGCGCTGTTCCTGGGCCTGGTCGCGACGCAACGCGCCGAGGTCCGGGCGCTCGCCGCCGAGTTCCAGCAACGCCTCGAAAATCGCCGCATAGGCGCTGCCGCGTTCCTCCAGGCGCAGCGCCAGCAGGCCGAGGATGTGCGCCACTTCGGCGAGCCCTTCGCTGGCCGCCGCGAACGGCAGCAGCGACAGGTATTCGAGGTACAGCGGCAGGTAGTCCGGCAGCTCCGGTACGTCGATTTGCAGGCCGGCCCCGGTATAGCGGTCGAGCAGGTCGACCATCGCCTGGCCACGGTCGCGGCTCTCGCCGTGGACGTGCTCGAAGAGCAGCAGCGAGACCGAGCGGCCGCGCTCGAAGAGACCGTCGTAGCGCGCCTGGACGTCCAGCAGGTCGCCCTGGCAGAGCTCGTTGAGCAGCGCCGCGAGGCCGTCGCGCAGCGCTTCCGGCAGTTCGCAGGTGCGGATCAGCGCATGCAGGCCGAGGCTCTCCTCGCGCAGCTCGGCGCGTGGATAGTCGAGTAGCAGGGCGAGCAGGCGGAACAGTTGGCTGTGATCGTTCATGGCGCTCACTCCTGGATCTGCACGACCTGGATCACGTCGCGGCGGTTGGTCGGCTTGCCGCCGAACAGGTTGACGGCGGAGTTGCTGCCGCCGGAACAGCCGTTGCCGAAGCTGAAGCCACAGCCGGAACGCTCGGCGAAGGCATCGGAAAGCGCTTCCTCGCGGTGCGCGCTGGGGATCACGAAGCGATCCTCGTAGTTGGCGATGGCCAGGTAGCGGTACATCTCCTCCACCTGCTCCACGCTCAACCCGACCTTGGCCAGCACCTCCAGGTCCTGGCGGCCTTCGACGTGCTCGGCGCGCTTGTAGGCGCGCATCGCCAGCAGGCGCTTGAGCGCCAGCAGCACCGGCGCGGTGTCGCCGGCGGTGAGCAGGTTGGCCAGGTACTGCACGGGGATGCGCAGCGACTCGACGTCCGGGATCACCCCGTCGCTGCCGATGTGCCCCTCGGCGGCTGCGTTCTGGATCGGCGACAGCGGCGGCACGTACCAGACCATCGGCAGCGTGCGGTATTCCGGGTGCAGCGGCAGGGCCAGCTTCCAGTCCATCGCCAGCTTGTACACCGGCGACTTCTGCGCCGCCTCGATGACGCTGTCGGCCACCCCGTCCTTGCGCGCCTGGGCGATCACCGCCGGGTCGAACGGATCGAGGAAGATCTCCAGTTGCTTCTCGTACAGCTCGCGCTCGTTCTCGCAACTGGCCACTTCGTGGATGCGGTCGGCGTCGTAGAGCAGCACGCCGAGGTAGCGGATGCGCCCGACGCAGGTCTCCGAGCAGACGGTGGGCTGGCCGGCCTCGATGCGCGGGTAGCAGAAGATGCACTTCTCGGACTTGCCGCTCTTCCAGTTGAAGTAGATCTTCTTGTACGGGCAGCCGGAGATGCACATCCGCCAGCCGCGGCACTTGTCCTGGTCGATCAGGACGATGCCGTCCTCCTCGCGCTTGTAGATCGCCCCGCTCGGGCAGGACGCCACGCACGCCGGGTTCAGGCAGTGCTCGCAGAGGCGCGGCAGGTACATCATGAAGGTGTTCTCGTACTCACCGTAGATGTCCGCCTGGACCTGGTCGAAGTTCTTGTCCTTGCGCCGCTTGGCGAACTCGGTGCCGAGGATCTCCTCCCAGTTCGGGCCCCACTCGATCTTCTCCATGCGCTGCCCGGAGACCAGCGAGCGCGGGCGCGCCACCGGCTGGTGCTCGGCCTTGGGCGCGGTATGCAGGTGCTGGTAGTCGAAGTCGAACGGTTCGTAGTAGTCGTCGATCTCGGGCAGGTCCGGGTTGGCGAAGATGTTCGCCAGCACGCGGAACTTGCCGCCGATGCGCGGGCGGATCGAACCGTCCGCCGCGCGCACCCAGCCGCCCTTCCACTTCTCCTGGTTTTCCCATTCCTTCGGGTAGCCGATCCCGGGCTTGGTCTCGACGTTGTTGAACCAGGCGTACTCCATGCCTTCGCGGCTGGTCCAGACGTTCTTGCAGGTGATCGAGCAGGTGTGGCAACCAATGCACTTGTCGAGGTTCAGCACCATGCCGACTTGCGAACGAATTTTCATGGCGTCTCTCCTCAAATGTCCTGGGGCAGCGGTTGCGGCAGGGCGTCGCCGCCGAGTCCGCCGTGGCGGGGTTCGTCCAGCCAGTCGACCTTGCTCATCTTGCGCACCACGACGAACTCGTCGCGGTTGCAGCCGACCGTGCCGTAGTAGTTGAAGCCCCAGGCCTGCTGGGCGTAGCCGCCGATCATGTGGGTCGGTTTGAGCACCACGCGGGTCACCGAGTTGTGGTGGCCGCCACGGGTGCCGGTGGTCTCGCTGCCGGGTACGTTCACGATGCGTTCCTGGGCGTGGTACATCATCACCATGCCGTCCTTGACCCGCTGGCTGACCACCGCGCGGCAGGTCGCCGCGCCGTTGGCGTTGAACACCTCGACCCAGTCGTTATCGACGATCCCGGCCTTGGCCGCGTCGTGCTCGCTGAGCCAGATGATCGGACCGCCGCGCGACAGGGTGAGCATCAGCAGGTTGTCGCTGTAGGTGGAGTGGATGCCCCATTTCTGGTGCGGGGTGATCCAGTTCAGGGTGATCTCCGGGTTGCCGTTGGGCTTCCTGTTCAACAGTTTCTCGGTGGTCCGGGTGTTGACCGGCGGCCGGTAGCTGACGAAGCCTTCGCCGAACGCCTGCATCCACGGGTGATCCTGGTAGAACTGCTGGCGACCGGTGATGGTGCGCCACGGGATCAGCTCGTGGACGTTGGTGTAGCCGGCGTTGTAGCTGACGTGCTCGTCCTCGAGGCCGGACCAGGTCGGGCTGGAGATGATCTTGCGCGGCTGCACCTGGATGTCGCGGAAGCGGATCTTCTCGTCTTCCTTGGGCAGCGCCAGGTGGGCGTGCTCGCGGCCGGTGATCTTCGACAGCGCTTCCCAGGCCTTGACCGCGACCTGGCCGTTGGTTTCCGGAGCCAGGGCGAGGACCACCTCGGCGGCGTCGATGGCGCTGTCGATACGCGGCCGGCCCTGGCTGACGCCGCTCTCGACCACGCGATGGTTGAGGTCGCCGACCAGCTTCACTTCCTTCTCGGTGTTCCAGCCGATGCCCTTGCCGCCGTTGCCCAGCTTGTCCAGCAGCGGACCGAGCGAGGTGAACTTGCGGTAGACGTTCGGGTAGTCGCGCTCGACCAGGTGCAGCGTCGGCAGGTTGCGTCCCGGCACCGGCTCGCACTCGCCCTTCTTCCAGTCATGGCCGTCGCCGCCGAACGGCTGCGCCAGCTCGGTGGGGGTGTCATGCAGCAGCGGCACCGTGACCAGGTCCTGCTCCACGCCGAGGTGGCCTTCGGCGACGGCGGAGAACTTCTTGGCGATGGCCTTGTAGATCTCCCAGTCGCTCTTGGCTTCCCAGGCCGGATCGGTGGCCGCCGACAGCGGATGGATGAAGGGGTGCATGTCGGAGGTGTTGAGGTCGTCCTTCTCGTACCAGGTAGCGGTCGGCAGGACGATGTCCGAGTACATGCAGGTGGAGGACATGCGGAAGTCCAGGGTGGTGACCAGGTCGAGCTTGCCCTCGGCACCGTCGTCGACCCAGTCGACCTCGGTGGGACGCGGACCGCCGGCCTTGCCGAGGTCATCGTTCATCACCCCGTTCTTCGCCCCGAGCAGGTACTTGAGCATGTACTCGTGCCCCTTGCCGGAGGAGCCCAGCAGGTTGGAGCGCCAGATGAACATGTTGCGCGGGAAGTTCTGCGGATCGTCCGGCGATTCGCTGGCGAAGCGCAGGCCGCCGCTCTTCAGTTCGCGCACCACATAGTCGGCGACCGGCAGGCCGGCGGCCTCGGCCTCGGCGGCGATGCGCAGCGGGTTGCGGTTCAGTTGCGGCGCCGACGGCAGCCAGCCGAGGCGTTCGGCCTGGATGTTGTAGTCCAGGGCGTGTTCGGCGAAGCGGCTGGCGTCGGCCAGCGGCGACAGCACCTCGTGCATCGACAGCTTCTCGTGGCGCCATTGCGAGCTGTGCAGGTAGAAGAAGCTGGTGCCGTTCATCTGCCGCGGCGGCCGGCTCCAGTCCAGGCCGAAGGCCAGCGGCGCCCAGCCGGTCTGCGGGCGCAGCTTCTCCTGGCCGACATAGTGCGCCCAGCCGCCGCCGCTCTGGCCGATGCAGCCGCACATCATCAGCATGTTGATGACCGCGCGGTAGTTCATGTCCATGTGGTACCAGTGGTTCATCGCCGCGCCGATGATCACCATCGCCTTGCCGCGGGTCTTGTCGGCGCTGTCGGCGAACTCGCGGGCGACCTGCGTCGCGCGCGCCGCCGGGACGCCGGTGATGCGCTCCTGCCAGGCCGGGGTATAGGGCGTGTCGGCGTCCTCGTAGGAGGTCGCCACGTTGTCGCCGCCCAGGCCGCGGTCGATGCTGTAGTTGGCCATCTGCAGGTCATAGACGGTGGCCACCCGCAGGCGCTTGCCGTCCGCCGCGACGATCTCGCGGAACGGCACCCGGCGCAGCAGTACCTCGTCGTTGGCGACGCCCTTGAAGTGCGGGTGCTCCTGCCCGGCGAAGTACGGGAAGGCCACCTCGCAGGCATGTTCCGGGCCATCGAGCAGCGACAGTTGCAGGCGCGTCTGGTCACCGCTCCTGCCGTCCAGCTCGGCGATGTTCCACTTGCCAGACTCGCCCCAGCGGTAGCCGATGGCGCCGGTGGGCGAGACCAGCCCGCCGCTGCGCTCGTCGTAGGCGATGGTCTTCCACTCGGGGTTGTTGTCCTGGCCGAGGTTGTCCGCCAGGTCGGCGGCGCGCAGGTAGCGGGTCGGCTTGAACGCGCCGCCGGCGTGTTCTTCCAGCAACACCAGCATCGGCATGTCGGTGTACTGGCGGCAGTAGTCGACGAAGTAGGCGCTCGGCCGGTCGAGGTGGAACTCCTTCAGGATCACGTGACCGAAGGCCATGCCCAGCGCGGCGTCGGTGCCCTGCTTGGGGTTGAGCCAGAGGTCGGTGAGCTTGGCCACCTCGGAATAGTCCGGGGTGATGGAGACGGTCTTGGTGCCCTTGTAGCGCACCTCGGTGAAGAAGTGCGCGTCCGGGGTCCGCGTCTGCGGCACGTTGGAGCCCCAGGCGATGATGTAGCTGGAGTTGTACCAGTCGGCCGACTCCGGCACGTCGGTCTGCTCGCCCCAGATCTGCGGGCTGGCCGGCGGCAGGTCGCAGTACCAGTCGTAGAAGCTCAGGCAGACCCCGCCGATCAGCGACAGGTAGCGGGCGCCGGCGGCGTAGCTGACCATCGACATGGCCGGGATCGGCGAGAAGCCGATCACCCGGTCCGGACCGTAGGTCTTGGTGGTGTAGACGTTGGCCGCGGCGATGATCTCGGTGACCTCGTCCCAGCTGGAACGGACGAAGCCGCCCAGGCCGCGCTGGCTCTTGTAGCTCTTCGCCTTGGCGGCGTCCTCGACGATGCTGGCCCAGGCGTTCACCGGGTCGCCGTGCTGCGCCCGCGCCTCGCGCCAGAGCTTGAGCAACGGCTTGCGCACCTTCGGGTACTTCAGGCGGTTGGCGCTGTAGATGTACCAGGAATAGCTGGCCCCGCGCGGGCAGCCGCGCGGCTCGTGGTTGGGCAGGTCCGGACGGGTGCGCGGGTAGTCGGTCTGCTGGGTTTCCCAGGTGATCAGGCCGTTCTTCACGTAGATCTTCCAGGAGCAGGAGCCGGTGCAGTTCACCCCGTGGGTGGAGCGCACGATCTTGTCGTGCTGCCAGCGCTGCCGGTAGGCACCTTCCCAGGCGCGGCTCTCGTTGCTGGTCTCGCCGTGGCCATCGGCGAATTCGCCCTGCTTCTTCTTGAAGAACTGCAGGCGGTCGAGCAGGTGACTCATCTTGATCTCCTCACCCGGTCTGTGCCGGGCGTTACAACGCTAATCAGGGGTTGCCGCGGGCTGCTGCCGACGGACTCAACAGGGACTCTCCGCACCCTTGCGCGCGTACCACCACCAGGTGGCGACGATGCAGCTCAGGTAGTAGGCGATGAACACGTAGAGGGCGCCCTCGGCGCTGCCGGTCATGTGCAGCGAGGTGCCGAACGCCTTCGGGATGAAGAACCCGCCGAAGGCGCCGATGGCGGCGGAGAAGCCGATCACCGCGGCCGACTCCATGCTCGCGTTGCGCGCCGCGCCGGCTTCGTCGGCCTGGCCGTCGCGCACCCGCCGGGCCCACTCGTTGCGGAAGATCACCGGGATCATGCGGAAGGTGGAGCCGTTGCCGATGCCGGCGAAGAAGAACAGCAGGATGAAGGCGCCAAGGAAGCCGAAGAAGTTGCCCTGGCCGCCGTCGCCCGGCAGGAAGGCGATCACCGCGAACACCCCGCCGATCATCAGCGCGTAGTTCCACAGGGTGATCCGCGCGCCGCCGAACTTGTCCGCCAGCCAGCCGCCCAGGGGCCGGCTGAGGGCGCCCACCAGCGGACCGAGGAAGGCGTATTGCAGCGGGTTGACGTCGGGGAACTGGGTCTTGCTGAGCATCGCGAAGCCGGCCGAGAAGCCGATGAACGAGCCGAAGGTGGCCACGTACAGCCAGCACATCAGCCAGTTGTGCTTGCGCTTGAAGATCACCGCCTGGTCGCGGAACGAGGCCTTGGCGTCGGCGATGTCGTTCATCCCGAACCAGGCCGCGACCGATACCACGGCGATGAACGGCACCCAGATCCAGCCGGCGTTCTGCAGCCACAGGCGACCGCCGTCGCCGAGCTGCTGCGGCTCGCCGCCGAAGGCGCCGAACAGGCCGCCGGCCACCGCCAGCGGCACGGCGAACTGCATCACCGAGACGCCAAGGTTGCCGAGCCCGGCATTCAGGCCGAGGGCGGTGCCCTGCTGGCTCTTCGGATAGAAGAAGCTGATATTGGACATGCTCGAGGCGAAGTTGCCGCCGCCGAAGCCGCAGAGCAGCGCGATCAGGGCGAACACCCAGTACGGGGTACTCGGGTCCTGCACGGCGAAGCCCAGCCAGATGCACGGGATCAGCATCGAGGCGGTGCTCAGGGCGGTCCAGCGACGACCGCCGAAGATCGGCACCATGAACGAATAGAACACCCGCAGGGTGGCGCCGGAGATCGACGGCAGCGCCGCGAGCAGGAACAGCTGGTCGTTGCTGAAGGCGAAGCCGGCGCTGTTCAGGCGCACAGTCACCGTGCTCCAGATCATCCACACGGCGAAGGCGAGCAGCAGCGCGGGGATCGAGATCCACAGGTTGCGGCTGGCGATGCGCTTGCCGTTGCGCGCCCAGAACTCGGGGTCCTCGGGGCGCCAGTCGAGCAGCAGCGGTCCCCGTGCGGCTTTCAGTTGGGTATTGGCGATCATGCCCATGACGGCATTCCTCAGGAGTGGGTGGGAAGGGTGGGAGGAAGGTCGACGTCGGCCGAGGCGGCCTGGCCGTCGATGCGGCGTTGCTGCTTGATCGCGTAGTGCATCCAGACCATGCAGACCACGGTCAGGCCGAACAGCAACATGAAGCAGGAGGAGCGCACGCCGATGTGGTCGGCGGCGTAGCCGAACAGGATCGGCAGGCAGAAGCCGCCGAGGCCGCCGATCACCCCGACCATGCCGCCGACGGTGCCCATGTTGCTCGGGTAGTAGTCGTGGATGATCCGGTACACGCTGGCCTTGCCGAAGCCCTGGGCAATGCCGACGACGAACACCAGGAAGGTGAACAGCCAGACGTTCAGGCCGATGCCCAGGCTGAGGTCGCCCTGGATGCCGTGGATGGTCATGGTGGTCTGCGGGTAGGAGAGGAAGAACAGGCACACCAGGCAGACCCAGAACACGCCCCAGTTCACCGAGCGCGCGCCGTAGTGGTCGCTGAACCAACCACCGAGGGCGCGGATCAGGCCGGACGGCAGGGTGAACAGCATGGTGATGAAGGACGCGGTCTTCAGGTCCAGGCCGTATTCGGCGATGTAGTACTTCGGCAGCCACAGGGCCAGGGCGACGAAGCCGCCGAAGACGAAGAAGTAGTACAGGCCGAAGCGCCAGACGCGCAGCTCGGCGAGCGGCGCCAGTTGCTTGGCCAGGGTCGGCCGCTGGCTGGCCTCGGCGGCGCCCTTGAGGTGCGCCGGATCGGTCCAGGTGAACAGCCAGAACAGCACGGCGGTGACCAGCATGGCCACCGAGTAGACCTGCGGCACCATGCGCCAGCCGAAGGCGACCACGATCATCGGCGCCACCAGGTTGGTGATCGCCGCGCCGGCATTGCCAGCACCGAAGATGCCCATCGCGGTGCCCTGGCGCTCCTTCTCGAACCAGGCCGAGGTGTAGGCGATGCCGACCGCGAAGGAGCCGCCGGCCAGGCCGACGAACAGGCCGAGCACCAGGTAGTGCCAGTACTGGCTGGCGAAGGCCAGGCCGTAGATCGGGATGGCCACCAGCAGCATGTGGATGAAGAACACGATGCGGCCGCCGAAGCGGTCGGTGATCAGGCCCAGCGGCAGGCGCACCAGGGAGCCGGTGAGGATCGGCAGGGCGACCATCAGGCCGAACTGGGATTCGCTCAGGCCGAGCTCGTCCTTGATGCGGATGCCGATGATCGAAAACATCGTCCACACGGCGAAATTCACCGCGAAGGACAAGGTACTCATGCCGAGGACGGAGTACTGTTTCTGACGTAGGGAAGCCATGGCTAAACTCTCTGCACGGACAGCGTTCAGCGAGAGCCTAGGGAAGGTGTTCCTATGCAAATTTGATAGGAATCAATGAAATACCGGCCGTTCCGTGCCTAGATGCGCGCCCCTACCTCGAAAGAGGTACGGCTGAAATTATTGCGCAACTCACTGTTTTAAAAGGCTTTTCTCATGAACAAGGCGACCGCGCCGGACGCTGACCAGCGGGACAGATTCTTTGGAGGTAGTGACAGGGCCGGAAAGCCGATCCTGCGCCGCTCCCTGGTAGTCCGCTTCGGCTGCTACCTCACCCTGCTGGTATCGCTGGCGCTGATCGGGATGTTCAGCGCCCTGCTCTTCGCCGACTACACGCACCAGGACGCCGCGGTGATCAACCACGCCGGCTCGTTGCGCATGCTCACCTACCGGGTCGCCCTGGAGCCCAGCCTGGAAGGCCGCCAGGCGCTGCTCGGGACCCTCGGCGAACGCCTCGACAGCGGCGACATCCGCCGCCTGCTGCAACGCCAGGACGCCGACGACCCGATCCGCCAGTTGCACCAGGAGCTGCGCGAGGGCCTCGCGCGCCTGGACCCGCGCGCGCTGCCCGGACGCGCCGTGCTGGACGCCTACGTCGGCGACATCGACCGTTTCGTCGGCATCCTCCAGGCCAAGGCCGAGCGCCGCTCGCAACTGCTCAGCACGGTGCAGGGCCTGTGCCTGTTCCTCAGCCTGCTGGTGGTGTTCGTCACCCTCTACGACCTCAGCTATCACGTCATCGGCCCGCTGCGCGAACTCACCAGCACCGCCCGCCGCCTGGGCCGCGGCGAGCTGGACGCGCGGGTCACCTACAGCGGCGAGGACGAACTGGCGCAACTGGGCGAGCGCTTCAACCAGATGGCCGGCGAGCTGAAGAGCATCTACGGCGACCTGGAAGAGCGCGTGGAGGACAAGACCCGCGCCCTCTCGCAGAGCCACCAGCGCCTCGAACTGCTCTACGCCAGCGCCCGCCGGCTGGGCGAGAACCCCTACGACAGCCGCACCCTGCAACCGCTGCTGAACCAGTTGGAGAAAGTGCTCGACGCCGGCCGCGTGACCCTCTGCCTGAACAAGGACGGGGTCGAGCGCGCCTACAGTTCGCTGACCACCACCGAGCGCCCGGCGGACTTCTGCCTGCAGGGCGACTGCGGTAGCTGCCGCGAGCAGGCCAGCGCCTGCGACCAACCCTCGTCCCTGGCCCAGCCATTGCTGATGCAGCCCTTGTCCATCGCCGGCCACCGTTTCGGCGAACTGTTCATCGAAAGCCGCAGCGGCCGCCTGGAGAACTGGCAGCAGCAACTGATCGAGACCTTCTGCGACAACATCGCCCGCACCTTCGCCCTGTCCCTGCAACAGGAACAGGAAAGCCGCCTGGCCCTGTTCGCCGAGCGCGGCACCATCGCCCGCGAACTGCACGACTCGCTGGCACAGTCGCTGTCCTACCTGAAGATCCAGGTCAGCCGCCTGGGCACCCTGCTCAAGCGCGAGGCGCCGGCGGAGAAGATCGAGGACACCCTCGACGAACTGCGCGAAGGCCTCAACGGCGCCTACCGGCAACTGCGCGAACTGCTCACCACCTTCCGCCTCAGCCTCGACGAGCCGAGCCTGGAAGCCGCGCTGGGGAACGCCGTGGCCGAGTTCGGCGAGCGCGGCGAGGTGACGATCGAACTGGACAACCGCCTGCAACACGTGCCGCTGAGCCCCAACGAGGAAATCCACGTCCTGCAGATCGTCCGCGAGGCGCTCTCCAACGTGGTTCGCCATTCGCAGGCGCAACGGGCCTGGGTGCGCCTGAGCAGCCAGGCCGACGGCCAGGTGAGCATCGCCGTCGAGGACGATGGCGTCGGCTTTGATCCGCAGCAGAACCGTAGCGGCCATTATGGGCTTACCATCATGCAGGAGCGCGGCCAGACCCTCGGCAGCCAGTTGCGCTTCGAAGCGCGCGCACCTCACGGCACGCGAGTGCTCTTCAGCTTCGTGCCGACCGCCCTGCAACCCTCCGCCGCCAAGGAGCCGACCCCATGACGGACATGCCAGCCACCGCCGACGAACCGGTTCGCCTGCTGCTGGTGGACGACCATCCGATGATGCGCAAGGGCGTCGCCCAGTTGCTCGAACTGGAAGACGACCTCAGCGTGGTCGGCGAGGCCGGCAGCGGCGAGGAAGCCCTGCGCCTGGCCGCCGAGCTGGACCCGGACATGATCCTGCTGGACCTGAACATGAAGGGCATGAACGGCCTGGACACCCTGCGCGCGTTGCGCGAGGCCGGAGTCGACGCGCGCATCGTGGTGTTCACCGTGTCCGACGACAAGGGCGACGTGGTCAACGTCCTGCGCGCCGGCGCCGACGGCTACCTGCTCAAGGACATGGAGCCGGAGCGCCTGCTCGAGCACATCCGCCAGGCCGCCACCGGACAGATGACCCTCAGCCCGCAGTTGACCCAGATCCTCGCCCAGGCCCTGCGGGGCGACGACCGCTCGAAGAGCCTCGACGAGCTGACCGAGCGCGAACGGCAGATCCTCCGCCAGATCGCCCACGGCTACAGCAACAAGATGATCGCGCGAAAGCTGGACATCACCGAAGGCACGGTGAAGGTCCATGTCAAGCGGGTGCTGCACAAGCTCGGCATGCGTTCGCGGGTCGAGGCCGCGGTGTGGGCGGTGGAGAACGACCTGGTGTGAGCCGCGCGCGGGCTTGATTCCGGTCAAGAAATCCACCGCGGCGCTGCGTCGATACTGGCGGCTTCCTTCCACGAGGCGCCCGTCATGATGTTCGAACGCAGCCCCGACGATCCCCTTCCCCTGGTCTACGCCTGCTCCGGCTGCTCCAACGTGGCGCAACTGGCCAACGATCTCGCGCTGCGCCTGGATCGCGCCCGGCTGGCGGAGATGTCCTGCATCGCCGGAGTCGGCGGCGACGTCCCGCTGCTGGTCCGCCGGGCCCGCTCCGGGCGACCGATCCTGGCCCTCGACGGTTGCCCGCTGCATTGCGTGAAAGGCTGCCTGGCGCGCCACGAGGTAGTCCCGACCCTGCACCTGACCCTCAGCGAACACGGCCTGAAGAAGCGCTACGGCGAGGACTGCGAGGCGCAGGACGCCGAGCGCCTGTTCGTCGAGCTGGAGCGTCTGCTGACGCCGGGCGGCAAGCGCCGCTGCGAATGACGGCGAGGCCGGGGGCGGCGGCTATCCCCAGCCTGCCGAAACCCGCATCCCCGCCTTTCGGCCTCCCTCGCGCATATCGCGGCGCCTCCGCCGCGTAAGCGTGCCCGTACCGCCTGCGATACGCAGCAGTGCGCTAGGATGTCCCCTCGGCTTCGAAGAAAGGACATTTCAATGCTGATCGGTGCGCTGCTGGTTCTCACCTGGGTCATCCTCCTCGTCCGATACCCGGCCAAGGCCCTGCCGGTCTCCCTGGCGGCTCTCGTCGGGCTGGGCCTGGTGGCGGCCTGGGTGATCTGGCAGGACAACGACGAAAGCCGCCACCTGCAACGCCAGGAACTGCGCCTGAGCTATGCGCCGGAACGCTGTCCGGTGGACCGGCCGCTGGCGGTCGAACTGAAGAACGGCAGCGACCGACCGTTGCTGGAGCTACGCTGGAGGATCGCCGCCTACCGCCCCGGCGACAGCGTCAACCTGGCCGACACCAGCTTCGACAGCCCGCGCTACCGGGCGCCGAACGCCCTGCTCGGCGGCGACAGCTGGCACGATTGCCTGCCGCTGCCGCCGCTGCGTCCGGGCTATCGCGCCAGCACCCTGGAATTCCGCGCCGAACGCCTGGACGGGCGTTTCGGCAACTGACCGAGGGAGGACCCGATGGAAACCCGCCGTCTGTTCGACCAGGGCTCCGCTGCCTACGCCAGCGCCCGCCCGCGTTATCCCGATGCGCTCTACCGCCATCTCGCCGGGCTCTGCGGCCAGCGCCGGCGCGCCTGGGACTGCGCCACCGGTACCGGCCAGGCCGCGCTCGGCCTGGCGCAGTACTTCGGCGAAGTCCTCGCCAGCGACACCAGCGCGCAGCAGATCGAACACGCCGTTGTCCATACGGGTATCCGCTACAGCGTGCAGGACGCCGAAGCCACCGACTATCCCGACGCCGCCTTCGACCTGGTCTGCGTAGCCCAGGCCTGGCACTGGTTCGACCATTCGCGCTTCAACCGCGAGCTGCTGCGCGTGCTGCGTCCCGGCGGCGTGTTCGCCGCCTGGGGCTACGGCTGGTTCAGCATCGACGCGCAGATCGATGCCGCCATCGACGAGGAATACCTGCGCCCGATCGGCCCGTACTGGGCGCAACAGAACCGCCTGCTGTGGAACGCCTACCGGGATGTCGAGCTGCCGCTGGGCGAACTCCCCGCGCCGGCCTTCGTCATCGAGCAACAATGGAGCCTGGCCCGGTTGTTCGACTACATGGCCACCTGGTCGGCCAGCCGCCTGTGCCGCGAGGCGCAGGGCAACGCTTTCGTGCGCCAGGCCCTGCAACGGGTCGCCGCGCTCTGGGGCGAGCCGACCTCGACACGCAGGGTTCGCATGCCGCTGGCGCTGCGGATCGCGCGCAAGGACGCCTGACCGAGCCTTCGAGCGGTTTTCCGCGGCCGGCGAATCCAGTACGGTAGGCCGCCCTCCTTCCAACTCCCAGCCAAGGAACGCTGCCCATGAGCCAACCCGTCGCCTTCGTCACCGGCTGCTCCAGCGGCATCGGCCGCGCCCTCGCCGACGCCTTCCAGCGCGCCGGCTACCGGGTCTGGGCCAGCGCGCGCAAGGAGGACGACGTGCGTGCCCTGGCCGAGGCCGGCTTCCAGGCGGTGCAACTGGACGTCAACGACGCCGCCGCGCTGGCCCGTCTGGCCGAGGAACTGGAAGTCGAAGCCGCCGGCCTCGACGTGCTGGTCAACAACGCCGGCTACGGCGCCATGGGTCCGCTGCTGGACGGCGGCGTCGAAGCCATGCGCCGGCAGTTCGAGACCAACGTGTTCGCCGTGGTCGGCGTGACCCGCGCGCTGTTCCCGCTACTGAGGCGCAAGTCCGGCCTGGTGGTGAACGTCGGCAGCGTCTCCGGCGTGCTGGTCACGCCCTTCGCCGGCGCCTACTGCGCCTCCAAGGCCGCGGTGCATGCGCTGAGCGATGCCCTGCGCCTGGAGCTGGCACCGTTCGGCGTCGAGGTGCTGGAAGTGCAGCCGGGCGCCATCGCCTCGAACTTCGGCGCCAGCGCCAGCCGCGAGCTGGACAGCGTGGTCGACGAACGCTCGCCCTGGTGGCCGTTGCGCCGGCAGATCCAGGCGCGCGCCGCGGCATCCCAGGACAATCCCACGTCCGCCGAAGACTTCGCCCGCCAGTTGCTAGCCGCCGTGCAGCGCCGTCCGCGCCCGCCGCTGGTGCGCATCGGCAATGGCAGCCGGGCCCTGCCGGCGCTGGCCCGCTGGCTACCGCGCGGCCTGCTGGAGCGGCTGCTGAAGAAGCGCTTCGGTCTCGACACGCGCCTCTGAAACCGCCAGGAGATACCGCCATGGGCGACCGCCTTGCCGTACCCATCCGCTACTACGCCCTGGCCGGGATCGCCGCGGCGATCCTGCTCAACGTGCTGCTGCGCGGGGTGGTCCGCTTCGGCGGCCTGCCGGCCAGCCTGCTGATCGCCGCGCTGGTCGCCGGCGGCCTGGCCTGGTGGTTCGCCCGCGCGCAGCGGCGCTGGCCGACCTGGGGCGAGCGCTTGCGCCTGGTCGCCCTGTATGGCGGAGTGCTCGGGGTCCTTTACCTGCTGCTGGTCGGCCTCGCCTCGCTGAAAGGCGATCCCAGCCCGGCGGCACTGCTCATCGTGGTGCTGCACTACCTGTGCTATCCGGCGCTGTTGCTGGTGTTCTTCTCCGGCAGGGTCTATGGATTCTTCCTGCGCTGACAGGTGAGGCTGCCTCAACGAATTCTTCACATTCTCTTCAGCTCGGCTTGACCCGCCCTCGCCTAGTGTTGGCCACCCACCGCACGAGGCCGACATGCACCGTTCACCGCTCGCCTGGCTCCGCCTGCTCCTCGCCGCCGTGCTCGGCGCCTTCCTGCTCGGCGGCCCGCTGCATGCCGCCGAGACTGCCGCCACGCGTTCGCCAGCCTGGGCGCAAGCGGTCGACCCGTCGATCAACCTCTACCGCATGAGCCCCACCCTCTATCGCAGCGCGCTGCCCAACGCACAGAGCGTCGCGCTGCTGCAACGCCTGCAGGTGAAGACGGTGGTCAGCTTCATCAAGGACGACGACCGCGCCTGGCTGGGCCAGGCTCCGGTGCGGGTGCTCAGCCTGCCGACCCACGCCGACCGGGTCGACGACGCCGAGGTGCTCAGCGTCCTCCGCCAGTTGCAGGCCGCCGAGCGCGAAGGCCCGGTACTGATGCACTGCAAGCACGGCAACAACCGCACCGGACTGTTCGCCGCCATGTACCGCATCGTCGTGCAGGGCTGGGACAAGCAGGCCGCGCTGGAGGAAATGCAGCACGGCGGTTTCGGCGACGAGGACGACATGCGCGACGCCAGCGCCTATGTGCGCGGCGCCGACGTCGACGGCCTGCGCCTGGCGATGGCCAACGGCGAATGCAGCCCGTCGCGCTTCGCCGTCTGCCATGTGCGCGAGTGGATGGCCCAGGCGCTCGACCGGCCGTAAACACGCGCAGGGCCGAAAGGCTTGGTCCCGTCACGCAAGTTTGGCACCCTTGGGACTCGCCGCCGCACGCGGCGGCCCACTTCGACAGCCGCGACGAGACTCCCATGAGCGATGCCCCGACCTCCCCGCGCTTCAGCGCCGCCACCAGCACCCGCCTGCTCGACCATGCGCAACTGGAGGCGCTCTGCGCCGACTATGACGGCTTCCTTCTCGATCTCTGGGGCGTAGTGATGGACGGCGCCGAGGCGTTCCCCGGCGCCCTTGCCTGGCTCGCCCGGCGGCACGCCGAAGGCCGCCCGGTCTGGTTCCTCAGCAACTCGTCCAGCAGCGTGGCGGAAATGAGCGCCGGGCTCGAGCGCCTGGGCATCCGGCGCGACTGGTTCGCCGGCATCACCACGTCCGGCCAGTTGACCATCGACGCCCTGCTGCAAACCGCCGAATACCGGCGTGGCGGTATCTACCTGGCCGGCGTCGGCCTGGCCCAGCAGAGCTGGCCGGCGGAAATCCGCGAGCGCTTCGTCGAGGACATCGCCCAGGCGGCGCTGATCGTCGGCGTCGGCAGCTTTCCCCAGGATGAACTGGAACAGCGCTTCGCGCCCCTGCGCGGCGCCACCGACCTGCCGTTCCTCTGCGCCAACCCGGACCGCGTGGTGGTTTCCGGCGGCCGCACGGTATACGGCGCGGGCATGCTCGCCGAGCTGTTCAGCGAGGAAGGCGGCCAGGTCAGCTGGTACGGCAAGCCCGACCCGGCGGCCTTCCGCATCGCCCAGCGGCAACTGGAAGCGCGCGGCGCGCGGCACATCCTGTTCGTCGGCGACTCGCTGGTGACCGACGTCCCCGGCGCCCTCGCCGCGCGCATCGATACGCTCTGGCTGGGCGCCACCGGCATCCACCGCGAAGCCCTGGGCGCCGAGTTCAACGGAGCACTCGACGAGGAGCGGGTCAGGTCGCTGCTGCACGGCTATCCGATCCGACCGCACTTTGCCGCGCCAGGGCTGGTCTGACCCTCAAAGGTCGGAAAAAGGATGCACGCATGCACTGGCTGGACTACCTGCAATGGCCCGCCATGCTGGTCACAGTGGTGGCCGCCTGGCTGGTGGCGTCGGCGCATCGGCGAAGACGCAAGGTCGGCTTCTGGGTGTTCCTCGCCAGCAACCTGCTGTGGATCGCCTGGGGCCTGTACGCCCAGGCCTATGCGCTGATCCTGCTGCAGGTCTGCCTGGCGGCGATGAACCTGCGCGGCACCCATCGCAACGAAGCGCCACAGGACAGCGCCTGATGGCCGCCAACGAAAACGCCCGCCATGACGGCGGGCGCTCGCTTTGCGAAGGCTGCGCTCAGTGCGCCCCCTCGCTTTTCTCCAGCGGCTGGCCGGCGTAGATACGACGCACCAGCGGGCCGATGGAAAGCCCCTGGAGCAGGATCGATACCAGCACCACGATGTAGGTCAGGCTGAGGATCAGGTCGCGCTCCGGCCCCAACGGCAGGGACAGCGCCAGCGCCACCGAGACGCCGCCGCGCAGCCCACCCCAGACCAGGATGCGGATGGTGCCCGCCGGTACCTGCCGGTTGGCGCCACGGAAACGGCGCAGGACCAGGATCGCCGGGCCCACCGTGAGCAGGCGCGAGACCAGCACCGCGCCGCCTAGGGCGAAGGCCGCCGCCACGTGCAGCCAGGAGAACGGCAACAGCAGCAGCTCCAGGCCGATCAGGGCGAACAGCAGGGCGTTGAGGATCTCGTCGATCAGTTCCCAGAACTTGTCCACGTAGCGCCGGGTCTCGTCCGACATCGCGTAGTGGCGTCCGTGGTTGCCGATGATCAGCCCGGCCACCACCATCGCGATCGGCGCCGATACGTGCAGGCGCGCGGCCAGCGCGGCACCGCCGATGACCAGGGCGAGGGTCAGCATGACCTCCACCTGGTACTGGTCGATGCCGCGCATCATCACGAACACCCCGTAGCCGAGCACCGCACCGAAGACCACGCCGCCGATGGCTTCCTGGACGAAGAGGATCGCCGTGGCGCTGACCGTGGGCGCCTCGCCGAGCTGGAGGATGCCGAGGATGATGGCGAACACCACCACCGCGGTGCCGTCGTTGAACAGCGACTCGCCGACGATGGTGGTCGCCAGCGGTTTCGGCGCGCCGGCGGACTTGAGGATGCCGAGCACGGCAATGGGGTCGGTCGGCGAGATCAGCGCGCCGAACAGCAGGCAGTAGATGAAATCCACCTGCCAGCCGAACAGCGGGAAGGTGTAGTAGGCCAGGCCACCGATGACGAAGGTGGCGATCAGCACCCCGGCGGTGGCCAGCAGGCCGATCGGCCACTTGTAGCTGCGCAGGTCGGAGAGGTCGACGTGCAGTGCGCCGGCGAACAGCAGCGCGGGCAGGAACCAGGTCATCAGCACTTCGGAGAAGTCGATGCGGCGGATGATTTCCTGCATCTCCACCTCGAGGATCGGATAGCCCAGTTCCGACAGCCCCTGGACGATCAGCGAGAACACCAGCGCCGTGGCCATCACGCCGATGGTCGGCGGCAGGCGGATGAAGCGGTAGTTCACGTAGGTGAGCAAGGTGGTCAAGGCAATGAATGCCGCGACGAGATCGAGCATGACGCGGGGTACTCCCTTAGCAGAAGGTAAAACACCTACCCCAAAAGGCCGATCCGTGAACCGTGGGGTGCGAATGTCTGGAAAAGCCCGAGAAAATTTCGGAACCCGCATCATAACCGCAGAAAAGCCCTGGACGTCCAGCGCACCGATACGGTGCATGGCGCGCCGCCGACGCGGCAGCGCCATTATCGACCGCTTCCCCGGGGAAAATTTCTTCGTTCGCCGCCAGCCCAGGCGAGACGGCGGCTGCGGCCGCTTGCCCAGGCCCGGCCATGGCACAAGCATGGCCGTTTCGTTGAACCTCCGCGAACGACGAACGGTCAACCCTTTCAGGGTCGGGAATTCGGTGCCCATCCGAAGCCTTTGATTTCCGGCCTGTTTCCGCGCTTCGACGAAGCGCCCGACAGCGTAGCCAACGCTCATTCCGAAGGGAGTCCCGACCATGGTGAAAACCTGTGGCAAGGCCCTGCTCGGCCTCTGCGCCGCAGCCGCCGTACTGGCCTTGCTGATCCACTGGATCACCCCCGCGACCATCCTCCACTACCGCGAGGACCTGCTGTTCTACTTGCAGGCCCACCTGGTGCTGGTCTTCAGTTCGATGGCGGCCGCCCTGCTGGTCGGCGTGCCGGCCGGCATCCTGCTCAGCCGTCCCGGCATGCAGGCCCAGGCCGAACGCCTGATGCAGGTGTTCAACGTCGGCAACACCATCCCGCCGCTGGCGGTGCTGGCCATCGCCCTGGCGATCATCGGCATCGGCAACGGCCCGGCAATCCTCGCCCTGTTCCTCGCCTCGCTGCTGCCGATCGTGCGCAACACCTACGAGGGCCTGCGCAATGTCTCGCCGGCGCTGAAGGAAGCCGCCACCGGCATCGGCATGACGCCCAACCAGGTGCTGCTGCGGGTGGAACTGCCGAACGCGGTGCCGATCATCGTCGGCGGCGTGCGCGTGGCCCTGGCGCTGAACGTCGGCTCCGCGCCGCTGGCGTTCCTGATCGGCGCCAACAGCCTGGGCAGCCTGATCTTCCCCGGCATCTACCTGAACAACCACCAGCAACTGCTGCTCGGCGCCGCCTGCACGGCGCTCCTCGCCCTGCTGCTGGACGCCCTGGTGGTGCTGTTCAGCCGCATGTTCCTGGAACGCGGCCTGACCGCCAAGGAGGCCTGATGAACCGACTGATCCGCTCACTCTGCCTGGCCTGCGCCGGCCTGTTCGCCGCCGGCCTGGCGCAGGCGGAAACCCTGCGCATCGGCGGCAAGACCTTCACCGAGCAGCGCATCCTCACCGCCATCACCGCGCAGTTCCTGCAGAAGCGCGGCTACGACGTGACGGTCACCACCGGCCTGGGCAGCACCCTGGCCCGCGCCGCCCAGGAAAGCGGCCAACTGGATATCGTCTGGGAGTACACCGGCTCGTCGCTGATCGTCTACAACCACATCGACGAGAAGCTCGACGCCGCGGCTTCCTACCGCCGGGTCAAGCAACTCGACGAAGCCCAGGGCCTGGTCTGGCTGAAGCCGACCCGCTTCAACAACACCTATGCCCTGGCCATGCCCGAGGAACAGGCCGAGCACCTGGGCATCCAGAGCGTCAGCGATCTCGCGCGGGTGCTCGCCGAACAGCAGGAGGCCGAGCCCGGGAGCACCCACCTGTTCGCCATGGACCCGGAGTTCGCCGGCCGCCCCGACGGCCTCGGCCCCATGAGCGAGCTGTACGGCCTGCACTTCACCCGCAACGACATCCGCCAGATGGACGCCGGGCTGGTCTACACCGCGCTGAAGAACCGCCAGGTGTTCCTCGGCCTCGTCTACACCACCGACGGCCGCCTGAAGGATTTCAAGCTGCGCGTGCTGAAGGACGACAAGCAGTACTTCCCCTTCTACAACGCCGCCCCGGTGGTGCGTAAGGAGGTCATGCAGCGCCATCCGGAGTTCGCCACGCTGTTCGATCCGATCATCGAGCGGCTCGACGACGCCACCATGCAGGCGCTCAACGCACGGGTCGATATCGAGCAGCAGACGCCACAGAAGGTCGCCGCCGACTTCCTCCGCGAACACCACCTGCTCGACGACGGCCAGGCCGGCCAGGGAGGTAGCCAGTAATGGACTTCTTCAGCGTGCTTTCCCATCTCGACTGGTCCCAGGTCGGCCAGCTCACCCTCCAGCACCTGCTGCTGGTACTGGTCGCCGTAGGCCTGGCGATCCTCGTCGGCGTGCCGCTGGGCGTGCTGATGACCCGCTTCACGTGGCTGGCCGGCCCGTTGCAGGGCGCCGCCACGGTGATGCTGACCATCCCCTCGATCGCCCTGTTCGGCCTGCTGATGCCGGTCTACTCGGTATTCGGCCAGGGCCTCGGGCCGCTGCCGGCGATCACCGCGGTGTTCCTCTATTCGCTGCTGCCGATCCTGCGCAACACCTACCTCGCCCTGACCGGCGTCGAAGCGGGCATCCGCGAGGCCGGCAAGGGCATCGGCATGACCTTCTGGCAACGCCTGCGGATGGTCGACATTCCCCTCGCGGTGCCGGTGATCCTCGCCGGCGTACGCACCGCCGTGGTGATGAACATCGGCGTGATGACCATCGCCGCGGTGATCGGCGCCGGCGGCCTGGGCGTGCTGATCCTCACTTCCATCAGCCAGAGCAACATGCCGATGCTGGTGGTCGGCGCGGTACTGGTCAGCCTCCTGGCCATCGCCGCCGACCTGCTGCTGCAATGGCTGCAACGCATCCTCACCCCCAAGGGACTGCGCGCCAGCGCGCACTGACAGGAGCCGAACATGATCGAACTGGACAAGCTCAGCAAGACCTTCACCCAGAAGAACGGCAAGGAGTTCCGCGCCGTCGATTCCGTCAGCCTGACCGTGGAGAAAGGCGAGATCTGCGTCTTCCTCGGCCCCTCCGGCTGCGGCAAGACCACCACCCTGAAGATGATCAACCGGATCATCCCGCCGACCTCCGGCCGCGTGCTGATCGACGGCCAGGACACCGCGGACCTCGACGAAGTCACCCTGCGCCGCCACATCGGCTACGTAATCCAGCAGATCGGCCTGTTCCCGAACATGACCATCGAGGAAAACATCATGGTCGTGCCGCGCCTGCTCGGCTGGGACAAGGCGCGCTGCAAGGAGAAGGCCCGCGAGCTGATGAGCATGGTCAAGCTGGAGCCCAAGCAGTACCTGCAACGCTACCCGCGCGAACTCTCCGGCGGCCAGCAGCAGCGCGTCGGGGTGATCCGCGCGCTGGCGGCGGACGCGCCGCTGCTGCTGATGGACGAGCCGTTCGGCGCGGTCGATCCGATCAACCGCGAGTCGATCCAGAACGAGTTCTTCGAAATGCAGCGCAAGCTCGGCATGACCGTGATCATGGTCAGCCACGACATCGACGAAGCCATCAAGCTGGGTGACAAGGTGGCGGTGTTCAAGAGCGGCCGGCTGCTCCAGTACGACCACCCGGACACCCTGCTGGCGCACCCGGCGGACGAGTTCGTCAGCGCCTTCACCGGCCAGGACAGCACGCTCAAGCGCCTGCTCCTGGTGCGCGCCGAAGACGCCGCCGACAGCAGCCTGGTCACCGCCCGGCCGCAGACCCCGGTGGCCGAGGCGCTGGAACTGATGGACGAGAACGACCGGCGCTACCTGATCGTGGTGGATGACCAGGGCAAGGGCCTGGGCTACGTGCGACGCAAGGACCTGCGCCGCCAGGAGGGCACCTGCGCGCCGTTCGTCACCCCGTTCCGGGTCACCGCCAGCCACGACGAGCACCTGCGCATCCTGTTGTCGCGGATGTACGAGTTCAACAGCTCCTGGCTGCCGGTGCTCGACCCCGACCAGCAGTTCCTCGGCGAGGTCACCCAGGAATCCATCGCCGACTACCTCAGCTCCGGCCGCTCGCGCGGCGGCAAGGGCCTGATCGTGTCGCCGGCCGAACAGGTCGGAGCCTAGGCCGCCGGGTGGATATTCACCGCCGGCAGCCGCCAACCGCAGCGTATTCCTGGCGAGTGGCGCCCTCTTCCGCCCCGCCGAAACGAAAAAGCCCGGCATCCGCCGGGCTTCTCCCTGCCCCTTCCACTCAACCGGCCCGCCCCGGCGCCTGCGCCGCCGAGGCCTGGTCGTCGCGCCCTTGCGGCTTGACGATCACCGTGCAGGTGATCCCCGCCGAGAGCAGCACGCCGTCCGGCACTTCGTCGATGTGTACCCGCACCGGCACGCGCTGGGCCAGGCGCACCCAGTTGAAAGTGGGGTTGACGTCGGCGGTCAGCTCGCGGCTTTCCGGGTTGTCGCGGTCGTAGATGCCGCGGGCGATGCTTTCCACGTGGCCCTTGAGGTGTTCGCCGCTCATCAGCTGCATGTCCACCGGGTCGCCTTCGCGGATGTACGGCAGCTTGGTTTCCTCGAAGTAGCCGTAGACCCAGTAGGAGTTCTTGTCGATCACCGCCATCTTCGCCTCGCCGACCCGCGCGTAGTCGCCACGGTGCACGTTGAGGTTGGTGACGTAGCCGTCGACCTGCGCCACCACCCGGGTGCGCTCCAGGTTCAGGCGCGCGGCGTCGAGCTGGGCCTTGGCCTGCTCGTAGTCGGCCATCGCCGCGGCGGCGGTGTTGTGGGCGTCGTCGCGGCTTTCGCGGGAGACCACCATCTCATCCATTTCCGCGCGCCGCCGGGCGTTCAACTGGCGCATCTCCAGGGTCGCCTTGCGCGAGGCAACCAGCGACTCGGCCTGCTTCACCGCAATACGGTAGTGGTCGGGGTCGATCTGCATCAGCAGGTCGCCTTTCTTCACCAACTGGTTGTCGCGCACCGGGACGTCGACGACGATCCCGGAAACGTCGGCGGCGACATTGATCACGTCGGCGCGCACGCGACCGTCACGGGTCCAGGGGGTGTCCATGTAGTTGACCCACAGGGTCCGCCCGATGAATACGGCGACCAGCAGGATCAGCAGGGTCGCCAGCAGGCTGATTACGGATTTCAAGGTCATGGTCGGCTCACGATAACGAAGAGGTGCGCTACCGCCTCAGCGGTAGATGGTCAGGGACAGGCCGCCGTACAGGCAGGCGAACAGGCTGACCCGGAACAGCGCCGGGTGCCAGGTGAAGCGATACAGGCCAACCGAGGCGAAGATCCGGTCGAGCCCCCAGGTGAGCGCCGCGGCGATCACGAACAACAGCGTCAGGGTCGGCATGTAGACCCCATGGATGGCGATTTCACGAGGCATGGACGGTACCTTGGCCGCTCGTCCGGCCGGCCAGTTCGGTCAGTGGCGAGGTCGGCGCGAGCAGGGAAGAACGGATGAAGTGCAGGTAGCTGCGCACCCGCCGTAGCGGCGAGCTGTCGAAGTGCGGCGCGCAGGGTTCGTCGGTGTTCCTGGCCGCGTGGATGGCCTGGTCGACAGCCGCCAGGGCGCGCTCCAGGTTCTCCGCACCGGGGCGCACGAACAGCCGGATCAGGGCCCGCCCCATGGCGCGGATCGCCTGGCGCCAGGGCATGGCCTCGGCGTAGCAGGGTTCGTCCGGCAGGCGCTCCTGCTCGCGACGCAGCTCGATGATCGCGTGGCCGACCTCGAGCACCAGGAACATCCAGCGCAGCAGCCCGCGCTGCACGTCCGGGCGCCCGGCGGCGACGCCATAGGCCTGGTTCAGCAGGTCGCGGGTACCGCTTTCGAAGGCCGAGCCAAGCCCCCTGCTCCTGCCGCTGATGGCGAACACCACGCGCATCCGCAGGTCGCGCTCGAGGCGCTTCCACAGCCAGGCGCTGTTGGGCGGCAGAATGACCGCGGCGGCCGCGGCCGAGAGCAGCATCGAGAGGATCAGGGCGATGTACTCGTTGATCACGTGGGCCGGGTCGTAGACGGACAGGTTCGCCGGCACCGAACCGAAGCAGAAGAACACCAGCAGGCCGAGACCGTAGCCGGCCCACTGCGGCCGCGAGGAGATGAACGCGCCGAGGGCGAACACCGGCGCCAGTACCAGGCATAGCAGCGGGAAACCGTCGATATGCGGGTAGACGAAGAACATCTCGCTGAAGCCGAGCAGCGCCGCCGCCATGGTGCCGATGGCCATCTGCATGGCGACCTTCTTCGGGTTCGGCGCCGCCGAGGCCAGCGCCGAGACCGCCACCGCGTTGAGGGCGAAGGTGCCGCCGCTGGGCCAGGTGCTGTAGATCCAGAAACAGCCGAACAGCAGGATCATCAACCCGGTGCGCATCCCCGCCACTGCCGCCGCCACCGCGTTGGCCTTGGCGGTGAAGGCGTCCTTCCACTGCTCGCGCTCGTGGCGGTGGGCGGCCAGCGAGGCATGGGTCAGGGCGTAGTCGTGCATTTCCTCGGCGAAACGGTAGAGCAGCTCGGCGGCGGTATTGAAGTCCAGCCGCGCCTCTTCGCCCGGCTCCCGCGCCAGCAGCTCGCCGCGCGCCTGGCGGATACGCGCCATCAGGCGTTCGCGGCAGTCGGCGAGGCGCTGGGCGAAGCGCTCGGCGTCATGGTCGGTGACGGCGCGGCCACGGATCTCCTCGAGCAGCCCGGTGATTTCCTCCAGGCACGGCTCGAACGCATCCAGCACCTGGGTGGAGCCCTGCGCGCGCAAGCGTTCGAGCAACTGGTGGAGGGCGTGGAAACGGGTATTCATGGCCATGAACTCGCTGCTCAGGCGAATCAGCCGGCCATTGCGCAGGCGCATGTGCGGATCCTCGAAGGCGCTCGCCGCGCGCATCGTCTCCAGGCCCACCGCCTGGGCGGCGAAGGCCACGTTGCTGCTTTCGAAGCGCTCGCGCCCGCCGACCCCGCGCAGGCTGTCGAGGACGAACGCGGCGAACAGGCCGAAGCGCACGTACAGCGCATTGCGCATCGCCGCGCTGGTGGTCTGCGGCATGATCACCGCGCTGACCACCCCCGAGCAGAGGATCGCCAGGCTGATTTCCAGGACCCGCCAGATCGCCTGCATGAAGGCGCCTTCCGGATGGCTGGTGGCGGGGATGCCGATCAGCGTCGCGGTGTAGCCGGCGAGCACGCAGGCGTAGGAGCGGAAGTCACGGTAGCGGGCGGCCCCGGCGGTGCAGAGGCCGATCCAGATCGCCGAGCTGAGCAGGAACAGCACTCGCTCCTGGGCGAACAGGGCGATCAGGGTGACCATCACGCTGAGGCCGACCAGGGTGCCGAGGATGCGGTAGAAGCTCTTGGCGAACACCTGGCCGCTCTGCGGCTGCATGACGATGAACACGGTGATGGTCGCCGTGCTCGGCTGCGGCAATTCCAGGCGCATCGCCAGCCAGAGGGTCAGGAAGGCCGCGCAGAGCACCTTGAACACGTAGATCCAGGTCGCCCCGTCGCTGCGCGCCCACTCGGCCAGCGCGCGCCGCCACTCGTCGCGGCTGGGCAGGGCGAAACCAGCGGAGCGGCCGCTCATCGCGAAGACACCGCTCTGACCGGGACGTTCTCCGGCGCCAGCTTCCGCTGCACCGGCGTATCGGCGCCGGCCCCGACGCCGCCGCCGAGGGCGGTGAGCAGGCTGGCATGGGCGGCCAGCCGGGCGGCCTGCACCTGCTCCTGGACCAGTTGCTGCTGGAACAGCCGGGTCTGCGCGTTGAGCACGTTGAGGTAATCGGTGAGGCCGCGCTGGTAGGCCAGGGTGGCGATATCGTAGGTCTTCTGCGCGGAAGCCACCGATTGCGCGGCGAAGTCCTTCTGGATGTCCACCGAATGCAGGCGGATCAACTGGTCGGAAATGTTCTTCAGCGCATCCACCAGGGTTTGGTTGTATTGCTCCACCGCCGCGTCGTAGCCGGCCGCCGCCTCGCCCAACTGCGAACGCAGGCGGCCGCCGTCGAAGATCGGCAGGGTCACCGCCGGGCCGGCGCTGTAGGTGTACTTGGCGCTGCGGAAGAACTCCAGCATGCCGCCGCCGACGGCACTGAAGCCGACCGAGGCCATCAGGTCGACGTTGGGGTAGAAGTCGGCGCGCGCCACGTCCACGCCCTTGGCCAGGGCGGCGACCTGCCAGCGGCGGGCGACCACATCCGGGCGGCGACCGAGCAGTTCGGCCGGCAAGGCGCTGGGCAGGCTCGGCTGCGCCGCCAGGTTCAGGCTTGGCCGGCGGATCGTGCGGCCTTCGCCCGGGCCCTTGCCGGCCAGGGCGGCGAGCAGGTTGCGGGTGAGCTGGATTTCTTCGTCGATCACCTCGATGCGGCGCTCGGTCTCGGGCAGCGGCACTTCCGCCTGGCTGACCTCGAAATGCGTGCCGATGCCGCCGCGCAGGCGACGCTGGGCCAGGGCGAGGATGTCGCGCTGCTGTTGCAGCATGGCCTTGGCGATGTCCATCTCGGCGTACTGCAACGAGAGCTGGACGTAGGCGCGGACGATGTTGCCCTCCAGCTCGAGCTGCGCCTGGCGCGCCTCGGCGGCGGCCATGTGGGCCAGGTCGACGGCGCGCTCGCTGTCGCTGCGGTCGCGCCCCCAGAGATCGAGCTTGTAGTTCAGGCCGATCTCGGTGGAGTTGTTCCAGGAAGTGGTCCGCGCCAGGTCGCCGGGGCCGTAGAAATAGTCGTCCGGCCAGCGGTGGCGGACCAGCGAGCCCTTGCCCTCGATCTGCGGCGACTCGATGGACTCCACCAGCCCGGCCATGGACTTCGCCTGGCGTACCCGCGCATGGGCTACCGCCAGGCCTGGATTGCCGTCCAGCGCCTTCTCGATCCAGGCGTCCAGCTGCGGATCGGCATACACCTTCCACCACTGCGCCTGCGGCCAGCCGGCCTCGCGGGCGGCAGCCTGGATCGCATGGTCGGTGGCCAGGGCGTTGGCGTCGAGCGTGGCGGCCTCGGGGGCGATATCGCCTGTACTGACACAACCGGATATTGCGGAGAAAACGACGAGAAAACCGACGAAGGAGCCGACCAAGGTCAGTTCCTTCCTGAGAGCACGCGGCACGTTGTCTGATCCTGGAGGGGCGAAGCACGGAATTTGAACGGTACGGGCGCCGTTCAACCCGCTCGAGCGTTCGTGCGCTCGGGGGCCGATGAATTTTAAGAGGCTGGCGGCTGCTGATAAGCTGGCTCAAGTGCGATTGTTTATTGCGTAATGTGAAATAATCCGCCCTCGCAACAATCTGACACACTTCTGCGCGTGCCTAGGAGGCCCCGTCGATGGACACCCTGCAAAACATGCGAGCCTTCGTCTGCGTGGCGGAAACCGGAAGCTTCACCGCGGCGTCCCAGCAGCTCAACACCACCACCGCCTATGTTTCGCGGGCGGTGGCCAACCTCGAGACGCACCTGCGCACCCGCCTGCTCAACCGTACCACTCGTCGCATCGCCCTCACCGAGGCCGGTCAGCGCTACCTGCTGCGCTGCGAGCAGATCCTCGCCTACGTCGAGGAAGCCGAGGCCGAAGCCAGCGATGCCCATGCCCGTCCCGCCGGCAAGCTGAAGCTGCATTCGATGACCGGCATCGGCCAGCACTACGTGATCCGTGCCATCGCCGGCTACCGCCAGCAGTACCGCGACGTGACCTTCGATCTGACCATGGCCAACCGCGTGCCGGACCTGCTCGACGAGGGCTTCGACGTGGCCATCGTGGTGGCCTCCGAGCTGCCCGATTCCGGCTTCATTTCCCAGCGCATCGGCGAGACCTACAGCATTCTTTGCGCCTCGCCGGAGTACCTGCGCCTGAACGGCACGCCGAGCGAGCCTTCGGAGCTGGCCAGCCACGACTGCCTGCGCCTGGTCAGCCCGGTGGTGCCGCTGGATCGCTGGCTGTTCGACGGTCCCAACGGCCAGGAAATGGTCTCCATCGGCGCCTCGCCGTTCCAGGTCAATGTCGGCGACGCCATGACCGAGGCGATCCGCTCCGGGCTGGGCATCGGTATCCTGCCGGTGTATTCGGCCATCGAGGACCTGGGCAAGGGCACCCTGGTGCGGGTCCTGCCGCAACACCGCCTGCAACAGCTCAACGTCTATGCGCTGTACCCTTCGCGGCAGTATCTCGACGCGAAGATCAAGACCTGGGTGGAATACCTCAAGGAAAGCCTGCCCGGCCTGCTCCAGCGCGACGAAGCGGCGCTGGTGGAGCTGGGCCTGGAACTCGGAAGACCCTCCTGAGCCGATAATCGCCCGCCCAGTGGCGGGCCCCTGCCCGCCGCTTCGATGGCGGTGGTATGGTCGGCGCTTTCGCTCCCGCTTGCAGAGTCCCGTCATGAAAAAGAACGTCTTCGTCTTCAGTCGCCTCGCCCCCGAGCATCTCGAACGCCTGCAATGCCAGTTCAACGTCCGCGTGCTCGAACCGAAACAGGGCGACATCGACGCCCAGTACGCCGCCGCCCTGCCCGATACCCACGGCATGATCGGCGTCGGCCGGCCGCTCGGCGCCAGGCAACTGGAACAGGCGATGCAGCTGGAAGTCATCTCCAGCGTCTCGGTCGGCTACGACAACTATGACCTGGACTACCTGAACCGCCGCGGCATCGCTCTCACCAACACGCCCGACGTCCTCACCGAGACCACCGCCGACCTCGGCTTCGCCCTGCTGATCAGCGCCGCGCGACGGGTCGCCGAGCTGGACGCCTGGGTCAAGGCCGGGAACTGGAAGCGCACCGTCGACGCCCCGCAGTTCGGCACCGACGTGCATGGCAAGAAACTCGGCATCCTCGGCCTCGGCCGGATCGGCGCGGCCATCGCCCGGCGCGGCCGTTTCGGCTTCGGCATGCAGGTGCTCTACCACGGCAACAACCGCAAGCCGGAACTGGAACAGGAACTCGGCGCGCGCTTCCTCGGCTTCGACGAACTGCTCGGCGAGGCCGACTTCGTCTGCGTGGTGGTGCCGCTGGGAGCGCAGACCCGGCAGTTGATCGGTGCGCGCGAACTGGGCCTGATGAAACCCTCGGCGATCCTGGTCAACGTCGCCCGCGGCCAGGTGGTCGACGAGGCCGCGCTGGTCGCCGCCCTGCGGGAGAAGCGCATCCTCGGCGCCGGCCTGGATGTCTACGAGAAGGAACCGCTGGCCGAATCGCCGCTGTTCGCCCTGGACAACGTGGTGACCCTGCCGCACATCGGCTCGGCCACCCACGAGACCCGCCGGGCCATGGCCGAGCGGGCGCTGCAGAACTTCGAGGCGGCCCTGCGCGGCGAGCGGCCTTTGGACCTGGTCAATCCACAGGTGTGGCGACGCGGCTGAGCGCGCCTCCCTCTCCGCTAGGTCGAGCGCGCCGGCCCGGCCAGCGCCGGCGCCTTCGGCTTGCGGAACACCAAGACGTTGCCGAGCATCACCAGGACCAGCCCGGCCAGCGCCGGTGCGGTCCAGCGGTAGCCCTCGGCGAAGGCCGAGATGTTCAGCGCCACCACCGGGAACAGCACGGTGCAGTAGGCGGCGCGATCCGGGCCCATGCGCCCGACCAGGGTCAGGTAGGCGGTGAAGCCGATCACCGAGCCGGGGATCGCCAGGTACAGCAGCGAGCCGACGTAGCGCGCGCTCCAGTCGAAATTCAGCGGCACGCCCTGGAACAGGCACAGCGCCAGGAGGATCAGGGTGCCGTAGAGCATGCTCCAGGCATTGCCGGTGAGCGGGCGGATGCCGGCCTTCTGTTGCAGGCTGGAAAGCATGTTGCCGGTGGAGAAGCACAGCGTGCCTAGCAGGGCCAGGCCGAGGCCGTAGAAGGTTTCCGGGGTGGCCTGGTGACCCACCAATTCCGGCCAGAACAGCAGCCCCAGTCCGAGCAGGCCGAGACCGCCACCGGCCATCACGTTCGACGCGATGCGCTGGCCGAACCACAGGCGGGCGTTCAGCGCATTCCACAGGGTGGCGGTGGAGAACACCACGGCCACCAGGCCGCTGGGAATCCACTGGCTGGCGGTATAGAAGCAGATGAAATTCAGGCAGAACAGGCATACGCCCTGGGCCATGCACAGGCGTTGGCCCCGTGCGTCCAGCCTTTGCAGGCGGCGGCCGAGCAGCAGCACGGCGAACAGCACCAGCGCCGCCAGGGCGAAGCGGTAGGCGATCGACAGGGTGATCGCCACCGGGCCCATCTGCAGCTTGATGGCGATCCAGGTGGTGCCCCAGATGAGCACGGTGAGCAGGTACAGCGAAAGATTCATGGCGACTCCGCAACGACAGGATGCCGTCAGTCTGCGGGCGAGGCCGGGCGCGACCATTGTCCATTCTTGCGCTTTTCATCCGCCGCCTCTCGCGGCAGCGTCCGGGCGCGGGTAGCATGGCCGGCATGCACCAACCCAGTGATTTCCAGGTATTCCGCACCCTCGACCGGACCTCCAATGCGCGCCTGCTGCGCAGCAGCACGCTCAGCGACGGCCTGGCGCTCGCCCATTGGTACCGCGACGAAGCGGAGATCCTCGGCTACAGCGACCCCGGCCATCACACCCTGTCGCTCTACCTGCAGGGCGGCTGGCAGACCTTCCGCCGCGATCGTCCCGGGCTCTATGGCGGCCCCGACCGCTTTTGCGTGATGCCGGCCGAACACCACTCCGACTGGGCGGTGACACGCGGCCTGGGCTTCATGCACCTGTACATCAGCCCGGAACGCCTGGCCGGCGCGGCGGTACGCACCCTCGATTGCGAACCACGCAGCCTGCAACTGGAGGAGCGCACCTACATCCAGGACGAGCCGCTGGCCGCCCTGTGCCGGACCCTGGAACGACAGGACTGGAACGAACCCGGCGAGCGCCTGCTATGCACCAGCCTCGCCCACCAGGCGGTGGACCACCTGCTGCTCACCGGGTGCGGCAGGCGTACCGACGTACGCTGGCAGGGCGGGCTGGCCGCGCACGTGCGGCGGCGCCTGGCCGACTACATCGAAAGCCACCTGGAGCACCCGCTGGAACTGGGGTCGCTGGCGGAGCTGGCGGCGCTCTCCGAGTACCACTTCGCGCGCATGTTCCGCGTATCCTTCGGCCTGCCGCCGCACCGCTACGTGCTGGAACGACGCCTGGCGCGGGCCCGCGACCTGCTGGCGTACTCCGCGCAGCCGCTCCAGGAGGTCTCGCTGGCCTGCGGCTTCGCCAGTCCGAGCCATTTCAACCGGCGCTTCCGCGAAGCCCATGGCGCCACCCCGGGGCAGTACCGCGCCGCCCTGAAAGCCTCCTGAAAGCCAGGCGCCGACAGCCTGCGGTTGTAGGCAGGCATTCCCGCAGCATAAAATGATAACTATTATCATTCGTTAATCCTTCTGCTCCGGGAATGTCCAGGTGTCGAGCGCCGACCTCGCCCATGCGGCCGCGTTGCATACCCTCTACAGCGACCACCACCACTGGCTCACGGGCTGGCTGCGGCGCCGCCTCGGCTGCCCGCAGAACGCCGCCGACCTGGCCCAGGACACCTTCGTCAAGGTCCTGGTTTCGCGCCAAGCCGCGCGCATCGACGAACCGCGCGCCTTCCTCACCACCATCGCCCGCCGCGTGCTGTGCAACCACTACCGCCGCCAGGACGTCGAGCGCGCCTACCTGGAAGCCCTGGCCAGCCTGCCCGAGCGGGAAGTCCCCAGCGAAGAGACCCGCGCCATCGTCCTGGAGACCCTGGTCGAGCTGGACCGTCTGCTCGACGGTCTGCCGCCGCTGGCCAAGGAGACCTTCCTGCTGGCCCAACTCGACGGCCTGGGCTACGCCGAGATCGCCACGCAGCTGGGCATCTCCCTGAGCAGCGTCAAGCGCTACATGCTCAAGGCTGCGCAACGCTGCTACTTCGCCGAGCTGCCATGAGCCTGCCCGCCGCGCCCAAGGTGCCGCCGCAGGTGGCCGAACAGGCCGTGCGCTGGCTGGTCGAGCTGCAGGGCGGCGCCGACGACGAACGCCTGCGCCAGGCCTGGCAGTGCTGGCGCCAGGCGGCCCCGGAACACGAGCAGGCCTGGCGCCACATCGAGGCGGTCAACCAGCGCCTGGCCGGGATAGGCACGCCACTGGCCCTGGCCGCCATCAACGCACCGCATTCGCCGCAACGCCGGCGCGCGCTGAAGACCCTGCTGCTGGTCCTGGCCGCCGGCGGCAGCGCCTGGGGCCTGCGCGAGAGCGGCAGCCTGCAGCGCTGGAGCGCCGACTATGCCACCGGCGTCGGCGAACGCCGGCGCCTGGCCCTGGCCGACGGCAGTCGCCTCGAGCTGAACAGCGACACGGCGGTGGATGTCCGCTTCGATGCCGGCGAACGGCGCCTGCTCCTGCTGCGCGGGGAAATCCAGCTCAGCACCGGCCACGACCCGCGCCCGCTGCACGTGTACAGCGCGGAAGGCCGGCTGCGACCGGTGGGCACCCGGTTCGACGTGCGCCAGTTCGCCGGACGCACCCGCGTCGCCGTCCACGAAGGCGCGGTACAGGTGGAGAACCGCGCCGGCCAGGGCCTGCTGTTGCCCAGCGGCCGGCAACTGGACTTCGACCGCGAGCGACTCGGCGCTCCGCAGCCGCTGCCGGTCGGCAGCGGCGCCTGGACCGACGGCATGCTGGTGGCCGCCGGCATGCGCCTGGACGAATTCCTCGCCGAAGTCGCGCGCTACCGCCCCGGCCGGCTGGGCTGCGACCCGCGCATCGGCGGCCTGCGGATTTCCGGCAGCTATCCGCTGGACGATAGCGAGCGGATCCTCGCCACCCTGCCGGCGGTGCTACCTGTGGAGGTACGGCGCGTCACCCGCTACTGGGTCGGCGTGCACCCGCGCGAATGAGCGGAAAGATATTTCCGCGCACCTGAGCCTTTTTCCCCACCTCGCGTGACAGAGGAGGAAAGCCAACCTCGAAAGATCCACTGGAGTGTCCCTCATGTCCCCGTCACGCGCCCTGTCGCCGCTCAGCCGCGCCCTGCTCCTCGCCTGCCTCGGCGGTCCCGTCCTGGTTTCCGCCGGCAGCGCCTGCGCCGCCGAGATCCGCACCGATGCCCGCCAGTACTACCGCCTGCCTGCCGAGCCACTGGAGCAGGCGTTGAACCACCTAGGCCGCCAGGCCGGCGTGCTGATCGCCTTCAGCCCGGAACAGACCGCCGCGCGACGCAGCCAGGCGCTGGACGGCGAGTACACCCTGGAGGAAGCCCTGGCCGCCCTGCTCGCCGGCTCCGGCCTGGAGGCGCGCGCCCGCGGCGACGGCGCCTACACCCTGGAAGCGCTGCCGGTGGAAGACCCGGCCAACCTGCAGGCGCTCACCGTGGTCGGCGACTGGCTGGCCGACGCCAGCGCCGCCGACGTCTTCGAGCATCCCGGTGCGCGCGACGTGGTCCGCCGCGAGCAGTTCCAGGCCCAAGGCGCGGCCAGCACCCGCGAAGTGCTGGAGCGCATTCCCGGGGTCAGCGCGCCGCTCAACAACGGCACCGGCAGCCACGACCTGGCATTGAACTTCGGCATTCGCGGCCTCAACCCGCGCCTGGCGTCGCGCTCGACGGTGCTGATGGACGGCATCCCGGTGCCCTTCGCCCCCTACGGCCAGCCACAGTTGTCGCTGGCGCCGGTGTCCATCGGCAACATGGACGCGGTGGACGTGGTCCGCGGCGGCGGCGCGGTGCGCTACGGGCCGCAGAACGTCGGCGGCATCGTCAACTTCGTGACCCGGGCGATCCCCGAGGACTTCGCCACCAAGCTCGACGTGCACAGCGAACTCAGCCCCAGCTCCAGCCAGGACGGCCTGAAGACCACCCACAACGTGCTGATCGGCGGCACCGGCGCCAACGGCCTCGGCGGCGCCCTGCTCTACTCCGGCACCCGCGGCGGCGATTGGCGCGAGCACAGCGATACGCGGATCGACGACCTGATCCTCAAGGGCCGCTTCCAGCCCAGCGACGAACACGCGTTTTCGGCGATGACCCAGTACTACGACGGCGAGGCCGACATGCCCGGCGGCCTCGGCACCGCGGCCTACCGCGACGACCCGTACCAGTCGACCCGTCCCTACGACAAGTTCTGGGGCCGCCGTACCCTGGCCAGCGCCAGCTACGAATACACCCCCAACGCCAGCCAGAAGCTCAACGTCACCGGCTTCTTCACCAAGACCCTGCGCAGCGGCTACCTCGACCAGGGCCGCAACCTCACCCTGTCGCCGCGCGAATACTGGGTGCGAGGCCTGGAAACCCGCTTCAGCCAGGGCTTCGAGCTGGGCGAAAGTCGCCACGAAGTGGGCATCGGCCACCGCTACGTCAACGAAGCCAGCCACGAGCTGCGCTACTGGACCCGCGCCGACAGCGGCCAGCTACCCAGCACCGGCAGCCGCAACGACCGCGACACCCGCGGCAGCACCGAAGCCAACGCGTTCTACATCGACGATCGCATCGACATCGGCAACTGGACCATCACCCCCGGCATCCGCTACGAGAAGATCGATTCCGAACAGAAGAACCTGCTGAAGAACAGCAAGGACAGCGGCCGCTACAACGCCTCGCTGCCGGCGCTCAACGTGATCTACCACCTCACGCCGAGCTGGAACCTCTACGCCAACACCGAGGGCTCGTTCGGCACCGTGCAGTACAGCCAGATGGGCAAGGCGGTGCGCAGCGGCGACATCGAGCCGGAGAAGGCCCGCACCTGGGAACTCGGCAGCCGCTACGACGACGGCATCCTGCGCGCCGAACTGGGCGCCTTCCTGATCAACTTCGACAACCAGTACGAGAGCAACCAGCAGACCGACAGCGTGACCGCCCGCGGCAAGACCCGGCACAAGGGCATCGAGGCGGCGATCGCCTACGACCTGGCCGACCTCGACCCGCTGCTCTCCGGCTTCGACGTCTATGCCAGCTACGCCTACGTCGACGCGAGCATTCGCGAAGACGGGCCGAACAAGGGCAACCAGGTGCCGTTCTCCTCGAAGCACAAGGGCACCCTTGGCGCCAACTACCGCACCGGCGCCTGGAGCTACAACCTCGACGGCAGCTTCCAGACCAGCCAGTACGCCGACAACGCCAACACCGAGAGCGAAAGCGCCGACGGCAGCACCGGGCGGATCGCCGGCTGGATGGTCTGGAGCGCGCGCGGCACCTACGACTTCGGCCCGCAACTGAACGACCTCAAGCTCGGCCTGGGGGTGAAGAACCTGTTCGATCGCCGCTACTACACCCGCTCGTTCGACGACAACAACAAGGGCCTCTACGTCGGCCAGCCGCGCACCCTGTACGTACAGGCCTCGGTCGGTTTCTGAAGAAAGACCGCGGGAGCGCATGGCGCAACGGCGGACGATCGCCAGCGATCATCCGCCCTCCCCGCCGCCGGGCCTGGTTACCCTCAGGCCCGGCGTCACTTCCAGTTCGGATCGCTCTCCAACTGTTTCATCAGCAGCTCGCGGACCTGCCTGGAGGGTTCGCCGTACCAGCGATAGGTGGCGTACTTGCTCGGCGTCTGCATGACTTCGGCGGGCTCGTCCGGCAGGCTCACCTGCAGCCCGTAGGCGGCACTCTTGTCGCCGCGGAACGCCACCAGCAGGCGGTTGTTGCCGCAATCGTGGGGTTTGCAACTGTTGGCCAGGACGTAGGGCTGGCCCTCCAGGCTCAGGCTGGTGGACGGGGAACTCGGGCCGCTGGCGTCGGAAACCCATTTCGGCACGTCGCTCTCGCCCTTGAACATGGCGTGCCAGGTGGCCTTGTAGCCGGGCTGGCCGAGCAGTTCGAACAGCCGCGGCTGCTCCTCGGCCTGGGCCGGCGCCCAGTGCAGCGCCGCGCCCAGCAACGCCAGGGAGAGCAGTCTGGATACTCCGTTCATGGTGATTTCCTTCGATCGGGTGAAATGAAAGCAGTCTATCCGGCGGTGGCCGCCGCTGGCTGCTTGGAACGGCACGACTGCGACAAGTTCGCTGTCCACCGGCAATTCCATCGATCGCCGGATGACAGGCATCCCGACGCGCCGCGTTTTACCGCTATAATCCCGCGTTTTTCCGGGCCGTCCCGCGCCCACGCCAACGGATTCCAGCAGGCACGCATCCATGACCACTCAGGCCGCCGAAGTCGCGAAGCGCCGTACCTTCGCGATCATTTCCCACCCCGACGCCGGTAAGACCACCATCACCGAGAAGCTCCTGCTGATGGGCAAGGCGATCGCCGTCGCCGGTACCGTGAAGTCGCGCAAGTCCGACCGCCACGCCACGTCCGACTGGATGGAGATGGAAAAGCAGCGCGGCATCTCCATCACCACCTCGGTGATGCAGTTCCCCTACCGCGAGCACATGATCAACCTGCTCGACACCCCCGGCCACGAAGACTTCTCCGAAGACACCTACCGCACCCTGACCGCGGTGGACTCGGCGCTGATGGTGCTCGACGGCGGCAAGGGCGTCGAACCGCGGACCATCGCCCTGATGGAAGTCTGCCGGCTGCGCGACACGCCCATCGTCAGCTTCATCAACAAGCTCGACCGCGACATCCGCGACCCCATCGAGCTGCTCGACGAGATCGAGGCGGTGCTGAAGATCAAGGCCGCGCCGATCACCTGGCCGATCGGCTGCTACAAGGACTTCAAGGGCGTCTACCACCTGGCCGACGACAGGATCATCGTCTACGTCCCGGGCCACGGCCACGAGCGCATCGAGACCAAGGTCATCGAAAAGCTCGACTCCGACGAAGCCCGCGCCCACCTCGGCGATCTCTACGACAATTTCGTCGAGGAGCTGGAGCTGGTGCAAGGCGCCTGCCACGAATTCGACAAGGACGCCTTCCTCAAGGGCGAGATGACCCCGGTGTTCTTCGGCACCGCGCTGGGCAACTTCGGCGTCGACCAGGTCCTCGACTGCATCGTCGACTGGGCGCCGCAGCCGCTGTCGCGCGCCACCCACGAACGCAGCGTGGAGCCGACCGAGGAGAAGTTTTCCGGCTTCGTGTTCAAGATCCAGGCGAACATGGATCCCAAGCACCGCGACCGCATCGCCTTCATGCGCATCTGCTCGGGCAAGTACGAGAAAGGCATGAAGATGCGCCACGTGCGCCTGGGCAAGGACGTGAAGATCGCCGACGCGCTGACCTTCTTCTCCTCCGAGCGCGAGCAACTGGAAGAGGCCTATGCCGGCGACATCATCGGCCTGCACAACCACGGCACCATCCAGATCGGCGACACCTTCAGCGAAGGCGAGAACTTCGGTTTCACCGGCATCCCGCACTTCGCCCCGGAACTGTTCCGCCGCGTGCGCCTGAAAGACCCGCTGAAATCCAAGCAGTTGCGCCAGGGCCTGCAGGAACTGGCCGAGGAAGGTGCGACCCAGGTGTTCTTCCCCGAGCGCAACAACGACATCATCCTCGGTGCGGTGGGCGTGCTGCAGTTCGACGTGGTCGCCAGCCGCCTGAAGGAGGAATACAAGGTCGAGTGCGCCTACGAGGCGATCAACGTCTGGTCGGCACGCTGGATCGAGTGCGACGACGAGAAGAAGCTCAAGGAGTTCAAGGACAAGGCCTTCGAGAACCTCTCCGTGGACGGCGGCGGGCACCTCACCTACCTGGCGCCGACCCGCGTCAACCTCAGCCTGATGGAAGAACGCTGGCCGGACATCCGCTTCCGCGCGACGCGCGAGCATCACTGATCGCACGGGAGGAGCCAGGGACAGCCTCCCTGGCTCCTCCCCCGGCGGTCTCGGCGCAGGGCGGATAACCCTATCGCGGCTATCCGTCGCTCCAGCGCGATATCGGCGGACAGTCCCTGCGCAGGCAAAGCGAACGCGACGCTGCGCGAAACGCCTCCTTCCCTCCTCCCAGGCTCCCCTCCCCATCGCGCCATCGCTCCGTACGCCTGCGCCTTTCGCAGGCGGGTGACGAGACTTCCAGGTAGGAAATCCCTTCAAGCGCAACCAGGCAAGGACGCGGTTGCCCAAGCCGTTTCCGAAGGTGCCTCCTGAGCAGTTCAGATAGGTTGTCCGCCCCCGAGTGGCACGGCAGAGTGCCAGGGTTTATCTCATAGGGACTTGAGCATGAGCGGCAAACCCGCTGCGCGCCTGGGCGATCCGACCGCGTGTCCGCTGCCGGGCCACGGCAGCAACCCGATCGTCGGCGGCTCGCCCGACGTCTTCTTCGACCATCTGTCCGCTGCCCGCCAGGGCGACGCCACCGCCTGCGGCGCCACCCTCAGCGCCAACGTCATCGCCAACGTACTGATCAACGGCAAGCCCGCCACCGTGGTAGGTAGCGTCGGCACCCACGGCAACCTGGTGGTCGGCGGGGCGGGCACGGTGCTGATCGGCAACAGCGGCGGCGGCGCACCCGCTCTCGCCCTCGCCCCACCGAAGCTGTGCCTGCAATGCCTGCTGCTGGCGGCACGCCGCAACCAGGCCCTGGTGCCCCTGGAAAGCCTCGGCGGCGCACCGTGAGCCGGCTCCAGCCGGCGCTCGCGGCGCCTACGCCGGACAGCCGCCTGTTCGCCCTGGCGGACGGCGCCCGCTACCTGACCCTGGACACCCGCCTGGAAAAGGCCGCGGGGGAAATCCGCTCGCGCTGGCTGCTGGCCGGGAGCGAGCTGGACGAAATCGCCCATGCCGGGCCGGTCCTGATCGAATTCATGGACAGCGCCCCGCTTTCGTCATCGGGCGAGTTCCTCGGCTGGCTGCGCGACTGGGACCGCCGCTCGCCCATGGCCTCCTGGCTGTGGAGCCGGGCGTCCTTCGAAAACCTCGCGAAACACTTCGCCGGGCTGCTCTTCACCCGCATGCCCGACGGCCGCCGGGCGCTGTTGCGCTACTACAGCCCGGAAGTGCGCCGGGCGCTGGAACAGGTCATGACCGCGCGGCAATGGACGCAAGTGATGGCGCCGCTGGAGCGTTGGCAGGTCTGGCAGCCCCTGCAGGGCGGCTACCTCGTCTATGACCGGGAAACGGAGCGGACCGCCGATGCTTGAACTGGATGCCGGCCAACTGGATCGCCTGCAGCGGGTCCGCGACGACGAAGTCATCGAGCGGGTCCTGCTGGAGGTACGCCGGGAGGCTCCCGCCTGGCTCGAACGACGCGGCCTGCTGCCCGCCATCCGGCAACTCGGCGAGCTGCGCGCGACGGCGCTGGAACTGGGTATCGAAGAGCCCGGGACGATCGAACGCTTTCTTCTGCACGGCCTGGCCTTCCCCGCTTTCCAGGACACGCCGGCGTTTCTCGCACACATGCGCCGGCCGCTGGCGGACAGCCCGGAACAACGCTTCCAGGACTACGAACGGATCGTCGAGTTTCGCCTGGCCAGCCAGAAATGGCGCGCGTACGAAACCTCGGGGAGACCGGCATGAGCGGCATAGGCGCGCTTTTCCGACCGCTGCCCCGCATGGGTCCGCGGCTGCCCTTCGAACTACCCGCGCCGCCCCGGCCGCACTTGCCGATGCCCAGGCCGGTACCGCGTCCGATGCCGGTTCCGCAGACCCTGCCCAGGACCGAGACCGGCACGCTGAGCCGCGACCGGACCCGGGAAGCCGAGCGCGATTGCAGCAAGAGCCAGGGCCGCGACAAGGACTGCGTGGAGTGCCCGCCGTCCCGGGGCGAAATGGCCATCGCCAATAACGGCAAGGGCCACAGCATGTCGGACCTGTCCGCGCGCTACCAGCAGTGGGTGACCAATTTCCCGTTTCCCCACGAATGGTTCTGGAGCGGCACCTGGTGGGACGGCTTCGACGAGCCGCGCTGCACCCTGCTGGAGGCGAAGGCCAACTACGCCTTCCTGTTCGTCCCGCTGCTCGGCGTGCCCAGGCCCTGGGCACGGGCCAAGGTGAGGTCGGACCTGCTGCAGAAGGCCGAGGTCCACAGCGACAAGGCCCGACCGACCCCGCCGGTGTTCGTCGAATGGCACTTCCTGCAGCGGATCGTCTACGAGTACTGCGCCGCGGAGTACCTGCGCATGGGACTGGCCAACCTGAAGGCATTCTGGAATCCGATGCCGGGAACGGACGAGCACGACGACTACCAGGAAACCCGCGCGAAGGAACAGGAAGAGATGAAAAGGTTTTGCGAAGAGAACCCGGGGTATTGCGCATGACGGACGCCAAGGCTTTCAGGCGCTACATATTCGAGCTGTACTTCGATCCGGCACGGCTCCTCGAACTGGACGACGACCAGCACCTGCAACGGATAGAACGCTTCCTCGATGCCCTCGCGCCCCTCCATCCGGTGCTGGAGAACTGGTACCTGTGCGGCGACTCCCTGCGCGATGCCCTCAGCCACAACGTCACCGAGCACCGCCAGGATCTCGCCAAGGCCCTGTCGCGTGACCGACGCACCCGGGCGGTGGAACTGGTGCTATGGAACGGCGAGGAGGATCCGCTCAAGGGCGGGTTGTCGCTGGACTACGAGGCCAGCGGCAGGGCCGTCTCGTCCAGGCTCCAGTTGGAAGATGCCGGCAGCCTGCTGCAGGTGTTCGACGCACCGGCGTCCTCCTTCGTCGCGATCTTCCTCGCGGCGCTGGAAATCTGGCCCGAAACGACCTGGGGCATGCTCGCTCCGCATGCGTACTTCATACACCAGCGGACCTTCCCGGACCGCCGCAGCATCGGCTGGATCGGCTTCTGCCCGCATCCGCTAAGGGCCACGGACTTCCCGGCGGCTACGGAGCTGGTCGACATTCCCGGCCGTGGCACCCTGCTGCTGAACGGCCGCGAACCGATGGACGAAACCCGTCGCGAACATTTCGAGTGCGTCGGCGAAGCGGACATCAAGCTGATGGAACTGGGCTACCTGCCGCCGCTGCGCGGCTGACGACGTACGAACCTGGTGGGGCCTCCGTTCCGTGGGGCGAATACGCCACCGGCGTTATCCCCGACCTCCCGCCGCAACGGCGGATAACCGCAGGCGGTTATTCGCCCTACCAGGCCCACGTGCCACGCAGCAAGGCCACCCTGGAGTGACCTCCGTTCCGTGGGACGAATACGCCACCGGCGTTATCCGCCGATATCCCGCCGCAACGGCGGATAGCCGCAAGCGGTTATTCGCCCCACCAGGCCCACGTGCCACACTGGAAGGCCACCCTGGAGGGGGCTCCGTTCCGTAGGGCGAATAACGCCACCGGCGTTATCCGCCGGCATCCCGCCGCAACGGCGGATAACCGCAAGCGGTTATTCGCCCTACAGGCCCACGTGCCATGCAGAAAGGCCACCCGAGGGTGGCCTTTCTGCATGGCGACCAACGCCACGGGCGCTATCCGCTGCCTACCTGCGGTGCTTCTTCATCGCCACCCGGCGCAGGTCGATACCGATCACCACCGGGTCGTGGTCGGAGGCCCGGTACGGCTCGGCGTTGTACAGGCTGTCCTGCTGCCGAGGGGTCTTGAACTCGACGTTGTAGTCCAGCACCCGGGGCTCGTCGGCGTTGATGTGCCACTCCACCGCGCCACGTACCTGGCGCGCCAGGCTGGCGTTGGCGAGGGCGTGGTCAAGGTAGCCGGACTGCCCGGAGAACACGTAGGAATAGCCCTTTCCTGCGCCCGCCTGACGCGCCACCAGGTCGGTGTAGCCGGCGCTGCGGATGACGTTCACCGGGTCTTCCTTGGCATAGGAATTGAGGTCGCCGATGATCAGGCGATCAGGCTCCTTGGCGCCCGTCGGATCGCCCGCCAGCCAGTCCACCAGGGCCTGGGCGGCGCGCGCCCGGGTCAGGTTGCAGTTGCCCTGGCCGTCGCCGGTGTCCGGGTCGCCGTCGCAGGCCGAGCCCTTCGACTTCAGGTGGTTCACCGCGATGGTCAGGCGTTCGCCGCCATTGATCTCCTGGAAGGTCTGGGCCAGGGTCGGACGGTTGCGGGTGTCGTCGAACTCCGGGTTCACCGAACTGTCGAGCACCGCCGCGGATCGATAGGTGCGGACCTTGTCGCCGCGATAGATCAGCCCCACGGCAATTTCGTCGCTGCCCAGCTTCGCCCGGTTCGGGTTGACGAAGGCATAGCGCTGGCCCTGGGGCAGGCTGGCGTTGAGGCCGTTGACCAGGTCGGCGATGGCGCTGAACTCGCCGTAGCCGTCGTTCTCGATCTCCATCAGGCCGACAATGTCCGCCTTCGAGGCGAGGATCGCCGCGACGATCTTCGCTTTCTGCCGTTGGAACTCCTCGGCCGTGTTGGCTCCGCGCGAGGTGGGGAAACCGCCGCCCTTGCCATCGCCGTTGAAGTAGTTGAGCACGTTGAAGCTGGCCACCCGCAGGCGCCCTTCCACCGCCGGCTGGGCCGGACGCGGATTGGCCGCCTCGAAGGTCGGCGTCTGCAACGGCTGGATACGGTAGCTGCCGGCCGAGTAGTCGAGCACGCCGTCGATGGCGCTGGTACGGTCGCCGACGCGCAGGCTGTTGTAGGCGCTCAGTTCCGGTGCCGGGTAGCGGATCGGGTCGGGGTTCTGCCCGCTGCGGCCGTCGTCGAGGAGAATCCGGTCGAGGTCGTTGCGCGCCTGCATGGCCTTGGCCTGTTCGCCGGGAGCCACCACGTTGGTCGGAGTCATCTGGCGGCCGCCGGAGGACAGCAGGACCTCGCCGTAGCGGCCGAGGTTGTAGACCTCGTTGACGGTCAGCGTCTGGCGGAGCTGCACGCGCATGCCTTCGTAGCGCTCCAGCGCATCGGCGCTGGCCAGCGGCAGGCTGATGCCGGCCGGCGTCGGCAAGGCCACGCCGCTCGCCAGGACGCTGACCTGCAGCGGCCCGACCAGTTCGGTGAGGCCGTTGAACTCGCGGACCTGGCCGGTCACCCGGACGCGGTCGCCGAGCTTGACGTCGCTGCCGTTGCCGCCGTCGTAGACGAAGATGCCTTCGGAGGTCGCCGGGTCGCCGTCCACCGTGGCATCTTCCTGCTGCACGTAGAAGCCCTTCAGCTCGCTGGCGTTCTGGAAGTCGCCGACCACCACGCCCTCGATGGCGACCCGCTGGTTCACCAGCGGACTTTCGGCGCCGGCGCCCTGCACCTCGTGGATCGGTCGCAGGCCGGCCTCCTCGCCGCCGCCGGGCTCACCAGCGCCATGCTGGCCGAGGTTGGCGAAGGTGTCGCGCGGGTAGCCCAGCCATTGCGCCGCCGGGTCGAAGGCGTCGCTGGGATCGCTGTCGCCGTCGCGGATGTCGGCCTTGCGCACCAGGCTCCGGTCGAGGGTCTGCACATCGCCGCTGCCCCAGGTCGTGCCGGGGTTGAAGCCGACCTGGCCGAGGCTGTCGAGGATCTCGCCGCCGCGCCGGCGCAGCAGCACCGCATCGTTGCCATTGAACCAGCTGCCTTCCACCCGCTGGCTGGCCAGCGCCAGCAACGCCGGGTCGGCCACGCCGTTGGCGAGGACGAAGGTCTTGCCCGGCGCCAGGCTGCCGCTCAGGTCGATGCTGCGGCCCGCCGCGCTGGCGCCGTTGAAATAGAACTCGACGCGGTAGGCGGAGAGGTCGAGGACCTGGCTGCCGCTGTTGTAGAACTCCAGCGCCTTGTTGTTGCCGCTGCCTTCGACATACTCGGAGATGATCAGCTCGGCGGCGTTGGCCACCGGCAGGCCCAGCAGGGCCAGGCCGCCCAGCAGGGCGGCGTTACGCAAGGGGTGCATCGGGATACTCCTTTATCGGAATGGGGTCGCCGCGGCTCAGGCGCCGTCGGGCTGCAGTTCCTGGGAAAACACCGGCTCGCCGTCGAGGTCGCGCAGGGTGACGGTGAGCGCGCGGCTTTGCGCATCGATCTCCACCTCGCCGAAGAACTGGTAGCCGGCGAAGGGGGAACTGTTCTGGACCAGCGGGGCCTTCTGGAACATCACCTGCGGGCCGAACGTGCCATCCAGCGCGTTGGGTCCGAAACTACCGGCATTGAGAGGCCCGGCGACGAACTCCCAGAACGGCGCGAAGTCCTTGAACGCGGCACGCTCCGGGCTGTAGTGGTGGGCTGCGCAGTAATGCACGTCGGCGGTCAGCCAGACGGTGTTGCGCACCTCGGCGCGCTGGACGAAGCGCAGCAGGTCGGCGATCTCCAGCTCGCGGCCGAGGGCGGCGCCGTCGTTGCCGTTGGCGATGGCCTCCCAGCGGTCGCGACCCTGGGCGTCCTTGCCATCGGGCACGCAGAGGCCGATCGGCATGTCGGCGGCGATCACCTTCCACTGCGCACGCGAACCGCGCAACTCGCGCTTGAGCCATTGCAACTGCTCACGGCCGAGGAAATCGGTGGCGGCGCTGCGCCGCGCCTGCAGGTTGGCGCTGTTGCCGCCGCGGTAGCTGCGCATGTCGAGGACGAACACGTCGAGCAAAGGGCCGTAGGCGACCTTGCGGTAGATCCGCCCGTCGCGCCCCTGGCGCTGGAAGCGCAGCGGCGCGTATTCGAGGAACGCCTGGCGTGCACGGGCCGCCAGCACGTCGATGTCCTTCACCTGGTAGCGCTCGTCGAGCTGCTTGCTGGAGGACCAGTTGTTGGTGGTCTCGTGGTCGTCCCATTGCCAGATCTGCGGCACCTCGGCGTTGAAGCGGCGCAGGTTGTCGTCGAGCAGGTTGTAGCGGTAGTTGCCGCGGAACTCGTCGAGGGTCTCGGCGACCTTGCTCTTGGCCTCGGTCACCCGGTTGCGCCAGATGCGCCCGCTCTCGGTCTCGATGCGTTCGGGGATCGGCCCATCGGCATAGATGGTGTCGCCGCTGTGCAGGAAGAAATCCGGCTGGCGCCGGCGCATGGCTTCGTAGATACGCATGCCGCCGATATCCGGATTGATCCCGAAACCTTGCCCGCAGGTGTCGCCGCTCCAGACGAAACGGATATTGCGCGCCTCGCTCGGCGCACTGCGCAGGTGGCCGAACCAGGGCTTGCTCAGGCTGCCGTCGCGGGCATCCTCGAAGCGCACCCGGTAGAAGATCGACTGGTCGGCCGGCAGGCCACGCAGGTCGATGCGCGCGGTGTAGTCGAGGCGCTCGTCGGTGACCGGCGAGACCAGCCGACGCGGCTCGCTGAAGACGCTACGGGTGTCCCATTCGACGATCATCCGCGCCGGGCGGTCGGTGCGGCTCCAGACCAGCGCGCGGTCGCCCTGCACATCGCCGGATTGCACGCCATCGGTCAGCTTCGGCCGCGCCCTGGGCGAGGCGATCACCGCCGGCGCGCCCAGCGCCGGCAACAGCAGTCCAGCGCCCAGGCCTTGCACGACGCGACGGCGCTTGAGGTCCATCCCACTCATACCGGAGTTCTCCGCAGGCTTCACGAAGGTCCGGTTTACCGGGGCAAGTTGACAGGGGCGTTACGGGGACAGACAGGCTATCCGTTTGGTCAGGGGAAACGTCCATTCGCTCCGCGCCGCCCATGCGGCAACGAACCGGGCGTTGCCTCGCTGAAAAGAGCCTCAGTGAGTTTCAGGCTTCAGGGAATACACCCAATCGGAGGGGCGCGCCCAGCGACATTGGCGTCGCTATACGCCCCTTTCCACCGACCTCAGCCGCCCCGCGCCCCCTAGACCGGCCCCTGGAGCGCCTCGCCGCGCTCCTCCTGCACTGCCCGCCCGGCCCGTTCCACGGCGTTCCACAACCAGGGCGGCAGGTGCTCCGGGTCGAGGCTGTCGAGGAGGTTCTTGACCGCCAGGCCCAGCTCGGTGTCGCCCTCGATCACCAGGCGGCGGCGGAAGAACAGGGTATCCGGGTCCTCATGCCGGCTGGCCAGCAGCAGGAAGTCGCGCCAGTCGCCGCGGATGGTCACGCTGGCCCGTGGCCGTTCGACCAGGCGCAGGCCGCCGGGCACCCGGGTGACGCACCAGCCGACGCCGAGGTCCCTGACTTCCAGGCGCAGCCAGCGACCTTCCAGCAGGTCGAAGGCGCCCTCCTCCAGCGGCTGGGCGAACAGCCGGTTGGCGACCCGTTGCAGGACCAGGTGCTGGAGCCCGCGCGGAACCCTCGCCGCCAGCGGCAACAGGCGTCCGGCGACGCCGAGGAGCAGGCGTTGGCGGTTCAGCATAGCCCCGCCTCCTCTGCCCGCAGCATCCCCGGCCGGCCGTGCCAGTAGCCGTTGCAGCCTTCCACGGCGAGCGGCGGAGCGGCACCCTGGCGTACCCGGTCGAAGGCCGCGATCACCTCGGCCATGCCCTGCGCCCGAGGGCTCAGGCGTAGCAGGTCGGCGCCGCTATGTTCCAGCGAGCGGTAGTCGGCCAGCAGGTTGCTGACCTTGCCGGACATGGTCTGGATGCCGTTGAGGGTGAACAGCGCCTCGCCCTCCTGGCTGAGCAGCGGGATACCTTCGGGATACTGCTGGCAGCAGAACTGACAGTCGTCCTTGGGCCGGTTCTCCGCCCGCGCGGTGAAGCAGCGCGCCGAGTAGGCCAGCGGCAGGTGACCGTAGGCGAAGACCTCGGTCTGCAATTGCTCCAGGCCCAGCTGCGCAGCCTGGTCGAGCACCCCGCGCAGCAGCTTGCCGGAGACTTCCACCGGCGGAATCCAGCGGCGCATGCCCCAGGAATACAGTTCGGCCAGGGCATGACCGTTGTAGAGGTTCAGCGCCGGACCGCCGACAAAGGGCACGCCGCGCTGGCTGAGGTAATAGACGGCGGCCATGTCGTTGGCCTCGACCCGGAGTTCGCCGTTCTCGCATAGCCGGCGCAGGCTGGACAGCTCCGAAGCGGCCTCGATCAGCGCCAGCCCGGAGAGCACCAGCTCGGCACGGGTCGCCTGCGCCAGCTCGCGGGCCAGCGCCTGCCAGTCATTCAGGGACAGCGCCCGGCGCTTGGCGCAGACGGTCTCGCCGAGGTAGATGACGTCGAGCGGCTGGCTGGCCATCTCGGCGTAGAAATCGAATATCTGCCGCTTGTCCCAGTAGAACAGCAGCGGTCCCAGGCTCAGTTTCATCGCGGCGGTCCTCACTGCCAGGAACGGTGATAGGCGCCCAGGGTGGTCTGGTGCCCTTCGGAAAGTCCGGCCAGCGCGCGCTGCCATTGCGGCTGCACGCTATAGGCGCCCGGCGCGCTGGCGTAGCTGTCCAGCGCCTGGCGCCAGACCCGGGTGACCTGCTCGACGTAGGCCGGGCTGCGCTGGCGGCCTTCGATCTTCACCGCCGCCACGCCGATTTCCGCCAGTTGCGGGACCAGGTCCAGGGTGTTCAGGCTGGTCGGTTCCTCCAGCGCATGGAAGCGCTGGCCATTGACCAGGAAACGGCCCTTGCAGAGGGTCGGGTAGCCGGCCGCCTCGCCGGCGGCGTAGCGGTCGATGAGCACTTCGTTGAGGCGCGAGGTCAACCCCTCCGGTTCCTCGCTCCAGCGCACCGCCCTGGCCGGCGAACAGACGCCGCAGAGGTTCGGCGACTCGCCGGTGACGTAGGAGGACAGGTGGCAGCGGCCCTCGGCCATGATGCACAGGCTGCCGAAGGCGAACACCTCCACCGGCACCGGGCTACCGGCCGCCACCTGGCGTACCTGCGCCAGCGATAGCACGCGGGGCAGGACCGCGCGACGGATGCCGTAGCGTTCGTGATAGAGGGCCAGGGCCGCGGCATTGGTTGCCGAGCCCTGCACCGACAGATGCAGGTTGAGCCGCGGATGACGCTTCGCGGCATAGCCGAGCACCGCCACGTCGGCGGCGATCAACGCATCGACGCCGAGGTCGGCGGCCTGGTCCACCGCGCGCTGCCAGCGCTCCCAGCCCTGCGCGCTGGAATAGGTGTTGACCGCTACGTAGAGCTGCCGCCCGGCCTCGTGGACTCGCCGCAGGCCTTCCTGCAACTGGCGTTCGTCAAGGTTGAGGCCGGCGAAATGGCGGGCGTTGGTGTCGTCGCGGAAACCGACGTAGATGGCATCGGCGCCCTGTCGCAGGGCCGACTTCAAGGCGGGCAGGCTGCCCGCCGGACAGACCAGTTGCATGGGGTTGCTCCTCTGGCGAAAAACGCGCTCCGCGGCAGTGGGCAACCCCGGGGCACAGGCGCCACACTCTAGAAAGACGCTCCCGGTCGGCGCTTGACCGGGATCAAGAAGGCCTCAGGCCATCAGTGCGGAGAACGGCAGAAAGTCGATCGCATCACCCACGCCCAGGGTGGCGCCGCGCTCGATCACCGCCAGCCCGTCCGCCCAACTGGCGGCAAGCAGCATCGCCGAGCCCTGCTGCGGGTGGATTTCCACCCGCCCCCGTTCATCGAGCCGCGCCCGCAGGTACTGGCGACGCGCCCGCGGTTGCGGCCAGTCGAAGGCCGCCGGCAGCGCCAGCGGCCGCGGCACTACGTCGAACAGTCCCTGCTGGCGAAGCAGGAACGGACGCGCCACCAGCAATGCGGTGACCAGCGCCGCCGCAGGGTTGCCGGGCAGCCCCAGCCAGGGCTTGCCGGCCACGGAGCCGAAGGCGAACGGCTTGCCCGGCTGGATCGCCAGGCGCCACAGGTTGACCTCGCCAAGCTCGGCGATGGCGCGCTTGAGGTGGTCTTCCTCGCCTACCGAGACACCGCCGCTGGTGACCAGCGCGTCCCATTCGGAGGCCGCCAGGCTGAGCGCATCGCGGCTGGCCACCAGTTCGTCGGCGAGCACTTCCTCGTCGTGCACCTCGAAGCCGAGACCGCGCAGCAAGGCGCCGATGCAGTAACGGTTGGCGTTGTAGATCTGCCCGGCCAACAGTGTCTGGCCGGGCTCGCGCAATTCGTCGCCGCTGCTCAGCAGGCCGATGCGCAAGCGCCGACGCACCGAGACCGTGGCGACGCCGAGACTCGCCAGCAGGCCGAGTTCCTGCGGGCGCAAGCGCTGTCCGGCACGCAGCACCGGCGCGCCGCGACGCAACTCCTCGCCGCGCCGGCGCACATGCTGGCCGGCGCTCACCGGCGGCAACTGCACGCGCTCGCCGTCGACCACGCAGAGTTCCTGCGGCACCACGCAGTCGGCGCCGGTCGGCAGCGGCGCGCCGGTGAAGATCCGCGCCGCCTGGCCCAGCGGCAGGCTCATGCCGCGGGTGTCGCCGGCGGCGATCCGCGCGCCGACCGTCAGGCTGCCGCCGCTGCGCGGCAGGTCGGCGGAGCACAAGGCGTAGCCGTCCATCGCACTGTTGTCCCAATGCGGCAGGTCCATCGGCGCCAGCAGGTCCTCGCCGAGCACTCGTCCCAGCGCCCGCTCCAGGGCCAGGCTCTCGCAGGCTGGCGGGCGCGGCGCGCGCGCCAGCAGTTCGGCCAGCGCCTCGTCGAGCGGGCGCAGTTGGCTGCCATCGCAGGCGCAAGCGCTCACGAGCGGCACCCGCAGCCGGCCACCGGCGCCACGGCTGGCGGGGTCTTCAGGTGCGGGACGAAATTGCACGGGCGGGTGCGGCTGTCCAGTTGCGCCAGGAGAATCTCGTTCCAGGCGGTGCGACAGGCGCCCGGCGAGCCGGGCAGGCAGCACACCAGGGTACCGTTGCTGAGCCCGGCCAGCGCCCGCGACTGGATGGTGGAAGTGCCGATCTCGCGCTGCGAGACCTGGCGGAACAGTTCGCCGAAGCCCTCGACATCGCGCTCGAACAGCGGCCCGACCGCCTGCGGGGTGTTGTCCCGCGCGGTGAAGCCGGTGCCGCCGGTGATCAGGCCGACCTGTACCTCGGGGTCGGCGATCCAGGCCGAGACCACCGCGCGGATCTGGTAGATGTCATCGGACTTCAGGCTCCGCTGGTGCAGGCGATGACCGGCGGCCAGCAGCGCGTCGGCGAGGGTCTGGCCGGAAGTATCGGTTTCCAGGGTACGGGTGTCGCTGACGGTGAGGATGGCGATGTTCAGCGGCTGGAAGGTGGAGGTGGCCAGGTGGCTCATGGAAGGGAGTCCTAGGAACGGGCGATGCCTCAGCCTGAACCGCGGGCCCCCGGCTGGCTATTCCTCCGAAGAGGTAAGCCGGCGGCGCGAGGAGGTAGACGTCACTCCTCCCAGCGCTGCGCGGCGGCCTGGTCGCTGCAGCGGCCTTCGACCCAGCGCGGGCCTTCGGCGGTGTCTTCCTTCTTCCAGAACGGCGCGCGGGTCTTCAGGTAGTCCATGACGAAGTTGCAGGCGTCGAACGCCGCCTGCCGGTGGGCGCTGGCGCAACCGACGAAGACGATCGGCTCGCCCGGCTCCAGGCGGCCGATGCGGTGGAGGATCTCCAGGCGCAGCAGCGGCCAGCGCTGCCCGGCCTCGGCGGCGATCTTGCCGAGGGCCTTCTCGGTCATGCCCGGATAATGTTCGAGGAACATCCCGCCGACCTCGCGACCGTCGTTGAAGTCGCGCACGTAGCCGACGAAGCCGACCACCGCGCCGATGCCGACGTTCTGCGCATGCAGGGCGTTAAGCTCCTGCCCCGGATCGAAAGCGGCCTGCTGGACGCGGATGGCCATGGGTTCAACCTCCGGTGACGGTGGGGAAGAAGGCGACTTCGTCGCCGTCCTGCAACGGCTCGTCGAGGCCGCACAGTTCCTGATTGCGCGCACACATCAGGTTCTGCTCGCCGAGGGTACGCTCCCAGGCCCCGCCGCGCTCCACCAGGAGCTGGCGCAAGGCGCCGAGGGTCGCCAGCCCGGCGTCCCAGTTCAACTGCTCGCCGTCGATGCCTAGGGCTTCGCGGTAACGGGCGAAATACTGCACGCGGATCATGCCTGCCCTTCCTCCTCTTTGCGGTAGTGGCCGCTCTTGCCGCCGAGCTTCTCCAGCAACTGGACCTGCTCGATGACCATCCCGCGGTCCACCGCCTTGCACATGTCGTAGATGGTCAGGGCCGCGACGCTGGCGGCGGTGAGCGCCTCCATCTCCACGCCGGTCTGCCCGGCCAGCCGGCAACGCGCGCGGATGCGCACGGCGTCCGGCGCCTCGGCCTGCAGTTCGAGCTTGACGCTGGTGAGCAGCAGCGGATGGCACAGCGGGATCAGTTCGTGGGTGCGCTTGGCCGCCTGGATGCCGGCGATCCGCGCCACGGCGAAGACGTCGCCCTTGGGATGGCCGCCGTCCTGGATCAGTTGCAGGGTTTCCGGGCGCATGCGCACCACGGCCTCGGCCGTGGCTTCACGGGAGGTCACGGCCTTTTCCGTGACGTCGACCATGTTGGCGCGGCCCTGGGAATCGAGATGGGTCAGCACGTGGGTGCTCCTGGAAGAGGATACTGGCCAGTCATTGTAAGCCCTGGAGGGCATGACGCGATGCCTGGGGGAGGTTCGGAAGGGGGATGATTGTATACATAAAGAGGTAGGGCAGGCCGGCGCAAGGCGCCTCATCCCGATCGGGTAACGATGCGGGCCCGGTCCCCGGACCGGGCCTGGCAGGATGTATATCCCGCCCGGCTTTTTCAACCGGGCGGGATATCGGCCGGCGATTGCCGCCGGCTACTTCACATGTGCGCCTCGGCGTACTCCGCCAGCACCGAGCGCGGCACCCCTTGCAGGGTCACGTGCACGCCGTGGGGGAAGTCCTTGAAGCGTTCGGTGAGGTAGGTCAGGCCGGAGCTGGTGGCGGACAGGTAGGGCGTGTCGATCTGCGCCAGGTTGCCCAGGCAGATCACCTTCGAACCGCTGCCGGCGCGGGTGATGATGGTCTTCATCTGGTGCGGCGTGAGGTTCTGGCATTCGTCGATGAGGATCAGGCTCTGCTGGAAGCTGCGCCCGCGGATGTAGTTCAGCGACTTGAACTGCAACGGCACCTTGCTGAGGATGTAGTCGACGCTGCCATGGGTGCATTCGTCGTCCATGTGCAGCGCTTCGAGGTTGTCGGTGATGGCGCCGAGCCAGGGCTCCATCTTTTCCGCCTCGGTGCCGGGCAGGAAGCCGATGTCCTCGTCCAGGCCCTGCACGCTGCGGGTGGCGATGATGCGCCGGTAGCGCTTGCTGACCATGGTCTGCTCGATGGCCGCGGCGAGCGCCAGGATGGTCTTGCCGGAACCGGCGGCACCGGACAGGTTGACCAGGTGGATGTCCGGGTCGAGCAGCGCGTACAGCGCCAGCGACTGGTACACGTCGCGTGGCCGCAGGCCCCAGGCTTCCTGGTGCAGGAGCGGCTCCTGGTGCAGGTCGAGGATGGTCAGCTCGTCCTGCTGGATGCCCTTGATCCAGCCGACGAAGCCCTGTTCGTCGACGATGAACTCGTTGATGTGCACCGCCGGCAGGTTGTCGGTGAGCTGCACGCGATGCCAGGTACGGCCGTGGTCCTGGCGGGTCTCGACCTTGCTCACGCGGTCCCAGAAAGAGCCGGCGAGGGAATGGTAGCCGCGCGACAGCAGGGCCACGTCGTCGATCAACTGGTCGGTGTGGTAGTCCTCCGCGTCCACCCCGCAGGCGCGCGCCTTCAGGCGCATGTTGATGTCCTTGGTCACCAGCACCACGCGCACGCCGCTGTGGCGGCTCTTCAGCTCGACCAACTGGTTGATGATCTTGTTGTCGTTGAGGTGCTCCGGCAGCCAGGTGATGGGCTCGGCACGCTTGCTCATGAGGATCGACAGGCTGCCGCTGGGGCCGTTCTTGCCACGCTGGATCGGTACCCCTCCCTCTACCTGCTCGGGCGTGGCCTCGCCGAGTACCTGGTCGATCAGGCGGATGGCCTGGCGGCACTCGGCGGCGATGGTGTGCTTTCCGGTCTTCAGCTTGTCCAGCTCTTCGAGCACCGTCATCGGGATCGCGACGCGGTGTTCCTGGAAGTTCAACAGGGCATTCGGATCGTGGATCAGGACATTGGTATCGAGGACGTACAGGGTGGGCTGGGTGGGGCGGGAACGTCCGTGGTCATCCATACGCGATCACCTTCTGCTAAGGGCCTGGCGACGGAATGCCGGGTCGGCGCTCCGCCGGGGGGCGAGCCGCCTTCTCTCTTCCGGTGGGGAGAGCCTGACAGCAGAGGTGAGGGCCGGGGCCGCCACCTGTGCTGCAGGGTTCGGCGGTCTACGGTTCCACAAATACCGCAAAAAATATGACGGTAAAAAGTACTTTTCGTCATCAGCAGGTTTTTTTTCCGCAAGCGACGAAATACCTTGGCGCAGCCCTTCGCGAGGTCTAGTGTTATCGGTCCCACCCCTGTGAAAACCCTCCGCTTTTCCGTGCCGCAACGGTTTTCCAGCGCCATTCCCCCTCCCCCCTGCTCCTGCGACATAAAGCCGCCACTGCGCCCTGCGCCGCCTTCCTGTATGAATCCGGGGCTTGACCTTGACACGATGTCAAGGCTGAACCTGGCGACAGATCTCACCGGCGCCTCCCAGGGCGCCTGCGGTGCCACTTCTGTCCATTCCAAGGAGGACTCATGAACAGCGCCACGCTAACCGAGCTCGATCTGCCGGTCAGCGGCATGACTTGCGCGTCCTGCGCCGGCCGTGTCGAACGAGCCCTGAAGAAAGTGCCCGGGGTCGCGGCCGCCTCGGTCAACCTGGCCAGCGAGCAGGCCCGCGTACAGGCCCCGGCGGACAGCCTGCCGGCCCTGGTGGCGGCGGTCGAGCAGGCCGGCTACCAGGTTCCGGCGCGCAGCCTGGAACTGTCCATCGAGGGCATGACCTGCGCCAGTTGCGTCGGCCGGGTCGAGCGGGCGCTGAAGAAGGTGCCCGGCGTACGCGAGGTCAGCGTCAACCTGGCCAGCGAGCGCGCCCACCTCGAGCTGCTCGGCGCCGTGGACAGCCAGGCCTTGCTACAGGCGGTGGAACAGGCCGGCTACAAGGCCCGCCTGCTCGACGCGGGGCAACCACGCCAGGACGATGCCGAGCGCCGCCTGCGCCGCGAACGCTGGTGGGTGATCGCCGCGCTGTTGCTGGCGTTGCCGCTGGTGCTGCCGATGCTGGTGGAATGGGCCGGCCTGCACTGGATGCTGCCGCCGTGGGCGCAGTTCCTCCTGGCGACCCCGGTGCAGTTCGTCATCGGCGCGCGCTTCTATGTCTCCGCCTGGCGCGCGGTGAAGGCCGGTGCCGGCAACATGGACCTGCTGGTCGCCCTCGGCACCAGCGCCGGCTACGGCCTCAGCGTCTACCTCTGGCTGACCGCCCCGCCCGGCCACATGCCGCACCTCTACTTCGAAGCCTCCACCGTGGTGATCGCCCTGATCCTCCTCGGCAAGTACCTGGAAAGCCGCGCCAAGCGCCAGACCGCCAGCGCCATCCGCGCCCTCGAGGCGTTGCGCCCGGAGCGCGCGGTGCGCCTGCGCGACGGTCGCGAGGAAGAGGTGGCGATCGCCGAGTTGCGCCTCGGCGACGAGGTGGTGGTGCGTCCCGGCGAACGCTTCCCGGTGGACGGCGAGGTGCTCGACGGCAGCAGCCACGCCGACGAGGCGCTGATCACCGGCGAGAGCCTGCCGGTGCCCAAGGCTCCCGGCGACAAGGTCACCGGCGGCGCGATCAACGGCGAAGGCCGCCTGCTCCTGCGCACCACTGCGCTCGGCGGGGAAACGGTGCTGGCGAAGATCATCCGCCTGGTGGAAGACGCCCAGGCCGCCAAGGCGCCGATCCAGAAGCTGGTGGACAAGGTCAGCCAGGTCTTCGTCCCGGTGGTGATCCTCATCGCGCTGGTCACCCTCGGCGCCTGGCTGGTCGCCGGGGTCGGCCTGGAGCAGGCCCTGGTTAACGCCGTGGCGGTGCTGGTGATCGCCTGCCCCTGCGCCCTCGGCCTGGCCACCCCGACCGCGATCATGGCCGGCACCGGCGTGGCCGCGCGCCACGGCATCCTGATCAAGGACGCCGAGTCCCTGGAAGTCGCCCATGCGGTCACCAGCGTGGCCTTCGACAAGACCGGCACCCTGACCTCCGGGCGACCGCAGATCATCCACCTCGGCGGCGACGACCAGGAGCAACTGCTCAGGCTCGCCGGCGCCCTGCAACGCGGCAGCGAGCACCCGCTGGCCAAGGCCGTGCTCGAGCGCTGCGCCGAGCGCGACCTGGAGGTTCCGCCGGTGAACGCCAGCCAGGCCCTCAGCGGTCGCGGCATCCAGGGCGAGGTCGAGGGTCGCCGGCTGGCCCTGGGCAACCGCCGCCTGCTCGACGAGCAGGAACTCAAGCCCGGCGCGCTGGCGAGTGCCGCCGCGGACTGGGAGGCCGAGGGCCGCACCCTGTCCTGGCTGCTGGAACTGGCTCCGGAGAAACGCGTGCTCGGCCTGTTCGCCTTCGGCGACAGCCTCAAGGACGGCGCCGCCGAAGCGGTGGAGGCCCTGCGCGGACGGGATATCCACAGCCACCTGATCACCGGCGACAACCGCGGCAGCGCGGCGGTGGTGGCCAAGGCCCTGGGCATCGACGACGTACACGCGGAAGTGCTGCCGGCGGACAAGGCCGCCACGGTCGCCGAGCTGAAAGGCCGGGGCCGGGTGGTGGCGATGGTCGGCGACGGCATCAACGACGCCCCGGCGCTGGCCGCTGCCGACGTAGGCATCGCCATGGGTGGCGGCACCGACGTGGCCATGCACGCCGCCGGCATCACCCTGATGCGCGGCGACCCGCGCCTGGTGCCGGCGGCGCTGGACATCTCGCGGCGGACCTACGCGAAGATCCGCCAGAACCTGTTCTGGGCCTTCATCTACAACGTGATCGGCATCCCGCTGGCGGCCTTCGGCCTGCTCAACCCGATGGTGGCGGGCGCAGCGATGGCCTTCTCCAGCGTCAGCGTGGTCGGCAACGCCCTGCTCCTGCGACGCTGGAAGCCCTGAGCCAGCACGCCAGGCACATAGGGTGGCGCGCCTAGCGCAACAACCCCATGTGCTTGGCCCGCGCCACCGCCTGGGTGCGACGCTCGACGCCGAGCTTGTCGTTGATATGGCGGGCGTGGCTCTTCACCGTATGCAGCGAGATGAACAGCCGCTCGCTGATCTCCTGGTTGGATAACCCCTGGGCGATCAGCTCCAGCACCGCCAGTTCGCGCCCGCTGAGCACCTCGCCCGCACCGCCCGCGGGCTCGGCGGGCGGCTCCGGCAACAGCGCGCGCATGCGCTGGGCGCCGGGACAGGCAGGGAAGCGCTGCAACTGTTCGCGCAACCATTCCGGCTGCTGCACGAGCAATTCGTGGAGCGGCAGCAAGGCTCCCCCGACTGCGCCCTCCATGGCCTGTTGCAGGGTCGCCAGCGCCTCGCGCTCGCGGCCCTGCTCCAGGTGCAGCGCGGCCAGTTGGCCGAGGGCCAGGCGAGCCGGCAGCAATGCGCCGTTCTCCCGCGTCGAGCGGGCCAGCCGATCCAGACGCCGGGCGGCCTCCTCCGGGCGTCCTTCGCGGCGCTCCAGGCCGGCCTGGAGCAACTCCACATGCAGCGGCAGCAGCGGACTGCATTCCGGCGGCGTGGCCGCCTGCCCGCCGTAGGTGCCGCCCAGGCGCTGTAGCCAGACGCCGGCCAGTTCGGTCTGGCCCTGGGCCAGCCAGAGTTCGCACTTGATCAGGGTGATCGCCGCCAGGTAGTAGATCGGCGGGATATCCCAGGCATGCATCAGCCGCTCGACGTCGCCAAGCCGGGCGAACGCCGCCGCGTAGTTGCCCAGGCGCCCTTCCAGGCTGGCCAGGACGCAATAGCCGATCACCAGGCTGACATCCCGGCAACTGCGGGTTTCCTCGATTCCCTGCTTGATCCATTTGCGCGCTTCGTCCGGCTGCAGCGCCAGGCTGCGCAGGTAGCCGCGGTACAGCAGGAGCCGCCCGCGCACCGCGTAGCGGCGTTGCGCCGGCAGGTGCTGGAGGCGTTCCAGGCCCTGGCGCACCTCCTCCTCGGCGCGCGCCACCTCGCCGCGCGCCTGGAGGACGCGGGCGCGGTCGTAATGGACCAGCGCCTCGAACAGCGGGTTGCCGTAGCGCTGGGCGAACTCCAGGGCGTCGCGGTTGTAGTTGCGCGCCTGCCAGAAGTCGCCACGGGTCACCGCCAGGTTGCTCAGCGTCGACAGGCATTGCAGGCGAGTGCCGTAGCGCTCCCCGGCGAGGTCCTGCAAGGCCTCGCGGCAGTGCGCCTCGGCCTTGTCGATATCGCCGCGGCCGCGCGCGATCACCCCGCTCAGGGCCTGCCACTGGGCCAGCAGGTCGCGCTGCGCGGACTCGTCCGGCGCCGGCAGGAAACGCGCCAGTTGGCCGGCCAGTTCTTCCGCGGCATCCAGCTGGCAGGCCAGCGCCAGCGCCCAGCCGTACAGCAGGATCAGGCGCGGCGTGCTCGCCAGGAGGCTGTCCGGCAGGTCCATCTTCCAGCGCAGCAGGGTGGCGATGTTCTGCTCCGCCAGCAGTTGCTCTTCCGACAGGTTCTGCACCAGGCTCGCCGCCACGTCCGGCTGGCCGGCGCGCAGCGCCTGCTCCACCGCCTGGTCGAGCAGGCCATGGCGGCTGAACCAGCCGCAGGCGCGCAGGTGCAGGGAGCCGGCGGACGGACCGAAGTCGGGCAAGGGACGCGCCAGCAGCAGGTCGGAGAACAGGTGGTGGTAGCGGAACCACTGGCCGTTTTCGTCCAGCGGCACGAGGAAGACCTGGTGCTGCTGCAGGTGGTCGAGGATCGCCGCGCTGTCGCCGGCCTCGCGCACGGTATCGCAGAGCTCGGCGCAGAAGCGCTCGAAGCGCGCGGTCTGGGCGAGGAACGCCTGGACCTCGGGCGGCTGCCGCTCGATCACCTCCTCCAGCAGGTAGTCGCGGATCAGTTCGTCGGCGCCGTGTACCCCGGGGCTGACCTGCTCCTCTGGATCGCCGCGCGCCAGCAGCCAGAGGCGTAGCCCGGCGACCCAGCCTTCGCTGCGCTCGAGCAGCGCGTCCAGCGCGTCCTCGTCGAGTTCGAGGCCGCTGGCGGCCATCAGCGCCCCGCTCTCCTCGGCGGTCAGGCGCAGGTCCTGTTCGCTGAGTTCGAGCAATTGCCGCGACAGGCGCAGGCGCGCCAGGTGCCAGTCCGGCCGCTGCCGGCTGGTGACCAGCAGCACCAGGCCCTCGGGCAGGTGATTGAGGAGGAATTGCAGGCAACGGTCGAGCACCGCGCCCTGGGCCAGGTGGTAATCGTCCAGCACCAGTAGCAGGGGACGCTGCGGGTCCAGGCAGGGGGCGAGTTCGTCGAGCAGGTCGTCGAGCCAGGTCTCGAAGGCGAACGGCTGGTGACGCTGGCGCATCTTCAGCAGGCCGAGGGCCTCTTCGCCCAGGGTCGGGTGGTACTGTCGCAAGCCATCGAGCAGGCGTTCGAGGAAACGTCCGGGATCGCTCTCGCGGCTGCTCAGTCCCAGCCAGAGGCTCTGCCAGCGCGGATCGAGGCTTTCGCAGAACTCGATGGCCAGGGAACTCTTGCCGAATCCGGCGGGCGCGGCGATCAGCAGCAGGCGACCGTCCAGTCCGTCGCGCAGTCGACGGCAAAGACGCGGGCGCGCCACATGGGCCGACGGCAGCGGGGGGCGGAAAAAGCGGTTGGCCGTCGGCAGGACGGCGGATGGAGTGCCCGAGAAGGTGCGCGAGAAGTCAGTCATCACCCGGTTTCTTGGTTTATGTATGGGGCGTGAACGCTCCGGAGACTAACCACAAGTGATGGCTATTTGAAGCACTATCCATCGGCTCGGACGAAATAGCGCACCGGCGCTTCAGCTCGATAACCAAGGAAAGACCGGTTTCCCGGCGCGGTCCAGGCGCGGCAAACGTTTCCCGGCCACACAGGTGCCCGCCGGGAGAATGGCAGCGGCGGAATCCGCGGGGGAGGCGGGAAAACACTTTGTAATGAATTGACGGCCGGAGCGGCAGCGCCACCCGCGAAAACGAAGAAACCGGCACAAGGCCGGTTTCTTCGTGGCTAGGAACGCCGTTTCTCAGCGTACCCCTTCCTGGCGCAGCGCCGCCGGGGTGTAGTCGCTTTCCGAAGCGCTGTAGTTGAAGTCGTAGGCCTGTTTCTCCTCGTTCTTCATGCCCAGCGCCAGGTAGCGGCCGGAGAGCAGGTCGTAGAGGGTTTCCACCGCGTACCAGGGCACCTGCTTGTCGTAGTACTGCTCGGCATGCGCCTCGGCCACGCGCCACAGGGTGCCGCGACCGTCGTAATGGTCGATCTCGGCGGCCTGCCAGGTGTCCTCGTCGATGTAGAAGTCACGCTTGGCGTAGATGTGCCGCTCACCCGGCTTCAGGGTCGCGACCACATGCCAGACGCGGTGCAGCTCGTAGCGGGTCAGGTCCTGGTTGATGTGGCCGGCCTTGACGATTTCGCTGTACTTGATCTTCGGATCGTCGAGCTTGTAGCTGTTGTAGGGAATGTAGATTTCCTTCTTGCCTTCCAGCTTCCAGTCGTAGCGGTCCGGCGCACCGTTGTACATGTCGAAGTTGTCCGAGGTGCGCAGGCCGTCGGCGGCGGTGCCGGGACCGTCGTAGGACACCTGCGGAGCCCGCCGCACGCGGCGCTGGCCGGCGTTGTAGAGCCACGCCAGGCGCGGCTCCTTGACCTGGTTGAGGGTCTCGTGGACCAGCAGCACGTTACCGGCCAGGCGCGAGGGCGCGGTGACCCGCTGCTTGAAGTAGAACAGCACGTTGCTCGGCTTGTTCGGGTTGTAGTCCTTCAGGTTGGTACGGAAGGTGAAGGCATCCTGGAAGTAGACCAGCTGGTAGGAGCCGTTGACCTGCGGAGTGGCCTGGGTCACCAGGCGCCGGACGCTGCCGCCGCGGTAGCGGGTGATGTGGTTCCAGATCACCTCCAGGCCGTTCTGCGGGATCGGGAACGGGTTGGCGGTATCGAAGTTCTCCAGGCCGTTGCCGCCTTCCACCAGCTTGGTGGTGGTGGCGTTGCGCTTGGCCGCCTCCTGCACCGCCGCCGGGACGGTGGCGCTGCGGTGGGTCTTGTATACCGGGATCTTGTAGGTATCCGGGTAGCGCTTGAACATGGCCAGTTGGCCGGGAGTCAGCTTGTCCTTGTACTGGTCGACGTTCTGCGCGGTGATGGTGAACAGCGGTTGCTCGCTGGCATAGGGGTTGGCGAGGAAGCCACGGCTGTCGACGCTGCCGGCGTTGGTCGCCAGGCCGCCGTCCCAGGCGGGGATGCTGCCGTCGGCGTTGCCGGCCTTCTCCGCCCCCAACGGAGTCAGGCTGGTGCCGAGCTTGGCCGCTTCGTCGGCGGATACCGCCGCCATCACCTGGGTGGCCAGCAGGCTCAGGGCCAGTACACCGGTATGCAGAAGAATCTTCGTTGTTTTCATTCGCTCGTCGTCCTCGTTAAGTCCTGCTCGCCGGCCCGGTTCGCACCGGGCCGGCGTACATCAGAAGTTCATGCCGAAGCTGAGCGCGACGAAGTCGCGATCGTCCACGGTGGTGTACTTGCCGTCGAAGAAGTTGGTGTAGGAGAGGCTCGCGGTGTAGGTGTTCTGGTACTCCGCGTCCACCCCCAGGCTGACCGCCTTGCGGCCTTCCTCGAAGTTGGCGCCGGGGCCGGGCGAATAGCCATCGACGTCGTGCGACCAGGCCACGCTGGGCTTGAGGTTCACACCCATGAACACGTCGTTGTAGTCCCAGATCGCACGGGCGCGATAACCCCAGGCGTCCGAGGTGGTATAGCCATCGTTCTCGCAGTAGCGGCTGACGTTGTTCGCTTCGGCGGTGCCCAGCGTGCTGACGTTCAGCGCCTGGCAGCTGGCCAGGCCGGAGATGGTCCCCGGCAGCGGCCCCGGTCCGAAGACCGGGTCACGCCCGTAGCGTGCCTTGGAGGTGCTTTCCAGGCCGCCGACGTGGGTCCAGCCGATCTCGCCCACCAGGGTCAGGCGCTCGGCGCCCATCACCTGGTCGAAGAAGTGCGTCAGGGTGGTCTGCAGTTGGGTGATCTCCTTGCGCCGATAGCCGTGCAGGTCCTGCCCGGCCTGGCCGTTCAGCACCGAGGCGTTGTCGTAGGGGCGGTTGCCGCCGATGCTCACCGGGTCGAGGCCGGCGAAGAGGATGTCGGTGGTGTTCAACTGCACCGGCGCGTTGGGCCGGTAGCTGACTTCGCCGCTCCACGCGGTGCCGTTGGGCAACGTGGTGGAGAAGCTCAGGCCGAACATGCGGATATCCTCCGGGTACTCGATGAAGTAGCTGGAGTTGCCGGCGGTGGCCGCCGCCGCGGCCTGGGCGGCCAGTGCCGGGTTGATCGCGGCGAGGCGGGTGGCGAGGTCGTTGATCGCCGCCATGGTGCTGGCCGAGGCGCCCTGGCCGCTGAAGATCGGCAGGCGGCTGTGGTAGTTCATGTAGTAGGCGCCGAACTCGGTGTTCAGTTCGTCGGCGAAGTAGCGCAGGGCGAAGCCGTACTGGCCGCTGTCGCGAGCGTCGCGGTCCGGCCCGCGGCGGACCAGGATGCCCTCGTCCCAGGGCGACGGGGTAACGCTCAGGCCAGCCCCGGCGAGCACGTTGTTGAGCAGGTTGATGGACGCCTTGTTGTTGGTCAGCACCGCCAGGTTCTGGTCGCAGCCATCGGCCACCACGTCCGGCTGGGAGAAGAAGGTGCCACAGTTGTCGACCACCGTCTGGTCCCACTCGATCTGGTAGAAGCCTTCGGCGGACAGGTTGTCGGTGAGGTTCTGCGACAGGTAGAACATGTTCACCGGGATCAGGCCTTCCTTGATCTCCGAGCCGGGCCGGCGGAAGGCGGTGACGTCGATCGGGTTGATGGCGCTGATGCCGTTCTGGATGAAGGTGCTCTCGCCCCAGTTCACCACCTGCTTGCCCAGACGCACGCTGCCCGGCAGGTCGCCGATGGCATAGTTGTGGTAGATGAAGGCGTCGAGCAGTTCGGCGCCGGAGGACTTGGCCAGGGTCTTGCGGCCGCTGTCGTCGATGTCCTTGAACTCGCGGTGCTCGTCCTTCAGCTCGAAGTCGTACCAGTACTTGCCGCGCAGGAACACACCGGTATCGCCGTACTTCAGTTCGAGGTCATGGATGCCCTTGAAGACCTTCGAGAACGTTTCCCCACGCTTGAAGTTCAAGTGGCTGTCGTCGGAGGTCTGGGAAAGTCCCTTGCCGCCGTTGTTCACACCGATCAGGTTCTTGTTCGGCTTGGCGGTCGACCAACTGGCCCCGACCGACAACGCCGAGTCGAAGGAACCTTCGATTTCCCCGATGTTGAAGGTCACCCCAAAGGCCGGAGCCGCCAGCGAGGAAGCCAGGCTGACGGCCAACGGCAACCGGGCCCGACGCGAGAACGGATTACGGGTTGTCATCGACGCTACTCCATGTGTGTTTTTTGTTATGAGTGCGTGGACTATAGCTAGCGCTGCCTGCCGCTTGATCCCTCGAAAGTGTGATTTGCGCGGCGCAACCACTCTGGCTCGCGCCTTTGCGGCGGATGGAGAATGACCGGGCGGTCGCGAAAACGCGGAGACCAAGCGTTTGCTTGGCCTCCGGGCGTTTCGGCGGTGTAGGAAAGCCCCGTCAGACGGTCGACAGGAAGGCGCTGCCGGCTTCCTGCCACTGGGCGATCTCGATACGGATGCGCTTCTTGTCCAGCTTGCCGACGCTGGTCTTGGGAATATCGGTAACAACCGCGATCTGCGAGGGGATCGCCCACTTGTTGATGTTGCCCTGCTCGACGAAAGGCTTGAGGTGCTCCTTCAGGCCACGGGCGTCCAGTTGCTGGCCCTCGCGCACCACCAGCAGGGCGAACGGGCGCTCGCCCCATTGCGGATCGGGCACCCCGACCACCGCCACTTCGCGTACCGCCGGATGGCGGCTGATCAGGTCTTCCAGCTCCAGGGAGGACAGCCACTCGCCGCCGGTCTTGATCACGTCCTTGATGCGGTCGCGGATCTCGATGAAGCCCATGCCGTCCAGGGTCGCCACGTCGCCGGTGTGCATCCAGCCGCCGCGCCACAACTCCTCGCCGCGCTCGGGTTCGCGGAAATACCCCTGGGTCAGCCATGGCGAGCGCAACACCAGCTCGCCCTGGGATTCGCCGTCGGCCGGGAGGAAGCGGCCCTGTTCGTCCATGATCGCCGCATCCACCAGCGGCACCGGCACGCCGGCCTTGATCCGGTAGGTGGTGCGCTCGTCCTCGCTTCCGGCCAGCAGTTCGTCGTTGAGGTAGGCGCAGGAAATCAGCGGACAGGTCTCCGACATGCCGTAGGCGGCGGTCAGCTGGATGCCGCGCGCCTTGGCCGCCTCGTAGAGCGAGCGGTTCAGCGCGCTCCCGCCGATGATCACCTTCCAGCCCTTGAAGTCCACGCCCTGGGCAGCCCTGGCGTTCATCACCATCTGCAGGATGGTCGGCACGCAGTGGGAGAAGGTGACCTTCTCGCGCTTCCACAGTTCGACCAGCAGTTCCGGATCGTAACGCCCGGGATAGACCTGCTTGACCCCGAGCATGGTCGCCACGTACGGAGTGCCCCAGGCGTGGACATGGAACATCGGGGTGATCGGCATGTACACGTCGCTGGTACCGAGCAGGCGGATGCTGTCCAGGCTGCCGATGGTCGAAGCCATCGCCAGGGTGTGCAGGACCAGTTGCCGGTGGCTGAAATACACACCTTTCGGATTGCCGGTGGTGCCGGTGGTGTAGAAGGTGGTGGCGATGGAGTTCTCGTCGAAATCGGGGAAGTCGTAGCGCGGGCTGGCCGCGGCCAGCAGCGACTCGTATTCGCCGACCAGGCCGGGCAGTTCGGCGCTCTTCTCCGCGCCGTCGGTGAGCAGGATGGTCCGCTCCACCGTGGCCAGCTGCCCCGCCACCGCCTGGTAGAGCGGGACGAACTCGCTGTTCACCAGCACGAAGCGATCCTCGGCGTGGTTCATGGTGTAGAGGATCTGTTCCGGGGAGAGGCGGATGTTGATGGTATGCAGCACCGCCCCGATCATCGGGATGGCGAACATGCATTCCAGGTAGCGATGGCTGTCCCAGTCCATCACCGCCACCGTGTCGCCGGCCTTCACCCCGGCCTCGCTGAGTACGTTGGCCAGGCGCGCGACGCGCTCGTTGAAGGTGGCGTAGCTGTAGCGCACCTGGTCGCGGTAGACGATTTCATGACTCTTTTCGTAACGACGGCCGGAAAGCATCAGGCTCTTGATCAGCAACGGATACTGATAAGCGCCGGCGGCGGCCGGGATGAGACGGGTCTTCAGCATGGGGCGTACACCTGGGAGCGGGTTCGTTGTCAGGATGAGGCCGACTCTAGAGCCGTCGGCGGGCTTTGTTCATCAGTCAAAAGAGTGATTTGCCCCGTGACCTTTCGGAGCCTCCCGGTCACAAGATAGAATCCGCCCACTGAATCGTTCAGACCCTATCCAGAACAAGAGGTAACGTTCCATGTCCGATATCGTCATCGTCGCCGGCGCCCGTACTCCCATGGGCGGCTTCCAGGGCAGCCTGGCCGGCGTTTCCGCGGTCGACCTGGGTGCCGTCGTGATCCGCGAAGCGGTGCAGCGCGCCGGCATCGCCGCCGAGGACGTACAGGAAGTGATCATGGGTTGCGTCCTGCCCGCCGGCCTGAAGCAGGGCCCGGCCCGCCAGGCCGCGCTGGCGGCCGGCCTGCCCGCCGCCACCGGCTGCACCACCATCAACAAGCTGTGCGGCTCGGGGATGAAGGCGGTGATGCTGGCCCACGACCTGCTCAAGGCTGGCACCAACCAGGTGATGGTCGCCGGTGGCATGGAAAGCATGTCCAACGCGCCCTATGTCCTGGAGAAAGCCCGCAGCGGCCTGCGCATGGGCCACGGCGAGATCAAGGACCACATGTTCCTCGACGGCCTGGAGGACGCCCGTACCGGCCGTTTGATGGGTTCGTTCGCCCAGGAGACCGCCGACAAGTACGGCGTGACCCGCGAGGAGATGGACGCCTATGCCATCGAATCGCTCAAGCGCGCCCAGGCCGCCATCGCCGATGGCTCGCTGGCGGCGGAAATCGTCCCGGTCACCGTCACCAGCCGCAAGGGCGAGAGCGTGGTGAAGGACGACGAGCAACCGCTGACCGCCAACCTGGAGAAGATCCCGAGCCTCAGGCCGGCGTTCCGCAAGGACGGTACCATCACCGCCGCCAATGCCAGCTCGATCTCCGACGGCGCCTCCGCGCTGGTCCTGATGACCGCCGAGGAAGCCCAGCGCCGTGGCCTGAAGCCGCTGGCGCGAATCGTCGGCCATGCCACCCAGAGCCAGGACCCGAGCGAGTTCACCCTGGCGCCGATCGGCGCGATGACCAACCTGTTCGCCAGGACCGGCTGGAGCAAGGACGACGTCGACCTGTTCGAGATCAACGAAGCCTTCGCCATGGTCACCATGCTCGCCATGCGCGAACACGGCCTCGATCATGCCAAGGTCAATGTCTATGGCGGCGCCTGCGCCCAGGGCCATCCGGTCGGCTCCACCGGCTCGCGGATCATCCTCACCCTGATCAACGCCCTGCGCCAGAAAGGCGGCAAGCGCGGCGTCGCCTCGCTGTGCATCGGCGGCGGCGAAGCCACCGCCGTGGCGCTCGAACTGCTCTGATACGGCGTTGAGCCATCGGCGCCCGGCCGGCTCGCGCTGTCCGGGCGCCCTCTTCCTCAGGTGCCCACCGCGGCGCTGCGCGCCGGACGCGGAAACACCAGCGCCGCGGCGAAGGTCAGCGCGGCGAAGCCCGCCAGTACCAGGTACAACCCCAGCAGCCCCTGCCGTGGTTCCAGGTAGGCAATCATCGGGATCGCCGCCGCGCTGGCGCCGAACGACAGGAAATAGCGCAGGGCGAAGACCCGCGCCTGCCACTGCGGCGCGACGAAGTGGGCGACCATCGCATCGTTCACCGTCACCTGGCCGAACACCGCGAACATGAACAGCGCGCCGAACAGCACCACTGCGCTGCCGTGGCCGTAGGCCAGGGCCAGCAGCAGCGGCACCTGGCAGAAGGTGAGGAAGACGAACGGCAACTTCAGGTTCAGGCGATCGATCAGGCGCCCCATGATCAGTTGCGCCACCGCGCCGAAGGCATAGGCCAGGCTGACCACCACGCCGAGGGTCTGCGGCGACGCCAGCAAGTCGCTCAGGCGCTCCTGGAACAGCTTCGGGTAGGTCACGGTGCTGGCGTTGAACACCACCCCGCCGGTGGCGGTGACCAGCGCCAGCACGCCGAACACCCGGCGCATCGACAGGCCCTCGCTGTCCTCGCCACGCGCCGCGGCCTTGGCCGACAGGTGCGGCGATGGCTCCTCGCGCACGCAGAAGAAAAAGCCGATGCCGAGCAGGATGGCCACCCCGCCGGGCAGGATGAACGCCGCACGCCAACCGAAGTGCGCGGTGAGAAAGCCGGTAAGCAGCGCGGCGAAGGCGACCCCGAGGTTACCCCACATGCCGTTGATGCCGATCTCGCGGCCGCGGTTCTCCGCGTGTGCCACCAGCATCGCGGTGCCGACCGGGTGGTAGATCGCGGCGAATACCCCGATCAGGGTCAGCCCGGTCACCAGCATCGGTACGCTGCCGGCCAGCCCGGTGAGCAGTGCGGCGGCGCCGATACCGAAGAAGAACAACAGCATCATCCGCCGCCGGCTCCAGGTATCGCCCAGCCAGCCGGCCGGCAGCGAACAGGCGCCGAAGGCGATGAAACCGCCCAGCGACAGGCCGATCAGACCGGCGTAGTCGAGGTCGAAGCTGCCGGCCATGCCGAGCACGGCGGCGGGGAAGATCAGCATGAACATGTGGTCGATGACATGCGCGGCGTTGATGAAGCGGATAACGGTTCGAGGTCGGTTCATGGCGTGCGGTCTGAATGGTCGGTGAGGAATGGGCGTCATGACCCGGGCATGATAGGTTGACCGAAAAGCGCAGACAGGACAGCGAGGTCATCGAAACGGACATGCTGATCGAGCACCGCCCGGACGGCCTGCTGGCCGCCATCTCCCTCGACTTCCCCGACGGCCATCACCTGGGGCGGCATTTCCACCCGCAGGCGCAGTTCCTCTACGCCGCTCGCGGCCTGATGCGCCTGGCCACCCACCACGGCGCCTGGGTGATCCCGCCGACCCGCGCGGTATGGATTCCGCCCCGGGTGGAGCACGAGATATTCATGTCCGGCGAGGTGCACATGCGCACCCTGTTCATCGAGCAACCCGAAACGCCGACACCGCTAAGCGACTGTTGCGTACTGGCGGTGACGCCGCTGCTGCGGGAAATGATCCTGCGCGCCATCCACCTCGAGAGCCAGCCGCGCCTGGACGACTTCCGTCAGCGCCTGCAAGGGCTGATCCTCAGCGAGATCGCCAACCTCGAACGGATGCCGCTGTACCTGCCGATGCCCCGCGACCGCCGCTTGCAGGCGATCTGCCAGGCATTGCTGAAACAGCCGGAACTGGGGCTGACCCTCGATGACTGGGGCCTGCGGGTCGGCGCCAGCTCGCGCACCCTGGCGCGGCTGTTCGCCCAGGAACTGCAGATGAGCTTCCATGAGTGGCGCCAGCAACTGCGCCTGACCGAAGCCCTGCCGCGCCTGCTGGCCGGCGACAGCGTGCAGGTGGTCGCCCGCGACCTCGGCTACGGCAGTACGCGGGCCTTCAGCAGCATGTTCCGCCGCCTGCTCGGCGAAACCCCGCGCGACTACCTGGGGCGACTGGAGCAACTGGCACGGGTCAGGGGCCGCGAGGACTGATGCCCCACGGCGCAACGCCAAGCAATGGCGAATCGGCGGATAACGCCTGCGGCGTTATTCGCCCTACCAAGGCTTCAGTAGGGCGCATCCGCCGCTCCCGTAGGGCGCATAACCGCAGCGCGGTTATCCGCCGAACCGGCCTGGATGGTGCAAGGCGGGAACGCGAGGATTGACGCCCTACGGCGCAACACCGAGCACTGGCGGATCGGCGGACAAAAAGAAGCCCTCCAGCGGAGGGCTCTCGGAAAAGGGCGCCGGAGCGCCCGGATGGGATCGTCGATCAGTGCGGGACGCCCAGCCCCGCCGCGCTCATGAACAGGCGCATCAGCCAGGCGGCGACGCCCAGGGCCAGCACGCTGGCGGTCCAGATACCCGCCAGCCAGGCCAGGCGTCGCCAGAGCGCTGGCTTGGCCGCGCTATCTCGTTCGGGATGACTCGGCGTACGGACCATATGCGGCGCCTCCTCAGTGATAGCCATCGCCGTGCTTCACCTTGCCGCGGAACACGTAGTAGCTCCAGGCGGTGTAGCCGAGGATGAAGGGAATGATGAACAGCGCGCCGACCAGCATGAAGCCCTGGCTCTGCGGCGGCGCCGAGGCCTCCCAGATGCTCACCGCCGGCGGGATGATGTTCGGCCACAGGCTGATCCCCAGGCCGCTGTAGCCGAGGAAGATCAACACCAGGGTGAGCACGAACGGCTTCACGTGGTCGTTGTTGGCCACCGAGCGCAGCAGCGCATAGAAGGTCACCAGGACCAGGATCGGCACCGGCAGGAACCAGAACAGGTTCGGCAGGCTGAACCAGCGTGCGGCGATCTCGGCATGGGCCAGCGGCGTCCACAGGCTGACCACCCCGATGATCGCCAGCAGCACCAACGCCAGCGGGCGCGCCAGGTCGTGCATGCGCTCCTGCAGGCGGCCTTCGGTCTTCATGATCAGCCAGGTGCAGCCGAGCAGGGTGTAGGCGACGATCAGGGCCAGGCCGCAGAACAGCGGGAACGGCGCGATCCAGTCCAGCGAACCGCCGGCGAAGCTGCGGTTCTCCACCGGGATGCCTTCGATGAAGGCGCCCAGCGCCACGCCCTGGAAGAAGGTCGCCACCAGCGAACCGCCGATGAACGCCTTGTCCCAGATGTGCTGCTTGGCCGGCTTGGCCTTGAAGCGGAACTCGAAGGCGACGCCGCGGAAGATCAGCCCGACGAGCATGAAGATCAACGGCAGGTAGAGCGCCGACAGGACCACCGCGTAGGCCAGCGGGAAGGCCCCGAACAACGCCGCGCCGCCCAGCACCAGCCAGGTCTCGTTGCCGTCCCAGACCGGCGCCACGGTGTTCATCATCACATCGCGGTCGCCGCTGTCCTTGAAGAACGGATAGAGCATGCCGATGCCCAGGTCGAAGCCGTCCATCACCACGTACATCATGATGCCGAAGATGATGATGACCGCCCAGATGAGGGGAAGATCGATACCCATGTCTCAGTTCCTCTTGTCCTGGTCGCGGTCGGCCGCTTGCGCGTGGCCGTCGTGCTCTTCGTCGAAACCTTCGCCGGCGGCCGACAACGGCCGTGCCGGCGTGCGCTTCTGCCCGGCGCCTCCCGGGTTGGTCTCGCGTCCCTCATGGGTGACCGGGCCCTTGCGCACCAGGCGCATCATGTAGCCGATACCGACGCCGAACAGCGAGAAGTACACCACCACGAAGGTCAGCAGGGTCAGGCTCATCTGCGTCACGCTCTGCGCCGAGGAGGCGTCGGCGGTGCGCATCAGTCCGTAGACCACCCAGGGCTGGCGGCCCATCTCGGTGGTGAACCAGCCGGCGAGGATCGCGATCAGGCCGGACGGTCCCATCAGCAGGGTCAGGCGCAGGAAGGCCTTCGAGTTGAACAGCTTGTCCTGGCCGCGCCAGCGCAGCCACAGGCTCCAGACGCCGACCAGGATCATCAGCATGCCGAGGCCGGCCATGATCCGGAACGACCAGAACACCACGGTGGAGTTCGGCCGGTCTTCCGGCGGGAAGTCCTTCAGCGCCGGGATCGGCTCGGTCAGGCTGTGCTTGAGGATCAGGCTGCCGAGCACCGGGATCTCCACCTTGAAGCGGGTTTCCTCGCGCTGCATGTCCGGCCAGCCGAACAGGATCAGCGGGGTCGGCTCGCCGCTGCTGTTGTCCCAGTGGCCTTCCATCGCGGCGATCTTCGCCGGCTGGTGCTCCAGGGTATTGAGGCCATGGGCGTCGCCGATCAGCGCCTGTACCGGGGCGACGATCAGCGCCATCCACATGGCCATCGAGAGCATCTTGCGGATCGCCGGGTTGTCGCGCCCGCGCAGCAGGTGCCAGGCGGCCGAGGCGCCGACGAAGAAGGCGGTGGCGAGGAACGCGGCGACCGACATGTGCAGCAGGCGGTAGGGGAACGACGGGTTGAAGATCACCGCCAGCCAGTCCACCGGGATCACCCGGCCGTCGACGATCTCGAAACCCTGCGGGGTCTGCATCCAGCTGTTGGAAGCGAGGATCCAGAACGTCGAGATCAGCGTGCCGATCGCCACCATCACCGTGGCGAAGAAATGCAGGCCCGGTCCCACGCGGTTCCAGCCGAACAGCATGACGCCGAGGAAACCGGCCTCGAGGAAGAACGCGGTGAGCACCTCGTAGGTCAGCAGCGGACCGGTGATGGACCCGGCGAAGTCGGAGAAATGGCTCCAGTTGGTGCCGAACTGGTACGCCATGACCAGCCCGGACACCACGCCCATGCCGAAGTTGACCGCGAAAATCTTCGACCAGAAATGATAGAGGTCGCGGTAGACCTCTTCGTTCGTTTTCAGCCAGAGGCCTTCCAGTACGGCCAGGTAGCTGGCCAACCCGATGGTGATCGCCGGGAAGATGATGTGGAAGGACACGGTGAACGCGAACTGGATGCGGGCAAGGTCGATAGCCTCCAATCCGAACATGGCAACTCCTCTTCAGGTTCTCGGCCCTTCCGGCTTACGTGCGGATTCGGCCGTGCTTCCTCACGCGCAACGCTACGCAAGGTTTTGGAACACATCCTTCAGCTATCGTTCTTGTCATTGGAAAGCGACCGCAGCCCTGGATGGCAGGAATGCGGGAAGGGTCGCAAGCAGATTCCCGGACCGCCCGCCTTGATGCAGAGCAATTCGGTACGAAAATCTTACCCGTTAGCCTAGACCGTCCTGCTGTGGTCGGTTGTCGCGAGACAAATTGCCTCAGCTCTCTCATATTCATTAATAGAATATAAAAATAAACAAATAATATTTTTATGGAATAAAAAGAGTCGCTACTCTCCCCTTCAAGCCGCCCCTCGCGTGTTGGCGCCCCTCCTTCACCGCCCTGAACGCAGCGGCGGACATCGCCCTACAAGGATCGAAGAATGAAAAAACTGCTCCTGCTGACTGCCCTGGCCTCCGTCATCAGCGTTTCCGCCAACGCAGCGGAAAAGCTCCTCGTCGCCGCCACGCCGATCCCCCACGCGGAAATCCTCGAGCTGATCAAGCCGACCCTGGCGAAGGAAGGCGTCGACCTGCAGATCAAGGTGTTCACCGACTACGTGCAGCCCAACGTGCAGGTCGCCGAGAAGCGCCTGGACGCCAACTACTTCCAGACCCTGCCGTACCTGGAGAACTTCAACAAAGGCAAGGGCACCAACCTGGTCACCGTGGTCGGCGTACACGTCGAGCCCTTCGGTGGTTATTCGAGGAAATACAAGTCGCTGGCCGAGCTGCCCGACGGCGCCACCGTCGCCATCCCCAACGAAGGCAGCAACAGCGGGCGCGCCCTGCTGCTGTTGCAGAAGGCCGGCCTGCTCAAGTTGAAGGATCCGAACAACGCCCTGGCCACGCCCAAGGACATCGCCGAGAACCCGAAGAACCTGAAATTCAAGGAACTCGAATCGGCCCTGTTGCCGCGCGTGCTGGACCAGGTCGACCTGGACCTGATCAACACCAACTACGCGCTGGAGGCCAAGCTCAACCCGGCCAAGGACGCGCTGGTCCTGGAAGACCGCGACTCGCCCTATGTGAACTACCTGGTGGCGCGTCCGGACAACAAGGACAGCGACGCCCTGAAGAAGCTTTCCGCCGCGCTGACCAGCCCGGAAGTGAAAGCCTTCATCGAGAAGAAATATGCCGGCGCGGTGGTCCCGGCCTTCTGACCCCAGCCCATCCCGACTCCCACGCTGGGCGCCGTTGCAGCGCCCCTTGTTCACGCCGGTGTCGCATGGCTTGCACCGGCGTTTCTTTTTCCGCAACGGCCCCCGCCCGCAGCCGTTCCGGCCGTCGTCGCGGCGCAGGCGCTGGAGGCGCCCCGTGCCGTCAAGGAGTTACCCATGAGCGAGAAACCACGCCCCGCGCCGCTGACCTTCCCCGACGCCGACCGCAGTCCGCTGAGCATCCGCGCCAAGGCCCTGGTGTTCTTCGACCCACGCTCGCACCGGGTCCGCGAAGAACTCGAGCGCCTCGCGCCACAGGGCCAGCCGGTGCTGATCGAAGGCGAGACCGGCACCGGCAAGGAGCTGCTCGCCCGGCAGATCCACCGCCACAGCGAACGCGCCGGTCTGTTCGTTGCGGTCAGTTGCAGCGCCCTCAGTCGCAACCATGCCGAAGCCGAGCTGTTCGGCTACGCTCCCGGCGCCCATAACGGCCCGGTCGGCAGCCGCGCCGGCTGGTTCGGTTCGGCCAATGGCGGCACCCTGTACCTGGACGAGATCGCCGACCTGCCGCTGACGCTGCAGGCCAGGCTGCTACAGACGCTGGAGGAACGCGAGGTGCTGCGGGTCGGCGCGCAGCAGCCGATTCCCCATGACGTGCGCCTGGTCACCGCCACCAGCGTCGACCTGGACCAGGCGGTGCGCGCCGGCAAGTTCCTGGCCGGCTTGCAACAATACCTGCACGACGGCCGCCTGAGCCTGCCGCCATTGCGCGAACGTCCGGGAGACATCCTGCCGCTGGCGGAATACTTCGTCGGCGTCTATGCCCAGCGCCTGGACCTGCCGGTGCCGACCATCGGCGTGGAAACCCAGCGGATCCTCGAGAGCTATCCCTGGCCAGGCAACATCCGCGAGCTGGAAAACGTCGTCCACTTCGCCCTGCTGGTCAGCGACAAGGAAGAAATCCTGCCGCAGCATCTGAATTTTGGCGGGGCAACGCCAGACCCATCGCTGGCCGGTCTGCGGCGCCTGCTCGGCCAAGCCGGAGCGCCGTCGCTGGAGCAGATACAGGCCCTGCTCCTGCAACTGGCCACCGAGCAGGCAGGCGGCGACGAGGAGGCGGGAAGGCGGCGCTTGGGACTGGCGGCGAACTGAAGGAATCCTTCGGCGAACGTGCGGGAAAAGCGCGGCGCCGAAGGCTTCCATACGTCCGAAGGATTGGCTCCCGGGCCCTTGATCGTGTTTATATTGAACGCTTGATCAAATTAAGGACGAGGAGACCAGCCTGTTTTGACTGACGCACAATCGCCCTCCGCCACCCCCTCCACCCCCACGCCCATCCGCATGAATCCCCCGGTGTTCTACGGTGCGGCGATCCTGATCCTGCTGTTCGCCGCAGTGGTCATCGGCTTCCCCCAGCGCGCCGGCGAATGGCTGCTGGCCGCGCAGACCTGGGCCTCGCAGACCGTCGGCTGGTACTACCTGCTGGCGATGACGCTGTACCTGATCTTCGTGGTGGTCACCGCGCTTTCCGGCTACGGCAAGATCAAGCTCGGTGCCGACCACGACGAGCCGGAATTCAGCTACCTGTCCTGGGCCGGCATGCTGTTCGCCGCCGGCATCAGCATCACCCTGTTCTTCTTCTGCGTATCCGAACCGCTGACCCACTTCCTCCAGCCGCCGCAAGGCGAGGCCGGTACCCAGGAAGCCGCGCGGCAGGCCATGGAACTGCTGTTCCTGCACTGGGGCCTGCACGGCTGGGGCGTATTCGCCCTGGTGGCGATGGCGCTGGCCTACTTCGCCTACCGCCACAACCTGCCGCTGGCCCTGCGTTCGGCGCTCTACCCGTTGATCGGCAAGCGTATCAACGGGCCGATCGGCTACACGGTGGACTGCTTCGGCATCATCGCCACGGTGTTCGGCCTCGGCGCCGACATGGGCTTCGGCGTGCTCCAGCTCAATTCCGGGCTGGACTACCTGTACGCCATACCGCATACCCATGCGGTGCAGATGGTGCTCATCGTGCTGATGATGGGCGCGGCGATCTCGGTGGCGGTCTCCGGGGTCGACAAGGGCATCCGCATCCTCTCCGACATCAACATGCTGCTGGCTTGCAGCCTGTTGCTGTTCGTGCTGTTCGCCGGTCCGACCCAGCACCTGCTCAACACCCTGGTGCAGAACGTCGGCGACTACCTCGGCCACCTGCCGGGCAAGAGCTTCGACCTCTACGCCTACGGCGGCCCCAGCGACTGGCTGGGCTCGTGGACGGTGTTCTACTGGGCCTGGTGGATCGCCTGGGCGCCCTTCGTCGGCCTGTTCATCGCGCGCATCTCGCGCGGCCGGACGATCCGCGAATTCGTCTTCGGCGTGCTGTTCATCCCGCTCGGCTTCACCCTGGCGTGGATGTCGATCTTCGGCAACAGCGCCCTGGAGCAGGCCCTCGGCGGCGCCAGCGAACTCGGCCGGGTGGCCATCGAGCAGCCGTCGATGGCCCTCTACCAGATGCTCCAGAACTACCCCTGGAGCCGCGCGGTGATCACCGTCACGGTGCTGGTCAGCTTCGTCTTCTTCGTCACCTCGGCGGACTCCGGCACCGTGGTCCTCTCCACCCTCTCCGCCCACGGCGGCAGCGCCGACGACGACGGGCCGAAGTGGCTGCGGGTGTTCTGGGGCTCGGTCACCGCGCTGGTCACCGGCGGGCTGCTGTTCGCCGGCAGCATCGACGCGCTGAAGTCGGCGGTGGTGCTGACATCCCTGCCCTTCTCGCTGATCCTGCTATTGATGATGTGGGGCCTGCACAAGGCCTTCTACATGGAGTCGCAGCGCCAGCGGGCGCGGAGCCACTCCCTGGCGCCGCTGATGAGCGGCAACGGCAAGCGCTCCGGCGGCTGGAAGCGACGCCTGTCGCAGGCCGTGCACTTCCCCTCGCGGGACGAGGTGTACCGCTTCATGAACGACGTGGTGCGCCCGGCGATCAGCGAGGTTTCCGAGGTGTTCCGCGAGAAGGGCCTGGCGGTGGACGCCCAGCTCGACCCGGGCAACGCCTCGCTGAGCCTGGAGATCGGTCATGGCGAGCAGCATCGGTTCCTCTACCAGGTGCTGATGCGCGGCTACTTCACGCCGTCCTTCGCGCGTGCCGGCATGGGCGGCCTGCACCTGAAGAATCGCCGCTACTTCCGTGCCGAGGTGCATCTCGCCGAAGGTAGCCAGGACTACGATCTGATGGGCTACACCAAGGAGCAGATCATCAACGACATGCTCGACCAGTACGAGCGGCACCTGCAGTTCCTGCACCTGGTGCGTTGAGCGCAGGAAAAGGGGGCGCGCAGGGCGCCCCTTCCCTCATCCTCCGTCCCTGACCGCGGGGAATGACGCTAGCGGCAACATCCCATCCCCGTGCAGCTGCGAATCCCTCAGCGCGCCAGCACTCGCCGGTAGAACAGCACGCAGATCGCGACGAATACCACCAGTCCCAGCCACTGGGCGATGCCCGCGAAGCCGGCGCCGGCCAGCGCCAGCGGCGCGTCCTCGCCGGTGGCGCCGATCACCCCGGCGAGCAGGATGCCCATCAGGCTCTCGCCGACGATCAGCCCCGAAGCCAGCAGCACGCCGCGTCGCTTCGGCTCTTCGGCATAAGCCTCTTCGTCGACCCCGGCCGCCGCCGCACGCTTCTTCAGGGCATTTTCCAGCAGCCAGGAAATCAGCGCACCGACCACCAGGGTCATGCCGATGGTCGGCGGCAGGTAGATCCCCAGGCCCACCGCCAGCACCGGCAGGCAGGCCTTGCCGGTACGGCGCAGGAGCAGGTCGACGAGGATCAGGGCGATGCCCAGGGCGACGCCGATGAGGATCATGTTCCAGTTCAGCGCGTCGTGGAAAATCCCGCTGGCGATCGCCGTCATCAGGGTCGCCTGCGGCGCGGCCAGGGCCTGGCCGGGGTCCATTCCCTCGCGCGGCAGGGCCCCGGTGAAGCCGTAGGCGCTGTAGAGCAGTTCCAGCACCGGGGGGATCACCAGCGCGCCGACGATGCAGCCGACGATCAGCGCGACCTGCTGGCGCCAGGGCGTGGCGCCGACCAGGTAGCCGGTCTTGAGGTCCTGCAGGTTGTCGTTGGAGATCGCCGCGATGGCCAGCACCACCGAGGTGGTAAACAGCGCCAGGGCGATCGCCAGCTTGCCGTTCTGGCGGTCCAGCAGGCCGCCCTCGATGCTGCCGAAGCCGAGTATCAGCAACGACACCAGGATGACCGCGATGATTCCGATCCCCGAGATCGGACTGCTCGACGAACCGACCAGGCCGGCCATGTAGCCGCAGGCGGCGGCGATCAGGAAGCCGAAGAAGAAGGCGAACACCACGCATACCGCCACCAGACTCCAGAACTGCGGGCTGGCCATGTCCGGCGCGGCGGCACCGAGGAAGTGGCTGAAGACCACGAACAGCGAGACCAGCAGTATCCCGGCGATCAGCAGGATCCACTTGGCCGGCATGTCCAGCTCGGTGCGCAGGCTGTTCGCCTGGCTATTGCCGCGCACTGCCCCGAGGGAGGCCCAGACGCCCCGCACCATCGGCTTGAACAGGGTCGCCAGGGTCCACAGCGCGGCCACGCCGATGGTGCCGGCGCCGAGGAAGCGCACCTGCGAACTCCACAGTTGGGTGGCCAGGTCCGACAGGCTCTGGCCGTCGGCCGGCACGCTGTTGACGGTCAGCAGCGGCACCGCGACGCCCCAGGAGATCACCACGCCGATGAGGATCGCGATGCCGGCGGTGATGCCCATCAGGTAGCCGGCACCGACCAGCGCCAGGGAAAAACCGGTGGAAAGGCGGAACGCCGCCTGCCCGGCACTGAGCCAGACGCTGAAGCCTTCGGCGAGAACCTTGAAGCCGCTGCTCCAGAGGCTGAACAGCGCCGCCACCAGGCCGCCGCCGAGGATGTCGTAGAGCCCCGGCGCGTTACCGGCGGCACGCGGCGCGCGGGCGTCTTCCTCGTCCTCGGCGCCGTCGCTGCCGACCCGGAGGATTTCCGCCGCCGCCACCCCTTCCGGATACGGCAGTTCGCTCTGCACCACCATCACCCGGCGCAGCGGAATGGTATAGAGCACCCCGAGAATGCCGCCGATGGAGCAGATCGCCGCGGTCTGCCAGAACGGGAAGCCACTCCAGTAGCCGATCATCAGCAGGCCGGGAAGGATGAAGATGATCGAGGACAGAGTGCCGGCCGCCGAGGCCTGGGTCTGCACCATGTTGTTCTCGAGGATGTTGGCGCCGGAGAAGTAGCGCAGGACGGCCATCGAGATCACCGCCGCCGGGATCGACGAGGCGAAGGTCAGGCCGACCTTCAGACCGAGGTAGACGTTGGAGGCGGTGAAGACCACGGTGATCAGCGCACCGAGGATCAGGCCACGCAGGGTGAGCTCTGGCAGGGTCAGCTCATCCGGGATGCGTTCTTGCATGGATGAAAACTCTCGAAACAATTGGACCCGCCAAGCTTAGGCGAGAGCGGCACGCCGGGACACGACAGCGAATGTCGCAGAGGCGACCTTTTCGAGAGCAAAAGCTGGCGGAACGGACAGTTGCCGGCGCGGGCCGCCGGAGGAAGCCCGCGCGCGGCGTCGTCAGAAGGGCTTGTCGCCGAGGATGGTGGCGCGATGCATGACCCGCCGCTGTGGCCGGTAATCGTCCACCGCGTAGTGCTGCGTCACGCGGTTGTCCCAGAACGCCACGTCGTTTTCCTGCCAGCGCCAGCGCACGGTGAATTCAGGTCGCGTGGCATGGGCGAAGAGGAACTTCAGCAGCGCATCGCTCTCGGCCGGCTCCAGTTCGTTGATGCGGGTGGTGAAGCCATCGCTGACGAACAGGCCCTTGCGCCCGGTGACCGGATGGGTGCGCACCACCGGATGCGAGCGCGGCGGATTCTTCAGGCGGGCCTCCTCCAGGCGCGCCAGGTCGGCCTCCGTGACGCCGAAGCGCTCGCGGGGGAAGGACTTGCCGATGTCGTGGGTCGCCGTGAGGCCGTCCAGCAGACGCCGCAGCGGCGCCGACAGCGCCTCGTAGGCCGCCGTGCTGCTCGCCCAGAGGGTGTCGCCGCCGTACGGCGGCAATTGCTTGGCGGCGAGCACGGCTCCCAGCGCCGGGGTCTCGAGGAAGGTCACGTCGGTGTGCCAGATGGCATTGTCGCGCACGTCGGTGACCGCGGTGTCGAGGACGATGACCTCCGGCTGCTCCGGCACGCTGGGGTAGATCGGATGGATGTGCAGGTCGCCGAAGCGGGCGGCGAAGCGCGCCTGGCTCCTGGGTTCCAGCGGCTGGTCGCGGAAGAACAGCACCTGGTGTTCGAGCAGGGCCTGCTCGATGGCCCGCTGGCCGGTGTCGTCCAGCGGCGCGCCGAGGTCGATGCCGGAAACGATGGCGCCCAGGGCCGGGCTGATGGGTTGGATGGTCAGGCTCATGTCGTGCTACTCGTCGGGCAGGTTGCGGGCGCGCCCTGCGCGCCCTCGCTCCGGCCTTCGCCGCGTGAGTGAAGGCCGGTTCGGAAATGACTCGGGACTCTCGCGCTCAACCCCAGGCGGCGAAGCGCCGCTGGACCCAGCGCAGCCCCAGTTCGAAGGCCAGGGCGATGGCGGCGATCAGCAGGATGCCGACCACCACCACGTCGGTGGCGAGGAATTGCGCGGCGGACTGGACCATGAAGCCGAGGCCTCGGTTGGCCGCGATCAGCTCGGCGGCGACCAGGGTCGACCAGCCGACGCCGAGGGCGATGCGCAGGCCGGTGAGGACCTCCGGCAAGGCACTCGGCAGGATCACGTAGCGCACCACCTGCCAGCGGCTGGCCCCCAGGCAGCGCACCGCCTGCACCCGCGATCGGTCTACGCGACGCACGCCGGCGGCGGTAGCGATCAGCAGCGGCGCGAACAGCGCCAGGTAGATCAGCAGCACCTTGCTCAGCTCGCCGATGCCGAACCAGATGACGATCAACGGCAGGTAGGCCAACGGCGGGATCGGCCGGTAGAACTCCACCAGCGGATCGAGGGCCGCTCCGGCCAAGGGATTGAGGCCCATCAGCACGCCCAGCGGGATCGCCGTCAGCACCGCCGCGCCGAGCGCCAGGAGCACCCGCAGCAGGCTGGTGCCGACGTGTTGCAGCAGGCTGGCATCGAGGTAGCCCTCCTGCCATAGCCGTTGCAGGGCTTCGAAGAGCTGTTCGGGCGCCGGCAGGAACAGCACGTCGACCCAGCCGAAACGGGTCGCCGCCCACCACAGCAGGGCCAGGGCCAGCACGCTGGCACCGGCGGCCCAGCGCCGACGGTCGCCGGGCAGACGGCGCTTGCGCGGGACAGGATTGGCAACGGCGAGTCCGAGGGTATCAGTGGGCATGTTCGGCCTCCGCGACATCGAGGAATTCGTCCAGCAACGCCTGGCGCAAACGGCCGAACTCGGGATCAGCCTTGATCGAACGCACCGTTTCGCCGGCGGCGTAACGCCGCGCGAAGTCCACCGGCAGGCGCTTGACGATGCGCGCCGGCGGGCCGTCCATCACCACCAGGTCGGTAGCCAGGAACAGGGCTTCGTCGACGCTGTGGGTGATCAGGAAGAGGCCCTTGCCGGTCTGCTTCCACAGGTCCAGCAGGAGCACCTGCATGCGCTCGCGGGTCAGCGCGTCGAGCGCGCCGAACGGCTCGTCGAGCAGCAGGAAGTCCGGCTCGACCGCCAGCGCGCGTGCCAGCCCGAGGCGTTGCCGCTGGCCGCCGGAGAGCTGGGCGACGGACTGCTCGGCGTACTCCTGGAGGCCCACCAGTTGCAGGACCTGGCGCGCCCGCGCGGTGCGCTCGGCCTTGCCCAGGCCACGGATGCGCAGGCCCAGGGCGACGTTGTCGAGGGCGTTGAGCCAGGGCATCAGGGCGTCGTCCTGGAATACCACGCCGCGCTCGCCGCCAGGCCCTTCGAGTGTCCGGCCGTCGATCTGCACGCGTCCCTGGTCCGGCGTCTGGAAACCGGCGAGGATGTTCAGCAGTGTCGACTTGCCGCAGCCCGAAGGACCCAGCACCACCAGCGACTCGCCCTTGGCCAGGCCCAGGCTGAGATCGCGGAGGATGGCGCGGCGCTGGCCGCGCTGTTCGAATGAGAGGCTGATCGCCTCGGCCGTCAGACGGCTCATGTGTTCTGCCCTCCGTAGGGTAAGAAAGCCTCCGCTCCGACAGGCCGGAGCGGAGGCGCGGAATTCAGCGCTGGCCGACCTGGACCTGCTCCGCCTGGCGCACGAAGTCGGCGCTGACGTAGGGCGAGTAGTCGCCGAGGACGGCCGGCACGCGCTTCTGTTCCTTGAGGAATTCGGCAGTGCCGGCGATAGCCTTGGCGGTGCCGCCGCCGAGCAGGTCGGCGGACAGTTGCGCCTGGCTTTCCGGGAAGGTCGAGCCGGCCAGCAGTTCGGGGACGTCCCTGGGATCGGCGCCGGTCAGCCGGGCGATCTTCTTCACCGGCTCGGAGTCGGCGGTCCATTCGGCCTTGTGCGCGTTGTAGTCGGCGAAGGAATCGAGGCTGACGCGGGCGAAGCGGGCGACGATTTCAGGATGCTTCTCGGCGAAGTCCTTGCGCGCCACCCACACCTCGAAGGTCGGCGCACCCCACTGGCCGACTTCGGCGGCGTCGGTGAGGACCTTGCCACTTTTCTTGATCTCGCCCAGCGCCGGCGACCAGACGAAGGCCCCGTCGATGTCGCCGCGACGCCAGGCGGCGGCGATCTCGGCCGGGTTGAGGTTGACGATCTTCACCTTGGACGGATCGATCTGCCAGTGCTTGAGGGCGCCGAGCAGGCTGTAGTGGGAGGTTGAAACGAACGGGGTAGCGATGGTCTTGCCGACCAGGTCCTCGGGTTTCCCGATCCCGCTTCCATTGCGCACCACCAGCGCCTCGGCGGCGTTGATCTGCGCGGAAACGATGAAGGCGACGATCGGCAGCTTGCGCGAGGTCGCCGCTGCCAGCGGGCTGGACCCGATGTTGCCGAGTTGCAGGTCGCCGGAGGCGAGCGCGGCGATCACTTCCGGACCGCTGTTGAAGCGGCGCCAGTCGATCTTCTCGCCGATGGCTTTCTCGTACAGGCCATCGGCCTGGAGCACCTTGGTCGGGTCGATGCCGGTCTGGTAGCCGACCGTGATGTCGGCGGCCTGGGCGGCGACGGAAAGGCTGGCAAAGGCCAGGGCTGCCACCAGGCGGTGCAGGGAATTCGGGCGTTTCATCGGGCGAACCTCGGAGGCAACGGTGCCGCGCTCCGGAGGAGAACGGACCAGGGACGGGCAATGGGTGGCGACAGCGAGTCCGGTGGTCCGGTGCGATGCAGATTACAGATATAAAAAAAGCGATATAAATAATATTTTGGAATTAGTTTATGAGCGCGAACGCGCACCCGGATGCCCTTCCGCCCTTGCTCCATGCCCCCCGTCCCTACAGGGCCGCGCCCAGCAGACGGGCTTCCAGGGCCTGTCGGCGCAGGCAGGCGAGCAGCCCGGCGCGGGCCACCGCCTCCGCCTCGCTCGCCAGCAGCGACGCCGCCGCGCTTTCGCGGAATGTCAGCGCGCCGCCGCGGGCGAATGCCGCCTGGAAGGACTCCGCCGCCAGTTCGACAAGACGCAGCGCGAGGGCGAGGAGACGCGGCGCCTCTCCCTGCCCCGCCACCTCGCCCGGCACCCGCGCAGCCTGGCCCAGGTCGAGGTTGGCCTGGGCCAATCGGGTCAAGCCTTCGCGCAGTTGCCCGCACGGGGTCGGCGGCAGGCCGGGCGGCACCAGGATGTCCTCGGGATGCAGCCGCAGCCGCTGGTAATGCAGCCGCTGCCCGGCGGGCAAGAACAGCCCCGAGCCATCGGCGAGGCCGGAGATGTCGATGCCTGCCCGCCCCGTTTCGGCGACAGCGATCAGGTGAGCGCGGGAGGGCGCGTGCCAGGCTGAGATCAGCAAGCGATCCACGTCTTCCACGGCGAAGCAATCGCTACCCCGCCCACCCACCAGGAAACCGCCCCGCCAGTGCTCCTGCGCTTCGGGCTGGGCGCGCCGCAGATCGACCGCCTCGCTCCACAGCCAGCGACGCTCGACGCTGGCCGGCAACAGGCGGCGCTGCTGTTCAGGACTACCCAGCAGGCGAATGGAAGCGATCTGCAGATGATGCAGGGCCAGGCGCCGTGCCAGCTCGAGTTCCTGCTCGGCCAGGTGGCGGACGCCAGCGAAGATTTCCCCCCAGTCCCGCTCCATGCCGGCGAACACGCGCGGCACTGCCAGCGCCAGCAGTCCACTGTCGCGCAGGCTTGCCGCCCAACCGGCCATGGGTCGCGGTGTCCTGGGGTCTGGCGAGTGGAGCCGGGCTTCGCTCATGCGGCACCTCGAACGGGGAGCGAGGGCCAGGCGTTGGCGCGAGGTAAGCAGGCTCCGGTGATGGAAAGGGACGGGATGTCCTGCTTATAACCCTAATGGATGAAACCCTAACCTATAAATAACCAATAATCCTTAACTAAGAACCGGAGGCATGCGCCCCTGGCAGAACCATGAGGATGCGTCGGGCAACCGACGCCGGCATCATTCCGGACAGCCGCGAAAACCTCTGTAACGGCTCTGTCATGCGCGTCGTGCGAGGAAACAAATAAGCGGAGAAAAGGGAACCTTATTCGCGCCAAGCTGTTTAAAATCACGCCCGTTTCTGTGCGAGGCCCCTCGCGCAGTCTTTTACCAAGGAGCTACACCACCATGGCACTGACCAAAGACCAACTGATCCAGGACATCGCCGAAGCCATCGACGCGCAGAAGACCACCGTTCGCAGCGCGCTCGACCAGCTCGCCGAGATCGTCAAGGACGCCCTGGAGAACGATGGCGAAATCACCCTGCCGGGTATCGGCAAGCTGAAGGTCTCCGAGCGTCCCGCGCGCACCGGCCGCAACCCGCAGACCGGCAAGGCGATCGAGATCGCTGCCAAGCGTGTAGCCAAGTTCGTTCCGGCCAAGGCGCTGACCGACGCGATCAACGGCTGATAACGGCCGCCGCATCCCGCACGGATGCGCAGGAAAAAAGCGCAGGAGCCTGGCCTCCTGCGCTTTTTTCGTTTTCGGGGGAGCCGCTGGCGCTGCCGCCCTCGAGGTTTTCCGCCGGATATTCCTACGGCGTTTGCAGTTGCTCGAGCAACGCATGGCAATCGGCAGCGTGCCAGTCGGCCAGCTCCGGCCAGGGGTTTTCCGGCAGGTTGACCAGCACCGTGCGACTACCCGCGGCGCGTCCGCAGTCGAGGTCGAAACGGTAGTCGCCGACCATCACCAGCTCCGCCGGCGTCACGTTCCAGCGTCGGGCGATGCGCAGCAAGCCATCAGGGTCCGGCTTGGGCCGCGCCTCGCCGCGCCCGAGGATGTGCTCGGTGGGGAAGCAGCCGCCCAGGCCGATCGCTTCGAGGGTGATCAGCGCCAACTGGTGGTCGTTGCGGGTCAGGATGCCCAGGCGCACGCCGCGCCGCTGCAACTCGCGCACCAGTTCCAGTGCGCCCGGCGCCGGCCGCGCGGCCTCGGCCAGGGCGCGCTCGTGTTCGAGCAGCCAGGCGTGCTTGGCCGCCGCCTCGGCCTCGGGCAGGGCGGCGAGGTGCAGCAGGATGTCGTCCTGCTCGGGGATGTCCAGCGCTCGGCGGATCGCCGGGAAGTCGTGCACGGCCCGGGTCAGGGTGCCGTCCATGTCGAACACCCAGTGGCGGATGTCGGCCAGCCTCACGCCCAGTCCTCACGCTTGCGGATCAGGCCTTCCTGGCTCGACGAGGCGACCAGCTGGCCGCTCTGGTTGAAGATGCTGCCGCGCACGAAACCGCGTGCGTTGCCGGCCCAGGGGCTGTCGATGGCGTAGAGCAGCCACTCGTCCGCGCGCAGGTCGCGGTGGAACCACAGGGCGTGGTCGAGGCTGGCGACCTGCATGGTCTTCTGCCACACCGAAACGGCATGGGGCTGCATCGAGGTGGTAAGGAAACCGAAATCCGAGGCGTAGGCCAGCAGGTACTTGTGCAGCGCCGGGACGTCCGGCAGCTTGCCGTCGGCACGGAACCAGAGGTACTTCACCGGTTCGTCGGGCTGCGGGTCGTAGGGGTCGTGCTGGGTGACCGGACGAATCTCGATGGGCTTCGGATACAGCAGCTTGTCGCGGATGCGCTCGGGAATCCGCTCGGCGCGCTGGCGGGTCAGCTCCAGTTCCGAAGGCAGATTATCCGGGCCAACCACCTCGGGCATCTCGATCTGGTGGTGGAAACCTTCCTCGTCGTACTGGAAGGAGCTGCTCAGGGTGAAGATCGGCTGGCCTTTCTGGATCGCGGTGACCCGGCGGGTGCTGAAGCTGCCGCCGTCGCGCACCCGGTCCACCTGGTACACCACCGGCATGCTGGCGTCGCCGGGACGCAGGAAGTAGCCGTGCATGGAGTGTACGTGGCGATCGTCCTCCACCGTCTGGCTGGCCGCCGACAGCGCCTGCCCCAGGACCTGGCCGCCATAGAGCTGGCGGAAGCCGAGATCCTGGCTCATGCCCCGGAACAGGTTCTCCTCGATGGGTTCCAGGCTCAGCAAAGCCACCAGGTTGTCCAGTATCTGGGTCATGGGGTGTTTCCTCGAATTCGGGCTGTCGACGGGCTAGTCGCGGCGCATGGCCGGGTACGCGGGCATGTTGCAAAGACGAGTGTCCCACACCGCGCGGCCGAGGGTGAAATGGTAGAGACTGGCCATGGACTCATCCGTTAGTCCAAGCAGCTCATGCACCAGGGGGTCGTAGTAGCAGCCGATACCCGTCCCAGACAGCCCGGCGGCCTCCGCCTCGAGGTAGAGCAACTGGCCGACCTGCCCGCATTCCCAGTACAGCCGCGGATAGCACCAGGGACCTTCTTCGAGCGCCGCGCCGAGATGGGCGAGCATGGCGAGCGCGACGCAGCCGTCGCCGGCGATGTCCTGCTGGCAGGAGAGATACGCCGACAGCGCGCGTGCATCGCCTTCCTGCAACAGGTACAGCGGCAACTCCGGATCGACGTGCTGCCAGAGGAAGTCCTCGCGCATCGGCGGCCGCCGCAGGCCGCTGCGGTCCAGCCAGTACAACCCCGGCACCAGGCCCCGGACGCGATGGACGAACAGCAGCAGATCGACCCGCGCGGCCTCGCCGGTGACCGCGAAAGGCACCGGCGAGCGCTCCGGCAGCAGCCTGCGCAGCCAGGCCCGCAGCAGTTCGACATCGATGCCGGCGCGCCCGTCCATGCGCTGCGCGCTACGCCGCCGATGCAGCAGCGGTCGCAGCGGCAGGCCGGGGTTGTCGTTGCCGGGCTCGCCCGGTGCGACCCTCCACGGGCGTGCCGGCAGGCGCGGCGCCCGGCATAGCCCATGTATCCGCTGCAACTCCGGCCAGTCCCGGTACTCCCGCGACAGCCGGTTCGGTGCGCCGGCCAATGGCAGGGCCGCCAGCCCTTCGCACAGGCGCGGCGAAAGGGAAGGCTCCTGCGTGAGCGCCGGCCCGATCCAGAACAGTGCGTCGACGCTCTCGCACTCGGCGAAGCCGTCCCGGTCAAGGCCGAACAGGCCGTCCAGTGCGCTTTCGGCGACGCCGCGCAGCAGGCGCATCTCCCAGCCCTGGATCGCCGCGGCGATCGAGAGGCAGGCCAGCGCGTGGCCGAGGTCATGCTGGCAGTAGCGATAGGCTCGCTCACCGTATTTCCAGGCCTCGCGCCAGGGCACGCTGGTCAATGCCAGGAGGCAGCCGCCGGCCGGCAAGCAGTCATCCAGCAGCGAAGCCAGCGGCGCCGGCAGTTCGCCGCGCACCTCCAGGGCATGTTTGTCGGGACGGTAGTGGGCGAGCAGTGGCGCCGGCTCCAGGGTACCGCCGGGAAGCAGCAGGTAGGCTTCGGTGGGATGCAGGTTGCCGCTCGACGGATTGACCCGTAGCGCCCAGCGAGTGCCGCCGGCCTCCTTCCAGGCCGACAGCGCCAATCCGTCGTAGAGCATCTGCGAGAGGCTGCGGCGATCGAGCCGGGAGGGCGCGGCCGCCGGCCCGGAAAACACCCCGTCGTAGGGTGGCGACTCCTCCAGCGGCCGATGCAGCAGTTCGACTTGCCGGCAGCCCCGGTACTGGCGGAACGGCGCCGGCTGGGTCGCCCAGTCCAGTCCGCCGGGACCGGGAGCGTAGCGCTCCGGGCGATGCATGCTGAGGCGATGGTAGGAGAGCACCTCGCCGCCGCCGTCGCCCATGTTCACCGCTCCGCCCAGCGGGCCGCGTCGACGCGATAGAGGATATGCCGGCGCATCGGGTGATCCGCTGCCAGGAGTGGGTGGTCGAAATCCTCGGCCGGATCGCGACGCATGCCCAGGCGCTCCATCAAGCCCCAGGAGCGGCGGTTGGGCGGCGTGGTGAAGGCCACCACCTCGGGCAGGCGCAGCCGCTCGAAGGCGAAGTCCAAGGCGGTTTCCGCCGCTTCGCGGGCGAATCCACGGCCCCAGTAGGCGGGCGCCAGGCGCCAGCCGATCTCCACGGTCGGGGCGAAGTGCACGTCCATGGTCACGTCGAACAGGCCGGTGAATCCGATGAACGCCGCCTCGCCCGGTAGCTCCAGGGCCCAGGGCCCGTAGCCACGCTCGGCAAAATGCGCCTGGACGCGATCGACCAAGGCGTCGCTCTGCGCGCGGTCGAGCACACTGGGGAAGAACTCCATTACCTGCGGATCGGCGCACATCTCGGCGAACGCCTCGCGGTCGCTGTCGCGCCAGGCGCGCAGCAGCAGGCGCGGGCCATGCAGTTCGGAAATGGCGGGAGGGGGAAGGTTCGCGTTCATGGGAGGCCTTTTCGGAAACGGCCGACTCATCTGCGAAGCCAGTCCTCGCGCGTCAACCGGTACAGCACATGATGCCGCAAGCGGTGGCCGGGGGGCAGGTCGGGATGCTCGAAGTCGTCGGTGGGATCGCGATGCATCCCCAGGCGCTCCATCAGTCCCAGGGAGTTCTCGTTGGCCGGTACGGTGAAAGCCACCACCTGGTCCAGGCCAAGGGTATCGAAGGCGTAGCTCAGCGCCGCCTCGGCCGCCTCGTGGGCGAAGCCCTCCGCCCAATGCTCGGCGGCGAGACGCCAGCCGATGGCCACCGCGGGTACGAAGGGCGCATCGAAGTCCACGACCTCCAGCCCCACGTAGCCGATGAAAGGATCGCCGCCCTTGACCTGCAGCGCCCACCAGCCAAAACCGTGCTCGGCGAAGTGCGCGTCGATGCGGCGCAGCAACGCGTCGCTCTGGGCGCGATCCAGGCAGGACGGAAAGAACTCCATCACCCGCGGGTCGGCATTCAGCTCGGCGAACCTGGCTCGGTCCTGCACCAGCCAGGGCCGCAGGATCAGACGGTGGGTATACAGCCGTGGCGAGCGCAGATGCTCGATGCTCAGGCTGGTCAGGTCGGCCATCGCTTGGTTCCTTTCGTTCAACGCACTCCAGAAGGACTATCTGACCGCAGGAATCGGCTGGGGTGCCCGCGAGGGCGGTATTCCGATCTTTGGTCAGGCTTCGCGGAAAAGGCTACCCAACCGGAGTGTAGTCTTTTCCGCGCCTGGACATGCCCGATCCTCGGGCAAAGCGATGACGATTGGTTTACCGCCCGGGCAACGGGCGCGGGCCACGTCAATCCGTGCACTCTTCCACCAGGCTTTCGTCCAGGGCGAGGATCGCCAGTTTCACCCCAACGGCGCACTCTTCCACCCAGGCGAACGAGGCGTTCGGGCTGAGGCAGGCATCCTCGAGGCGCCGGCAGCTTTCCACCAGTTGCTCGCCACGCACCACCCTCGCCGCGCCCTTGATCCGATGCGCCAGCTCGGCCAGTTCGCCGGTCTCCTGGCGTTGCACCAGTCCCTCGAGGGTCTCCAGGTCCTTGCGGTTGCTGGTCAGCAGTTCATCGAGCAGCCGCCTGAGCATCGTCGGCTCGCCGCCGGTCAGCGCATGCAGGGAATCCAGGTCGTAGAGACGGGGGTCCGACGGTATCGCGACGGGTTCGGCGTCGATGGTGACGGGCAGGTCGTCGTCGGCGAAGCCCAGGGCCAGAAGACGCTCCTCGAGAACATCGAGACCGATGGGCTTGATCAGGCATTCGTTCATTCCAGCCTGGATGCAACGCTCGATCTCCTCCGGCTGGGCGTCCGCGGTGAGGCCGATGATGACCACCGGTTCCTCGCCATTCTCGCGCTCCTCCTGGCGGATCGAGCGGGCGAGGTCGGAGCCGCTCATCAGCGGCATGTGGCAGTCGGTGATGACCATGTCGAACGGTTGCCCATGCCAGAGGTTGAGAGCGCTCAGGCCGTTCTCCGCTTCCTCCACGTCATGACCGAGGAAGCTCAGCTGTTGATGGAGGATCTGCCGGTTGACCGCATGATCGTCCACCACCAGCACCTGCAACCGCCGCGCCTGGCGACTGCCGAGCGGGATCGCCCGCACGTTCTCGACGATCGGTTCCAGCACCTGCAGGCGCAGCTCGACGTCGATCCGCGTACCCTGCCCCAGCTCGCTGCTCATCACCAGGCGCCCTCCCATCATTTCGCACAGCGAGCGCGAGATCACCAGGCCGAGCCCGGTGCCCTCGGTGTTCTGCAGGTTGCGGTTGACCTGGGCGAAAGGCCGGAACAACTGCTGCTGGTCGCCCAGGGAAATACCGATGCCGGTGTCTTCCACACAGAGATTGACCTGCAACAGCGACGGCTCCACCTGGCGGCCATCGATGCGGATGCGGATCGAGCCTTCGTCGGTGAACTTGATCGCGTTGCTGACCAGGTTGGAGAGGATCTGCTTGAAGCGCATGGCATCCAGCAGTACGTCGCCGTTGATGCTCGAATCGATCTCCAGCACCAGGCTCAGGCGCTTTTGCCGGGCCAGGCCTTCGAATACCCGTGCCACCGATTCCACCAGCTCGCGCAGGTTGGCCCGTTTCGGCGACAGGCTGAGGCGACCTGACTCGATGCGGGCGATGTCGAGAATATCGCCGATCAGCTCCAGCAGGCTCTTCGCCGAGGCATAGGCGATCTCGATGCTGGAACGGTCCACCCGACCGGTCTCGGCACGCTTGAGCGCCAGTTCGAGGATACCGATCACCGCGTTCATCGGCGTGCGGATCTCGTGGCTCATGGTCGCCAGGAAGGTGGTCTTGGCCCGGCTCGCTTCGTCGGCCAGATTCTTTGCCTCTTCCAGCTCATCGATCAACTGGCGGTGCTCGGTGATGTCCAGCCAGCCACAGATGACACCGCGGATGGTCCCGCTGGAATCGCGGAACGGCTGGATCCAGTGGTCGATCCAGCGCTCCCGACCGCCCAGCGCCACCGGGTAGACCGCCTCGATGGTCCTGCCCTCGCGCATGGCCATCAGGTAGCTGCGATGGAACTCCGGAGCGGTCTCGAAGTTTTCCATGGGCAGTTCGAGCACGGTGCGGTTCATCACCTCCTCGGAACTCAAGCCGACGCTCTGCAGGTAGCTGCGGTTGCAGGACAGCATCCGTCCGTTGACATCGCGCACATACAGCGGCGGAGGCATGCAGTCGGTCAGGGCCTCGACGAACCGCAACTGGTCGCTGAGCGCCTGTTCGACCCGCGCGCGCACCCTGATCTGCCGGCGCTGATAAGTGACCCAGCCCAGGCAGAGCAGCAGCAAGGCCGCTGCGATCGCCAGGATCTCGGTGATCACCAGGATGTAGTCGACCCAGGTCTGGCCGCTCATTCCCGGCGGCGAGCGCCAGCGATTGACGATATCGCTCAGGTCGTCCGGCGAGATGCTCAGCAAGGCCTTGTCGAGAATCGACTGGAGTTCGGCGTCGCCTCGGCGAACGGCGAAGTGGGCGGTGGCCGCACCGATGGGAACCAGGTCGGCGATCGCCAGCCTCTCGCGGAACAACCGGACGATGTAGTAGCGAGCGGTGACCAGCGGCACCACCGCCGCGTCGGCCCGTCCTTCGTAGACCAGGTTCATGGCATCCAGCGCGACGCCGACCTCCACCATCGAGGCCTGCGGATAGCGCTCGCGCACCTGTTGCATGCCCACATGGCCGGCGGGAATCGCTATGCGCTTGCCGTCGAGGCTCCCGGGGCTCTCCGCGCGTCCCTTGTCGTCCGCCCGGGTGACGAGGACGTACGAGGTGGACAGGAACGAGCGGGTGAAACGCAGCATTTCCTCGCGCTTGCTGCTGCGGCTCATGATCGCCAGGTCCGCCTCCTTCCTGGCCAATACGCCGATCTGCTCGGGGAAGCCGCCACTGCGAGGCGTGACCTGGAAATGCAGGCCGGTGCGGCGGGAAATCATGTCCAGCAGGTCGGAGGCGATGCCCGAGAAGGTCTCGTCGGAATTGAAGAAGGCCAGCGGCGCCAGGTCGTCGTTGATGACCAACCGCACCACCGGGTGGCGAGCGATCCAGCGACTCTCCTGCGGCGTCAGCGCGATACGCTGGCCCGTTGGCAGGGAACCGCTGCCGACCCAGCGCCTGGCGATGCTTTCGAGACGGTCCTGGTTGATCGCGCCGATGGCCGAGTTGACGACGCGCAACAGGTTCGTGTCGCCGCGACGAAGGAGGAAGCCGTAGCCCCCTTCCAGGCGGGCATCGGCAAACCGCTCGAACCTCACGTAGCCGTAATAGGACCGATTGATCCGGTGGTAGGCGCTGAGCACATCGTCGAGATACAGGTCGGTATGTCCGAAAGCCACCGCGGCAACGGCCTCGTCATGGCTGCCGAAGACCACGAAACGCGCCCGCGGGAAACGCTGGCGCAATTCCCCGACATGCTCCCGGGCCACCGCCACGCTGAGTCCGGCGAGATCCTCCGGCGAGTTGCGCTTTTCCCCCATCCGCTTGAACACCGCCAATCGATCACGGGCATAGGGTTGGCTGAGCACCAGGGAGGAATCACCCGCCGAGCTGTAATGGCTGCCAAGCAGGTCGATCTTTCCGGCAGCGAGCGCCGCCACGGCATCCGCATGGGTATCGAAGCTCACGACCTTGATGCGCATGCCGAGCAACTGCCCGACCAGCGTGGCGACGTCCGCCGTTATGCCTTCGTAGTTCTCGTCGTCGAGCCGGACGTTGAAGGGCGAGGTCTCGTCCAGCGCCGCGCCGAGCCTCAGGTGACCCTTGTGACGCAGCCAGGCCCAGTCGTCCTCGGCGATCGCCATGTCCTCGTGCTCGATGCGCAACTGGCTGAACAGCGTCAGGGACGGATGCGCTTCGACGGCGAACAGGCGTCCGCCCGACAGCAGCAGGCAGAAGAACAGCAGGAATAGTTTTGATCGCATGAAAGGTCTGTGCGGCAGGGCCGGCAGTTGTATGGAAAGGAAACGCGTCCGGCGCGAGGCCCGGCGTTCGGCTAGAGGCAGCCGAGGCCAGGGCGGCGGCGTCAGGATCCGGAGCAATAGTCGAGAAAGTGCTGTTCCGGCATCGGCCGGGCGAACAGGTAGCCCTGGGCTATGGAGCAACCGAGTTCGATCAGGCGTACCCGTTGTTCGTCGCTCTCCACCCCTTCCACCACCAGGGAAATTCCCAGCGCCTGCGCCAACGCCACGACACTGCTGATGACGGCGCAACTCCTGGGCTGGGTCTTCATCTTCTGGACGAAGGTTCTGTCCAGCTTGATCTGGCTGAAGGGAAACTCGCAGAGCCGGTCGAGGGACGAATAGCCGGCGCCGAAATCGTCCATCGCCAGGCCGCAGCCCATGATCCGCAGACGCACGAGGTTCTCCAGGCTGCTGGCAGGAGCGCTGATCAACCCGGTCTCGGTGATCTCGAACATCACCGAACTGGGCGGCAGGTGGAACTCGGTCAGCAACGCCGAGATGTTCTCGGCCAGGGCACGCGAACCCAGTTGCGAAGGATGGACGTTGAACGCCAGGTTGATCGGCTGCCCCAACTGCGCCAGCTTCCTGCGCGTCGCCAGCCCCTGGCTGAACAGTTGCCAGAACAGCTTGTCGACCAGGTTGTAGGTTTCCATCACATAGAGGAAATGCGACGGCGGCAATACGCCGAGATGCGGGTGGTTCCAGCGTGCCAGGACCTCGGCGCCGATCAGGCCGCCGCCATCCAGGGCCACCTTGGGCTGGTAGTAGGCTTCGAACTCGCCGTTGTCGAGGCCGCGCACCACGTCCGCCACGGAGGGCAGCTCGGCGACTTCGATCTGTCGCGGCAGGTCCTGGCGACGAGCGTTGTAGCGGGTCAACAGGGCGGTGATCCGCTCCAGGCTGAATGGCTTGCCGAGGTCGCCGAGAAAATTGAGGCCCAGGCACTCGATCATCGAAATGGTGGCCTGGCGCAGGATGGGATCCACCTCGCTGCTGAGGATCACCGAATGGACCTTGCCGCTCAGGCTTGCGTGGCGAAGGAACGCCAGGCCGTCCATGCCGCTCATCTGCAGGTCGCAGATGGCGATGTCGACGTGTCCGCAGGACTCCAGGATCGCCACCGCCTCCTTGCCGTCCGCCGCCTCGAGGATCGATCCGGGCACCACTTTCTTCAGGGCTGTGACGGCTACCAGGCGCTGAAAAGGCTCATCCTCCAACACCAGAACATTCAAATCATTCATCACGGTCCACACAGGGTTTCCAGGAAATACCGGCGATATACTGCTGTGTTTCCCTTACTAGACCTATGGGACAAGTCCCCATGTTTTGTGGGAATTTTCCTACTGATTTGGAGGTTCGGTTGGATTAGCATGGTTCCATATGAAAAACCGAGTCGCCCCGCCTTAACAGGCTATTCTGGACGGCGATCTCGGCCTAGCGCCCAACATGGATGACCACCAGCGGCAGCGCCCGGGAAATCGAATCCCGACCCTGTCCCGGTCCCTCAAGGTAAATCGAATTTATGCATACCGTCCTGATCGTCGACGACCACCCCGTCATCCGTCTCGCCGTGCGCGTCCTGCTGGAAAAGCATGGTCTGCAGGTGGTCGCCGAGACGGACAATGGCGTGGATGCCATCCAGTTGGTCCGGGAGCACGAACCGGACGTGGTGATTCTCGACATCGGCATTCCCAAACTCGATGGCCTGACCGTGATCTCGCGGATCAAGTCCCTGGGACTGCGTAGCCAGGTGCTGGTACTCACTTCGCAATCCGCAGAGGCGTTCTGCAAGCGCTGCATCCAGGTCGGTGCCCGTGGGTTCGTCAACAAGGAAGAAGACCTGAACAACCTGATCAACGCCCTGAACGCGGTGACCGCTGGCTACACGTTCTTTCCTTCGCTCACGTTCGATACCCTCGGCACCCCGCCGGAACGCATTTCCGAAAGCGAGCTTATCGGCCTGCTCTCCGACCGCGAGATGATCGTCCTCCAGCATCTCGCCATGGGCTATTCGAACAAGGCCATCGGCGAGAAGCTGTTCCTCAGCAACAAGACCGTCAGCACCTACAAGACCCGCCTGCTGCAGAAGCTCGGCCTGGGTTCGCTGGTCGACCTCGCAGAGTTCGCCAAGCGCAATTCGCTGATCCACTGACCTGGCGCTTGGCTGTCGAAGCCAAGGCCTAGCGCACCTTCGGGCAAGCGCGACCGGAAGCCGTTCCTGCCACACGACGAGCGTCGGCGGATTTCCACAAAGCGTGTGGAACCGCCTGTGGATAAGGTGCGAAAAACGCTTCGCGCAGCGCATCGTGCCTGGCCTTGCGACGGTTGATCAGTTCCTGACCAGGCGCACGGCGAGCGGACCAGGTGGCATCGACAAGGCTCGGAGGCGGTCTTCGCCTCGGTTACACTGCACGCCGGTTTCCCCAGGTCTCGCTCGTCGTCCACATGCCCAGTCAAGCATCCTCCCCTTCCCCCCAGGTCGCCATCGTCGGCGGCGGTCCCGCAGGCCTGATGGCCGCGGAGGTCCTGAGCCAGGCGGGCGTACGCACGGAAGTGTTCGACGCCATGCCCTCGGTCGGCCGGAAATTCCTCCTCGCGGGCGTCGGCGGCATGAACATCACCCATGCCGAGGCCAGGGAACAATTCCTCGGCCGCTATGGCAGGCGCCAGAAGGAAATCGCCGCACTGCTCGGCGAATTCGACGCGGATGCGTTGCGCGCCTGGATCCACGGCCTGGGTATCGACACCTTCGTCGGCAGTTCCGGCCGGGTGTTCCCCTCCGACATGAAGGCCGCGCCGTTGCTCCGTGCCTGGCTCAAGCGCCTGCGCGAGCAAGGCGTGCTCATCCACACCCGCTGCCGTTGGCTGGGCTGGAACGCGGACGGTACGCTGGACATCCAGAGCGCCGCCGAGCGCCTGTCGATACGCGCCGACGCCGTGATCCTGGCGCTCGGTGGCGGCAGTTGGCAGCGCCTGGGCTCCGACGGCGCCTGGGTGCCCCTGCTGCGCGCCCGTGGCATCGAGGTCGAGCCCCTGCGGCCAAGCAATTGCGGTTTCGAGATCGACGGCTGGAGCGAGCTGTTTCGCGACAAGTTCTCCGGCGCTCCGGTCAAACCGGTGGCCATGGGACTGGCGGGCGAAACGCCGCGCCAGGGCGAATTCGTCGTGACCCGCGACGGTATCGAGGGCAGCCTGGTCTATGCCCTCTCCGCCGCCATCCGCGAACGGATCGAGGCACGGGGCTCGGCCGAAGTATGGCTGGACCTGTTGCCGAACAGGCGTCGCGAGCAGATCGAGGCAGCCCTGGCTCGCCCGCGCGGTTCCAGGTCGATGGCCAATCACCTGCGCAGCCAGTTGGGCATCGATGGGGTTCGGGCCGGCCTCCTGCGTGAACTCACCCCCGCCGCCACCTATACCGAGCCGGCCCGCCTGGCGGCGGCGATCAAGCGCCTGCCGCTGACGCTGCTGCGCCCGCGTCCGCTGGACGAAGCGATCAGCAGCGCCGGCGGCGTACGCTTCGAGGCGCTCGACCGCAACCTGATGCTCGATGGCCTGCCCGGCGTGTTCTGCGCTGGGGAAATGCTCGACTGGGAGGCGCCCACCGGCGGCTACCTGTTGACCGCCTGCTTCGCCAGCGGGCGCGTGGCCGGACTCGGCGCGCTGGCCTGGTTGCGCGGCAGGCGCTAGAGACCGGTACGCCAGCGCCTCGCTATTTGCCGGACGGCCGCTTCTTCGGCTTGCCCGCCGCACCCGCGCCGAAGCCCGGTGCCTTGCGCACCGCCTTGACCGTCGGCGCGCTGCTGTCGAACCAACTGCCCAAGTGGATCTTGCCGGGCTTGCCGACGCTCTCCGCGGCCTTGGGTTTCTTCGGCTTCTTCGGTTTCTTCAGCACCACGCCGCCCGGTGCGGTCTGCGGCACCCGGTGCTCCGGCTCGAAGTCGGGCTCCTCGCGGCGTTGCAGGGTCTGCCCGATCAGTGTTTCGATCGCCGCCAGCAGCTCCACTTCGTCGGCGCAGACCAGCGACACCGCCTGGCCGGAGGCACCGGCACGGCCGGTACGGCCGATGCGATGCACGTAGTCCTCGGCGACGATCGGCAGGTCGAAGTTGACCACCAGCGGCATTTCCTCGATATCCAGGCCACGCGCGGCCACGTCGGTGGCTACCAGCAGGTCTACCTCGCCGGCCTTGAACCGCTGCAAGGCGCGCAGCCGCGCCGGCTGCGGCTTGTCGCCATGGATCGAGTCGGCGGCGATACCCTGCCGCTGCAACAGTCCGACCAGTTCCTCGACGCTCTTGCGGGTCTTGGCGAAGACCAGCGCCTGGCGCCAGCGATTGGCCTGCAACAGGTGGCAGAACAGCTCGGCCTTGCGCTTCTTGTCCACCGGCACCAGCCATTGCCTGACGCTCTTCGCCGCGGTATTGCGCGGACTGACCTCGATGGACAGCGGGTCGCGCAGCAGTTCACGGGCCAGCGTGCGGATGGCGTCGGAGAAGGTCGCGGAAAACAGCAGGGTCTGGCGCTTGCGCGGCAGCGCGGCGAACAGTTCGTCCAGCTCGCGGGCGAAACCGAGGTCGAGCATGCGATCGGCTTCGTCCAGCACCAACGCCTGGAGCTGGGCGAACTTCACCGCGTTCTGCCGATACAGGTCGAGCAGCCGCCCGGGAGTGGCGACGAGGATATCCACTCCCTTGCGCAGCTTCATCATCTGCGGGTTGATGCTGACCCCACCGTAGGCCACCGCGGTACGCAGCGGCAGGTGCTGGCCGTAGTCGCGGACGCTGGCGTGGACCTGCTCGGCCAGTTCGCGGGTCGGGACCAGGACCAGTGCACGCACCGAGTTCGCAGCGACCTGCGGCCCCTCCAGGGTCAGCCGCTGCAGCAACGGCAGGGCGAAACCGGCGGTCTTGCCGGTGCCGGTCTGTGCTGCGGCGAGCAGGTCGCGGCCCTTGAGCGCCGGGGGTATGGCTTGGGCCTGGATCGGCGTAGGCGTGCCGTGGCCGAGCCCTTCGAGGGCCTTGAGCAGGGGGTCGAGCAGACCGAGGGAAGCGAACGTCATGAGCGACTCGGAAAAAAGGAAACGGACGGCATTCTAGCGGATTCGCCGTCTCCCATCGTCCTCTGGAGCGCGGCCGGTCAGCCCTTGAGTAGCAATCCGCCCTCGATCGGCACGTAGCGCGACGCCGCTCGGATCAGCGCGTTGGCGGTCAGGCCAGGCACCCCGTAGGCCGTAGCCACGACGCCGTGGGCGCGGATGACCTTCTCCAGCAGCAGATCGAAGTCGCCGTCACCGGACAGCAGCACCACTTCGTCCACCCGTGGCGCGGCATCCAGTACGTCGATGGTGATGCCGACATCCCAGTCACCCTTGGCCGAGCCGTCGGCACGCTGGATGTAGGGCTTCAGCTTCACCGTGAAACCGAGGTTGCGCAGAATCTGCTGGAACTGCTGCTGACGCGGGTCGCCGCGGTCGATGGCGTAGGCATAGGCCTCGACGATGCTCCCGCCGCGAGCGATGTCTGCCCACAGGGCGGCGTAGTTGAGATGGCAGCCGTAGGCCTGGCGCACGGTGTAGTAGAGGTTCTGCACATCGGCGAAGACAGCGATCTTCTTCGCCGCGGGCGACTCGGGACGACTCAAGGGGAACTCCGGAACGACGGCAGTGGGCCACCATTATCGCAGCCCACGGCCCGCAACCCTAACGGTCAGGTGAACAAATCGTCGTCGCCGAGGAAGCTGGAGTCGTCGTTGAAGTCGCTGTCGCTGAAATCGCCATCGGCGAAACCGCCGTCGGCGGGATAGTCGCTATCGGCGAAGCGCTCGGTCGCCGGCTCGGGATCGGCAAACTGGCTGGCGTCGAGGTTATCCACCGGGACGTCCTGGATCACCTCGACGATTTCCTGCGGCTGGCTGTGGCGGAACATGCCGGTGAGCAGGTCGGCCACCAGCATCCCGCCAGCGACCCCAGCGGCCGTCTGCAGCGCACCGCCGAGAAAGCCGCTGGCCCGCGAAGGCGCGGCCGCCGCGGCGGGCGCCATACCCGGACGCATGTCGCCGGCCGCCGCCGGATTGGAGAAACGCGTCTCGCCCCAGCCCGCCGGGCGCCCCGATTGGCTCGGCGCCGGCTCGTCGCGCGCGCCGCCGCCGAACAGGCCGGAGAGGAAGCCGCCGCTGCTCGGACGGCTCTGCTGCAACTGGGCGACCTGCGCCTCGAGCTCCTTCACCCGTTGGTCGAGGCGCTTCAGCGCGGCTTCCTGGATCAGCACCACCTGCGCCATGTAGTACGGCGCCGCCGGCTGCCGCACCAGGTGCTGGTTGATCTGCGCCTCGGCCTCGGCGTCACGCGGAGCGGACTGCCCCTCGGCCTCGCGCAGGCGGCTGAACAGGCCGTCGATCAGGGTTTTCTCATCGGATTTCATCGCACGCCTCGACTGCATTTCGAGAAGGAAGGATGGATTGCACCAAAGGGAAATATTGGAGCACCCTGCACGATCTCAAGTTCCTCCGGTGAATTCCCGATGAATGACGATGCCCAGCGCTCCGCACGGTCCCAGGTCGCCCTGCTGATCGTCGACCTGCAACGCGGCATGCAGCGCCACGACCTGCCGCCGCGCAACAATCCCGGCGCCGAGGCGCGCATCGTCGAACTGCTTGCCGCCTGGCGCGCCGCCGGCTGGCCGGTGGTGCACGTCCGGCACGTATCCCGGCAGCCCGGCTCGCCCTTCGCGCCCGGCCAGCCTGGCGTGGAGTTCCAGCCAGCGCTGGCGCCGCGCGACGACGAGGCGGTGTTCGAGAAGAACGTTCCCGACGCCTTCATCAACAGCGGCCTGCAACGCTGGCTCCATGTCCGCGACATCCGCCAGGTGGCGCTCGTCGGGGTAGCCACGGAGAACTCGGTGGAAGCCAGCGCACGCAGCGCCGGCAACCTCGGCTTCCAGACCTGGGTAGTGGCCGACGCCTGCTTCACCTTCGCCAAGCCCGATTTCCACGGCACCCCGCGCAGCGCCGACGAGGTGCATGCGATGGCGTTGGCCAACCTGCACGGCGAGTACGCCGTGGTACTGCGCGCCGCCGAACTGTTGCAGCGCTTGCCGGCCTGACTGTCTGCCGGGCAACAGCGGGACAACAGGGCTGTCCGGCAGAAGACAGGCCGGTTCCGCCATATCCCCCATAAGCCATTGATTCGAAAACATGAATCCGGGATGGCACGGTTCCTTCATAGACACCGGACCACGCCCCTACCCGGAGATACCCCCGATGAGCCAAGAGCAACAGCCGATCCGCTTCGCCTACTGGGTCCCCAACGTCAGCGGCGGCCTGGTGGTGAGCAAGATCGAGCAACGCACCAGCTGGGACATCGACTACAACCGCAAGCTGGCCCAGTTGGCGGAACGCAACGGCTTCGACTACGCCCTCTCGCAGATCCGCTTCACCGCCGGCTACGGCGCCGAGTACCAGCACGAGTCGGTGGCCATCAGCCACGCCCTGCTGGCGGCCACCGAGAAGCTCAAGGTGATCGCGGCGATCCTGCCTGGCCCCTGGCATCCGGCGGTGGTGGCCAAGCAACTGGCGACGATCGACCAACTGACCAATGGCCGGGTCGCGGTGAACATCGTCAGCGGCTGGTTCAAGGGAGAGTTCACCGGCATCGGCGAACCTTGGCTGGAGCACGACGAACGCTATCGGCGCTCCGAGGAGTTCATCCGCGTGCTGAAAGGCATCTGGACCGAGGAAAACTTCACCTTCAAGGGCGATTTCTATCGTTTCCACGACTACACCCTGAAACCCAAGCCGATCCAGCAGCCGCACCCGGAAATCTTCCAGGGCGGCAGCTCGCGGGCGGCGCGGGACATGGCCTCGCGCGTGTCCGACTGGTACTTCACCAACGGCAACAGCATCGACGGCATCCGCGCCCAGGTCGAGGACATCCGCGCCAAGGCGGCGGCCAACGGCCATTCGGTCAAGGTCGGAGTGAACGCCTTCATCATTGCCCGCGACACCGAGGAGGAAGCGCGGGCGGTGCTCGACGAGATCATCGCCAAGGCCGACTACGAGGCGGTGAACGCCTTCGGCGACGCGGTGAAACAGGCCGGCAAGGCCTCGCCGGAGGGCGATGGCAACTGGGCCAAATCCACCTTCGAAGACCTGGTGCAATACAACGACGGCTTCAAGACCAACCTGATCGGCACGCCACGGCAGATCGCCGAGCGCATCGTCGCGCTGAAGGCGGCCGGGGTCGACCTGGTGCTGTCGGCCTTCCTGCACTTCCACGAAGAAGTGGAGTATTTCGGCAAGCACGTGTTGCCGCTGGTCCGCGAACTGGAGCAGGCCCAGGCTCGCGAAGCGGCCTGAACGGCAACGGCGGCCGCCAGGCGTTGGCCTCGGCGGCCGGCTGGGTTAGAGTCGCGGGCTCGTATCCGATCTGCCGACCCGCGATGAATCCTCTGCTGCCGCTGCGTGACGCCTGGTTCTTCTTCACCCGCCACCTGACCACCCTGGTGCCGCTCTGCCTGCCCTGGATATTCCTCGAAAGCCTGCTCCAGCAGCAGATCGAAGAAGCCGTCGGCCCCCAGCAGATGGGCGCCTGGAGCCTGGTCGCCGGACTGCTCTTCTACCCGCTCTACACCGCAGCCCTGATCCTGTTCATGGACGCGCGCGGGCGCGACGAGCGGCCTCGCGTCGGCCAGCTGTGGAGCGCCGCGCTGCGACTGTGGCCAGCCTTCGCGCTACTCGCGGCGCTGACTTCGCTGCTGATCGTGCTCGGCCTGTCGCTGCTGATCCTGCCGGGCATCTTCGTCATGGTGAAGCTGTCCTTCGCCGAATTCTGCCTGGTGCTGCGCGGCCGTAGTCCGCTGCAGGCGCTGCGGGAAAGCTTCGAGTTCACCCGTGGGCGATTCTTCCTGATCCTCGCCTGTTCGCTGGTGATCCTGCTGCCGGTCTGGAGCCTGGAAGCCTGGCTCGCCGATTCGGCCGGCGACGCCGTCGTGCTGCGGGTCGCCCTGCATACGCTCAGCGGGTTCTTCCAGCTGCTGTTGACCATCGTCGCCTTCCGCATCTACAGCCTCGGTCCGGCGCCACGCAACGGGATGTGAACGGCGCCGCGCGCCGATTCGCCGCGCTGGCCTATGCTTGACGAGCCCTGCCTCGAGGAACGGACCATGAGCGACGAATCGGCCAACCCCAGCTGCATTTCCCACCTGTCCATCGGCACCAACGACTTTCCCCGTGCCCGAGCCTTCTACGACGCGGTGATGGCCGCCCTCGGCTGCAAGGTGATCCTCGAATACCCCGGCGCCGTAGCCTACGGCAAGCTCTATCCGGAGTTCTGGGTGCAGGCGCCGATCGACGGCCGTCCCGCCAGCGTCGGCAACGGCAGCCACGTCGGCTTCTTCGCCGACAGCAAGGCCCAGGTCGACGCCTTCCACGCCGCGGCCCTGGCCGCCGGCGCACGCGACGAGGGCGCGCCGGGCCCGCGTCCGCTGTACGGCGAGCCCTACTACGGGTGTTTCATCCGCGACCTCGACGGGCACAAGGTCGAGGCCTCCTACTGGGACATGAGCCAGGGCTTCGACGCCCACGACCACGCCCACTGAGCACCGTCAGGGTTGCGGCTTGAGTCCCGACAGGCGCGGCACCAGCAGCTTTTCGAAGAGACGCGGAAAGAAGCGCGCCAGCAGCCGCGCCCGCCAGTTGACGTTGGACAGCACCAGCAGGCGCCGGCGCCGCGCGGCGCCCTGGAAGATCGCCTCGGCGACCTCCACCGGCGATGCCACCTGGCTGCCCAGCACTTGCACCGGCTGGCGAGTCACCGAGCCATCGCCGACCAGCGCGTTCTTGCGCAGGTCGGTGGCGGTGAATCCCGGGCAGGCCAGGGTCACGCTGACGCCGGTGCCTTCCAGCTCCATCCGCAGGGTATCGAACAGACCGTGCAAGGCATGCTTGCTGGCGTTGTAGGCGCTGCGGTAGAGCAACGGGGCGAAACCGGTCAGCGAACCGAGCACGACGATCTGCCCGCGCCGTTCGAGCAGGCTCGGCAGCGCCGCGCGGGTGCAATGCACGGCGCCGAAGAAGTTCACCGCCATGACCTTGCGGAAAACCCCCAGGCCGGTTTCGGCGAAGGTACCGCGGTGGGTGATGCCGGCGTTGTTGACCAGCACGTCGATGCCGCCGAAGCGCTCCACCGCCAGCGCCACGGCACGCTCCACCGCATCGGCGTCGGCGACGTCGCAGCGCAGGCCGAGCGCCTCGCCGCCGAGATGGTCGCGCAGGTGCTGGACCAAACTGTCCAGCGCCGCCTGGTCGAGGTCGAGGATCGCCAGTCGCGCACCGGCCCGGGCGAAACGCAGCGCCAGCGCGCGACCGATGCCGGAACAGCCGCCGCTGACCAGCACCACCTTGTGGCGGTAGGCCTGGCTGCTGAATACCTTGCGCGGCATGCGGTACCCTCCCGCTCGAAAAAACGCGAACCCTTGCGTCAATTCGACCTGCAAGGGTGAAATGCGCGGCGGCAAGCTCTATGCTCTGGTCCTTTCCAGCATAGTCTCGATTGCGATGTCACTGCCCCGTCTACGCAACCTGCTGTTCGTCGGCCTGCTCCTGCTGGTCGGCGGTGCCCTGCTCGCCAGCTACCTGCTGAGCTGGCAACCCGCCGATCGCGAAGCCGCGCCCCTGCATTGCCAGGGCGCCGCGCCGGCGCTGAAGCCGGGGCAGGCCCTGAAGGTGATGACCTGGAACATCCAGTACCTGGCCGGCAAGCGCTACGTCTTCTGGGACGACCTGCCGGATGCCACCGGCCCGGACCAGCGCCCCACCGCCGAAGACCTGGCGTTCACCCTCGACGAGGTGGTCCGGGTGATCCGCGACGAGCAGCCGGACCTGGTCCTGCTCCAGGAGATCGACGATGGCTCCAGCGCCACCGACGATCAGGACCAACTGGCGCTGATCCAGGAGCGCATCAACGATCTCTACCATTGCAGCGCCCAGGCCTACGAGTGGAAGTCGGCCTTCGTGCCGACGCCGCACATCTTCGGCAGCGTCGGCCGCAAGCAGGCCACCCTGAGCCGCTATCGCATCGATAGCGCCGAGCGGCGCCAGTTGCCGCCACGCGATGGCGGGCTGTTCGACCGCCTGTTCGGGCCGCGCCCGGCGATCCTGGTCAGCCACCTGCCGATCGACGGCGGCGGCGAGCTGGCCGTGCTCAACGCCCGCTTCGACCGCCCGCAGGCGAACGACGACACCCTCGAGCGCCAGGTCGAGACCACCCGTACGCTGCTCGACGAACTGCAGGCCAGGCGCACGCCCTGGCTGCTCGGCGGCGACCTCAACCTGCTGCCGCCCGGCCAGTATCCCTACCTGCTGGCGCCGCTGCGCGCGCCCTACCGGGAAGACAGCGAACTGGCCATCCTGAGCGGGCGCTTCCCGATGGTGCCGTCGCTGGAAGAGGCCAGTGGCGTCGACCAGGTTCGCTGGTACACGCACTTCCCCAACGACCCACGGGTCCAGGGGCCGGATCGGACCCTCGACTACCTGTTCCACAGCCCCTCGCTGACCCGTCTCGATGCCCGGGTCCGGCGCAGCGATACGCTGCAGATCTCCAACCACCTGCCGCTCGCCGCGCGCTTCCTGCTGCCCCATTGACCGGGCGCGCGCCGGGCTGGACAAGCGGCCCGGCGCGCCGCATGCTTCGCCCCCATTCATAACAACAAAAAACGGCAAGGCCGCACACCATGCCCCTACGCACCACAACGCCCCTGCTCGCGCTGCTGGCGTTCGCCCTGCTGGCCGCCCCGCAGCTCCATGCGCAGGACGCAAGGCCGTCGTTGAACGTCGGCTACTACGAATTCCCCCCCTACATCTATACCGCCCGGGATGGCCACGCCGCCGGTTCCGGCGCCCGCCTGGTCCGCCTGCTGCTGGAGCGGGCCGGCTATCGTCCGGCGTTCCGCGCCCTGCCCAGCGCGCGCCTGTACCTGGGGCTGCAGGATGGCAGCGTGGCGCTGTGGGCCGGCGCGGCCAAGCCGGAGCTGGCCGCCGACACCCTCCAGGCGCGGCGCGTGCTCGGCCACGTCAGCCTGAACCTGTACTACCCGGCGCACCAGCCGGCACCGCGGGTTCCCCAGGACCTGGCCGGACGCCGGCTGATCCTGATCAGCGGCTACAGCTACTGGAAACCGGTCACCAACTTCATCCAGGACCCCAACCTGCACCTGCGCCTGTACCGCACCGGCACCCACCACGCCGCCTTGCGCATGCTCGAACTCGGGCGCGGCGACTACCTGCTCGACTACCAGGCGCCGGTGGAAGCGGCCAGCCGCCAGGCGTTGGCAAGCCAGGAACTGTACCGCCTGCCGCTGCGGATGATCGTCTCGCGCCACATTCCCGGCGCCGAAGCGCTGCGCGACCGCCTGGACCAGGCCTACGACCAGTTGCGGAGCGACGGCGCCGACCTGTCCCTGCTGTGAACCGACCCCGGAGGAGGAGCCCGATGCATACCGCCATCCCCTGCTGCACGATCAACGGCGAACAGCCCGCCCTGCGCGGACAGGTCTGCCAGTCGCTGCTGATCCAGGAATGGTGGTGGGAAGGCCGTCCGGCCGATCCGGTGAACGTGGTCTACCTGCAGTTCGAGCAACGCTGGTATCGCCTCTACTTCGAGGGCGAGACGGTGTTCTGGCGCAGCGGCGAAGCGCCGCGGCCCTGCGAGAACGACGAAGGCCCGGGCGAGTACCGCCTGCACGACCTCGGCCGGCAGCGCGGCCTGGTCGGTGTGCGCCTGCTGGCCCTGGAGTTCGTCCTCAACGGCCCGACCCTGGACAGCCACTTCGACTTCGCCGACGGCCAGCGCCTGAGTTTCCGGCACTTCCTCGACGACGACCTGACCCGGGTGCTCTGAGCGCCGTCGACTACTTGCGTGGCTTGGCCCGGGTAGTGGCCTCGGCCACCAGCGGGTCGTCCGGCCAATAATGCTTCGGATAGCGTCCCTTCAGGTCCTTCCTGACTTCCGCATAGGTGCTGCGCCAGAAGTTCGCCAGGTCCTGGGTCACCTGCACCGGGCGATGCGCGGGAGACAGCAGGTGCAGCTTCACTGCCAGGCGGCCCTGGGCGATGCGCGGAGTGTCGCCGAGGCCGAACAGTTCCTGCAGGCGCACCGCGAGGATCGGCGGGGTTTCGCTGTAGTCCAGGCGGATGCGCGAGCCGGAGGGGACTTCCAGGGTTTTCGGCGCCCACTCGTCGAGACGCTGCGGTAATGGCCAGGGCAACAGCCCGGCGAGGATCGAAGCCAGGTCGAGGTTGGCGAAGTGAGCCAGGCGGGTGACCTTGCCGAGATAGGCCGGCAACCATTCCTCCAACCGTTCCAGCAACGCGGCGTCGCTGACGTCCGGCCACTCGCTCTCGCCCTTGTCTTCCAGGTCCAGCCGGCGCAGCAAGCCGATGCGCGCCTGCCACTGGCGCAGTTCCGGGGTCCAGGGCAACAACTCCAGGCCCTTGCGCCGGACCAGGCCGAGCAGCGCCTGGCTGCGCGCCGCTTCGTCGAGGCCGGGTAGCGCCTCGCTGGACAGCACCAGTTCGCCGACCCGGCGCTGGCGCTCGGCGCGCAGCACGCCTTCGCGCTCGTCCCACTGCAGCTCGTCGCGCTGGCTGACCTGCTCCGCCAGGACCGTATCGAACAACCTCGGATCGAGTTCGGCGGCCAGGTAGATCCGCTCTTCGCGCTGGCCCTGGCGGCTGCCCAGATCGGCGATCACCAGCCAGGGCTGCTTCATCAGGCTGTCCGGTTCGCCGAACTGCGCAGCGCGTCCATTGGCCAGCCGGTAGTCGCCGCCACCGGCGCGGCGCTGGCGAGCGATGCGGTCGGGATAGGCGAAGGCCAGCAGGCAACCCAGCCAACGCGGATGACCGGGATCGACGACCGCCTCGCTGGCGGCGCCGCGCAGGTAACCGCGGAACTGCCGGGCCAGTTGCCGGGCGCGCTGTACCGCGCCGCGCGAGGCGCCAGTGCGGGCCTCGCCGGCGAGCAGGGCGAGACGGCTGTGCAGGTCGGCGCCGCCGCCACGCTGTATGTCACGTTCGCCGAGGAGCGCCGCTACGTCGCAAGCCAGTTCGCCAAGGCCGAGGGCCTGGCCGCGCAGCAGCAGGTGGGCAATGCGCGGATGGGTCGGCAATTCGGCCATCGCCTGGCCATGGGCACTCAACGCGCCGCTGGCGTACAGCGCCCCCAGCCGCCCGAGCAGCTCGCGGGCCTGGGCGTAGGCCGCCGCGGGCGGCGCGTCGAGCCAGGCCAGCTCCTCCGGCGCCACGCCCCAGCGCGCCAGTTGCAGGGCCAGCCCGGCCAGATCGGCCTGGAGGATTTCCGCCGTGCCGTAGGCAGGCAACTGCTCATGCTGGCTCTCCGACCACAAGCGGTAGCATACGCCCGGCTCCAGGCGCCCTGCGCGGCCGGCACGCTGAGCGGCACTGGCCTGGGATATGCGTTGTGTCGCGAGGCGGGTCATTCCGCTTGACGGGTCAAACCGTGGCACCCGCTCCAGACCGGAGTCGATCACTACGCGCACACCCTCAATGGTCAAGCTCGTCTCAGCAATGTTGGTCGCCAGCACGATCTTGCGCTTGCCCGGTGGCGCCGGTTCGATAGCCGCGCGCTGGGCACTCAGATCCAGCTCGCCATGCAGAGCACACAACAGAAGGTCATCACGCCCCGCGAGTTTGTCGCTGAGCTCCTGATGCACGTGGCGGATTTCGGCCTGGCCGGGCAGGAAGACCAGAATGCTGCCTTGTTGATCATGGACAGCATCGAGGCAGGCTCGGACAACCTTGGGCTCGATGTACTCACCGGTCTGGTAGGGCTGACCCCATACAGTGTCGACGGGGAACATCCGTCCCTCACTGGTCACGACCGGAGCATCACCCAGGAGATTTGAAAGACGAGCTCCCTCCAAGGTCGCCGACATCACTAGAAGCTTCAGTGGCTGGTCATCACGGAACAGCTCACGGCCATTCAGGCATAGCGCAAGGGCCAAATCAGAGTCCAAGCTCCGAAGGTGGAACTCATCGAATATGACGAGACCGACACCCTCCAGCGAAGGGTCATCCTGGAGCCGGCGCGCAAGGATCCCTTCAGTGACTACCTCGATCCGCGTACTCGGGCCGACCCGACTCTCCAGGCGAATACGGTAACCAACGGTCTCACCCACCTTCTCGCCCAGCTCACTGGCCATGCGCTCAGCAGCGGCACGTGCAGCCACCCGGCGAGGCTGGAGCATTAGGATGCTCTGATCGGCCAACCATGGCTCGTTCAGCAAAGCGAGGGGAACGCGTGTGGTCTTACCGGCACCTGGTGGGGCCTGTAATACGACGGAGTCGTGGTCAGCCAGGGCCTGGCGCAGAGAGGGGATTGCGGCATCGATGGGCAGCTGGATCATGGGGGCTCCTAACGAAGTCAGTCAGTATACCTTTCCTTGACTAATCACTCCGCCCCACCAAGCAGCAATCAATAGCTTTGAAAGAGCTAGCGCTAATAAGATAATCTCGGTTACATACTAATCTACCTGAAGGCGAAAACTCACGCCTACACCTACGAAAGGACGCGACCATGAGTTTTATCTTTATTAAAGCCTCATATAGAGCCAGCATAAATAGCGGCCTTCGAAATACGGCTGTCTTATTCTCAGACAACTGGGATGATTTTGGATTTAAAACCACTTTCACACTAAGACTCTATAACCAGGCAGGCACAGAACTCAATATCGGTGACCTGCCCCCGATTTCAGTACCACGTCAAACTTAGTAGAGTCCGTTTTCCGAGCAGGAGACGGCAGTGAAAAAGCGTTTTACCGAAGAGCAGATTCTCGACTTCCTCAAGCAGGCGGAGGCCGGTGTGCCGGTGAAGGAACTGTGTCGCCGACACGGCTTCAGTGATGCCTCGTTCTACACCTGGCGGGCCAAGTTTGGCGGTATGACCGTGGCGGACGCCAAACGGTTGAAGGATCTTGAACTGGAAAATAGCCGATTGAAGAAGTTGCTCGCCGAGGCCCACCTCGACATCGAGTCGCTGAAAGTGGTCGCCCGGGGAAAAGGGTAAGCCCGACAGCACGGCGGGAGGCGGTGCAGGAGATGCAGGCGCGAACCGGCATTTCCGAACGTCGTGCCTGTCAGTTGATCGGGCTGTCCCGCTCGGTGTTGCGCTACCAGCCGCGAGCCAGTATGCAAAACACCGAGCTGCAAGCCCAACTGGTGGAACTGGCCCAAGAGCGCCGGCGCTTTGGCTATCGCCGCCTGCACATCCTGCTGCGGCGTGCTGGCGTGCAGGTCAACCACAAGCGGATCTATCGCCTGTACCGCGCTGCCGGCTTGATGGTGAAACGGCGGCGCCGCCATGGCATCGCGGTGGAGCGCGAACGTCTGAGTTTGCCGAGCGCACCAAACCAGGTCTGGTCGATGGACTTCGTCTTCGATGCACTGAGCACCGGGCGGTGGATCAAATGCCTGACGGTGGTCGATGACTTCACCAAGGAGTCGGTCGGCATCCTGGTGGAGCACGGTATCAGCGGCTTTCGCGTCACACGGGCGCTGGACGAGATGGCGCGGTTTCGCGGCTACCCGAAAGCGATCCGCACCGACCAGGGGCCCGAGTTCACCGGCAAGGCACTCGATCAATGGGCCTATCAGCGCGACATCAAGCTGAAGCTGATTCAGCCTGGTAAGCCCACGCAGAATGCCTTCATCGAGTCGTTCAACGGTAAGTTCCGGGACGAATGCCTCAATGAGCACTGGTTCTGTTCGCTGGCCGAAGCGAGAATCCGCATCGCGGCCTGGCGGCGGGATTACAACGAACACCGACCGCACAGCGCGATTGGCAATCTCACCCCAGCAGAATTTGCTGCAAGTTGGCGAACTCGCCAGCAGCAGCTGAAGCAGGAAAAATTAATATCAACCCCAGGGCCTACTAACTAGGCAGCGGTACTAAAACTGGGGGCAGGTCAGTTCGAAGTTGAGCGAATCAACCTCGCCTGCGGTTTCAATGACGAGCTCCTACTCCAGCGGCTCAGTAAGCTCACTGCCCAATATGCGCAGACGGAGGCGGCAAGCACCAGGGGCATGAGGGATAAGCGCCAAAATTTCAGAGCGCCCCTGCTCACCCCGCAGGAGGGATCCAAGGCTGATCTGTCCCGGAACAGGTAGTTAAGAGCTACTGCTCGCATTTCGCTGCTCAAACTCCATCGGACTGAGATAGCCCAACGTCGAGTGGCGACGGCGGTGATTAAAAGCCGATGTAGTCGAACTGGTCGGTTTTCGCCTCTTGGTGGCTGGCGTAGCGAGTCAGGTACACCCGCTCAGCCTTCAGCGAACGGAAGAAGCTCTCCATCGCGGCGTTATCCCAGCAATTCCGCGGACGTGAATGGCTGGGCACAATTCGATATCGCCGAAGCAAGGCCTGGTAATCATACGCCCAGTATTGGCTGCCACGTTCCGAGTGCGCAGCACTGGTTCTTTCGGCTGTCAGCGTGCAACGGTCATCTCCAGAGCGGCATGCACTAGGGCCTGCTGCATACGATGTTGCGTCGCCCAGCCGACGACAGCGCGTGAATAGAGATCGAGCACGACGGCCAGATACAGCCGTCCTTGGGTCGTCTGCACGTAGGTCATGTCCGAGACACAGTGCCGATTGGCGCGATCCGAGGCGAACTGGCGATCCAGGTGGTTCGGGGCAATCGGCAGAGCATGACTGCTAGACAGACCAGGTTGCCATGATGGCAAAGCGGCACTAGATTAAGCTTTTTTCAACAGAGCTTACATATGGATATGCCTGCCCGGAGTCCGGTCGACCTCAAGATCGCGCTTGCGATTCTCTACATCAACTTCGCCACCTATAACTCACACAAGCGGATACTGAGTTCATCGCAGTTGCTCCTGTGCTGGAGAAAGGCGCCGGCGGGTATGTTCATTGATGTCCTGCACGACAGAGTTTCAGGCAGCAGGGCAAAGATGGTCTTTACGCAGCTCCTCCAACGAGTGGATGAGCTGAAGTTACTGACAGACGTTGTGGAGGCAAAACGGCTACTGAGCGAGGGGTACGCGTCGACGTTGTCGACGATCCGGCAACCGAGCTTCAAAGCCGCAGTCAAGCTAGTGATCAGCGTCCCTGAAGATATGGTGGAGTACGAAGAACTAATCGCCCAAGACGATTACAGCATTGGAGCCTCGCTCAGCAGCGAACGGTTACCCACCCACTATAGCCGAGCTCCGGTCGATCAGAAATTTACGAAATACGCCGTCTACTTCGGAACGGATCGCCTGTTGGAATCGCCAAGGACTGTGAGGTTTGGCGGGTTCCGCAGTGATGATGTCGTGTCCTATGGCATCGCAGAGGTGTCCATCCCTCACATCCATAAGGAAGGCAAACTGGAACGGCCCGTGTTGTGGCCTTCTACCTCAAAGGGGAACCCCAACAAGCATATTGTCATCCACGAGTCTGCTCTTTTTGAGCTGGAAGAATGGTACAACAACGCCAAGACCTATCTCGCGAAGATCAGCGAAACATCCACTGGCCGTGAAGGCTTGCTATTCATCCACGGGTACAACGTGACTTTCGACGCGGCATTGTGGCGGTCTGCACAGCTGTGCCATGACCTCAAATTCCCAGGTCTAATGCTGTGCTTTTCCTGGGCGTCGCTTGGCAGTACGACTGGCTACCCTGCCGACGAGGCGACGGTAGATTGGTCAGCAGCCCATCTGAAGGAGTATCTGACGAACGTCACAGAAAACCTGGGCCTGACGTCGTTGCACATTGTCGCCCACAGCATGGGTAATCGGGCTCTTCTCGCTGTACTGGAAAACTGGGAGAACAAGCCGGGCGCTACCCCGATCAGCCAGATCATCCTTGCGGCTCCCGACGTCGACGCCAAGCGCTTCAAGCAGTTTGGGCGGGTGTTTAACCTGTACGAGCAAGTAACGCTTTATGCGTCCCGCAACGATCGAGCTATCACTGCGTCTCAGCTTGTGCACAGCAATCCAAGGGCGGGCGGCGCCAACCCACCTCTGGTCATGGATCACCTGTCGACTATCGATGTCTCCAGTGCTGGTAGGGACATGTTCGGCTTAGGCCACAGCTATGTAGCCGACGTGACGAAAGTGTTCCGGGATCTGTTCTACATCGTCCGGCATCGGCACAAACCTGACCAGCGCGCAGGAATAACAAAGAAAGATGAGGGTCACTGGGAGCTGAGCTAAGCCCATAAAATCAGACCGAACGTGGCGCAGGCCTATTCGCTCCCCCCTACCACTTGAAGCCACCGCAAGGTGGCTTTTTGTATCTACTTGCCTTAGGGGCATAAACCAACGCTGGGCAAACCAAATCTTGACTTACTCAGAGTTGAAGCTAGCTTCAACTTGCTCCATGAACCCCAGCACGTAATCACTCACTTCACCACGAAATATATCTGAGTAGTTTATTTGAGCAAACCCAGGTTTCACGCTGGCCATGAATGCCTTATACAAAAAATTAAAATCATTTTCGTATTTTTTGATAAAAGGTATAGTCATGGCGCCTTTATCAGTCTTGTAATTTATCAAGAAGCAAAGGAAATGCCCCCTAAACCTCAAGTCATCGATATCATCTTCAACCATAGTCTCTTCATAGCGTGACACAGGCGCTATCGTGAAGGTTCGGTCATTAACAGGGACATATTCATCGAACTCCTCATCAAAATGCAACTCAACGCTCCTGATTTTTAAGTCCTCACCTTTATATTCGGACTTAATCAGACATTTTGGAAAGTCGACTTGCAGCACTCCCTCAGCATCAAGTTCTGCATCCGCAAAGGCATAAACGATATTAGAAATCTTTTGAAACCGCCCATCATAAAATGCCACTACCTCGTAACCGCCTCCAAACAGACTCGCAATCGACTCCGACTTATACTTACCCTCAAATTCATTCTTTAAATGGTTTGCAAATTGATCGAGAGCCATGCAGGTACCCTGCACCACAATATCTTCTTCAAGAACATCAAACGCATGTGGCGGGTAATCCTGATAATGCGACCTTACATGACCCGCACCAGACCCACCAACCCAAAGCTCAAAGTTTTCATTGCGATGCCCGCAATCCGCATAAACATTAGATATGTGGATTTCATTCCCCTCAACACTTAGAGCGATAATTCTGATCTTTGCACTATCGATGGTATCGTCGGCAAGTACTGCATCCGAAAAACGTTTTCCCGTCAATACGGGGTGCTCATCTACTAGCCTCTCGATAAGCCGTACAATCGCCTGAATCGTTCGCACATCCCCGGCGAAAGCTACAGCGAAGTGATCGTTCACCACGAGAATTTTTTGACACAAACCAGCCACGGCGTGAGCACGCAATGCAGGGCTTCCGGCATCAGGCTTGAAGGATGGAATCTGCGATGGACGCATCCTCTTATTTGAGCTGGTAAGCAAAATGTCAGCCTGAAGGAAACCACCCACCTTCAACTTATAGCCCGAAATCATCGTCATGTGCAGATCCTTATGCATTTGTGGATGGCCAAGGTACAACGCCATCATAGTGACACCAAAGTTATTTCTGCGACTAAGAACTGCGAAATTGATCCATCACATAGGACTCCGTTTGGGTGCATACCAAAGGCCGAAGCTGTGGTGCCCGCTGATGAGTGTCTACACAGGTCAGTATGAGGCGACGTTGTTGAACTCGGGCTTTGTGAAAGACTTAATCTGGTAAACCAGATTCGAGACCTTGGCACCTACCGGCGTTAGGATTGTGGATCTCATCTGGGCTGGTCAGGGAGCGACAAGCGACTAATAAGGCTGGGGAGATGTTCTGGAGGGAGGTCAGTTGTGGCAGGAGAATGTTCTATTTTTTGACAAAAAAAGCAGGTTAATTCGGTGCAAATGGCAAAACGTGGAATTCGTCGAAGATCACCAGGCCGACACCGTCCAGCACCGGGTCGTCTTGCAGGCGACGGGCAAGGATACCCTCGGTGACCACTTCGATGCGGGTCTTCGGGCCGACCCTGCTCTCCAGGCGGATCCGGTAGCCGACGGTCTCGCCGACCTTTTCGCCCAGCTCGGCGGCCAGCCGCTCGGCCGCGGCCCGCGCCGCCAGGCGTCGCGGTTCGAGCATGAGGATGCGTTGGCCGGCGAGCCAGGGCTCGTCGAGCAGGGCCAGCGGCACCCGGGTGGTCTTGCCGGCACCCGGCGGGGCTTCCAGGACGGCCTGGTGTTGTGCGCCAAGGGCCTGGCGCAGGGCGGGAACAACGGCGTCGATGGGTAGGGAAATCATGCTGGCTCCGGACTGACCGACGAAGTATACCGGCGAACCGGCAGGCGCTTTCGACGGTCTTATCGTCATCGTCGCGGCAGAAGATTGCCGAACGCTGGTCGATTGCTATAGTTCGCCGTCATGTTCACCCGGAGGTCATAAATGCGCCTTGCCACCCGCGTTTCCTGTGCCATTCTCAGTGCAGCCCTGCTGAGCCAGTTGTCGGCCTGCGGTACGCTGTTCTACCCCGAGCGACGCGGCCAGATCGACGGTCGCATCGATCCGGCCATCGTCGCCTTCGACGCCATCGGCCTGCTGTTCTATATCATCCCCGGCCTGATCGCCTTCGGCGTCGACTTCGCCACCGGCGCCATCTACCTGCCCGACGCCAAGTACTCGGTCGCCCCGGAAGTGCTCAAGGATGCCGTCGGCGCGGACGGCAAGGTCGACAACCGCAAGCTCAAGGCCATCCTCGAACGCGAGATCGGCCGTGAACTGCCGCTCGACGACCCGCGCCTCATCCGCCACAGCGGCAGCGTCGAGCAACTGGCGGCCTATGGCCTGAAGCCGGCCGCCTGATCCGCCCTCCGAGCGCGACCGTGCGTCAGTGCCCGGTCGCCGCCCGGTTGGTTTACAGTGGCGCCGTCCCTCCTGACAGAAGCGCCCCATGAGTCCCGATTCCCCCCACGCCCGCCTGCTGCGCCTGGCCACCCTGGCCTCGCTCGGTGTCGCCGTCACCCTGGTCATCGGCAAGGCCATTGCCTGGTGGCTGAGCGGTTCGGTGAGCCTGCTCGCCGGCCTCACCGACTCCCTGCTGGACAGTGCCGCCTCGCTGCTCAACCTGCTGGCGGTGCACTATTCGCTACGCCCGGCCGACGACGACCACCGCTACGGCCACGGCAAGGCCGAGGCCCTGGCCGGCCTGGCCCAGGCCATGTTCATCGGTGCCAGCGCGGTGCTGGTGGCTATCCAGGCGGTCGAGCAATTGCGCGACCCGCAGCCCCTCGGCGCGGCCACCTGGGGCATCGCGGTGATGCTGCTGTCGCTGCTGCTCACGGCCCTTCTCCTGGCCTTCCAGACCCACGTCATCCGCCGCACCGGTTCCACCGCGATACGCGCCGACTCGCTGCACTACCGCTCGGACCTGCTGCTCAACGCCAGCATCCTCGTGGCACTGCTCCTGGCCCGCTACGGCTGGCCACAGAGCGACGGCCTGTTCGGCCTGGGCATCGCCCTGTACATCCTCTGGAGCGCCCTGCAGATCGCTCGCGAGTCGGTGTCGATCCTGATGGACCGGGAACTGCCTACCGACATCAGCGAGCGCATGCGCGAACTCGCCTGCAGCGTGCCGGGAGTGCTCGGCGCGCACGACGTGCGCACGCGGATTTCCGGCAACCACTGGTTCGTCCAGTTGCACCTCGAACTGCCCGGCGAGCTGAGCCTGTCGGTGGCCCACGCCCTGACCGACCGCGCAGTGCTGGCGATCAAGCGCGAATACCCGAAGGCCGAGGTGCTGATCCATGCCGACCCGCAGGAAGTGGTCGGCAAGGAAACCGTCAGTTGACGCTGTAGCCGCGCCCGCTCAGGCAGGCGGCCATGGCCCGGCGGTAGCCGTTGGCGACCTCGGCGGCCGGCGCGTAGGTCGCCCCCGCCGGGTCGAAGCCGCTCTCGCCCACCGCCCAGCGGTGGCACTCGTAGCGGTCGCGGCCCTGCTGGTCGGGCCCCTGGCCGCGCGCGGGGTAGGCCACCACGTCGTAGCTGGCGGCCGGCCCGCTGACCGGATAAACGGGTCCCGCTGCCCGCGGCGGCGGGCTGACCACTTCGTACTCGCGGGTGTCGGCATGCCACAGGTAGTAAGTGCCGGCGGCAAGGAAGTACAGCACGCTGCCCAGCCAGACCTGCTCCGCATAGGGCGGCAGGCTGCGGACGCGCACCCCGCGGGGCGGCACGACCAGCACATAGCGCGGGCCGTCGGGTCGGTACCAGTAGCCGTCGTCGAAGAAATACTCGCCGCCGCGATAGGGCACCCGCAGGTGCCCGCGCGGCAAGGCCTCCACCACCCGGCCCGGACGCCAGTCGGGATGCGGTCCCCAACTGCCGCCATGCGCTTCGCCGCGGCCATGTCCCGGTTGTCCGTGGGCAACACCGCGCTCGCCGCCAGGTCCGCCGCGTCCCCCTCGGCCGTCGTCGGCCTGCGCCTGGACGCACAGGCTCAGCGAGAGAGCGCCCACCCCGAGCATTCGCCACCATCCACCGTTCATCGTCTGCCTCGCCCCGGGCCTGGTCGCCCGGCCACGTTCGAATGATCCCGGGAACGACTTTCCGCCGTTTTCCGCCAAGGGTGGGTAAACGCCGGGTAAAGAATGGGTAAAAGCGCGGCACGGGCCGGATCGCGGGCAAAGAAAAAGGGAGGCCCGTCGACCTCCCTTCTGGGGTAACTGTCCTGGCTCGGCGCTGTTGGCGACGGCTCACCTCACTCCACCTTCTGGGCGGTGTGCAACCCGGAGGCCGGCGCAACCCTGTAGGGTCGGCGGCCACGGCTGGCCTGATTGGGCGAGCCGTGATGGACGAGATGTCCGGGCCGTGAATCTGGGTAAAAGAATACGTCGCCAGGCGCGACCAATGATTGCTAATATTGCTCACCAGAACCTTGATTGCGCAATAAATCACTCAAATTCACCTTGCCAATGGCAATCAACCTGAAAGAAATCCTCGCCATGAACAAACTCGATCGCTACGACCTGCGTATCCTCGAAGAACTCCAGCGCGACGCACGCATCTCCAACCAGGAACTGGCAGAACGGATAGGCCTGTCGCCATCGCCCTGTTCGCGACGGGTCAAGCAGCTCGAGGACGACGGCTACATCGTCCGCCAGGTAGCCTTGCTGGACCGCAAGAAGCTCGGCCTGAGCCTCACCGCCTTCGTCCTCATAGGCATGGACCGACACACCCCGGAACGCTTCGAACATTTCCAGGAAGTCATCGGCAAATGCCCGGAAGTGCTGGAGTGCAGCCTGGTCACCGGGATGGACGCGGACTACCAGTTGAAGGTCGTGGTGCCGGACATGGACCATTACCAGAAACTCCTGCTGGGTACCCTGACGCGCATCGAGGGGGTCTCCAGCGTGCGCTCCAGCTTCGTCCTCAACCAGGTGCTGGCGAGTACCGAACTGCCGCTGGAGCACCTGCGCGATTGATCGTAGCGAGACCTGGGACATGACACGGAACAGGCGGCATGCCGTATAATCGGCAGCCTGTTTCAGTTGTCATGCCCGCGTGGCCCCCGCATATAAAGAGCAGCCTGCTCGTAGAATGATAAACGCCTTGCCCGCCCCCCATGGCACGCTCCGTCCGACCGCGAGCCGGACTTCGTTTGCTTGAAAATCCGGAGGTTGCCAATGGATCCCGAACTGTTCGAAGAGTGGATGATGACCGGTCTGGTGACCGTGCTTATCCTGTTCATGGCTTTCATCGTGTGGGACCTGGCGAAGAAGTCGAAAGCCGGCAAGTTCGGAACCCTGATCCTGTTCTTCGCCCTCGGCCTGGGCGTACTGGGCTTCATCATCAAGGGCCTGGTCATCGGCAGCCTCGAAGGCGCGGGCATGTAACCCCGGCGCCACGCGCGTCATCCAACCACTCGTAATCATCCGCCGGCCCCGGCCAACGGGGCCGGCTCGCCTTGCCATTGCCTAGAACAAGGGAGTCGCCATGAACGCCGCCGACCGCGTCATGCAGAGTTATGGACGCTGCTGTGCCAGCACCGGATTCTTCGATGATTTCTACCGGCATTTCCTTGCCAGTTCCCCGCAGATTCGCGCCAAGTTCGCCACCACCGACATGACTGCGCAGAAACACCTGCTGCGTGCCGGGATCATGAACCTGGTGATGTACGCCCGCGGCATGTCCGACAGCAAGCTGCGCGCCCTCGGCGCCAGCCATTCGCGCGCCGCGCTGGATATCCGCCCGGAACTCTACGACCTGTGGCTGGACGCCCTGCTGATGGCGGTCGCCGAGCACGACCGCGACTGCGACGCCGAGACCCGCGACGCCTGGCGCGACGTGATGGGTCGCGGCATCGCCGTGATCAAGTCGTACTACTGATCGTTCCGCGCCCGCTGGACGACGCCCCTCTCGTCAGTCCAGCCGCGCCGGCACTTCCCGCCATTCCCCGAGGCCCAGGCCGTCCAGGCTCCAGGGGCCGATCCGCACCCGCACCAGCCGCAGCGTCGGCAAGCCCACCGCCGCCGTCATCCGCCGCACCTGGCGATTGCGCCCCTCGCGGATCACCAATTCCAGCCAGTGGGTCGGCACCGACTTGCGAAAACGCACCGGCGGCACCCGCTCCCACAACGTCGGCTCATCCAGCAGACGCGCCTCGGCGGGCAGCGTCGGGCCGTCGTTGAGCGTCACGCCCTCGCGCAGGCGCCACAATTGCTCCTCGTCCGGCGTACCTTCGACCTGCACCCAGTAGGTCTTCGGCAGCTTGTGCCGGGGGTCGGCGATGCGCGCCTGCAGGCGACCGTCGTTGGTCAGCAGCAACAGGCCCTCGCTGTCGCGGTCCAGGCGCCCGGCCGGATACACGCCCGGCACCGGGATGAAGTCCTTGAGGGTCGAACGCCCTTGCTCGTCGTTGAACTGGGTCAGTACGTCGAACGGCTTGTTGAACAGCAGCAGCTTCGGCTCGCTCGGCGGCGCCTTGGCCACCCGGCGTGGCGCAGGGCGGACGGGATAACGCGGGGAAGGACGCGGGGGACGGGACATGACTGGAAACGAGTTGGCTTGATCGGGGTACCGGGCGGCATGCTAGGTTGTCCGAGAGCCTGACCGCAAGAGCATCCCCTCATGCCCTCCCTGCGTCCCACCTGGCTGATCAGCCTGCTGACCCTGGCCGGCTGCGCTGGCAGCGCCTATCAGGGTCCGCCTTCGGACCATTTCGACGGCGAACGTTTCCGCAATATCCAGCCGACCGCGCACAAGAGCCTGCGCGACCTGCTCAAGTGGCAGTGGAACCGCCCGCCGCAACGCCCGTGGGTCGCCCTGCCGCCGACGGCAACGCCGCCAAGGGTGAACGAGCGCGCCCGCGGCGAAGAACTGCGGGTCACCTACATCAACCACGCCACCCTGCTGATCCAGCACCGCGGCCTGAACATCCTCACCGACCCGGTCTGGTCGCAACGGGTCAGCCCGCTCGCCTTCATCGGCCCGAAGCGCCACCATCCGCCCGGGTTGACGCTCGACCAGTTGCCACCGATCGACCTGGTGCTGGTGAGCCACAACCACTACGACCACCTCGACCTGGAAACCCTGCGCCAGCTCCACCGGCGCTGGCCGACGGCCAAGGTGGTCAGCGGCCTGGGCAACGCCGGGCTGATCCGCCAGACAGGTTTCGCCGACGTCGTGGAGATCGACTGGTGGCAGGCCGTGCCGCTGGGCGCTGGCCTGACGCTGCATGGCGTACCGGTGCAGCACTGGTCGTCGCGCACCCGCAGCGACACCAACCGCACGCTCTGGCTCGGCTTCGTCATCGACTCGCCGGATGGCCCGCTGCTGTTTCCCGGCGATACCGGGCTCGGCCCGGAGTTCGGGCTGATCAACCAGCGCTTCGGGGCGATGCGTTTCGCCGCCCTGCCGATCGGCGCCTACGAGCCGCGCTGGTTCATGCGCGACCACCACATGAATCCCGACGACGCGGTGCAGGCCCATCGCACGCTGCAGGCGCAGACCAGCATGGCCATCCACTTCGGTACCTTCAATCTCACCGACGAACAGCAGGACGACCCGCCCAAGGCGCTCCAGGCGGCACTGCGCAGCCAAGGCGTGGACCCGGCGACCTTCGGCACGCCGAAACCCGGCGAGCAGTGGCGCGTCGCACCGCGCAACGTCGCTCAGGAGGCCGAGGCCACCAGGCGGGAGCAGCAGTTGCGGTAGCGCTTGCCGCTGCCGCACGGACAAGCCTGCTCGCCACGGCCGCCCAGGGCCAGCCAGCTTTCCAGGCGCGCGGCCATCCCGGCCAGGCGCTCGCGGGCCTCGTCGTCCAGGCCGGCGCGGGCCAGTTGGCGCCGCAGGCCGAGATAGTCTTCCAGCAGGACATCGCGGCTGAGCGCCTGGTACTGGTCGGCCAGCGGCACGCCTTCGTAGCGCCGCTGCGGGTCGGCCAGGAAAGCGATGGCGCCCGCCTGCGGCAGGACATTCCACAGGTTGCCGCGCGGATCGCGCCAGCAAGCGCTGAAACGCGCGCGCAGGGCCAAGCCACGCCATTCTTCCAGGATCCAGCCATCGACCCGCTCGCCGCCGAGGGCCTCGACCGCCCGCCCGACCGAGAACCACGGTTCGCCGGCCAGGCTTTCCGGCATCGGCAACGGCGCTGCCACTTCCGGCGCGGCATCGGGCACCAGGCGGCGGGCGAAGCGACGGAGCGGGTTGCTGAGATGAGTGGGGACGCTGAACGGCATGGGGATCACATCGATGGCAGGCGTGGTCGTTCCGACCGGCAGAGGGCGCCGCGGTTCCACGCAGGGCGAAGGGCCATCATTGTAGGGCCTCGGCGCCGCAAGGCGTAGAAGCGCGCCGCGGTTTCCGCACGGAAACCGCGGCGCGTCCGATCAACGGAACGGCGGCTCGTCGAAACTCCGCAGCTTGCGCGAGTGCAGCGAGTTGAGCTGGCTGCGCAACAGGTCGAGGGCGGCGATGCCGATCCGCAGGTGCTGGTTCACCGCGCGCTCGTAGAAGGCGTTGGCCGAGCCGGGCAGCTTGATCTCGCTGTGCAGCGGCTTGTCCGAGACGCACAGCAACGTGCCGTAGGGCACCCGCAGGCGGTAGCCCTGGGCGGCGATGGTGCCGCTCTCCATGTCCACCGCGATGGCCCGCGCCAGGTTGATCAGTGGCCGCTCCTGGGCCCAGCGCAGCTCCCAGTTGCGGTCGTCGTAGGTGAGCACGGTGCCGGTGCGCAAGCGTCGCTTGAGCGACTCGCCGCGCTCGCCGGTGACTTCGGCGGCGGCTTCCTGCAAGGCGACCTGGACTTCGGCCAGCGCCGGGATCGGGATGTGCGGCGGCAGCGCGCGGTCGAGGATGCCGTCGCGGCGCATGTAGGCGTGCGCCAGTACGTAGTCGCCGATGGTCTGCGACTGCCGCAGGCCGCCGCAGTGGCCGATCATCAGCCAGCAATGCGGACGCAACACCGCCAGGTGGTCGGTGATGTTCTTCGCGTTGGACGGGCCGACCCCGATGTTGACCAGGGTGATGCCGTCGCCATCGGCGGCGATCAGGTGGTAGGCCGGCATCTGGTAGCGGTGCCAGACCACCCCGGCGACGATGGCGTTGGCCTCGCCTTCGTCCATCCCGCGTTCGATGATCACGTTGCCCGGCAGGACCATGCGCACGAAGCGCGGGTCCTCGCGCAGGCGGGTCAGGCCGAGGCGGATGAACTGGTCGACGTAGCGGTGGTAGTTGGTCAGCAGGATCCACGGCTGCACGTGGCGCCAGTCGCTGCCGGTGTAGTGCACCAGGCGGCGCAGGGAGAAGTCCACCCGCGCGGCGTCGAACAGCGCCAGCGGCAACTGGTCGGCGCGTTCCCATTCGTAGAGGCCGTCGGCGATGTCGTCGGAAGCGGCGGACAGGTCGGTGCTGGGGAACACCCGCGCCAGCTCGGCGGCGGTCACCCCGGAGCCGGCCAGCTCGTCGCCCTGCTCGACCACGTAGGGATAGGGGATGTCCTGTTGGCTCGGGCCGACCTGCACCTGCACGGTGAAATCGTCCATCAGCGGACGCAACTGTTCCAGCAGGTACTTGCGGAAGGCGTCGGGGTGGGTGACGGTGACGCTGTATTCGCCCGGCACCTGGACCTTGGCGTAGGCGCGGGTGGTGGACGGCACCTCGCCCTGGCAGCGGTAGCCGATGCGCAGTTGCGGGTAGTGGAAGTTCTGCCGCTCGGCCTCGCTTGGCTCGATGCGCTCCTTGATGTAGCGCTTGAGCGCCTGGCTCAGCGCCGCGGTGGCCTGGCGGTGCAGCTCGGCAAGACGGTCGACGGCCTCCTCGGCCGTGCGGGCGACGACGAACCCGTCGTCGGAATCGATACTCATGGTGGGCTTCCTGTCGGTTCGCATGGAAAACATCTTGCCTGTACCGACAGGAAAACACAGCGCTTTTCTCCCGTTATCTCATTCGGCCAGCGCCACCACCGCCATGGTCACGGTGGCCTTGCTGAACAGGTGCCGCCGACCGTCCCGCTCGGCGAACACCTCGGCCTCGACCACCGTCACCTGGCGCCCGGCCTTGAGCACCTCGGCGCGACACAACAGGCGCTGGCAAAGCGCCGGGCGCAACAGGTTGAGCTTGAACTCCAGGGTCAGCACCGTCTGCCCCTCCTCCACCAGGGTCGCGGCGGCGGCCCCGGCGGCATGGTCGGCCAGGGTCGCCTGGACCCCGGCATGGATGAAGCCGTTCTGCTGGGCGTGGCGGGGCAGGATGTCCAGCCCCGCTTCGACCCAACCCGGCCCGCAGTCCAGCGGACGGATGCCGAGGTCGCCGACGAAACTGGCCGCGGCGAAGCCCTGCTCGACCAGCTCCCGGTAGCGCGGATGCGCCTGCATCGCGACGCGCCTCAGGTCAGGTGCGGGGTGGCGCGAGCCAACAGCGCCTCGACCTCGACGCCGCGCGGGAGGGTGCCGTAGACACGCCCGCCGTCCCCCAGGCGACTGCCGATGAAGGCGTCGGACACCGCGGAGTTGCCGGCTTCCAGCAACAGCTTGGCCTGCAGGGCGATCGCCACGTCCTCGGTGAGCTGGCGGGCGCGGTACTGGATGTCGGCGGTGTCGGCGAAGGCCGCTTTGAGGTTGCCGATGTGCGCGGCGAGACGGGCGTCGCCATGGCCGTCGCCCAGTTCGGCGAACAACGCGTCGAGCACCCCCGGCTCCTTCGACAGGGCACGCAGCACGTCCAGGCACTGCACGTTGCCGGAACCTTCCCAGATCGAGTTCACCGGGGCCTCGCGGTACAGCCGCGGCAGGATGGTTTCCTCGACGTAGCCGGCACCGCCCATGCATTCGGAGGCTTCGTTGATCATCGCCGGGGCACGCTTGCAGATCCAGTATTTGCCCACCGCGGTGACCAGGCGGGCGAACTTCTCCTCCTGCTCGTCGTGGGCACGGTCCAGGGCATGCCCCATGCGCAGGGTCAGGGCCAGCGCCGCCTCGCTTTCCAGGGCCAGGTCGGCGAGCACGTTCTGCATCAGCGGTTGCTCGGCCAGCACCCGCCCGCCGACCTTGCGGTAGGCACAGTGGTGGGCGGCCTGGGTCAACGCCTGACGCATCAGTGCGCTGGAGCCGATCATGCAGTCGAAGCGGGTCATGGCGACCATCTCGATGATGGTCGGCACGCCACGGCCCTCCTCGCCGACCATCCAGGCCAGGGCGCCGCGATACTCGATTTCGCTGGAGGCGTTCGACCAGTTGCCCAGCTTGTCCTTCAGGCGCTGGATGTAGAACTGGTTGCGGCTGCCGTCCGGCCGGTGGCGCGGCAGCAGGAAGCAGGTCAGGCCCTTGTCGGTGTAGGCCAGGGTGAGGAAGGCGTCGCACATCGGCGCCGAGCAGAACCACTTGTGCCCGACCAGTTCGTAGGCCTGCCCCGGCCCGGGAATCCCCACCGGGTAGGCCCGCGTGGTATTGGCCCGGACGTCGGTGCCGCCCTGCTTCTCGGTCATCGCCATGCCGATGGTGACGCCCGCCTTCTGCTCCATCGGCACGTTGCGCGGGTCGTACTCGCGGGAGAGGATCTTCGGCAGCCATTTCTCGGCCAGGTCCGCCTGCAGGCGAATCGCCGGCACGCTGGCGTAGGTCATGGTCAACGGGCAACCGGTGCCGGCCTCCGCCTGGCTGTGCAGGTAGGACAGCCCGGCCCGCGCCACCTGGGCGCCGGGGCGCGGGTCGGTCCAGGGCAGCGAGGGCAGTTCGTGTTCGATGGCGGCACGCATCAGCTCGTGGTAGGCGGGATGGAACTCCACCAGGTCGACGCGGTTGCCGTAGCGGTCGTGGCTATGGAACTCCGGCTTGTGCTGGTTGGCCAGGAAGCCGGCCGCCATCAGCGGGCCGCCGGTCAGCTCGCCGTAGCGCTGCAGGCGCTCCTCGGCCCAGCCGCCCTGGTAGCGACGCACCCACTCCTGGAGAGGCAGGTCGAGGCGGTAGAGGTTGGCGCCATCCAGCGACGGTACCTGGTTGGTCACTTCGTGGGTTTCGGCGTACTGGTGCAGGTTCATGAGGGTTCCTCGCAGACAGGCGCGCCCACCGCGCGCAGGCAGAAGTTCACCAGAGCCGTACTCACCGGCTCCAGACTCGGTTCCGGCTGGCCGCTGTCGCGAGCGGCGCGCGCCGGGGGAGACAAGGGGCCGACCAGCGCCTCGGCGATGGCCCCGACCAGGCAGGCCGCGGCAAGCGGCACCAGGGAAAGCTGGAATGCGCCACTGCGCCGGCCCTCCTCGAGCAGTTCGACGAACAGTGCGGCGTAGGCCTCGCGATAGCGCAGGCGCTGCTCGTCGACTTCAGGATCCACCGGCTCGGCGATCAGGGCGAAGGCCAGCCGCTGGCTGCTCCAGGCGCGCGCGGCAAAGCGCCGCAAGCCCTCGGCCAGGCGCCAGGCGGGCGCGCCGGGACCGCGCAGGACCACGGCCAGGGCATCGACCTCACGCTGGCTGGCGCGGCGGAAGATTTCCGCCGCCAGCTCGCCCTTGCCCCGGAAGTGGCGGTACAGGCTGCCGGTGGCGATCCCCGCGTCGTCGGCCAGGGCCTGCATGGTCAGCGCGGCGAAACCGCCCTCCGCGACACGCCGCAGGCCTAGCTGGAGGATGCGCTCGCGCAGCGCGGAATCGCGTTGCAGGCGGCGTTCGGTGACACGATAGACCATGACTGAATCCGGATTCACTTTTTCCCAGTGAATCACGCTTCAGGCTTTGCCTAAAGAGACATACAGGTCGCGCAGGCCGGCATTTCAGCCAGCCGCGGAAAGGCTTCAGGCGGACTTGGTGACGATCGGCTGGCACAGCAGCCAATCGTGCAGCAGGGTCTGCAACTCTTCGAACTTGACCGGCTTGGCCATGTAGTCGCTCATGCCCGCCGCCAGGCAGCGCTCGCGATCGCCGCTGTGGCTGTGGGCGGTCAACGCCAGCACCGGCAGTTCCGCGCAGCCGGGCAGCGCGCGGATCGCCCGACAGGTGGCGAAGCCGTCCATCACCGGCATCTGGCAGTCGAGCAGTACGCCGTCCGGCCGCTCGCGCGCCAGCAACTCCAGGGCCTCGCTGCCGTTGTCGGCGGTGCGCACCCGGTAGCCGAGCTTGAGCAGCATGCCGCGAGTCACCAACTGGTTGATGGCGTTGTCCTCCACCACCAGCACCGTGCACTCCTCGGGACGCCGCACCGCCTGCCCGCCGGCGCGCCGCGGCGGCGGCGCCAGGCCCTGGGCCGGCTGGGTCAGTTGCAGGCGCAGGAGGAAGCGGCTGCCCTGTCCCGGCCGGGACTCGTGGGTCAGCTCGCCGCCAAGCAGCTCCACCAGCTTGCGGCACAGAGCCAGGCCGATGCCGAGGCCTCCGTAGCCACGGGTCAACGAGCTGTCGGCCTGGACGAAACGCTGGTAGAGGTCGCTGCCGGCGGCCATGTCGAAACCGATGCCGGTGTCGATCACTTCCACCCGCAGCGCCACCCCGTCATGGGTACGCCCGGCGGCGACGCGCAGGGTCACGCTGCCCCTGGCGGTGAACTTGATCGCGTTGTCGACCAGGTAGCCCAGCGCCTGGGCCAGCTTGCCGGCATCACCTTCGAGGGTATCCGGCAGGCTGTCGTCCAGTTGCAGGGCGAAGCGCAGGCCCTTCTCCTCGGCGCGCGGCGCGTACTGCGCGCGCAGGCTGTCGAACAGGCCGCGCAGGCTGAACGGCTCGCGGCGCGGGTAGAGCTTGCCGGCCTGCAGTTCGATGAGGGCGAGGATGTCGTTGACCATCCGCATCATGTCCCGCGCCGAACCGGCGGCGGTGCGCTGGTACTCGGCGAGTTCGACGTCCATCGGCACCGTCTGCATCAGCTCCAGCGAACCGATCACCCCGCTCATCGGGGTGCGCAGTTCGTGGGTGACGGTGGCGAGGAACTCGTCCTTCAGGCGGTTGCTGTTGGCCAGTTCCTGGTTCAGCGCTTCCAGCTTGCGGCTGGACTCCTGGAGGATTCGCGCGCGCTCCTCCTTCATTGCGTTGATCCGGTCGGCCAGTGCCAGCGACAGCAAGCCCACCTCCAGCGCCGAACCGATCTGGCTGGCATACATGGTGAGGAACATGTTCGGCAGGTAGCCGAGGACCATCAAGGTGTTGACGATGCCGCCGAGAAGGAAGGCGGTCCAGGCGATGATGAAATAGCGCGCCACGCGCATGCCGCGCAGCCAGGCGAGGATGCCGGCGGCGAAGATCAGGCCGGTGAAGGCCAGCGCCAGGTAGGTGGCCAGGCGCAGGGCCACGGCGTAGCTCATGGTCAGCGCCATCAGCATGACCAGCGCGCCGACCGCCATCAGCGCCAGCAGGCCGCGGTCGACCCACACGCTGTGGTCGCGGGTATGCAGGAAGCTGCGCGCGAACTGGCAGCCGAACAGCGCCGCCGAACCGATCAGGAATGGCGTGGCGGCGTTCGCCCACCAGGGGCTGTCGGGCCAGAAGTACTCGATGCCGGCGCCGTTCACCGAGACCTGGTAGAGCCCGAACGAAGCGATATAGAGGATGTAGTAGAGATAGCTGGTATCGCGGACGCTGAGGAAGATGAACAGGTTGTAGATCAGCATCACCAGCAGCACGCCATAGATGATGCCGAGCACATAGATGCGTTCGGGCTGCTCCTCCAGGTAGGCCTTGGGCGACCACAGGGTCAGCGGCGCCTGGATCGACCCCTGGCTTTCCAGCCGCAGGTAGACACGCTGCGGCTTGTTCGGCTCGAGGCCGAGTTCGAACAGGTAGTTGTTCTGCCGGATCGGCCGACTGGCGAACGGCAATGTGTCGCCGGTGCGCTGGGCGAGGCGGTAGCCGCCCTGGCCATCGGGCAGGTAGAGGTCGAGCTTGTCCAGCGGCGGATAGGCCAGCTCCAGCAGCCAGGTGCGCGGATCGCTGGAGGCGACCGGCCGGTAGTCCAGGTCCAGGCGCAACCAGAACACCGAGCGCGAATAGCCGGCATTGAGCACGTCCTTGTCATGGCGGCGGAAGCTGCTGTCGATGGCCCGCGAGGTGATGTCGTTGATATCGGCGCTACCGCGCACGTCCTCGAACACGTCGATGGACTGCCCCAGCGGCAGGCGCTCGACCTGCTCGTTGAAGCTCACCGCACCCGCCAGGCACGGCAACGCAATAAGAAAGAGAATCAGCCAGTGCCGCATGATGCCCCGCAGTGCTCCTCGAACGGACCGGGAGCCCCACCTCCCACGTCATGGTCCGCCCTTGGCGAGCGTTGTATGAATATTCGCCGAACTTTAGCACACGCCACGCCACGTCAGGCCCGGGACGTGTCACGCAGGGCCCGGGCGCGGCGCCCGAAAGGTCGTCCGCGCAGCCGCCACGAAGCGCTTTTAGTGGTAAGCTCACGCGCCATGAAAACACCGACTTCCCGCCCCGTAGTGCTCTGCCTGTCCGGTCACGACCCCAGTGGTGGCGCCGGACTGCAAGCCGACATCGAAGCCCTGCTCGCCCAGGGCTGCCACGCCGCCCCGGCGGTCACCGCGCTGACCGTGCAGGACACCGTCAACGTCAGCGACTTCCGCGTCCTCGACCGCGAGTGGGTGCTGGCCCAGGCCAACGCCGTACTCGCCGACCTGCCCGTCGCGGCGGTCAAGCTGGGTATGCTCGGCTCGCTGGAGATGGTCGACACGGTGGCCGAGATCCTCGCCGCCCACCCGCACTTGCCGGTGGTCTGCGATCCGGTGCTGCGCGCCGGCGGCGGCGGTGCGTTGGGCAAGGGCGACGTCGGCTTCGCCATGCGCGAGCGGCTGCTGCCGCGCGCCACCATCGCCACGCCGAACCTGCCGGAAGCGCGCCTGCTCGCCGACCTGCCCGAGGGCAGCGCCGACCAGTGCGCCGAGCGCCTGCTGGAACACTGCGAGCACCTGTTGATCACCGGCGGACACGGCGACGAAAGCGAAGTGCACAATCGCCTGTACAGCCGCGACGGCAGCCGCCGCACCTTCACCTGCCAGCGCCTGCCCGGCAGCTACCATGGCTCCGGCTGCACCCTGGCCAGCGCCCTGGCCGGTCGCATCGCCTTCGGCGAAGCGCTGCACGGCGCCGTGCAGAGCGCCCTCGACTACACCTGGCGGACCCTGCGCGACGCCGAGAGTCCGGGCCACGGCCAATACGTGCCGCGCCGCCTGCCCACCGACTTCTGTCACTGAGAGCCAGCCGATGAAACTGCGCGGCCTGTACGCCATCACCGATAGCCAGCTACTGGACGACGGCCGCCTGCTGCCCTACGTCGAAGCCGCGCTCCGCGGCGGCGCGCGCCTGCTGCAATACCGCGACAAATCCAGCGACCAGGCGCGGCGCCTGCGCGAGGCGGAAAGCCTGCGCGAACTCTGCGAACGCCACGGCGCGCAGTTGATCGTCAACGACGACGCCGAACTCGCCGCGCGCCTGGGCGTCGGCCTGCACCTCGGCCAGACCGACGGTTCGCTGTCGGCGGCGCGCGCCCTGCTCGGCCGCCAGGCGATCATCGGCGCCACCTGCCACGCCCAACTGGAACTGGCCGAGCAGGCGGTGGCCGAGGGCGCCAGCTACGTCGCCTTCGGCCGCTTCTTCAATTCCAGCACCAAACCCGGCGCCCCCGCCGCCAGCGTCGAACTGCTCGACCAGGCCCGGCCGCGCCTGCACCTGCCGATCACCGCCATCGGCGGCATCAGCCTCGACACCGCGCCCGGCCTGATCGCCCGCGGCGTCGATCTGGTCGCCGTGATCCATGCGCTGTTCGCCGCCGCGTCCGCCGCCGAGGTGGAACGCCGCGCCCGCGCCTTCAGCGCCCTGTTCGAACCTGCCTGACGCCTCCGCGCCTCGCCCGAGAGATAGAGAGCTAGCCATGTCCCGTTCCGAAACGCTGTTCAACAACGCCCAGAAACACATTCCCGGCGGGGTCAACTCCCCGGTGCGCGCCTTCAAGAGCGTCGGCGGCACCCCGCTGTTCTTCAAGCACGCCGAAGGCGCCTATGTACTGGACGAGGACGACAAGCGCTACGTGGACTATGTCGGCTCCTGGGGCCCGATGATCCTCGGCCACAGCCATCCGGACGTGCTCGACGCGGTGCGCCGGCAACTCGACCACGGCCTGTCCTATGGCGCGCCGACCGCGCTGGAAGTGGAAATGGCCGACCTGGTCTGCTCCATGGTGCCGTCGATGGAGATGGTGCGCATGGTCAGCTCCGGCACCGAGGCGACCATGAGCGCCATCCGCCTGGCCCGCGGCTACACCGGGCGCGACAGCATCATCAAGTTCGAAGGCTGCTACCACGGTCACTCCGACAGCCTGCTGGTGAAGGTCGGCTCCGGCGCCCTGACCTTCGGCGTGCCGAACTCCCCGGGCGTTCCGGCGGCCTTCGCCAAGCACACCCTGACCCTGCCGTTCAACGACATCGAGGCGGTGCGCAAGACCCTGGGCGAAGTCGGCAAGGAGGTCGCCTGCATCATCGTCGAGCCGGTTGCCGGCAACATGAACTGTGTGCCGCCGGCGCCGGGCTTCCTCGAAGGCCTGCGCGAAGCCTGCGACGAACACGGCGTGGTGCTGATCTTCGACGAAGTGATGACCGGCTTCCGTGTCGCCCTCGGCGGCGCCCAGGCCTACTACGGGGTCACCCCGGACCTGTCGACCTTCGGCAAGATCATCGGCGGCGGCATGCCGGTGGGAGCCTTCGGCGGCAAGCGCGAGATCATGCAGCAGATTTCCCCGCTGGGCCCGGTCTACCAGGCCGGCACGCTCTCGGGCAACCCGCTGGCAATGGCCGCCGGCCTGACCACCCTGCGCCTGATCAGCCGCCCCGGTTTCCACGACGAACTGACCGCCTACACCACGCGCATGCTCGACGGCCTGCAACAGCGCGCGGACGCCGCCGGCATCCCCTTCGTCACCACCCAGGCGGGCGGCATGTTCGGCCTGTACTTCAGCGGCGCCGACGCCATCGTCACCTTCGAGGACGTGATGGCCAGCGACGTCGAACGCTTCAAGCGCTTCTTCCACCTGATGCTCGACGGTGGCGTGTACCTTGCGCCTAGCGCCTTCGAGGCCGGCTTCACCTCCATCGCCCATGGCGACAAGGAGCTGGAAATCACGCTGAACGCCGCCGAAAAAGCCTTCGCCGCGCTGAAATGACCCTCTTCGCGGCGCCCTTCCCGGGCGCCGCCCTCCACCCCGCCGGAACGCCTTCCTAGCCGAAATGCATAAACGCGCCGACAAAGTTCCCGAAAAGACAGTAAAGACTTTGTAAGGAGGCGTCGGCTTATTTCATAATGTGAGGGTCAGCGCATTTCGTTGGCCGGGCAGCCCTTGCCCGCCCCGATCCAGGAGGTGTCTTCCCCTCATGTTCCGTACCGGCCGCACCCTCGCCCTGGGTTGCCTGTTGATCCTCCAGCCGCTGCTCGCGCAGGCGGGAGGCAACTCGTTGCTGATTCCAGCGACCGGCCGCTGCGCGCTGAACACCGTTCCCGAAGAATTGCAACAGGCGCTCGCCGCCTGCCAGCAGGTCGCCAATGGCGGCGACGCCGAGGCGCAATACGAACTGGGCGAATTCTTCTACGACGGCGAGCGCATCCCGCGCGACCTCCAGGCCGCCCTCAACTGGTTCGAGAAAGCTTCTCTACAGGGCCATGCCCAGGCCCAGTACCACCTCGGCACCATGTTCTTCCGTGGCGAAGGGGTTCCGGCGAACAACGTACAGGCCTACATCGTGCTGAAGATGGCAGCGGTGAACGGCGCCGAGGACGCCCTGGACAGCGCCGACCTGGTAGCCGAGCAGATGAACCGCGACGAACTGGACATCGCCACCCGGGTGCTGGGGCAGATCTTCCGCAACTACCTGATCGAACTGCAGACTGCCGGCGGCGTCACGCCCTTCGCGCCGCTGCCCTGACGTCCCTTTCGCGAATCAGTCGCTCTTGCCGGGCATCGGCATGGGGAACGGCATGACGTTGCCCGCGCCCTTGGCCTCGCTGATCTTCGGCGTACCCAGGCGCTCGACCTCGTCGATGCGGACGATCGCGTGCATCGGCACGAAGCTGCGCAGAACGCCTTCGAACTGCGCCTTGAGCTTCTCCTCGCTGGGGTCCACCACCACCTGGGTGCGCTCGCCGAAGACGAACTCCTCGATTTCCAGGAAGCCCCACAGATCGCTCTGGTAGATCTGCTTGGCATACATCTCGAAGACCTGGCCCTGGTTGAGGAAAATCACCTTGTAGATGGGGTTTTCGCGCTTGTTCATGGCGGGGAAAGCAATGCCGGAAAATGAAGGGCGCGAATCATAGCACAGCCTTTCGGCCAGCAACGCTAGGAACCGGGGGCCCCGCCCTCTATAATGCGCGGTCCTTTTCGAACTGTCCGACGAAGCGCATGGCCAAGAAGCTTTTCATCGAAACCCACGGCTGCCAGATGAACGAGTACGACTCGTCGCGAATGGCGGACCTGCTCGGTGAACACCAAGCCCTCGAGGTGACCGAAAACGCCGCCGAGGCCGACGTCATCCTGCTCAATACCTGCTCGATCCGCGAGAAGGCCCAGGAAAAGGTGTTTTCCAAGCTCGGCATGTGGCGCGAGCTGAAGCAGCAGAATCCCGACCTGGTGATCGGCGTCGGCGGCTGCGTGGCCAGCCAGGAAGGCGCCGCGATCCGTGAGCGCGCGCCCTATGTCGACGTGGTCTTCGGCCCGCAGACCCTGCACCGCCTGCCGGAAATGATCGACGCCGCGCGCAGCACGCGCAAGCCGCAGGTCGACGTGTCCTTCCCGGAAATCGAGAAATTCGACCGCCTGCCGGAACCGCGGGTCGATGGCCCCACCGCCTTCGTCTCGGTGATGGAAGGCTGCAGCAAGTACTGCAGCTTCTGCGTGGTGCCCTACACCCGCGGCGAGGAAGTCAGCCGACCATTCGACGACGTGATCGCCGAAGTGATCCACCTGGCCGAGAACGGCGTCCGCGAAGTCACCCTGCTGGGACAGAACGTCAACGGCTTCCGCGGCCTGACCCACGATGGCCGCCTGGCCGACTTCGCCGAACTGCTGCGGGTGGTCGCCGCCGTCGACGGTATCGAGCGCATCCGCTATACCACCTCGCACCCGCTGGAATTCTCCGACGCGCTGATCCAGGCCCACGCCGAGGTGCCGGAGCTGGTGAAATTCATCCACCTGCCGGTGCAGTCGGGCTCCGACCGCGTGCTGGCGGCGATGAAGCGCAACCATACCGTGCTGGAATACAAGTCGCGTATCCGCAAGCTGAAGGCCGCGGTACCGGACATCTGCATCAGCTCCGACTTCATCGTCGGTTTCCCCGGCGAAACCGAGAAGGACTTCGAGCAGACCATGAAGCTGGTGGAGGACGTCGGCTTCGACTTCTCCTTCTCCTTCATCTACAGCGCGCGGCCCGGCACGCCCGCCGCCGACCTCGCCGACGACCTGCCGGAAGAAGTGAAGAAACAGCGCCTGCAGATCCTCCAGAGCCGCATCCACCAGCAAGGCTACGAGATCAGCCGGCGCATGGTCGGCAGCACCCAGCGGATCCTGGTCACCGACTTCTCGAAGAAGGACCCGGGCATGCTCCAGGGGCGCACCGAGAACAACCGGATCGTCAACTTCCGCTGCGACAATCCGCGCCTGATCGGCCAGTTCGCCCAGGTGCACATCGACGACGCGCTGCCGCACTCGCTGCGCGGCACCCTGATCGACAGCACCCTGCATTGAGGCCGACGACCGTACGGCGGGCTCGCTGAACCTTCCCGCCGCCACGGTGCACCAACGTTTCAGCGGGAACCGGGAAAGCGCCGCCGCGATACGGCAACTTTGCGCGACGATATCCAGCGGTTATTCTCTTCCCTATCAATCAGCCACTGGCGAGTACGACAGAACACCTTGAACGCCCCCCAGGAACTTCATCGCTTTATCCTCGAGCCGTTCGACGCCCGCAGCTTCGCGACACTTTGCGGGCAGTTCGACGAGCATCTCCACCAGATCGAGAAACGCCTCGACATCGAGATCCGCAACCGCGGCAACCAGTTCGAACTGGCCGGCGAACCGCGCCGGACCAAGGTTGCCGAACGCCTGCTGCAGCGTCTCTACCGCGAGGCGCAGAACGGCACCGATCTCACTCCCGACACCGTGCACCTGTACCTGCAGGAGTCCGGCCTGGAAGACCTCGAGGAATTGCAGAGCGCGCCGCAGGTCACCCTGAAGTCGCGCAAGGCGCACATCCGCCCGCGCGGCGCCAACCAGCAGCGCTACGTCAAGGCGATCCTCGACCACGACATCAACTTCGGCATCGGCCCGGCCGGCACCGGCAAGACCTATCTCGCCGTGGCCTGCGCCGTCGACGCCCTGGAGCGCGAGCAGATCCGCCGCATCCTGCTGGTGCGCCCGGCGGTCGAGGCCGGCGAGAAGCTCGGTTTCCTTCCCGGCGACCTGTCGCAGAAGATCGACCCCTACCTGCGCCCGCTCTACGACGCGCTCTACGAGATGCTCGGCTTCGAACACGTGGCCAAGCTGATCGAGCGCAACGTCATCGAGGTCGCGCCGCTGGCCTACATGCGCGGGCGCACGCTGAACAACAGCTTCATCATCCTCGACGAGAGCCAGAACACCACCGTCGAGCAGATGAAGATGTTCCTCACCCGGATCGGCTTCGGCTCCACCGCGGTGATCACCGGCGACGTCACCCAGGTCGACCTGCCCCGCGGCACCCGCTCCGGCCTCAAGCACGTGATCGAGGTCCTGCAGGACGTCCCCGGCATCAGCTTCACCCACTTCAAGCCCAAGGATGTGGTCCGCCACCCGCTGGTGCAGCGTATCGTCGAAGCCTACGAGCGTCACGAGAGCCGCCAGCAAGGCCAGGTGCGGCCGGTCGAGGGAACGGGCAAGGGCGGTCACGATGCCGCTTGAGCTCGACCTGCAGGTCGCCAGCGCCGCCCCGGACCTGCCCTCCGAAGCGCAGTTCCGCGCCTGGTGCGAACTGGCCCTGCGCCAGCGTCCGGAGTCGGAGCTGACCATCCGCCTGGTGGACGAGGCCGAAGGCCTGGAACTGAACAGCACCTACCGGCACAAGGACTACGCGACCAACGTGCTGTCCTTCCCCGCCGATGTCCCGGACGAGCTTCTCGATATCCCGCTGCTCGGCGACCTGGTGATCTGCGCCCCGGTGGTCGCCCGCGAAGCCCTGGAACAGCGCAAGCCGTTGCAGGCCCACTGGGCCCACCTGGTGATCCACGGCTGCCTGCACCTGCTCGGCTACGACCACATCGACGACGCCGAAGCGGAAGAAATGGAAACACTGGAACGTGAATTGCTGGCGGAACTGGGTCATCCCGATCCGTACGCCTGCGACGACAAAGAGCCACCGAGCAAGGAAAAATGAGCGAAGACCGATCGAGCAACGGGCACAAGTCCTGGCTGGACAAGATCACCCAGGCTTTTGCCCACGAGCCGAGAAACCGCCAGGAGCTACTCGAGCTGCTGCGCGATGCCCACGACAACAAGCTGCTGGACAGCGAGGCGCTGTCCATCGTCGAGGGGGCGATCCAGGTCGCCGACCTGCAGGTGCGCGACATCATGGTGCCGCGCTCGCAGATGATGAGCATCCGCTCGACCCAGACGCCGAAGGAATTCCTTCCGGCCATCATCGAAGCCGCCCACTCGCGCTACCCGGTGGTCGGCGAAAGCCTCGACGACGTCATGGGCGTACTGCTGGCCAAGGACCTCCTGCCACTGATCCTGCACAACGACGAGCGTCCCTTCGACATCAAGGAACTGCTGCGTCCGGCTACCTTCGTCCCCGAATCCAAGCGCCTCAACGTGCTGCTCCGCGAATTCCGCGCCAACCGCAACCACATGGCCATCGTCATCGACGAATACGGCGGCGTGGCCGGCCTGGTGACCATCGAGGACGTGCTGGAACAGATCGTCGGTGATATCGAGGACGAGCACGACGTCGAGGAGGACAGCTACATCAAGCCGCTGCCCAGCGGCGATTTCATCGTCAAGGCGCTGACCCCCGTGGACGCCTTCAACGACTTCTTCGGCTCGGAATTCTCTGACGAGGAATTCGATACCGTGGGCGGCCTGGTGATGAGCGCCTTCGGCCACCTGCCCAAGCGCAACGAAGTGGTCGAGCTGGGCGAGTTCCGTTTCCGCGTACTCAACGCCGACAGCCGCCGCGTCCATCTGCTGCGCCTGTCTCCCCTGCAGAACTGAGCGCGCCCCCTCCGCCGCGGCGGAGGGGGCATCTTCCCGCGCCGTCCTTCTGGCGTCTCGCCAGCCCCTCCTTTACTCTTGCGCCTTGCGCCAGACTCCCCTGTCGCCGCGGACGTTGCCGTCCGGCAGCCGAAGGCGGCCCCGGTCTGCGCAGTCGGACATTGAACAGGCTCTAAGGACATTCGATGCGTTGGATTTCTCGTCCCGGCTGGCCCGGACACCTGCTGGCACTCGCCGCAGGCGCGCTCACACCCCTGGCCCTGGCGCCCTTCGACTACTGGCCGCTGGCGATCCTCTCGATCGCCCTGCTCTATCTCGGCTTGCGCGGCCTTCCCGGCAAGTCCGCCCTGTGGCGCGGCTGGTGGTACGGTTTCGGCGCGTTCGGCGCCGGCACCAGCTGGATCTACGTCAGTATCCATGACTACGGCGCCGCCTCGGTGCCGCTGGCAAGCTTCCTCATGCTCGGCTTCACCGCCGGCGTCGCCTTCTTCTTCGCCCTGCCGGCCTGGCTGTGGGCGCGCTGCCTGCGCCGCGACAACGCGCCGCTGGGCGACGCCCTGGCGTTCGCCGCCCTGTGGCTGGCACTGGAGCTGTTCCGCAGTTGGTTCCTTACCGGTTTCCCCTGGCTCTACGCCGGCTATAGCCAGTTGCAGGGACCGCTGGCCGGGCTGGTACCGGTGGGCGGAGTATGGCTGTCCTCCTTCGTCATCGCCCTCAGCGCGGCCCTGCTGGTGAACCTGCCGCGCCTCTTCCCGCACGGTGCCAGCCTGCTTCTGGGGCTGGTCCTGCTGCTCGGCCCGTGGGCGGCCGGCCTCTATCTCAAGGGCCACGCCTGGACCCATTCGGCCGGCGAACCGCTGAGGGTAGTGGCGATCCAGGGCAACATCGCCCAGGAGCTGAAATGGGACCCGAATCAGGTCCGCGCGCAACTCGACCTCTACCGCGACCTGAGCCTGCCGCAGCAGGACGTCGACCTGATCGTCTGGCCGGAAACCGCGGTGCCGATTCTCCAGGACATGGCCAGCGGCTACCTCGGCGCCATGGGCCAGGTCGCCGACGAGAAGAACGCCGCGCTGATCACCGGGGTCCCGGTGCGTGAACGTCTCGCCGACGGCAAGAGTCGCTACTTCAACGGCATCACCGTGGTCGGCGAAGGCGCGGGCACCTACCTCAAGCAGAAGCTGGTGCCGTTCGGCGAGTACGTGCCGCTGCAGGACCTGCTGCGCGGCCTGATCGCCTTCTTCGACCTGCCGATGTCCGACTTCGCTCGCGGTCCGGCCGACCAGCCGCTGCTCAAGGCCAAGGGCTACCAGATCGCCCCGTACATCTGCTACGAAGTGGTCTACCCGGAGTTCGCCGCCGCGCTCGCGGCGCAGAGCCAGGTGTTGCTGACAGTGAGCAACGACACCTGGTTCGGCACTTCCATAGGCCCGTTGCAGCACCTGCAGATGGCACAGATGCGCGCCCTGGAAAGCGGTCGCTGGATGATCCGCGCGACCAACAACGGCGTCACCGGCCTGATCGATCCCTATGGCCGGATCGTCCGGCAGATCCCGCAGTTCCAGCAGGGCATCCTGCGCGGCGAGGTGATACCCATGCAGGGCCTGACGCCCTATCTGCAATACCGCGTCTGGCCGCTGGCCGGGTTGGCCGGCGTGCTGCTGCTATGGGCTCTGCTCGGCCGCCAGTTGCGTCCGCAGGAGCGACGCCTGTTCGGCTGAAACCAGCCCCTCCTGGAAAGACCGGCGCCCCTGCGGCGCCGGTTGCGTCTCAGCGGTAGAACAGGCGATAGCCGACCAGGCCGATCGCCTCGTTCAGCAGCATGCCGCTCTGCCAGAAGGCCTGCGCTTCCGGCAGCCAGCCGCCGAAGGGCCGCAGGTTGGCCCCGCCGAGGAAGCCGACCGGCGCCGGGATCACCTCGAACCCCTGGCGCTCGAAGCTCCAGCGTGCCCGCTGCATGTGCCAGGCCTGGGTCACCAGCACCACCCGGCGCACGCCGGCCTCGCGCAACTGCGGGGCGCTCAGGGTGGCGTTTTCCCAGGTGGTACGGCTGAGACCTTCCTGCCAGCGCGTCGGCACGCCGAAGTCCTGCAACAGGGCATTGGCCATCAGCGCCGCCTCGCTGGGCGGGCGTCCGTAATGCAACCCGCCGCTGATCAGTACCGGCAGCGCCGAGGTCTTGGCCAGCCGCGCGGCATAGCGCAGCCGCTCGGCCGCCAGCAGGCTCGGCGCATCGTCGCCCCAGGCCGGGTCGTTGGTCTGCCGGCCGGCACCGAGGATGACGATGGCGTCGGCGCGCTGCGCCAGGCCCGGTAGATCCTCCGCCAGCAGGGCCGGTTCGCTTTCGAGCCAGCGCGCCATCCACTCCACGCTGAGCGGCATGCTCATCAGCCACAGACCGAAGAACCCGCAGACACCGCACAGCCGCGCCAGCCTCGGTCGGCTGGTGCGCCACCAGAAAGCGAAAAACAGCAGCAGCAACAGGCCGCCCGGCGGCAGCAGAAGTTGCTTGAAGAAATAACGGATCGGCATCGCCCCCTCCCTGTCGGAAGAGGCAATCTAAAGGATTGCGCGACGCCTGGCGAAACTTCCCGGAAAGAGACCCTAGCGGCCGTTGCCCGAACGGAACAGTTGCGAGCCGCAATGGCCGCACGGCAACACGCCATGCCCCTTGCTCCACTGCACCGGCGCACCGCAGAGCGCACAGAGCAGTTGCCGCTGTTTCAACGAGACGTGGCGACGGGGCGCCGGCGGTTGCGGCCGGGGCGGCCGGGGTGTCCTGCCGGGCTGGCGCTCGAGCAGCGCCAGCTCCTCGGCGGCCGCATGCCAGCCGCGCAACCAGTGCAGGTCCTGGTCGAGATAGGCGCGTATCAGCCCCATCTCCGCTTCGCTCAAACCACGCAACTCAAGCTCCGTGGGATGCTCGTCACGCAGGCGCTCGGCCGTATCCGCTTCATCCAGAGCCAGGGCGAGACGCTGCAGCAGCCTCTCGTACAGCCCACCTCCCGTCACACTCGCGCGTTGCAGCTCAGCCATCGAACACCTCTGAAGGTACCACTGGGCAGCCAGCCATCGACGGCCCATAGGGCAAGCTTAGCGTTCCCGTTCGGCTGAACCGCCCCCGGCGACAAACGGCGCGGGCTATCGACAGGAGTGGGGGTCATGTATGCTACGAGGCTTTCGAACAGTCACGTCTAAGTAGCGCCATGCACGAGCAATATCAGCCACTCGAGATCGAAACCCAGGCCCAGAACTACTGGAAAGAACACCAGTCCTTCCTCGTCAGGGAGCTACCCGACAAGGAGAAGTTCTACTGCCTGTCGATGTTCCCGTATCCGAGCGGCAAGCTGCACATGGGCCACGTGCGCAACTACACCATCGGCGACGTGATCAGCCGCTACCACCGCATGCAGGGCCGCAACGTGCTGCAGCCGATGGGCTGGGACGCGTTCGGCATGCCGGCGGAAAACGCCGCGATGAAGAACAACGTCGCCCCGGCGGCCTGGACCTACGACAACATCGCCTACATGAAGTCGCAGCTGGACAGCCTCGGCCTGGCGATCGACTGGAGCCGCGAGGTCACCACCTGCAAGCCGGACTACTACCGCTGGGAGCAGTGGCTGTTCACCCGCCTGTTCGAAAAAGGGGTGATCTACCGCAAGAACGGCACGGTCAATTGGGATCCGGTCGACCAGACCGTACTCGCCAACGAGCAGGTGATCGACGGGCGCGGCTGGCGCTCCGGCGCGCTGATCGAGAAGCGCGAGATCCCGATGTACTACTTCAAGATCACCGCCTACGCCGAGGAACTGCTGGAGAGCCTCGACAACCTGCCCGGCTGGCCGGAGCAGGTGAAGACCATGCAGCGCAACTGGATCGGCAAGTCGCGCGGGATGGAGATCGGCTTCCCCTACGACCAGGCCTCCATCGGCCACGCCGGCCAACTGAAGGTGTTCACCACCCGTCCGGACACCCTGATGGGCGCCACCTACGTCGCCGTCGCCGCCGAACACCCGCTGGCCACCCAGGCCGCGCAGAACGACCCGCAGTTGCAGGCGTTCATCGACGAATGCAAGCGCGGCGGCGTCGCCGAGGCCGACATCGCCACCCAGGAGAAGAAAGGCATGGCCACTTCCCTGTTCGTCGAACACCCGCTGACCGGCGACAAGCTGCCGGTATGGGTCGCCAACTACGTGCTGATGAACTACGGCGAAGGCGCGGTGATGGCGGTGCCCGGCCATGACGAGCGCGACTTCGAGTTCGCCAACAAGTACGGCCTGCCGATCCGCCAGGTGATCGCCAAGGTCGAGGGCGACAACGACTTCGAGTCCAGCGTCTGGAAGGAGTGGTACGGCGCCAAGGACGAGTCCGTGCTCACCGTCAACTCCGGCAAGTACGACAACCTCGGCTACCAGGCCGCCTTCGACGCCATCGGCGCCGACCTCGAGGCCAAGGGCCTGGGCCAGGCGCGCACCCAGTTCCGCCTGCGCGACTGGGGCATCAGCCGCCAGCGCTACTGGGGCTGCCCGATCCCGATCATCCACTGCGAGGCTTGCGGCGACGTCCCGGTGCCGGCCGACCAGTTGCCGGTGGTGCTGCCGGAAGACGTGGTACCGGACGGCTCCGGTTCGCCGCTGGCGAAGATGCCGGAATTCTACGAATGCAACTGCCCGAAATGCGGCCAGCCGGCCAAGCGCGAAACCGACACCATGGACACCTTCGTCGAGTCGTCCTGGTATTTCGCCCGCTACGCCTGCCCGCAGTTCGAAGGCGGCATGCTGGACAGGAAGGCGGCCGACTACTGGCTGCCGGTCGACCAGTACATCGGCGGCATCGAGCACGCCATCCTGCACCTGCTCTATGCGCGCTTCTTCCACAAGCTGATGCGCGACGAAGGCCTGGTCGGCAGCGACGAACCGTTCAAGAACCTGCTGACCCAGGGCATGGTGGTCGCCGATACCTACTACCGGACCACCGCCAACGGCGGCAAGGACTGGTTCAACCCGGCCGACGTCGAGGTCGAGCGTGACGCCAAGGCCAAGGTCGTCGGCGCGCGCCTGAAGAGCGACGGCCAGCCGGTCGAGATCGGCGGCACCGAGAAGATGTCGAAGTCGAAGAACAACGGCGTCGACCCGCAATCGATGATCGACCAGTACGGTGCCGATACCTGCCGCCTGTTCATGATGTTCGCCTCGCCGCCGGACATGAGCCTGGAGTGGTCGGACGCCGGCGTCGAGGGCGCCAACCGCTTCCTCCGCCGCGTCTGGCGACTGGCTCACGCCCACGTCAGCGCCGGCCTCCCCGGCGCGCTGGACGTCGCCGCCCTGAGCGACGCGCAGAAGCAGGTCCGCCGCGCCATCCACCTGGCGATCAGGCAGGCCAGCCAGGATGTCGGCCAGCACCACAAGTTCAACACCGCCATCGCCGCGGTGATGACCCTGATGAACGTGCTGGAGAAGGCGCCGAACCAGGACGCCCAGGACCGCGCCCTGATCCAGGAAGGCCTGGAAACCGTGGTCCTGCTGCTGGCGCCCATCACTCCGCACATCTGCCACGTGCTCTGGGGCCAGCTCGGCCATGCCGAAGCGGTGATCGATGCGCGCTGGCCGAGCGTCGACGAGAGCGCACTGGTGCAGGACACCCTGCAACTGGTGGTGCAGGTCAACGGCAAGCTGCGCGGACACATCGACGTGGCCGCCAGCGCCAGCCGCGAGGATGTCGAGGCCGCCGCGCGCGCCAACGAGAACGTGCTGCGTTTCACCGAAGGCCTGAGCATCCGCAAGGTCATCGTGGTACCGGGCAAACTGGTCAACATCGTCGCCAACTGATACGCGATTCCATTGGACGCCCCCGGCCATCCGGGGGCGCTGATCAACAGGAGTGAGGGAAGCTTGATGAAACGTATCCTGACCAGCGCCGCGCTGATCGGTATGACCACCCTGCTGGCCGCCTGCGGCTTCCAACTGCGCGGCCTGGGCGATGCGCAATTCGCGCTCAAGGAAATCGACGTGTCCGCGCGCAACGCCTACGGCCCGACCGTGCGCGAACTGAAGGAAACCCTGGAAAACAGCGGCGTGAAGGTCACCAGCAACGCGCCCTACCACCTGGTGCTGGTCCGCGAGGACAACCAGCAGCGCACCGTCAGCTACACCGGTTCCGCGCGCGGCGCGGAGTTCGAGCTGACCAACACGATCAACTACGAGATCGTCGGCGCCAACGACCTGGTCCTGATGAGCAACCAGGTACAGGTGCAGAAGGTCTACGTGCACGACGAAAACAACCTGATCGGTTCCGACCAGGAAGCCGCGCAGCTGCGCAGCGAGATGCGGCGCGACCTGATCCAGCAGTTGTCCATGCGCCTCCAGGCGCTGACCCCGGCGCAACTCGACGAAGCCCAGCGCCAGGCAGAAGCCAAGGCCAAGGCGGAAGCCGAAGCCCTGCGCGCCGCCGACGAGGCGGAGCGCCAGCGCCGCGCCGCCGAGCCGCAGCAGTCGCCGATCGAGTTCCCCACCCCGTGATGCCCCGGGGCCGGTTTCGCCGGCCCCGTCTTCTCCTATGAAGCTGACTCCCGCCCAACTCGCCAAGCACCTCCAGGGCCCCCTGGCGCCCGTCTATGTCGTCAGCGGCGATGAACCGCTGCTCTGCCAGGAAGCCTGCGATGCCATTCGCCAGGCCTGCCGCGAGCGCGACTTCGGCGAGCGCCAGGTATTCAATGCCGAAGCCAACTTCGATTGGGGCTTGCTGCTGGAGGCCGGCGCCAGCCTGTCGCTGTTCGCCGAGAAGCGCCTGATCGAACTGCGCCTGCCCTCCGGCAAGCCCGGCGACAAAGGCGCGGCGATTCTCCAGGAATACCTGCAACGGCCGCCGGAAGACACCGTGCTCCTGCTCAGTCTGCCCAAGCTCGATGGCAGCACGCAGAAGACCAAGTGGGCCAAGGCCCTGATCGATGGCAACGCCGCGCAGTTCATCCAGGTCTGGCCGGTCGACGTCCACCAGTTGCCGCAGTGGATTCGCCAGCGCCTGTCCCAGGCCGGCCTGTCCGCCAGCCCCGAAGCCCTGGAGCTGATCGCCGCGCGCGTGGAAGGCAACCTGCTCGCCGCCGCCCAGGAAATCGAAAAGCTCAAGCTGCTCGCCGAGGGCAACCAGATCGACGCCGCCACCGTACAGGCCGCGGTCGCCGACAGCGCACGCTTCGATGTCTTCGGCCTGATCGACGCTGCCCTTGGCGGTGAAGCGGCCCACGCCCTGCGCATCCTGGAAGGACTGCGCGGCGAAGGCATCGAGCCGCCGGTGATCCTCTGGGGCCTGGCCCGCGAGATCCGCCTGCTGGCTGGCCTGTCCCAGCAATACGGCCAGGGCATCCCGCTGGAGAAAGCCTTCGCCCAGGCGCGTCCGCCGGTCTGGGACAAGCGCCGTCCGCTGCTGACCCGTGCCCTGCAACGCCACTCCAGCAGCCGCTGGAACCAGATGCTGAGGGATGCCCAGTTGATCGACGCGCAGATCAAGGGACAGGCACCCGGCAGCCCCTGGAGCGGTCTCTCGCTTCTCGCCCTGAGCCTCGCCGGCCAGCGCCTCGGCCTGCCGGCAGCCTGAAGGCGCAACCAGCACTGGACAATCCGCGGCGACAGGCAGATGATGCGCGCGCTGGCGAGCGCCAGCCCGATCACCTTCGAGGACCTATGCCATGGCAAAGAAAAGCAAGCGGCCGAACAAGGCCAAATCCCTGGTCGCCCAGCCACTGTTCCGCAGCCGCCAGGAACAGGCGAAGAAAGGCAAAGGCAGCTACCGCCGCGAAGCCTCCCGTAACTGGGAGGCTTCTTTCGTTATGGCGGCCTGAAACAGCCGCTGGTCCATCCTCCCGCAACGCCCTCCTCACCCACGCGCCCCGCCTACCCCGCCCGAAGCCCGTCGACAAGACCAACCCCACCGCCAGCCTGCCGCCCATGGGCACACTATCGTCGGCGCGCAAGCCCTGGCCCCATCGGGTTGGGCGAAAAGCCAATGGTTCCTCCATCATGATCCGCGGCCTCGACATCCCGCGCGGCCGACTGGCAACCCTCTGGCCATTACAGCGCACGAACCAGGCTCGGGCGTTCGATGCCGACGCCGAAGCGGGTAGCCATGTCGCGCAGAACGAAGGCCAGGAAGAAGAAGTCGAAGGCCTCGAGCATGCCGCGCGCCCCGTCGCCGATCCCGACTCGGGTGCGCCGCGAGGCTTCGACAGGCGGCGGAGCGGTACGGACGAAACCATTGGCCGCCCGACAGTGACCGAACATATGGCGAACGATATCCACCGCGCCGATGGAACCACATTGGCGAACCCGGGGCCCCGCCGGCGCGTCCAACGACGGCAGACGCGTCCTGGCCGGCGTGCTAAGGTGGCCCGTCCCGAGGACCCTGCTGAGGAGAGCAATGCGTAACCCCGAACGATCCGCCCTGCTGAAGGTGAGCGGGCTGCTGGGCAGCACCGTCGTCGCCATGGGGCTTGGCCTCTCCAGCGCCTGCGCGCAGAAGAATCCGACAGTCGAATACAACCAGCCTGCCGCTCCCCTGCAGACCAAGGCGCCCTTCTCCGGCGCCGGCCCGGCCGCCTCGGTGCCCGCTGGCGCGCCGAACGAGGCCCAGCCTGGGCAAAGCTTCGAACAGTGGCGTGACGCCTTCCGTCAACAGGCGCTGGCCGGTGGAATCGATGCGCAGACCTTCGATCGCGCCTTCGCCGGCGTCCAGCCCGATCCCGCCGTGGTCGAAGCCGACCGCAGCCAGCCGGAATTCACCCGACCGGTATGGAAGTACCTGGAAGGCGCCCTCGATCCGCTGCGCGTTCGCCAGGGCCAGGCGCGCCTGGCGCAGCATGCGCGCATCCTCGGCGAAGTCGACGCGCGCTATGCGGTGGATGCGGATGCGGTGGTGGCGATCTGGGGCATGGAGAGCAACTACGGTTCGCACATGGGCAACAAGAACGTGATCCGCTCCCTGGCGACCCTCGCCTATGAAGGACGCCGCCCGGAATTCGCCCACGCCCAGTTGCTCGCCGCCCTGAAGATTCTCCAGCACGGCGACGTTCCGGCCTCCTTCATGATCGGCTCCTGGGCCGGCGCCATGGGCCAGACCCAGTTCATCCCGACCACCTACAACCAGTATGCCGTGGACTTCGACGGCGACGGCAAGCGTGACATCTGGGGCTCGCCCGGCGACGCCCTGGCCTCCACCGCCAACTACCTGAAAGCCTCCGGCTGGATCGCCGGACAACCCTGGGGTTTCGAAGTCCGCCTGCCGGCAGGCTTCGACTATTCCCTGGCGGAACTCACCATCCGCAAGCCCCTGGGCGAATGGCAAGGGATGGGCGTACAAGGCGTCAACGGCGGCCCCCTGCCCTCCGGACTCTCCGGCGAACAGGCCTCGCTGCTGCTGCCGGCCGGGCACCGCGGCCCGGCCTTCCTGGTGCTGCACAACTTCCGCGCCATCCTCAAGTACAACAACTCCAGCGCCTACGCCCTGGCCGTCGGCCTGCTCGCCGACAGCTTCAAGGGCGGCGGCCGGATAGTCGGCGCCTGGCCGCTGGAGGATGTTCCGCTGAGCCGCTCGCAGCGCATCGAGCTGCAACGGCAACTGGCCGCCCGCGGACACGATCCGGGCGCGGTGGATGGCATCATCGGCGCCAATACGCGCAAGGCGATCCGCGCCTGCCAGCAGGAGTTCGGCTGGCCGGCGGACGGCTATCCGACCCCGGCGCTGCTCGACCGCCTGCGGACGCCATAGGGCCACCGGCGGAGCTTACGACCCCACGTCCGCCGCGACCGCTCGCGGCACACCGGTTCGTAGGGCGGATAACGCCATGGGCGTTATCCGCCGCTGCGGTGTCCAGGACCTAGTCATCCGCGCAGAACCGCAGGATAGCGTCCGCCACCTGGGCGGCCGCCTCGCGCTGCGGAAAATGGCCGACGCTCTCCAGCACCAGCCGCTGGTAGCGCCCGCTGAAGTAGTGCTCGCGTCCGCGGGTGCCGTCGGGGTGGGTGCAGGCATCCGCGCCGCCGTGCAGCACCAGGGTCGGCAGCGCCAGGCGCGGTGCCGGGAGCAAGCGCTGTTCCGCCGCCCCGTAGCGCGGCTCCCCCGCGACGAAGCCCCAGCGATGCCGGTAATAGTGCAGCACCACGGCGACCCAGTCCGGCCCGGAGAAGGCCTGGGCGGCCTCCTGGAAATCGCGCTCGGCATACCATCCCGGCGGCGACCAGGTGTCCCACATCTGCCGGGCGAATGCCTCGCCCTCCTCGCGCAGCGCGCGCTCTCCGCGTGGCGTAGCCATGAACCACTGGTACCAGAAGCTACGGGCCTGCGGCAGGGAAAGAACTTGCTGCGGATCGTTGCTGGCGTACCCCACCGAGAGCATCACCAGGTGCGAGGCTACGCCCTCGCGCAGTCCGCAGGCACTAGCCACCGCGCGAGCCCCCCAGTCATGGCCGACCAGCAGGGGACGTTGCAATGCCAGGCTGTCGACGAATGCCAGCAGATCGCAAGCCAGAGCCGCCAGTTGCCCGCTGCGCGGAGTAGACGCATCGCGGAAGCGGGTCGGGGCGAATCCCCGGAGGGCTGGTGCCAGCACCCGATAGCCGGCGTCCGCCAGGGACTCCGCCAGGTCTTTCCAGGTATGCGGGCTGTCCGGCCAACCGTGCAACAAGACGGCGCTGCGCGCCCCCTGCGGATTCCACTCCAGGTAGGCGATATCCAGGACATCGGCGGAAACGAAGGCATAGCGGCTCATCGGACCTCTCCAAGAGAAAGAAGGGACATCCTAGGACGCTTGCCAAGGGTGATTCATGAATAGTTAGCGTCTACTATTCATGAAACGAGATGAATGGAAGACCTCATGGAGCTTGCCGTCCCCACCTCCCAATCCCTGGATATCGTGTTGTTGCGTACCTTTCTCGAAGTGGTCGACAGCGGCGGTTTCGCCCTCGCCGCGGACAATCTCGCGCTCACCCCCTCCGCAGTCAGCGGGCATATCAAGCGCCTGGAACAGACAGCCGGCGTCAGCCTGCTCAGCCGCACCACTCGCCGCCTGGAGCTGACCCAGGCGGGCGAGACGCTCTACGCCTATGCCCGCAACATCGTCGAGCTGGAGCGCGAGGCCCGCGCCAGGCTGCACGGCACGCCGATCCGCGACCGCCTGCGCATCGGCGCTTCGGAGGACTTCGCCAGCGCCTGGCTGCCACGCGTCCTGCAACGCTTTCGCCGCTGGCACCCCGAAGCATCCATCGAACTCAAGGTCGGTATCACCACCGACCTGCTCCGCCAGCAGGCCCAGGGGCGCACCGACGTGGTGTTCGGCAAGCAGTGCCGGCGGGTAGGAGACGACGGCGAACTGCTCTGGGAGGAACCGCTGGTCTGGGCCGCGGCGACCGCGATCGAGCTGCCCGCGGGCGAACCGCTGCCGCTGGCGCTGTTCCCCGAACCCTGCGTCTACCGCGAAGCGGCGATTACAGCCCTCGGCGCCGCTGCGCGTCCCTGGCGCCTGGTGTTCGAGAGCGCCAGCATGGCCGGCTGCCTGTCCGCCGCGCTGGCTGGTTTCGCCGTGACGGTGATGGCGCGCAGCCAGATGCGCGAGGGGCTGCGCGAACTGGGCCCGGAACAGGGTTTTCCGACGCTGCCGGAGGCGCGTTTCTACGCCTTCTCGCGCCAACCCAGCCTGGCGGCCGATGCACTGATCGAGGCGGTGCGGCAGCTCGGCCAGCGCAGTCGCTTCGTTACCGCACAGGGATGAGAGCAAACGGTACCCACCTACGCGCCGGCGGATAACCGCAAGCGGTTATTCGTCCTCCGACCGAAGAGGCTTCGTGGCTGCCCAAAGAAAAACGCCGCGTCCCTGTGCAGGGACGCGGCGTCGGAGGCATTGGCGCGGCGTCGATCAGCCGATCTTGTTGCCGTGCGCCTGCTGGTCGGCATGGTAGGACGAACGCACCAGCGGACCGGACGCGACGTTCTTGAAGCCCATCTTCTCGCCTTCCTCGGCGAACCAGGCGAAGGTGTCCGGATGCACGAAGCGCTGCACCGGCAGGTGGTTGCGCGACGGCTGCAGGTACTGGCCGAGGGTCAGCATGTCGATGTCGTGCTCGCGCATCCGCTGCATGACCTCGATGACCTCATCGTCGGTCTCGCCCAGGCCGAGCATCAGCCCGGACTTGGTCGGTACGTGCGGAACCATCTGCTTGAACTTCTGCAGCAGGTCCAGCGACCACTCGAAGTCCGAGCCCGGCCGCGAGGAGCGGTACAGGCGCGGTACCGTCTCCAGGTTATGGTTGAACACGTCCGGCGGCTCGTTGGCGGTGATCTCCAGGGCGATGTCCATGCGACCGCGATAGTCGGGCACCAGGGTTTCCAGCTGGATCCCCGGCGACAGCTTGCGGATCTCGCGCAGGCAGTCGGCGAAGTGCTGGGCGCCGCCGTCGCGCAGATCGTCGCGGTCCACCGAGGTGATCACCACGTACTTCAGCCGCAGGTCGGCGATGGCGATGGCCAGGTTGGTCGGCTCGTCGACGTCCAGCGGCTTCGGCCGGCCATGACCGACGTCGCAGAACGGGCAGCGTCGGGTGCAGATATCGCCCATGATCATGAAGGTCGCGGTGCCGCCGGAGAAGCACTCGCCCAGGTTCGGGCAGGACGCCTCTTCGCAGACGCTGTGCAGCTTGTGCTTGCGCAGCAGTTGCTTGATGCGGTCGACCTCGGGGGAAACCGGGATGCGCACGCGGATCCAGTCGGGTTTCTTCGGCAGTTCCTCGGTGGGAATGATCTTCACCGGAATCCGCGCGACCTTTTCCGCGCCGCGCAGCTTCACGCCGACTTCCACCTTGCCCGGCTTGGCTTCTCCGGACTTCTCCACAACAGTGCTCATGTCAGTTCGATCCCGCCCGTAAGGGTCTTCTGTTCAGCGTAGCCAAGGCGTGAGACGAGCTCAGCGCGCAATCGGGTACACACCTCGGCAAAATCCACCGGCCCAACCAGGTCGCGCAGTTGGGTCATGGGCATCCCGGCGTAGCCGCAGGGATTGATTCGTTGGAACGGTCGCAGGTCCATGTCCAGGTTCAGCGCCAGGCCATGGAAGGAACAGCCGTTGCGGATGCGCAGGCCGAGGGAGGCGATCTTCGCCCCGTCGACGTAGACACCCGGCGCGTCCGGCTTGGCCACGGCCTGCACGTCATAGGACGCCAGCAGGCCGATCAGGCTCTGCTCGATCCGGCTGACCAGCTCGCGCACGCCCAGTCCCAGGCGGCGGACATCGAGCAGCAGGTAGGTGACCAACTGGCCGGGGCCGTGGTAGGTCACCTGGCCGCCGCGATCTACCTGGATCACCGGGATGTCGCCGGGGAACAGCACATGCTCCGCCTTGCCGGCCTGCCCCTGGGTGAAGACCGCAGGGTGCTGCAACAGCCAGGCTTCGTCCATTACCGATTTGTCGCGTTCGGCAACGAAGCGCTGCATGGCATGCCAGGTCGGTTCGTAGGGAACCTCGCCGAGCTCACGGAAGCCCAGCTCGAGTCCCATCAGAGCACCATGTGCACGCGTCCGGTCGCGCGCAGGTCGTTATGGATGGCTTGCAGTTGGTCGACATCGGTGGCGGTGATCAGCACCTGCACCGAGAGGAATCGCCCCTTGCTGCTGTCACGGACCACCAGGGTCTCGACGTCGAGATCCGGCGCGTGGCGCTGGATGATTTCCACGACCAGGTCGGAGAAACCTTCGCCGGCGTCGCCGATCACCTTGATCGGATAACGCTCGCAGGGGAATTCGATTTTCGGGGGTTGAACGTCAGGGGTATCGGTCATGGCGGCGGCGGACCCGTGGTCCGCGGGGACGGGCGCCCGCTGGCCTCGTGAGCGGGCGGGCGCCGGTCGGTCAGTTGAACAAACCGTAGAAGAACAGGCGGATGCTATCCCACAGGCGGCGGAAGAAACCACCCTCCTCGACGGCGTTGAGGGCGACCAGGTCGGCGCTGCGGATGACCTTGTCGTCCAGCTTCACTTCCACCTTGCCGATCACCTGGCCCTGCTGGATCGGCGCCATCAGTTGCGGCTCCAGGACCATGCTGGCCTGCAGCTTCTGCATCTGGCCGCGCGGCAGGGTCATGGTCAGATCTTCGGCGAGGCCGGCTTTCACTTCATGCTCGGAACCCTTCCAGACCAGGCCCTTGGTCAGCTCGGTGCCCTTCTTGTAGAAGTTGCGGCTTTCGAAGAAGCGGAAGCCATAGGTCAGCAGCTTCTGGGTCTCGGCGGCGCGGGCCTGCTCGCTGTTGGTGCCGAACACCACGGCGATCATGCGCTGGCCGTCGCGTACCGCGGAAGCCACCAGGCAGTAGCCGGCTTCGTCGGTGTGGCCGGTCTTCAGGCCGTCGACGGTTTTGTCGCGCCACAGCAGCAGGTTGCGGTTCGGCTGCTTGATGTTGTTCCAGAGGAATTCCTTCTGCGCGTAGATCGCGTAGTGGCTCGGCTCACCGTAGATGATCGCGCGGGCCAGCACCGCCATGTCGCGGGCGGAGGAATAGTGGTCCGGGTTGGGCAGGCCGGTGGCGTCCATGAAGTGGGAGTTGGTCAGGCCCAGCTTCTGCGCGGTGGTGTTCATCATGTCGGCGAAGGCGTCTTCGCTGCCGGCGATATGCTCGGCCAGGGCGACGCTGGCGTCGTTGCCGGACTGGATGATGATGCCATGCAGCAGGTCGCTCACCGAGACCTGGCTGCCGACCTTGATGAACATCCGCGAACCGCCGGTGCGCCAGGCATGTTCGCTGACGGTGACCAGGTCGTTCTCGCCGATGCGGCCGGCCTCGATCTCCTTGGTGGCGATGTAGGCGGTCATCAGTTTGGTCAGGCTGGCCGGCGGCAGGCGCTGGTCGCCGTTGTTCTCGACCAGAACCTGGCCGCTCTCGCCGTCCATCAGGACGTACGACTTGGCGGCCAGTTGCGGCGGCGCCGGAACCATGGATTCAGCAGCCCAGCCAGCCGTAGGGGCGATGAACAGGACAAGCAGTGACAAGCGTTTCGCGATAGTGGTGATGTTCATCCGTCTCTCTGGTTCTACCAATGGTCAAACAATCCCTTGCGGGAATTCCCTGCGTGAGTAGGCGCTCAGTCGGGGCGTACCAGCGTCGGCTGGCCAAGGTTGGCCACGCGGATGCTGTCCTGGGTGCGGCTAACCTCGTCCGCCGAACCGATCGGTCCCAGCCGCACCCGGTGCAGAATCTGCTGGTTGCGCACGACCGAGCTGATAAACACCGGCGCAGCCGTCACGCCGCTCAGCTTGGCCTTCAGCAGCTCCGCCGCATCCGGGTTGGCGAAGGCGCCCACCTGGAGATACAGGCCATCGGCTGGTAATGAAGCGTTTTTTTTTGAGTCGATCTGCACCGGCAGCACGGCGGCCGCGTGCTGTGCCGGCGGCGGAGTGTAGGTCTCGATCGGCTGGGCCATCGCCACCGCCTGCGTCTGCGCCGCGGCGGGAGCGGCCTGGGCCACCGCCTGCTTGGGCTGCGCCAGGACCATCGGTGCCGGCCGGCCGCGCTGGGCCCACCACTGCACCGGGTCGATGCCTTCGACCTTGACTCGCGCGGTGCCGGTCTCGGCATAACCGAGCTTCTTCGCCGCGGCGAAGGACAGGTCGATGACCCGGTCGGAATAGAACGGGCCGCGGTCGTTGACGCGGACGATCACGCTCTTGCCGTTGTCCAGGTTGGTCACCCGCACATAGCTCGGCAACGGCAGGGTCTTGTGCGCGGCGGTCATGCCGTAGAGGTCGTAGGTCTCGCCGTTGGCGGTGGCCTGGCCGTGGAACTTGGTGCCGTACCAGGACGCGGTGCCGACCATCCGGTAGGCCCGCGCATCGTTCATCGGGTAGTAGGTCTTGCCCAGCACGGTGTAGGGGTTGGCCTTCACCGAACCGTTGTGCGGCATCGGTACCGCATCGGGGATCCGCGACACGTCGACGTCCCACCAGGGGGCGCCGTCGCGATGCGGACGGGAATAGTCGCCCGGCCCGGAAATGCCCGCCTGCCTGGCCGGCTGCTGGGGCGCCTTGCTGGAGCAACTGCTCAACAGCACGGCCGCCAGCCCGAGGCCGCAGACGGCGGGCAGGATCAGGGAGGAGCGGACACGCTTGCTCAATGGGCACCTCGCGCGCGGGCAATCTCGCCCGCCAGCTGATAAACCGCCATGGCATACATGGCGCTGCGATTATAGCGGGTGATCACGTAGAAGTTCGGCAAACCGACCCAATACTCGATGCCCTTGTCGCCGACGAAACGCATCGCCGTGACCTTCTGGTCGTCGCGCAGCGCATCGTGGGTGCGCCAGCCGCGGGCACGCAGCTCGCCCAGGCTCATGGTCGGGTCGACGCCCCTGGTCACCGCGCTCTCGGCGCTCTCGTCGTTGATCTCGGCCACCGAGACCACCGGCTCGCCGGTGACCCAGCCGTGCTGCTTGAAGTAGCTGGCGACGCTACCGATGGCGTCGGTCGGGTCGCTCCAGATATTGATGTGGCCATCGCCGTCGAAGTCCACCGCGTAGGCGCGGAAGCTGCTCGGCATGAATTGCGGCAGGCCCATGGCGCCGGCGTAGGAGCCGGTCAGGCTGAGCGGGTCGACCTGCTGTTCGCGGGCGAGCAGGAGGAACTCGCGCAACTCCTTGCGGAAGAAGTCGGCCCGCGGCGGGTAGTCGAAGCCGAGGGTGGACAGCGCGTCCATCACCCGGTAGCTGCCGGTGTTGCGGCCGAAGAAGGTTTCCACGCCGATGATCGAGACGATGATCTCGGCCGGCACGCCGTATTCCTTCTCTGCCCGCGCCAGGTCTTCGGCATGCTTGTTCCAGAAGTCGACACCACGACTGATGCGCGCGTCGCTGATGAAGATCGGCCGGTATTCCTTCCACTGCTTGACCCGCTCGGCCGGGCGCGAGATCGCATCGAGGATCGACTGCTTGCGGTTCACGTCGCGGAACAGCCCCATCAGCTGCTCTCCGGCGAAGCCGTAGTCGCGGGTCATTTCGCTGACGAACTCGGCCACTTGCGGCGAGCCGTCGTAGTCCCCCGCCTGGGCCGCCCCGGACAGGCCAATGACGCCGGCTACGCCGACCCATTGGACGCCCCTGGCCGCCCATGTACGCAGTACTTGCATTGCGTTCTTCACTCTTGGTCTCAAACCTGGGCGATCCACTTCCGATGGGTATGGATCGACATCAGAACCCCGAACCCTGACAACAGGGTAACCAGCGAAGTTCCGCCATAACTAATGAAAGGCAGCGGTACCCCCACCACCGGCAACAACCCGCTCACCATACCGATATTCACGAAGACATAAACGAAAAACGTCATGGTGATGCCACCGGCCAGCAGTTTGCCGTAGAGCGTCTGCGCCTGGGCGGTGATCACCAGGCCACGACTGATCAGCAGCAGGTAGAGCACCAGCAGCAGGCAGACGCCGACCAGGCCGAACTCCTCGCCGAGGACCGCAATGATAAAGTCGGTGTGGCTTTCCGGCAAAAAATCCAGGTGCGACTGGGTGCCCAGCAGCCAGCCCTTGCCGAATACCCCGCCGGAACCGATGGCCGCCTTAGACTGGATGATGTTCCAGCCGGTGCCCAGCGGGTCGCTTTCCGGGTCGAGGAAGGTCAGCACCCGCTGTTTCTGGTAGTCGTGCATGATGAAGAACCACATCGCCACGGCGATCGGCACCGCCGCCGACACCGCGCCGACGATCCAGCGCCAGCGCAGGCCGCCGACGAACAGCACGAAGCCGCCGGAAGCGAGGATCAGCATGGCGGTGCCGAGGTCGGGTTGTTTCAGGATCAGCACGAACGGGGTGATGATGATCGCCAGGCTGATCACCATGTGCTTGAGCCCCGGCGGCAGGTTGCGCTTGGACAGGTACCAGGCCACCGTCATCGGCATCAGCAGCTTCATGAACTCCGAGGGCTGGAAGCGGATCACCCCGGGGATGTTGATCCAGCGCGTCGCCCCCTTGGCGTCGTGGCCGATCACGTCGACCACCACCAGCAGCGCGACCCCCACCAGGTAGCCCAGCGGCACCCAGCGGGCCATGAAGCGCGGCTCGATCTGGGCGATGACCACCATCATGCCCAGTCCCAGGCCGAACGAGGTGGCCTGCTTCATCAGCATGTCCCAGCTCTTGCCGCTCGCCGAATAGAGGACGAACAGGCCGGTGGCGCCGAGGATCAGCAACAGCAGCAGGAGAATCCCGTCGATGTGCAGGCGCTGCAACAGGCTGGCGCGCCGGCGCATCACGTCTTCGTTGGACAGGGTGCGGTCGAAGTTACTGTTCAAGGGCGGGCGCCTCCGGCTCGGCTGCCGTGGGTTCGGGCTTGGCCACCGCCGCCGCGAGCGGCGCGACGGGTTCCGCGTATTCGGCCTTGAGCTTGCCGTGCTCGTCGAGCAGCCAGGCGTCCATCACCTGCTTGACCACCGGGGCGGCGACGCCGGAGCCGGACTCGCCGTTCTCCACCATCACCGCCACCGCGATCTGCGGGTTGTTGGCCGGCGCGAAGCCGACGAACAGGGCGTGGTCGCGGTGCCGCTCGAGCAGCTTGGAGCGGTCGTAGCGCTCGTTCTGCTTGATCGCCACCACTTGGGCGGTACCGCTCTTGCCGGCGATCAGGTAGGCCGAGGTGGCGCCGACCTTGCGCGCCGTGCCGCGGGCGCCATGCACCACCTGCTGCATGCCGTAGTCGACGCGGTCCCAGTTGGCCGGGTCGCGCAGCACGATGTCGGGCATCGGGTCGGGGTCGACCGGCGGCTGGCCGTCGATGGTCTTGGCCAGGTGCGGGCGGATCCAGTGGCCCTTGTTGGCCAGCAGCGCGGTCATCTGCGCCAGTTGGATCGGCGTCGCCTGCATGTAGCCCTGGCCGATGCCGAGGATCAGGGTCTCGCCCGGGTACCAGACCTGGCGGCGGGTCTTGCGCTTCCATTCGCGCGAGGGCATCAGCCCGTCGGCTTCGCCGAACATGTCCAGGGCGACTTTCTGGCCGAAGCCGAAGCGGCTCATGAAGGCGTGCAGGCGGTCGATCCCCAGCTTGTGCGCGAGGTCGTAGAAATAGGTGTCGTTGGACCGGTAGATCGCCGACTCCAGGCTCACCCAGCCATCGCCGTAGCGGTTCCAGTTACGGTACTTGTGGTCGTAGTTGGGCAACTGGTAGTAGCCGGGGTCGAAGACCCGCGAGGTCGGCGTGACCACCCCGGCGTCGAGGCCGGCCAGCGCCACCGCCGGCTTCACCGTCGAGCCCGGCGGATAGAGCCCGCGCAGGACGCGGTTGTACAGCGGCCGGTCGATGGAGTCGCGCAGCTCGGCATAGGCCTTGAAGCTGATGCCGGTGACGAACAGGTTGGGGTCGTAGCTCGGCTGGCTGACCATCGCCAGCACGTCGCCGGTGGACGGCTGGATCGCCACGATGGCGCCCCGCCGCCCGGCCAGGGCGTTCTCGGCGGCCTCCTGCAGGCGGCTGTCGATGCTCAGGACGATGTCCTTGCCGGGAATCGGGTCGGTGCGCTTGAGCACCCGCAGCACCCGCCCGCGGGCGTTGGTCTCGACTTCCTCGTAGCCAACCGTGCCGTGCAACTCGCTCTCGTAGAAGCGCTCGATGCCGGTCTTGCCGATATGGTGGGTGCCGCTGTAGTTGATCGGGTCGAGGTTCTTCAGTTCCTGCTCGTTGATCCGCCCGACGTACCCGACCGAATGGGCGAAGTGCTCCTTCAGCGGGTAGTGGCGGACGAACTGGGTCGCCACGTCGACGCCCGGCAGGCGGAACTGGTTCACCGCGATGCGGGCGATCTGTTCCTCGTTGAGTTCGAACATGATGGGAACCGGCTCGAACGGACGCCGCCCCTGCTTCATGCGCTTCTCGAAGATGGCCCGGTCGTCCTCGGTCAGGCCGAGGATCTCCACCAGCGTGTCGAGGGTCTTCTGCAGGTCCTCGGTGCGTTCGCGGGTGATGGTCAGGCTGAAGCTCGGCCGGTTGTCGGCGATGATCACGCCGTTGCGGTCGAAGATGATCCCGCGGGTCGGCGGGATCGGCTGCACATGGACCCGGTTGTTCTCCGACAGCGTCGAATGGTACTCGTACTGGGTCACCTGCAGGTGGTACATGCGCGCCACCAGCACCAGGGTCAGCAAGACCACCGCCACCGCCCCGACGATGACGCGCCGACGCACCAGGCGGGCGTCTTTCTCGTGGTCTTTCAGGTGGATCGGCTGCGGCATCGGGACTGGGGACTATTTGTGGTAGGGGTGCCCGGACAATACGGTCCAGGCCCGGTAGATCTGCTCGCCGACCAGGATCCGCACCAACGGGTGCGGCAGCGTCAACGGCGACAGCGACCAGCGCTGCTCGCTGCGCGCGCAGACCTCCGGCGCCAGCCCTTCCGGGCCGCCGACCATGAGATTCACGGTGCGTGCGTCGAGACGCCAGCGATCCAGTTCGCGAGCCAGTTGCTCGGTGCTCCAGGGCCGACCTTCGACCTCCAGGGTCACCACCCGTTCCCCCGGCTGGACGCGCGCCAGCATGGCCTCGCCTTCCTGACGGATCAGGCGCGCCACATCGGCGTTCTTGCCGCGGGTGTTGAGCGGGATCTCCACCAGTTCGAGGGACAGCTCGGCCGGCAGGCGCTTGACGTATTCCTGCCAGCCTTCCTCGACCCAGCGAGGCATGCGCGAGCCAACCGCGATCAGGCGCAACCGCATGCCGGCGTCACTCTTCCGGCTGGTGCTGGGCGCGGCTCTGCTCGGCGCCCTGCCACAGGCGCTCCAGGTCGTAGAACTGGCGGGTCGCCGGGAGCATCACGTGGACCACCACGTCGCCCAGGTCGAGCAGCGCCCATTCGCCGGACTCCAGGCCTTCGCTGCCCAGGGGCTTGACGCCGTTTTCCTTGGCCTTGGTCAGGACGTTGTCGGCCAGCGACTTGACCTGGCGGCTGGAACTGCCGCAGGCGATCACCATGTAGTCGGTGACGCTGGTCTTGTCCCGCACATCGAGGGTCACGATGTCCTGGGCCTTGAGGTCTTCCAGGGCATCGATGGCCACTTGGACGAGTTGTTCGGTTTGCATTGAGTCGGTCTCTGTTTCTTTATCAGTGTGGCGCACGATACAGGTGGTGCGCCTCGATGTAGTTCAATACCGCGTCCGGCACCAGGAAACGCACGGAGCGCCCGGCACCCAGCAGCGCGCGGATCTGGGTGGCGGACACCGCCAGCGGCGTCTGCCAGACGAAGGTGATCTGTCCGCCCGGCCCTTTCAGGGCCTGCGGGTCGGCCACGCTCCGCGCCGCCAGCAGGTCGCGCAGCGACTCCGGCGGCTCGCTGTCGGCATCCGGACGCTGCAACACGACGATGTGGCAGTGATCCAGCAACGCCTCCCAGCGGTGCCACGTCGGCAAGCCACAGAAGGCATCCCAGCCGATCAGCATGAACAACTGGTCGTCGGCCGCCAGCTCCGCCCGCACCGACTCCAGGGTGTCGATGGTGTAGGACGGCTTGTCGCGCTGCAGTTCGCGGGGATCGACCGTCAATCGCTCGACTCCCGCCACCGCCCGCTCGACCATCGCCAACCGCTGCGCGGCCGACACCTGCGGGGTTTCCCGGTGCGGCGGCCGCGCATTGGGCAGCAGGCGCAGTTCGTCGAGGGCGAACTGCTCGGCCATTTCCACGGCGCTGCGCATATGTCCGATATGCACGGGGTCGAAAGTGCCGCCGAACAGGCCGATACGTTTGCCCATCAGGTGCGCACGTGACCGTCGCCGAAGACGACGTACTTCTCGCTGGTCAGGCCTTCCAGGCCGACCGGGCCGCGGGCGTGCAGCTTGTCGGTGGAAATCCCGATCTCGGCGCCGAGGCCGTACTCGAAGCCGTCGGCGAAGCGGGTCGAGGCGTTGACCATCACCGAAGCGGAATCCACTTCGGCGAGGAAACGCCGCGCATCGCTGAAATTCTCGGTAATGATCGCGTCGGTGTGCTGCGAGCCGTAGGTGTTGATGTGCTCGATCGCCGCGTCCAGCCCGTCGACGATGCGGATCGACAGGATCGGCGCGTTGTACTCGGTACGCCAGTCCTCCTCGGTAGCCTCCAGCACGTCTGCGCCGAGCAGCGCGCGGGTCGCGGCGTCGCCGCGCAGTTCCACGCCCTTCTCGCGGTAGATCGTGGCCAGCGGCGGCAGCATCTGCTCGGCGATGCCGGCATGCACCAGCAGCGTCTCCATGGTGTTGCACGGTGCATAGCGCTGGGTCTTGGCGTTGTCGGCGACGCGAATCGCCTTGTCCAGGTCGGCGGCGACATCGATGTAGACGTGGCAGATGCCGTCCAGGTGCTTGATCACCGGCACCTTGGCCTCGCGGCTGATGCGCTCGATCAGGCCCTTGCCGCCGCGCGGGACGATCACGTCGACGTATTCGGGCATGCTGATCAGCGCGCCGACCGCGGCGCGGTCGGTGGTTTCCACCACCTGCACGGCGGCGGCCGGCAGGCCGGCCTCGGCCAGGCCCTGCTGGATGCAGCGGGCGATCGCCTGGTTGGAGTGGATCGCCTCGGAGCCGCCGCGCAGGATGGTCGCGTTGCCGGACTTCAGGCACAGGCTGGCGGCGTCGATGGTCACGTTCGGCCGCGACTCGTAGATGATCCCGACCACGCCCAGCGGCACGCGCATCTTGCCGATCTGGATGCCCGAGGGCACATAGCGCATGTCGCGGATCTCGCCGATCGGGTCGGGCAGCGTGGCGACCTGGCGCAGGCCCTCGATCATGTCGTCGATGCGCGCCGGGGTCAGCGCCAGGCGGTCCAGCATCGCCGGCTCCAGGCCATTGGCGCGGCCGGCGGCGAGGTCCTGCTCGTTGGCGTGGGACAACTCCGCGCGGGCGGCGTCCAACGCATCGGCCGCGGCCAGCAGGGCGCGGTTCTTCTGCGCGGTGGCGGCGCGCGCGAGCAACCGCGAGGCGGCGCGGGCATCGCGGCCAAGGCGGCTCATATAGTCGAGGACGGACTCGGTCATGGTCTCGGCATCTGGCGTCAGGGAAATGCGCGATTATAGCGAGCCAGCCCCGGCGCGCCCAGCCGCAACAGCCGGTCGGTAGACAGTGCGTTCCATCGCCCCCGGCGGTAACGCGGCAGCCCCGCTGCGCCTGGGGCTGTGCGCGAGACGGTGACACCCGGGCGCAGGCGCCGGCCGAAGGATAGGTAAACAAAATTGCTACCTCTGTTTACCTTCGAGGCGAGCCTGGCCACTGCCACCCACCGGCACCCGCTCGGCAGAACAACAATAACGACGCACACACCGCGGGGCCTCGCCATGCGCTACCGTACCGACTACAGCGCACAGTCGCTGAGCAGCGAACCGGATATCCTCTTCCTAGACGGCTGGCAACTGCGCTACCAGGCCTTCGCCGCCCGCGCCGACGACCCGCGCCCGCCGGTGCTCCTGCTGGGCGGCGCCTTCCAGAGCTTCCGCTCGTTCACCGGCGAGGTCAGCGAACTGCTCGCCGAGCACCCGGTGATCCTGCTCGACCTGCCGAGCCAGGGCGGCAACCTGCAACTGGCGGCGGAACTGAGCCTGGAAGACCTCGCCGACCTGATCGCGGCCTTCGCCGAACAGCTCGGCCTGCCGCCGTTGATGCCCATCGGCCTGTCCTACGGCTCGGCCCTGGCCGCGCTGTTCGCCGCCCGCCATCCGCGCCGCTGCGCGCGCCTGCTACTGGCCGGCATCACCGCATTCGGCCGCCCCGGTGCGCGGCTGCTGCTGGAAGAAGCCCTGGCCCGGCTCGACGAGGGCGACCAGAGCGCCTTCGCCCACGGCGTACTGACCGGCCTGATCAACCCGCTACAGCTGGAACGTACCGGCGTCTCCCCGGTATTTCGCAAGGCCATGCTGCGCCAGTTGCAACGCCTGACCGCGGCGGAGATCGAACGCTACCGGCAGAATAGCCGGCGCCTGCTGGCCTTCGGCGGCTTCGAGCGGCACCCGACCTGCCCGACCCTGGTGCTCGCCGGCGAGTACGACCATTTCACCCAGCCCTGGGAACATGCGGTGTTCGCCCATGCCTGCGGGAACGCCGAGTTCGCCCTGATCCACGACGCCGACCATCTTGCCCAGTTCGAACGACGCGAGGCCTGCGCCCGGCTCTACGGCCCGTTCCTGCGCGGCGAGGCACTGCCGGAGCGCGCCGAGGGCAGCACGCGGATCCCGCGCACGCGCCTGCTCGACCTGGAGCGACGCTTCGAGGTCCGCCATCGGCCAGCCCAAGGGCACGCTCGGCTGGAACATCCGCAGTTCGGCGTCTATGCGGCGGAACTGATGGAACTCGGCTATTTCGGCGGGCGGCTGCACGCCGAGCTGCCCGAATCCCGCCCGCAACGCGGCTGGCGGTTGTGCTGCGACGGCCTGGCGGACTTGGACATCCTGCCCCTGCGCTCGACCGCCGACGGCTTCGCCTTCATCTTCCCGCACTCCGATCCGGCGGCCAGCGCCGGACTGGCCGACCTCCTCGCCGCCTGGGAGCGAGCGGAGGTCGCCTGAGAGGCGGCTATGCCGTGCGGCTTTCGATTACCCGCACCAGGCTCGGCAGGCGTCCCTGCGGCAAGCCCAGGGCGGCGCCTTCGCGCTGCGGGTCGAGCACCAGGGTGGAGGCGAAGCCGCAGCGGGCGAAGGCCGCCTCGATTTCCGCGGCATTGCGGTAATGCAACGGATAGCTTCCCCGCGTCAGCCGCCCGATGATCCCCACTCCCCAGCGGATCTGCCGGTAACGCGGGTGCTCGCGGAGATCGGGATAGAGGTCGGTCAGGTAGGTGCCCTGGGGGAAGCGTTTAAGTTCGGTCGCCAGGCGACTCCAGAAGGCCTCGATCACCGGGCGCTGGAAATAGTTCACCAACCCCTCAGTGATCACCACCAGCGGGCGCTCGCGATCGAGCCCGGCGAACAGCGCGGCAAGGCTGCGCTCGCCGTCCTCGGCGAGGATATCCACAGCCGCCACCGCGTGCTCCGGGCCCAGCCAACCCTGCTCGCGGAGCAACGCCGCCTTGCGCGCGGCCATCGGCGGCAGGTCGGCCTCCAGGTAGCGCAACTGTGGATAGCGTTGCCGGAAGCGTCGCCCACGCGGCGAGAGCCCGCAGGCCATTTCCACCACCTGGACCACTCCCTCGCGTTCGACGGCCTGGGTCAGGCGCGCGTCGATCATGAGGTGTCTTTGTAACAGGAAATCCTCGATGTTCAGTCCGAAACCGAGCTGCGCGCCCCAGTTGATCGGCGCGACGAAGCCGTGTACCCAGCGGCCGAAGACGGTGGCGAAGGCCGGTTCGGCGAGTCGATGGCGGAACCAGACGTACCCGGTGTAATGGGCGCTGGGCGTGATGTGGGCACTGTCGACACGCTCTCGTTCAACCATGATTCAGGCTCTTGTTGTTATCATTCGCCAGCCTATGACTGCCATGGTCCCAGCGACAATCCCATGTCCCGCGATCCCATCCTTAGTTTGCCCTGGCCCGACGCCCGGCCACTCCCCGACACCTTCTTCGACCGCGATGCGTTGCTGGTCGCCCGCGAGCTGCTGGGCAAGGTGATCCGCCATCGCCAGGGCAATCTCTGGCTGGCGGCGCGAATCATCGAGACCGAGGCCTACTACCTGGAGGAGAAAGGCAGCCATGCCTCGCTCGGCTACACCGAGAAGCGCAAGGCACTGTTCCTCGACGGCGGGCACATCTATATGTATTACGCGCGCGGCGGCGACTCGCTGAACTTCAGCGCCGGCGGGCCGGGCAATGCGGTGCTGATCAAGTCCGGCCATCCCTGGCTGGATCGCATCAGCGACCACACGGCGCTGGAGCGGATGCAGAGCCTGAACCCGGACAGCCAGGGCCGGCCCCGCGAGATCGGCCGCCTGTGCGCCGGCCAGACCCTGCTGTGCAAGGCCATGGGGCTGAAGGTGCCGGAGTGGGACGCACAGCGCTTCGACCCGCAGCGACTGTTCGTCGACGATGTCGGCGAGCGCCCCAGCCAGGTGATCCAGGCCGCTCGGCTGGGCATTCCGAAGGGGCGCGACGAACACCTGCCGTACCGTTTCGTCGATGCCACCTTCGCCGCCTTCTGCACCCGCAACCCACTGCGCCGCGGCCAGGTCGCCGGGCGCGACTATCATCTACTCGGACATCAGGACCCGCACCTGCAATGAGTCTCGACAGCTTCAACGCCTGGATGGCCGCCAACCCCGAGTGGCTGGGGCTGGCCATCTTCCTCATCGCCTTCCTCGAATGCGCGGCCATCGTCGGTATCGTCCTCCCCGGCGTGGTGCTGCTGTTCGGCGTCGCGGTGATCGCCGGCAGCGGCGCCCTCGGCCTCGGCGAAACCCTGCTGCTGGCCTACGCCGGCGGGGTGCTGGGCGACCTCAGCTCGTACTGGATCGGCCGCCGCTTCCACCAGAACATCCGCCGCCTGCCCGGCCTGCGCAGCCATCCGCAGTGGATCACCGCCGCCGAGGTGTACTTCGAACGCTACGGTATCGCCAGCCTGCTGGTCGGCCGCTTCATCGGCGCCCTGCGACCGATGCTGCCGATGGTCGCCGGCATGCTCGACATGCCGTTCGGCCGTTTTCTCGGCGTTTCGCTGATCGCCGCCGCCGGCTGGGCGGTCGCCTACCTGTTGCCCGGCTGGGCCACCGGCGCAGCCCTGCGCCTGCCGTTGCCGGAAGGCTTCTGGAGCGAAGCCGGGATCGTCGCGGCCTGCCTGGCGGTGCTGGTCGGCGTGGTAGTCCAGGCCAGCCTGCGGCGCAAACGCTGGGCAACCGCTGTGGCGGCCGCGCTGAGCCTGGTCCTGCTGCTGGCGATGACCGTCGCCTGGCCGTACCTCCAGGACCTCGACCAGGGCCTGATGACGCTGGTCCAGGAGCATCGCAACGCCGACCTGAACCCGGTGATGGTGGTGGTCACCCGGCTCGGCGATTTCCGCACCCAGTTCATCGCCGGCGCGCTGCTCGGCGGTATCCTCCTGCTGACCCGGCAATGGCGTCCGGCCATCTTCGCCATCGGCACCCTGGTGGGTACCGCGCTGGCCAACCAGACCCTGAAGACCCTGTTCGCCCGCGCCCGCCCGGAAGTGCTGGCCGAACCGCTGAGCAGCTTCAGCTTCCCCAGCGGACACAGCTCGGCGTCCTTCGCCTTCTTCCTCACCCTGGGCGTCCTCGCCAGCCGCCAGCAACCGCCGCGCTGGCGCCTGACCTGGGTACTGCTGGCGGTGATCCCGTCGCTGAGCATCGCCCTGTCGCGGGTCTACCTTGGCGTGCACTGGCCGTCGGACATCGTCGCCGGCGCCCTGCTCGCCACTACGGTCTGCGCCGCCAGCCTGTGGCTGAGCCAGCGCCGCGAGTCGCTGCCGGCGCTGCCGCAACGGGTCTGGTGGCTGCTGTTGCCGGTCTGCGTGGCGACCCTGGCGATCGCCGCCGGCTGGGCCCTGCCGGAAGCCATTGCGCGCTACCGGCCGCTGTGAGGGTTGGCGCTCAGTCGATACCCAACTCGCCCTGCAGGTGCTCCAGCAGCACCTGGATCCGCGCCAGTTGCATCTGCGCGTCGGGCAGGGCGAGCAGTTCGAGCTTGCGTTCGGTATCGAACGGCAGCAGGTAGGCCAACTGGTTGGCCAGGTCCTGCTGGCCGCCGGGCTCGCCGCCCATCTCCAGCGCGGCCACCATCGGATGCTCGGCCAGCACGCTGAGCAACGCGGCGAGATCGTTGTGTTCGTAGGTCAGGGGTTGCTCCGGCAGGTCTTCGAACCACTCGATCTCGCCAACGCTGAGCTGGTCGGCCTGGACCTCCACCGACAGCACCTGGAAACGCCGACCGCCCTCCACGCGGATGCCCAGCAGGCCGTTCGGGCGCTGCTGCCAGTCGCGGACCGAGGCCTCGCAGCCGACCATCGCCAGGCGGCTCGGCGCTTCGCCGACCTCCCGCCCTTCGCCGATGGTCACCACGCCGAAACCGGTGCCCTGCTTCATGCAGCGGCTGATCATGTCCAGGTAGCGCGCCTCGAAGATCTGCAGGTCCAGGCGGCAACCGGGGAACAGCACGGCGTTGAGGGGAAACAACGGCAACTTCATCGCGACTCCTCGGGCATCGTCAGGCAACCAGCGCTACCGCCAACGGTAGCAGCACTGCGGTGGCAACGCCCATCAGGCTCATCGCCAGGGCGGCGAAGGCGCCGCACTCCTCGCCTTCCTGCAAGGCCCGCGAAGTGCCTACCGCGTGGGCCGTCATGCCCAGCGCCATGCCCTGCGCGGCGGGGTGCCGGACGCCGATGGCGCGCAGCAGCTCCGGCCCGAGGATCGCCCCGAGTACCCCGGTGATCAGTACGAACACGGCGGCCAGCGCCGCCACGCCGCCGATCTGGCTGGCCACCAGCATGGCGATCGGCGAGGTCACCGACTTCGGCGCCATGCTCATCAGCATCCGCGGCTCGGCACCGAACAACCAGCCGAATGCGATGCCCAGCACCGTCGCCAGCGTACCGGCGACCACCAGGGTCAGCAGGGTCGGCCAGAACAATTGTCGGATACGCCGCAGGTTGAGGAACAGCGGCACCGCCAGGGCCACCGTGGCGGGGCCGAGGAGAATGGTCAGGACCTTGGCGCTGGCACTGTATTCGTCGTAGTCGATGCCGCAAAGCAGCAGTACGCCGATCACCACCAGCATCGACACCAGCACCGGCTGCAGGAACACCCAGCGGGTCCGTTCATAGGCGGCCAGGGCCAACTGGTAGGCGCCCAGGGTCACGCCGACGCCGAACAGCGGATGGTGGATCACCGCCTCGAGGGCGGCCTGCCAGGCCATCAGGACTCCTCCCGGCGACGTTGCTGGCGATCGATGAGCTTCTGCATCATCCAGCCGGCGAACAGGAACGACAGCACCAGCGACAATACCAGCGCGCCGACGATGGCCCAGAAGTCGGCGGCGATCTCCCGCGCATAGGCCATCACCCCGACCGCCGCCGGCACCAGCAGCAGCGGCAGGTAGCGCAGCAACGAGCCGGCCGCCTCGTTGACCGGCTTGCCGACCTCGCCACGCGCCAGGAAATAACCGAACAGCAGCACCAGGCCGATGATCGGACCGGGCAGCATGGGCAACAACAGAACGTTCAGACCTGTGCCGAGCAACTGGAACAGCACCAGCCAGGTCAGACCACGAAGCAACATGGGCACCTCCAGCAAGGGCCGACCATTATGCCCAGCCCGCCGGGACATTGGCACGCTCCTCGCCTATCCATCAGTCGCAGTCGCGGCACCGCATGACGCGATATTCGCCAGGCCGATGGTTTCTTGACCCGGTCGCCAACGCGTGCTGATCTTCCTGCACCATGAGAACAACAGCCATCCTCCCGGAGGACTTATGCCATTCGTACCCGTAGCAGCGCTCAAGGACTATGTCGGCAAGGATCTCGGCCATTCCGAATGGCTCACCATCGACCAGGAGCGGGTCGACCAGTTCGCCGAATGCACCGGCGACCACCAGTTCATCCACGTCGATCCGGAGAAGGCGGCGAAGACGCCCTTCGGCGGCACCATCGCCCACGGTTTCCTGTCCCTGTCGCTGATCCCGAAGCTGATGGAAGGCCTGCTGGTGCTTCCCGAAGGACTGAAGATGGCGGTCAACTACGGCCTCGATACGGTGCGCTTCATCCAGCCGGTGCGGGTCGGCTCGCGGGTCCGCCTGGGCCTGACCCTGCTCGACGTCAACGAGAAGAATCCCGGCCAGTGGCTGATCAAGGCGCGCGCCACCCTGGAGATCGAAGGCCAGGAGAAACCCGCCTACATCGCCGAGACCCTCAGCCTCTGCTTCGTCTGAGCCCGCCCCAGCGAGCGCTGCCGTTCGCTTGACGGCCAGGCGCCTTCGCGCCCCTCTCCCCCCTTCCAAAAGCCCCCGCTCGCGGGGGCGCTCTGGGCCGGCAGGGAAATACCCTACTGCCAGGCAACGATTTTTCCGCCACACTGTCTCCCCTCCACCCTCGGACCGAACCACTCATCGGGAACGCCGCATGCTTCGCCCCGCCAGGTCTCTCTCGCTCTGCTCCGCCCTGGTCATCCTGCTCGCCGCCTGTGGCGAGGGCGAACCGCTGCTCCCGGCCGATGCGCGCCTGCCTGACGGCGCGCGCTATCGCGGCGAGCTGGTGGACGGGCGCCTGGAAGGCCAGGGCCGGCTGGACTACGACAACGGCGCCTGGTACGCCGGCCGCTTCGAGCATGGCCTGCTGCACGGCCATGGCACCTGGCAGGGCGCCGACGGCAGCCGCTACAGCGGTGGCTTCGCGGCCGGCCTGTTCGACGGTCAGGGACGCCTGGCGATGGCCGATGGCAGCGTCTACCAGGGCGGTTTCCGCCAGGGCCTGTTCGATGGCGAAGGCAGCCTGGAACAACAGGGCACTCGCTACCGCGGCGGTTTCCGCAAGGGCCTGTACAGCGGCCAGGGCACGCTGGACGGCAGCGATGGCAGCCGCTACCAGGGCAGCTTCCGCCAGGGCCGCCTGGAAGGCGAAGGCAGCTTCAGCGACAGCCAGGGCAACCAGTACGCCGGTACCTTCCGCGACGGGCAACTGAACGGCAAGGGGCGCTGGAGCGGGCCCGATGGCGACCGCTACGTCGGCCAGTTCAAGGACAACCAGTTCCATGGCCAGGGGCGCTACGAAAGCGCCAGCGGCGATGTCTGGATCGGCCGCTTCAGCGAAGGCGCGCTGAACGGCCCCGGCGAGCTTCTCGGCGCCGACGGCAGCCGCTACCGCGGCGGTTTCCAGTTCTGGCGCTTCCATGGCCAGGGCCTGCTCGAACAACTGGACGGCACCCGCTACGAAGGCGGCTTCGCCGCCGGCGCCTATGCCGGCCAAGGCACCCTGGACCGCGCCGACGGCAGCCGTGAGCAGGGACTCTGGGCCGACGGCAAGCGCATCCGCGACGCCGCCGGCAAGGCCCTGCCCGACACCCTGGAAATCGGCCTGTTGGCCCAGGGTCGCCTGCTCGACGAAGAACTGCGCAAGATCCCGGCCTCGACGCCGGCCAGCGAACTCTATGCCCTGAGCCTGGGCGGCGATGGCCGCCAGGGCGTGTTCCTGCGCGAGGCCGATTACGCCGGTGACCTGCTCGGCCAGCGTTTCGCCGCTCGTGGCGTGATTCGCCTGGTCAACCACCGCGACCACTTCGGCGACCGCCCGCTGGCTACCCGGGAAAGCCTGTCCCGCGCCGTGCGCACCCTGGCCGAACGCAGCGGGCCGGAAGACCTGGTCTTCATCTACCTGACCAGCCACGGCTCCAGCGACCACCAGTTGGCCCTGGACATGCCCGGCCTGAACCTCGGCGACCTGCCGGCCGCGGAACTGGCCGAACTGCTCGCGCCGCTGCGCCAGCGCGACAAGGTGCTGGTGGTATCGGCCTGCTACAGCGGGGGCTTCATCCCGCCGCTGAAAGACGAACGTACCCTGATCCTGACCGCCGCGCGTGCCGACCGGGTCTCGTTCGGCTGTTCCGACGACGCCGACTTCACCTATTTCGGCCGCGCCTTGCTGGCCAATGCGCTGAACCGCACCGACGATCTGTCCAAAGCGTTCGAACTGGCGAAAGAGGAAGTGCGTCAAAGGGAGAAGGAGGAAAGTTTCGAAGCTTCGGAACCGCAAGCCTGGTTACCGGAACGCGTGCTCGCGCACTGGCGGACGCTGCGGGGGCAGCAAGCCGAGCGCGCGCTCGCGTCCCGGGAAGGAAAAACCGGCGAGGGCGCGGCGGGCAAATAGATACGCCGCGCACTACGCTCATTGGTGTGGAAGGGGAGAAACACACATGCACTCGACGCCCAAGCGCGTTCTGCTCGCCGGCGCGACCGGTCTTACCGGCGAGCACCTGTTGGATCGGATATTGAGCGAGCCGACCCTGGCCAAGGTCATCGCCCCTGCCCGCAAGGCGCTGGCCGAGCATCCGCGGCTGGACAACCCGGTCGGCCCGCTGGCCGAGCTGCTGCCGCAACTCGACGGCAGCATCGATACCGCCTTCTGCTGCCTCGGCACCACGATCAAGGAAGCCGGCTCGGAGGAGGCCTTCCGCGCGGTCGATTTCGACCTGCCGCTGGCGGTGGGCAAGCGCGCGCTGGAGATGGGCGCCCGGCATTACCTGGTGGTCAGCGCCCTGGGCGCCGACGCCAAGTCGTCGATCTTCTACAACCGGGTCAAGGGCGAACTGGAGCAGGCCCTGCAGGAACAGGGCTGGCCACAACTGACCATCGCCCGGCCATCGCTGCTGTTCGGCCCGCGCGAGGAATTCCGCCTGGCCGAGATCCTCGCTGCGCCGATCGCCCGCATCCTTCCCGGCAAGTACCACGGCATCGAGGCCTGCGACCTGGCCCGCGCGCTCTGGCGCCTGGCGCTGGAGGAAGGCAAGGGCGTGCGCTTCGTCGAGTCCGACGAACTGCGCAAGCTGGGGAAATGAGCCTGGGGCGGATCCCGCCCTACATGCCGCCGCTGACGCCGAGGTTGAGGCCGATGGCGGTGGCCAGCGAGAACGGCAGCAACAGGGTGTCCAGCAGCGCGCTGCCCGGCAGGTCGAGCCCCGGATGGGCCGGCGCCTCCGCGCCGAAGCGTTCCATCGGGCAGCAGCCGCCGTGCAGGCTGTACCAGTCCAGCCGGGTGCCGGCGTAGACCACCGGCGCCCCTGGCTTGGCCGCATCCAGGGTGCGCACGGTGGCGCAACCGCCCATCTGCACCGCCAGGACCAGCAGCAGCACCCTACTCGTCGCTGACAAGGTGCTGTTCCCCCCAGCGCGGCAGCATATCCTGGGGAATCCCCAGGGTGTTGAGGATTCGCGCGACGACGAAGTCCACCAGGTCCTCCACCGATTGCGGCTGGTGGTAGAAGCCCGGCGCCGCCGGCAGGATCACCGCGCCGAGGTTGGACAGCTTGAGCATGTTTTCCAGGTGGATACTGGAGAACGGCGCCTCGCGCGGCACCAGCACCAGCGGCCGGCGCTCCTTCAGGGCGACATCGGCGGCGCGCTCGATGAGGTTGTTGCAGGCCCCCGTGGCGACCGCCGACAGGGTGCCGGTGGAACACGGGCAGATCACCATGGCATTGGGCGCGCTGGAGCCGGAGGCCGGCGGCGCCATCCAGTCGTTCTGGCCGAACACGCGGATCTGTCCGGCGGCGGCACCGCAATATTCGGTGAGGAAGGCCTGCATCGCCTGCGGCTTGGCCGGCAAGGCCACGTCGGTCTCGGTGGCCATCACCAGTTGCGCGGCCTTGGAGATCAGGAAGTGCACCTCGCGCTCTTCCTGCACCAGGCAATCGAGCAAGCGCAGGCCGTACTGGGCGCCGGAGGCGCCGGTCATCGCCAGGGTAATGCGTTCCGGACCGCTCATCGCGCCCCTCACTCGGCCAGCGCCGCGGCCAGCTTGCCGTGCAAGCCGCCGAAGCCGCCGTTGCTCATGATCACCACTTGCGCGCCGGGCCTGGCCTGCTGGCGCACCTGCTCGATGATCGCCTCCAGGGTATCGCAGACCTGCGACGGTATCGCGCATTGCGCGGCGGTGGCGGCCAGGTCCCAGCCCAGGTTCGGCGGCGCGTACCAGAGCACCTGGTCGGCCTGGCGCACGCTGTCCGGCAGGCCGTCGCGATGAGCGCCGAGCTTCATCGAGTTGGAACGCGGCTCGACGATGGCGATCACCTGGGTATCCGCGCCAACCTGCTTGCGCAGGCCGTCGAGGGTGGTGGCGATGGCGGTCGGATGGTGGGCGAAGTCGTCGTAGAGGGTCACGCCCCGGACCTCCGCGACCTTCTCCATGCGCCGCTTGACGTTGCGGAACTCGCTGAGCGCTGCCGCGCCCTGGCTGGGCACCACACCGACATGGCGCGCCGCCGCCAGGCTGGCGAGGGCGTTGGCGACGTTGTGCAGGCCGGTCAGCGGCCAGTCCACCTCGCCCTGGACGATGCCGTCGAACAGCACCTCGAAGCGCGAGCCGTCCTCGGCGAGCAGGCGCGCCTGCCACTGGCCGCCTTCGCCGGTGGTCTGCACCGGGGTCCAGCAGCCCATCCCGAGTACGCGCTCCAGGGCTTTCTCGGCGCTCGGGCGAATGATCAGGCCCTCGCCCGGCACGGTGCGCACCAGATGGTGGAACTGCCGCTCGATGGCCGCGAGGTCGGGGAAGATATCCGCGTGGTCGAATTCCAGGTTGTTCAGGATCGCCGTGCGCGGGCGGTAATGGACGAACTTCGAGCGCTTGTCGAAGAAAGCGCTGTCGTACTCGTCGGCCTCGACCACGAAGAACGGCGTACCGCCCAGGCGCGCCGAAACCCCGAAGTTCTGCGGCACCCCGCCGATCAGGAAGCCCGGGCTCATGCCGGCGTGCTCCAGGACCCAGGCGAGCATGCTGGTGGTGGTGGTCTTGCCGTGGGTACCGGCCACCGCCAGCACCCAGCGTCCTTGCAGCACGTGGTCGGCCAGCCACTGCGGGCCGGAAACGTAGGGCAGGCCCTTGTTCAGGACATGCTCCACCGCCGGATTGCCGCGCGACAGGGCGTTGCCGATCACTACCAGGTCCGGCGCCGGCTCCAGGTGGGCCGGATCGTAGCCCTGCATCAACTCGATGCCCTGGGCTTGCAGTTGGGTGCTCATGGGGGGGTAGACGTTGGCGTCGGAACCGGTCACCCGGTGGCCCAGTTCCTTGGCCAGCACGGCCAGCGAGCCCATGAAGGTCCCGCAGATGCCGAGTACGTGGATGTGCATGCAGACTCCTGCAGATCAAGCCGTCGAAGGCGCTGTGAATGGGCGGCAGATTAGCACAGCGGAGGCGCCGGCCGCCCGGCGTCGCGGCATCAGACGACGCGGCGTCGGCGGGGTTCCCGCCGGCCTCGCGGCGGCCCGCCTGGAGCCGTCCCGCCCGTCAGGCCTGGCCGCGCACCAGGCCGTGCCGGCGCAGCTTGCGATACAGGGTGTTGCGGCTGATCCCCAGTTGCTCGGCCACCCGGCTCACGTGCCAGCGCTGGCCGTCCAGCGCCGCCAGCAACGCGGCTCGCTCGGCGTCGTCCAGGCTGTTGCCCGCGGCCGGGGCGGGCGCCGCTGCGGCGGGCGGCAGCGCCGCCAGGGCCTGGCGGATATCCGCGGGCAGGTCGCGCAGGCCGACCCGGCCGTCCTCGCAGAGTGCCACCAGGGTCCGCAGCACCGTGCGCATCTGCCGGACGTTGCCCGGCCAGCGGTAGGCCAGCAGGCCCTGGCGAACCTCGCCGTCGAGCTGGATGCGCTGGCCCCTGGCTTCCTCGGCCAGCAGGTAGTCCAGCAGCTCCTCGCGGTCGCTGCGCTCGCGCAGCGGCGGCAGGCTCACGACCATGCCATTGAGGCGGTAGTAGAGATCCTCGCGGAAGCGTCCATCGGCGACCAGCTCGGCCAGGTCGCGGTGGGTAGCGCTGATCAGGCGCACGTCGACATCCTCTGGCTCGCCGCCCAGCGGTACTACCCGACGCTCTTCCAGCACCCGCAGCAGGCGGGTCTGCAAGGCCAGCGGCATGTCGCCGATCTCGTCGAGGAACAGGGTGCCGCCGTCAGCCTGCTGCAACTTGCCGCGCATGCCCTCCTTGCGCGCGCCGGTGAAGCTGCCGCCGCGATAACCGAACAGTTCGCTCTCGATCAGGGTTTCCGGGATCGCCGCGCAGTTCAGCGCGACGAACGCCTGTTCCGCGCGCGGGCCGGCCAGGTGCACGGCCTTGGCGAAGGCCTCCTTGCCGGAACCGGTCTCGCCGTTGAGCAGCAGCGGCACGTCGCGCGCGTAGACCTTCAGCGCCCGGCGGAAATCGGCGGCCAGCTCGGCGTCGCCCAGGCACAGGCCGGGCGCGGCAGGCGCCGGCTTCGCTGCCGTGGGCACCGCCAGGCCCTGGGGTATCGCCCGCGGCGCGCCGCGCAGCATGGCGTACAGGGTCCGTCCCTCGCGGGTGCGCAGCGGCCAGCTGGCGCTGGGTTGCGGCGAGGCGCGACCGAGCAGGTCGTCGAGACAGCAATCGAAGAAGGTCTCCACCGGCTGGCCGAGCAGGCGCTGGCGCGGACAACCGAGCAGGTTCAGCGCGCTCTGGTTCACCGCGCGGATCCGCCCGTCTTCCTCGAAGGCCAGCAGCCCTTCGCTGAACAGGCCGACATAGTCGCCCTGGACATGGAAGCGCAGCAGCCAGGAGCCCTCGAAGCGACGGAGGAAATAGCAGCCCTCGATGATCTTCGCCGACAGGTTGACCAGCGCCATGGTGTGGAACTGGCTCTGCCGCGAGACTTCCTGGCGCGCCGAAGACACGTCGAGCACCGCCATCAGCTCGCCCTGCGGATCGAACACCGGGCTCGCCGAGCAGGTCAGGCCGGTGTGGCGGCTACGGAAGTGCTCTTCCTGCTGGATGGTCAGGGCCTGCCGCTCGACCACGCAGGTGCCGATGCCGTTGGTGCCTTCGCAGGGCTCGCTCCAGTCGGCGCCGAGCCAGAGGCCGGCGTGTTCGAAGGTCTGGCGCTGGGCGTCGGCGTTGACGCAATTGAGGATCACCCCGCGGGCATCGGTGAGCAGTACCGCGTGGTCGTTGCCGGACAGCTGCTGGTAGAGGCTGTGCATCTCGCCATCGGCGATCTCCAGCACCTGTTGCAGGCGCTCGCGGCGTTCGAGCATGCGCGCGTGCTCCAGCACCATCGGCGCCATCGGCTGGCCGGGATCGAGATGGTGCTGTTCCAGGCAGCGCAGCCAGGAGCGGGCGATGGACGGATCGGTCGCAGGGCCGCCCGGCGGGATCTTGCCCTGGGCGACGGTCAGCACTTGCCGCGCGTGGCGGCTCATGGAACTGGCAGGCATTGTTATGGTTCTCCGCGAGGGACGGGCCGTCTCTTGCCTGGGCGCGGTGGATCGGTCCGCGACTCTCAGGACGGCTATCGGTGCAGCATCCAACAGGCCGGGGCGCAATGCAACGACGGACTGACCGATGAGTCATGAGCTGCGCCGAAAACGGTACAGAGTGTCACTCACGAGCGTCCCGCCCGCGTGACAGGGAGCGTTCGCAAGCTCCCCTGCGAAACCTCCAGGACGCTCTACTCCGGGCCTTTCGCCACTCTGGCCCGGCCCTTGCTCCAGGCTTACGACAAGCGCGACAGCGCGTCCTCCCCTAATAAGCACAAGAGCCAGGAGATACCATCATGCGTTACGCCCATCCCGGTAGCGAAGGCGCCATCGTTTCCTTCAAGGCCCGCTACGGCAACTACATCGGCGGCGAGTTCGTGCCTCCGGTCAAGGGCCAGTACTTCACCAACACCTCGCCGGTGAACGGCCAGCCGATCGCCGAGTTCCCCCGTTCCACCGCCGAGGACATCGACAAGGCCCTCGACGCCGCCCACGCCGCCGCCGACGCCTGGGGCCGCACCTCGGTGCAGGAGCGCTCGAACATCCTGCTGAAGATCGCCGACCGCATCGAGCAGAACCTGGAACTGCTCGCCGTCACCGAGACCTGGGACAACGGCAAGGCCGTGCGCGAGACCCTCAACGCCGACATCCCCCTGGCCGCCGACCACTTCCGCTACTTCGCCGGCTGCATCCGCGCCCAGGAAGGCTCCGCCGCCGAGATCAACGACAGCACCGTGGCCTACCACATCCACGAGCCCTTGGGCGTGGTCGGGCAGATCATCCCGTGGAACTTCCCGCTGCTGATGGCCGCCTGGAAGCTGGCCCCGGCGCTGGCCGCCGGCAACTGCGTGGTGCTCAAGCCGGCCGAGCAGACCCCGCTGGGCATCTGCGTGCTGCTGGAACTCATCGGCGACCTGCTGCCGCCGGGCGTGCTCAACGTCGTCCAGGGCTTCGGCAGGGAGGCCGGCGAGGCCCTGGCCACCAGCAAGCGCATCGCCAAGATCGCCTTCACCGGTTCCACCCCGGTCGGCTCGCACATCCTCAAGTGCGCGGCGGAGAACATCATTCCCTCCACCGTCGAGCTGGGCGGCAAGAGCCCGAACATCTATTTCGAAGACATCATGCAGGCCGAGCCGGCGTTCATCGAGAAGGCCGCCGAGGGCCTGGTGCTGGCCTTCTTCAACCAGGGCGAGGTGTGCACCTGCCCGTCCCGCGCGCTGGTCCAGGAGTCGATCTACCCGGCGTTCATGGAAGAGGTGCTGAAAAAGGTCAGGGCGATCAAGCGCGGCGACCCGCTGGACACCGAGACCATGGTCGGCGCCCAGGCTTCCCAGCAGCAGTACGAGAAGATCCTCTCCTACCTCGACATCG
>NZ_JAJFDF010000019.1:0-49526 GCF_020708595.1 Pseudomonas sp. 203-8 | reverse complement strand
ATGCCGAGGATGGTGTCGCCGGCGTTGAGCAGCGCCAGGTACACCGCGGCGTTGGCCGAGGAACCGGAATGCGGCTGGACGTTGGCGTAGTCGGCGCCGAACAGTTGCCTGGCGCGGTCGATGGCCAACTGCTCGACCTTGTCGACGTGTTCGCAGCCGCCGTAGTAGCGCTTGCCCGGATAGCCCTCGGCATACTTGTTGGTCAGGCCGCTGCCCTGCGCCTGCATGACCCGCTTGCTGGTGTAGTTCTCCGAGGCGATCAGTTCGATGTGGTCTTCCTGGCGGGCCTCTTCGGCGTCCATCGCGGCGAGCAGTTCGTCGTCGTAGCCGCGGATCTGGTCATGCTTGCTGAACATCGCTGGGTCTCCCTGCGGCGCCGGAACCGCGCCGGAATGGCTGCAACGGGACACGCGGTCCCTTTGCCAGCGATGGTATGACCGGCCCTGCCGGCCCAGATGCCTATGCACGCCACGGGGAGGTGCGTTTGCGACATGGCGGTGGGATTCGGCAACCGATGCGGAACGCCCCGGGCTGGCGCTAAACTGCGTGCTCTTCGTCTTGCGAGAACACCATGAAACGCCCGCTGATCTTCCTTTCCGCCGTGCTGCTCGGCGCATCCCTGCAAGGGTGCGGGGGCGGCGATGAAAAGCAGGCCGCCGCGCCTGCGCTGCCGGCCGATTCCTGCACCGGCCATGAACTCGAAGTGGCCTTGCCGCCGGCCGGCAAGCCACTGTTCGGCTACGACTTCCTCTCCCGCCAGTGCGGCTACAACGATGCCACCGTGGTCTTCGGCGCCGCCGACGGCAGCAAGCGCCTGGAGATCGTCCTCACCGACACCGGCCTGCCGGCGCCGCCGACCGAGGGCGACGCGGTGGCCTATCGGGCGGCGCAGGACAAGCTGCGCGAGATGACCCAGACCAACCTGACCCTGCTCCACAAGACCCGCGAGACCGCCCTGAAGAACGGCACCGCCGAGCGCTTCGGCGGCGAGGACTACCTGCCGCTGATCGATACCACGCGAATGGGCGACCCGCTGGGGGTGATGGTCCCGGCCAAGGGCGAGGAGGGCGTCTCGACCCTCAGCGGAGTGATCAAGAACCGCTACGTACTGACCCTCAGCACCCGCGACATGCCCAATGGCGGCAGCGCCACGGCGATGCGCCAGGTGCTGGTGCCGTTCGTCGAGCAGATGAAGCTGACCAAGCTACCCTGACAGACTGTGCCGGCACCTACCCGTACCGGCGCGACCGCACGGAGCCCCACGAGGGCTCGGCAACCGTTCCATCCGAGGCCCACATGACCGATAACACCCAACAGTTCGCCAGCGACAACTATTCCGGTATCTGCCCCGAAGCCTGGGCGGCGATGGCCGAAGCCAACCGCGGCCACGAGCGCGCCTATGGCGACGACCAGTGGACCGCGCGCGCTTCGGACTACTTCCGCCAGTTGTTCGAGACCGATTGCGAAGTGTTCTTCGCCTTCAACGGCACCGCCGCCAACTCCCTGGCCCTGGCCGCGCTGTGCCAGAGCTACCACAGCGTGATCTGCTCGGAGACCGCCCACGTCGAGACCGACGAGTGCGGCGCGCCGGAGTTCTTCTCCAACGGCTCCAAGCTGCTGCTGGCGCAGACCGAGGTCGGCAAGCTGACCCCGGCGTCGATCCGCGACATCGCTCTCAAGCGCCAGGATATCCACTATCCGAAGCCGCGCGTGGTGACTCTCACCCAGGCCACCGAGGTCGGTACGGTGTACCGCCCGGACGAGTTGAAGGCGATCAGCGCCACCTGCAAGGAACTCGGCCTGCACCTGCACATGGACGGCGCGCGCTTCTCCAACGCCTGCGCCTTCCTCGGCTGCTCGCCGGCGGAGCTGAGCTGGAAGGCCGGGGTCGACGTGCTCTGCTTCGGCGGCACCAAGAACGGCATGGCGGTGGGCGAGGCGATCCTGTTCTTCAACCGCGACCTGGCCGAGGACTTCGACTACCGCTGCAAGCAGGCCGGCCAACTGGCCTCGAAGATGCGCTTCCTCGCCGCGCCCTGGGTCGGCGTACTGCAGGACGATGCCTGGCTGCGCTACGCCAATCACGCCAACCGCTGCGCGCGGCTGTTGGCCGAACTGGTGGCCGACGTTCCCGGCGTCAGCCTGATGTTCCCGGTAGAAGCCAACGGCGTGTTCCTGCAGCTTTCCGAGCCGGCGATCGAAGCCTTGCGCGCGCGCGGCTGGCGCTTCTACACCTTCATCGGTGAAGGTGGCGCGCGTTTCATGTGTTCCTGGGATACCGATATCGAGCGGGTCCGCGAACTGGCGCGGGACATCCGCCTGGTGATGGGCGCCTGAGTCCGCTCTCGGCCGCCTCTATGAACCGGGGCGGCCGCTCTTTCCTCATCTCCTGTGGATAACTCTGTGGGCTAACTGTTCGGGAGCTATGCAAAAGTGCCCCCGGCAACACCCTCCCTATCTCCGCCGGGGGTGTTGAAAGCCTTTATCCACGCGGTTCCACTCCCATGCCAGGAGAACCTGGCCAATCCACAAACACTGTGGAGTCGAATGTGAATAACGTGTTCGCAGTCGCTTCCGCGCGGCGCCCTGCCGGGCTCTTCGGAGGTTGGTCGGTTTTTGAGCGAAAACAGCCGTTTGTGAAAGGACGATGAAGGTTCAGGTGAAAAGCGCTGACGAAACGGTGACGGGCATTGTCCCTGCGGGACCCAGACAGGCCTGTGGATAGAAAAGCAAGGAGCGAAGTGGGGGCAAATGCCGCAAACCCCCTGCGCGGACGTAACGGCTTGAGGAAAAAGACAAAATTCTCCCGCTCCGATGGCGCTGGAACAGCGGTTGCGGCCGCCGCCGGGAATTTCCCCCAATTCCTGTTGAGGTCAGTGTGCAGAGCCTGTTTATAGAATGCTGGGAGCCAGAGGGCCCGCGCCTTCCAGGCTATTGGTCAAGAATTGAGCGGATTTTCTGTCAACAGGCTGCCGGCTTGCTTTAGGGGGCATGTGCACAAACGCAGGGTTGCTCACAAAAGGCCTGGAAAGCCTTGTGGACAACCTGTATGGATAGTTCTGTAAGCCTTATAAGGTAAGGCCTGCATGGAGTTGGTCAATAAATGGTCAGGCCGGGCGGGAAGGGATGAAGAGCCAGAATAGGCCAGGTTTTTTCTTCATCCTGTGAATATTTTTCTGGTTTTCCCCAAGGGGAGTGTAAAGCCCTGTGGAAAAATTGTTCGCTCACGCTTGGGGCGGCCGGACGGCGGGGTCTCTGGCGGATTGATCGTTAAATGAGCAGGAGAGTGCGGCCAGGCCGAGCGTGCGGCGAAGTGCGATTTACCCGGAAGGAAAGCCGGATGGGCTTGCGGAGCCCTCGCGCCACGGAGGAGGCATTGTCGGTATGTTGTTTCTGGACCCGCAGGACATAGAGGAGGCGATGGATTGCACAACTTGTGGATAAGTCTGTGATCAACCTAGCCTGGAAAGGGCTTCCCGGAGGCAGGGACGGGCTGAGTAGCCGGCCCTGAAATGCACTTGAATTTGTAGAATTTATCTTTTATTTCAAATGCTTGAGTGAACACATGGCGGACATTCAGGCGGCGAAGGAACACCTGTATGGAATTCCAGTCCGAATGTGGACAACCTTGGCGCCCTGGTGTTTTCCAGTATGAGAAGGTCAGCTTCGCCGTGGCTCTGGTGGTTGGTCGGAGCCTTGATTACCCTTGGCTTTTGCCAGGAAAGTGGGATGGATCATGGATGATCGGATGTCAGACAAGCCGCTCGGCCGCTTGTTGCTCGAAGGCCTCGGCGAGATCGCCTGGATCGCCGTGCTGGTGGCCCTTGGCGTCCTCCTTCCGTTGCCGCTGGTAGCGCTGGGTTGGGTGCTGCTGCTGGGCGCCGAGTGGGCCACGGATCGTTGGCGCGGCAAGGTGCCGTATCGCCTGCAACAGGCGCTGTTCTTCTGGGTTCTGGGTGGCGGCATCGCCCTGGGCCAGGCACTGCCGGGCTTCTGGCTGGGACTGGGCGGTGGCTTGCTGGCGGTGATCGGCGGCGTGCTGTTGCAGATCCGCTTCGAGCGCGGCCTGCGCCTGGAGCGCCAGGCTCCGCAAGCGCTGGACGCACCCCTGCCGGCCGGAGGTAGCGCATGGGGCGGCGAAGCGCCCGAGCGAACCCCCGAGGGCGAGCCGATCCGCCTGTTCGACGGCGGCGAGATCGCCATGGGCGGCCCGCTGGTATGCCACTACCTGATGCCCGACGGTTGCTTCATCCCCGACTGCAATCCTTCGGCACGCTTTTCCAGCGATGGCCGCCACTTCGTTTCGCCGATACCGAGCCGAGGCGCGTGGGGCCTGGCGATCTTCGACCGGCAGGAGCGGTTGCTTTACCGCTGTGCCGTGGACAACTTCTGGGAGCTGGACAGCGTCACCGAGCGCGAGGTGATCGGCCGGCACAGCCCGCTGACGTCCAACGCACCGCAGCGCCTCGAGCTGCAGGCGCTCAAGGCCGGCAGCGAGGCCGAGGCCTTCGTTGCCATCGGTGACCTCTGGCTGCCCGAAAGCGAATGGCAGCGCTGGAGCGGGGATCTGCGCGCGCAACCGCTACCGTCCCCGCTTGGCGGGCCCGCGCTGGAAATCCGCCCCTGGCTGCCGGACAGCCTGCTGGCCCTGGACGATCCTTTCGCGCCGCTGCGCGCCAACCGCGGCGAGCTGTGGATAAACGGCGAGGCCAGCGGCCTCTACCTGTCCCGTGAAGCGCCGCCATTGGCTTGGAACGATGACGGCCGGGCGCTGGCGCTGCAGGCAGCAGGCGAGCCGCTGGGGCAGGATACCTACTGGCTTTGGCGAGAGGACGGCGGCCTGCGTGCGCTGGGCGCGCCGTGGTCGGCGTTGCCCGCCGAGCCCCATGCCGGCGGGCCCGAACTGCTCGGGCTGGAGGATGGCTGGCTGCGTTTCGGCCTGGACCTGGCGCAACCCTGCCTGACCTACGAACGCTACGGCACGCTGGGTTCGTACAGCCATTCCAGCCTCTACCTTCTGCACGCTCGCGATGCGGACGACCGGCCGCGCTGGCGCGAGGCCGACATGCCGCGCCTGGACCTGTTGCTGCCCCTGGATGGCGCGGCCGGCAGGCCGGGATGCCTGTTGCAGAGCGCACCGCTGGCCGATGGCAGCCGGGCCGTCTGGGAGTGGTTGCGCGACGATCAGGAGGCGGAGCGCGGCGCCTATGCCTTGCGCCTGGGCGACTGGCGCCTGGATGGCGAGTGGACGCTCGACCACCGCGTGTCCGATTGCGGTCGCTACCTGGCCGTGGTGGCCTTCGCCGAGGCGCCGACCCTGCCGCAGCGCCTGGCCATACTCGATAGCCGGGAGCGGCGCCTGGAGTGGCTCGCCGAGCCGCTGGCCGATCTACACCTGCAAGGTTTCATCGATGGCCAGGTGCATTTGCTCCACCTGCTCGGCCGCAACGCCTACCAGCCGCCGGGCGGGCCGGGCGAAGGCGACCCCGGCCTGTTGCGCCGCTTCGACGAAGGCTTGCCCGAGCCCGGCGCCTGGCACGCATTCGGCCGCTTCCACGACGACTGGCGGCATTACTACGAGCAGGCGCGGGTGGCGTTCGATGGCACGGCCTGGCGGCTGTGCCCCACGTCGCGCTGGCTGGACGCAGCGCCGCGGCCCTGGAGCGACGGCGACTTCGTCTTGCCGTCGGTGGGCGCGGAGGACGCCGCCTGGGGCTTCGGTTTCCACTACGAGGGCATGCACCGCGACGAGGACGTGCGCGCCGGGTTCGGCCGCGACGGCTACCTGCTGACCGCGTCGGGCATCGGCTTGGGCAACCTGGCGGCGCCAATGATCTGGTCGGCGGACGGTCGCTACCTGGCGCTGACCCGGCACGTCCAGCGCTACGAGGAAAGCGACCTGGAACGGGACCAGTGGCGCCTGCTGCTGCTCGACGTGCAAGAGCGGACGTTGCGTCGCTACCGCGACGACCTCGGCGAGTACCCGTGCTTCGACAGCTTCGACGACGACCTGTGCTTCCGCTGCGCGGGGACGGGGCGCTACGTGCTGGCCCTGGACTCGCTGCTGAAGGCTCCCGCCGAGCCGCTGCAGGCCTGCGCCGGACGCTGGCTGCCGGCCGAGGAACTGCCGCGGCGGCGCTACTGGGAGCGCCTGGCGTTTCCCTCGCGCCCTCAGTAGTCGATGACCACGTCGCCCTTGGGCACGCTGCAGCAGGAGAGGATGTAGCCTTCGGCGACATCCTCGTCGGTGATCCCGCCGTTGTGCTCCATCTCCACCTCGCCGGCGGTCTTCATTACCTTGCAGGTGCCGCAGATGCCCATCCCGCAGGCCTTCGGAATGTGCAGGCCGAGCTTGGCGGCGGCGGCGTGCACGGTTTCCCCGGGGCTGACGCGGATGCTCTTGCCGGTGGCGGTGAATTCCACCTGGTGCTGGTCGGCGACCGGTACCTCCGGCGCCTCGGCGGCTTCCGCGGCCAGTTCCCTGACGTCGGCGCGGACCTCCGGCGGAGTCGGCCCGAAGGCTTCCTCGTGGTAGCGGCTCATGTCGTAGCCGTGGCCCTGCAGCAGGTGCTTCACCGCGCTCATATAGGGCGTCGGGCCGCAGCAGAAGATTTCCCGCTCGAGGAAGTCCGGGGCGATCAGTTCCAGCATGCGCAGGTTCAGGTAGCCACGGTAGCCGGCCCAGGCTTCGCCGAGGCCGTGGCGCTCGCAGATGATGTGCAGGCTGAAGTTGTCGATCCGCGAGGCCATGTGCTCCAGCTCGCGGTGGTAGATGATGTCCTTCGGCGAACGGGCGCTGTGGACGAAGACCATGTCGACGTTGGCGTTGGTGTCGAAGAACCAGCGCGCCATGGACATCACCGGGGTGATGCCGACCCCGCCGGAGAGGAACAGCACCTTGTCGGCCGGGAAGTCGATGGCGTTGAACAGGCCGACCGGACCGTGCACCGGTAGCTCCTGGCCTTCCTTGAGGTTGTCGTGCAGCCAGTTGGAAACCCGCCCGCCCGGCACCCGCTTGATGGTGATGGAGAAGCTGTAGGGCACCGAGGGCGAGCTGGAGATGGTGTAGGAGCGCATCACCGGCTCGCCGTCGATCTCCAGCTCCAGGGTGACGAACTGGCCCGGCTTGAAGAAGAACAGGATCGGCTGGTCGGCCATGAAGCAGAAGGTGCGCACGTCCCAGGTTTCCTGGATGACCTTGACGCAGCGCACGAGGTGCCGGCCGTTGGCCCAGGTCTGGGTGGTGACCGGATTGAGGAAGTTGCTCGACATGATGATCTCTCCGTGCGCACGGGGCCGAACGATGGCCTGATGGGGCGGATTGTGCGCATCGCCGTGGCCGCTCATTTACCTGCCAGCGACATTTACATGCTTATCGCGACCTGCCTGCTGGGGCGCGGCCCGGAGCGTCGGAAACGGATGCGGTCATGTCGCCCATGGATAAGGTCGGCGGCGGGCGCGGGCCCACACTCCAGACCAGCCGAGACGAGGGTTTGCATGAACCCCGGGAGGGTAGAGCCCGGACGTGTAGAGCGACTGACCTTCATTCCCGCCACGGCGGGGCCCGTCCATCGGCAGGGCGGGATTCCGGACGCCGCGCCGGGATGAGGAAGGCTGTGAACGCCACCTTGCGTAGCAACCGTATCAGCCACTTTTTCCGCCGCCACCCGCGCGGGGGCGGCATGAGGAGTTACCGATGGACGTCACTTCCACCCTGAGTCTCGGCGATCCCCTGGAACCGGCCCGCAAGGCCACCGCCGACATGCTGCGCAGCCGCGACCACAGCTTCTCGCTGCCGCAGCCCTTCTACTGCGACCAGCGCCTGTTCGAGATCGACATGCAGGAGATCTTCCACAAGGAATGGCTGATCGCCGGCATGACCTGCGAGATTCCCGCCAAGGGCAATTTCCTCACCCTGCAGATCGGCAAGAACCCGGTCCTGGTGATCCGTGGCGCCGAAGGCCAGGTGCATGCCTTCCACAATGTCTGCCGGCACCGCGGCTCGCGCCTGTGCGTGAGCGAGAAAGGCAAGGTGGCCAAGCTGGTCTGCCCCTACCACCAGTGGACCTACGAGCTGGATGGCCGCCTGCTGTTCGCCGGCACCGAGATGGGCGCCGACTTCGACATGAAGGAGTACGGCCTGAAGCCGATCCAGGTGAAGACCGCCGGCGGCTACATCTTCATCAGCCTGGCGGAGAACCCGCCGGCCATCGACGACTTCCTGGCGACGCTCGAGCACTACATGGAGCCGTACGACATGGAGAACGCCAAGGTGGCGGTGCAGACCACCATCCGCGAAGCCGCCAACTGGAAGCTGGTGATCGAGAACAACCGCGAGTGCTACCACTGCAACGGCTCCCACCCGGAACTGCTGAAGACCCTGCTGGAGTGGGACGACGTCACCGACCCGCGCGCCAGCCAGGCGTTCAAGGACCAGGTGGCGGCCTGCACCAGCGCCTGGGACGCCGAGAAGATCCCGTACGCCCATGCCAGCTTCGGCCTGCGCAATCGCATCGTGCGCATGCCGCTGCTGGACGGCACGGTGTCGATGACCATGGACGGCAAGCAGGGCAGCAAGAAGCTCATGGGCCGGATCAAGAATCCCGACCTCGGCTCGATGCGCATCCTGCACCTGCCGCACTCCTGGAACCACTGCATGGGCGACCACCTGATCGTCTTCACCGTGTGGCCGATCAGCGCCCAGGAAACCCTGGTCACCACCAAATGGCTGGTGCACAAGGACGCGGTGGAAGGCGTCGACTACGACGTGGCGCGCCTGCGCGAGGTATGGGACGCGACCAACGACCAGGATCGTCGGCTGGCCGAGGAGAACCAGCGCGGGATCAACTCCGACGCCTACCAGCCTGGTCCATACTCGAAGACCTACGAGTTCGGTGTGATCAATTTCCTCGACTGGTACAGCGAGCGCATGCTGAACAACCTCGGCGAGGAGTCCGCCCACGTGCGCAAGGTGGCCGGCAGCTGAGCCGGACGAGGCGCCCCCTGGCGGGGCGCCGCTGCGGAGGAAAGGTCATGGACAACCTGCTGTTCTACGTCAGTTCCGCTTTCGTCAGCCTGCTGCTGGCCTGGAACCTGTTCGCCTGCTGGCGCCGCCAGCGGCCGCCGGAGAAGTCCCGGCCCTGAGCCCGCGCGCACGCCTTGCCTCCCGCCTCCGCCCCCTGACAGCCTCCCGGCAAAAGGACTAAGGTGGGAGGACTCAACCTGAACGGGCCGCTCAAGGGCGGCCTCTGGAGGCAAGCGTGGAAAACAATCCCCTGTGGGCCGAACTGGGCAAGCACTGGAAACTGGTGGCCCTGCGCGGCGTGGCGGCGCTGGTGTTCGGCGTCCTGACCCTGCTCTCGCCGGCCCTGGCGCTGACCGTGCTGGTGCTGTTCTGGGGCGCCTACGCGCTGGTGGACGGAGCGTTCGCCCTGATCGCCGCGTTCAACATGCGCAGCGATGGGCAGTTCAACTGGCCGCTGGCGCTGGTCGGGGTGATCGGCGTGGCGGCCGGCCTGGTTGCGTTCTTCTGGCCGCAACTGACCGCCATCGGCCTGCTCCTGATCATCGCCGGCTGGGCACTGGCGATGGGCATCTTCCAGATCGTCGCGGCGATCCGCCTGCGCAAGTCGATCCAGAACGAATGGTGGATGATCCTCTCTGGTGCCATCTCGGTGCTGTTCGGCGTGCTGATGATCGCCAACCCCGGCGCCGGGGCGCTGGCGGTGGTCTGGGTGATCGGCGCCTACGCGGTGTTCTTCGGCGTGTTGCTGGTCATGCTCGCGCTGCGCTTGCGCAAGACTTCGACCCTGAAGGCTTGACGCGGTGGCGGCGAAGCCGGCGGAGGAAACGCGCTGGTGCCTGTGGCGCCAGGACGACAACGGCAATGCCTTCGTCATGCGCCGCGACCTGACGCGCGACGAGGCCTGCGCGCTGGTCAAGGACTACCAGGCGCGCGGGCATCGGCAGCTGTATTGGGCGAGTCCGCAGGCGCGCGACTAGCCGGATGCCCCGGCGATCCGCTCGACCAGCGCTTCCAGGCGCTGCTCCACCGCCCGCAGGCGCGGCGACTCGCCGTCGTTCGCGCCGAGCTGGCGGGCGCAGAGATTGAGCGCGGAGAGCACCACCAGCTCGTTGCTGGTGACGTAGGGAAACTTGCGCTTGTTGGCGTCCACTTCCGCTTGCAGCAACGCGGCGGCGTCCGCTAGGGCCCTCTCCTCGCCGGCCGGCACGCGGATCGAATAGTCCCGGCCGAGGATCGACAGGACCTGGACGCCGTCGCGGCTCATGCGCTAACCGGTTGCTGCGCGCTGAGGCGCTCGACCAGGGCTTCCAGGCGGGCCTGGGTGCCGCTCTGCTTTTCTTCCTGCTCGAGCATGGAGAGTTGCAGGGTTTCGTTTTCCTCGGTGGCCTGGCGCAGCTGCTGCTGAAGCTGGTCGTGGCTGTCGCGCAGGGCCTGGTTCTGTTGCAGCAGCTCGGCTACCAGGGTTTCCAGGCGTTCCAGGGTGTTCTCCAGCATGATCTCGTCCCAGTCGTTCAAAGGGCGCGCAGGATAAAGAAAAGCGCCTGCCGAAGCCAGGTCCGTGGTCGGTTGCCAGGCTTTGGCACCCGGCTTCACCAGTGAAAGCTGCCGCCCAGCGAGTAGTGCCCGGGGTCGGCGACGAAGGGATCGCGATCGGTGGCCGGCGGGCAGTTGCGCCGTTTCAGGCAGTCTTCGGCACGCTCGGCGTAGCTGCGTTCGTCGCCGCTGACGCGGACGTCCGGAAGGATGCCGGAGAAGGAGGGATAGCCCTGGGCGCAGCCGACCAGGAACAGGAACGGCAGGAGAGGGAAGAGGCGTCGGCTCATGGGGATACTCCGATCATTGAGGTTGCTCGACGATGCGGCGGATGGTGCCGCCGCAGATGTCGGTGAAGCAGCGGTCGTAGTCGGAACTGCAGTTGAAGTTGCCGGAGCCGCCGAAGCCGTTGTAGCCGAACGAGGAGGAATAGCCTGGCGCCAGGCATTCCTTGCGCGCCTGCTTCTTGCTCTTGCCCTGGCTGCAATAGTGGTAGCTGCGCCGTTCCGCTTCGCGCAGGCGGTTTTCGTTCTGCCATTCCAGGCGCGCGAGGCTTTCGCACTGGCTCTGTTGCGTGCGGCACTGGGCGACGCAGGTGCGTCCCGCTTCGCTCGGCGGCATCACGTACTGGTAGCGGACGGAGGGGCCGCAGCCCGAGATCAGGGCGAGCGCGAGCGCAACGCCCGAGAGGTTCAGGTGTCTGTTCATGGTTTCTGGTTGGGAAAGGGTGGAGCGGGGATCAGTCGTCCGCGACGTATTCCAGGATGTCGCCCGGCTGGCAGTCCAGGAAGGCGCAGATCTTCTCCAGGGTGTCGAGGCGGATGCCCTTGACCTTGCCGTTCTTCAGCAGGGACAGGTTCTGTTCGGTGATACCGATGGCTTCCGCCAGCTCCTTGGAGCGGACCTTGTTCTTCGCCAGGATGACGTCTAGTCGGATGATGATCATGAGGTCGTCATATGAAGGCTCTTACTTCTTCGTCCAGTTTCCTGGCTTCGCTCATCATCAGGCCGAACGAGCAGAGAAAGATCGCCTTGAGAAACTCGTAGGCCGCTTCGGAAGTGAGTCCTATCGAAACGCTCAGGACACGCTCGCCGTCGGGCAGGTCGAGAGATAGTACAAGACCTTGCAGCGTATTGATAAATGGCTGGAGCAAGAGTGCCAGGAAGGACAGCAGGCCGATGTGCACCAGGGTCCTGGCGTTGCGCTGCGACCAGCGTTCGCCCTTGGCCAGGCGGCGGAAGAACAGGCCGGTGAGCGCCAGGCCGAACGCGGAAAGCAGGGTCGGCAGGTAGTCCAGCAGCATCAGCAGCGCCCGGCTGCTCCAGGACAGGACGAAGCCGTCGCTGGCCAGGCGCGGCATTTCATCGCTCCAGGCCTGCAGGTAGCCCTGCTCGCTGAGGCCGGAGAACCAGAGGTGGGTGTTCGCTCCGAGTTCGATGCAGGCCATGCCCCAGGCCAGGATGGCGCAGAGCATGCCGAGCAGATAGAGCTTGTGGTTGCTGAGATGCGTGGACAGCGCCATGCCGGGTTCCCCTGTGTGTTTCGCGTCTGGATGGCGAAACTAGGGAATAAATTATCGTAATACAATAATTTATCGTCACCACGTCATAACTTGTGATCTGGCGCACAGTGCGTTCTGACCCGCTTCAGCGGATCACGCCTTCCTCGCGCAGGAGCTTGAAGATGGCTTCGGCGCCGGCTTCCGCCGAAAGATCCTTGAGTACCTGCCCGGTACCGCCGGAGGCCTTGGCGGTGGCGGCTTTCATTCGCTCGGCGCCGGTCTTCGCCTTGATTACCTTGAGCCGCTTCGGTCGCGGCCGGGCCGGTTGCAGGCTGTCTTCGGCGAGCAGCGGGTCGTCGACCACCTCCACCTCATGGGCCTCGATCTCGCCACGCCTAGCCGGGCCGAAGGCGCTCTGCCGGGCCACCGGCGCGGCATTGTCGACGCTGGCGACGAACGGCAGGCGTACCCGCAGTCGGCGTCGCTGGCCGCGAGGCAGAGCCTGGAGGACCTGAGCGCTGCCGTCTTCGACCTTCTCGACCTCGGCCAGGCCGACCACCAGTGGCCAGCCCAGGCGCTCGGCGAGGAGGAAGGGCAGCATCCCGGAGCCTTCCCCGGTTTCCGCCTGGCTGCCGGTGAGCACCAGTTGCGCGCGGGAGTCGCGCAGGTGCTCGGCCAGTGCGGGCAGGGCGTCGGCGCCGGCCGGCTGTTCCAGCACGGACAAGCGTTCCAGGCCCATGCCGAGATAGCCGCGCAGCGCCTCGGCGTGCGGGTCGCCGGCGTGCAGCACCTGTAGGCGTGGGCCGCTCAGGCGCAGGCCGAGTTCCACCGCGCGGGCGTCCTGTTCGGCACGGCGCGGGCGTCCGGAGGCGGGATGGGCGCCGATGGAGACCAGCGCGACGATGTTCAGCTCAGTCATGGTTCGATACCGATGAAAGGTACGTGGAAGCGGGTTCAGGCCGCATCGCGGGCGGCGCCGTTGCGGTGTGCCTCGGCCAGGCGGATCAGCGCGCGGAGGATTTCCGTCGAGTCGCCGATCACCGAGAGATCGGCGCGCTTGATCATGTCGCAGCCGGCGTCGCGGTTCACCGCCACCACCTTGTCGCAGGCGCCTATGCCCTGCAGGTGCTGGATCGCCCCGGAGATGCCCACCGCCAGGTAGACCCGCGCGGTGACCCAGGTACCGGTGGCGCCGACCTGGCGGTTGCGCGGCATGTGCCCGTCGTCCACCGCCACCCGCGAGGCGCCCTCGGTGGCGCCGAGGACGGCGGCGGCCTGGTGGAACAGCGTCCAGTCCTGCACGCCGTTGCCGCCGGAGAGAATGAATTCGGCCTCGGCCATGGGAATCCGCGCCGGGTCCACGGCCACCGGGCCGAGGTCCTCGATGCGTGGCAGGTTGCGCGCCACCTGCTCGGCCATGTGCAGTTCGCGAACCTCATGGCGGGTCTCGCTGACCGGCTCGGCGCATTCCGCCGCGGCCAGCAGCAGGCGCGGCAGGGCGCGCTGGATGTCCTCGCGGCCGGCGCCGGCGCGGCCGATGCAGCGGCCGTCCTCGACCTGCCAGACGCGACCGGCCGGCCGCTCGCCGAGCGCGGCGGCCAGGCGCCGGCCCAGTTCGCCGCCGCCGTTGCGACTGTCCGGGAACAGCCAGTGGCGCGGGGCGAGCTGGTTCTCCAGGTTGCGCAGGGCGAGTATTCGCTGCTCGGGCGTGTAGCCGTCGTACTCGCCGCCGGAGAGGTGCAGCAGGCGGTCGACGCCGGCGCTGTCGAAGGCGCTTTCCTTGTGTTCGCCGAACACCACGGCGAGCACCGCGCCGTCGTTGCCGGCGAGCTTGCGGGCCAGTCCGAGGAGGTCCTTGTCGTGGCTGGAGAGACGGCCGCCGACCATGTCCGGGACCACCGCGACGAGGAATGCCGGTTGCTCGACCACATGCAGCGGCAACTGCGCTTCCTGCGCTACGCTGGCGCGGCGCACGCCGCTGCCCTGCTGGCCGCCGGAGCGATCGATGCGGCGGATGCCGTTGGGGCCGACGAAGCCGACGGCGTGCGGGTTCTTGCGGATCACGCCGTGGGGGCCCATCCAGCGCACCTCGCCGCCTTGGGCGGAGTGCATGGCCGCATGCAGCGGATGCAGGCGGTTGCGGGCGATCCATTCGGCGCGTGGATCGCGACGGACGATATCGTTCATGCGGAATGCTTCCTGTGGCTGCGGCTACCCGATCCTGCGGCCCCCTCCCTGGAGGGAGAGGCCGCTATCCGTGCTGCCCCGGTCAGCAGCGGGTTCGATGTGAAGCTCGACACTCTCATCAATGCACCTCCGCCACGGCTTCACGCCGCAACGGCTTTTTTGCCGGCGCTTCCGCCTGTTCTATCAGCGCTTCCGCTACCAGCTCGGCGATGTCCTTGATCTCCGGCCGCGGCGCCACTACGCCTTCGAGCATCGCGGTGCACTGCGGGCAGCCGACGGCCACCAGCTCGGCGCCGGTCTCGCGGATGTCGGCCATGCGCATGTCGGGAATCCGTTGCTTGCCGGGGATGTCGGTGATCGGCGCGCCGCCACCGCCGCCGCAACAGCGCGAGCGGAAGCCGGAGCGTTGCATTTCCTTGACCTCGATGCCGAGTGCGCGCAGCACGTTGCGCGGCGCCTCGTACTCGCCGTTGTAGCGGCCCAGGTAGCAGGGGTCGTGGTAGGTGACGCTGCCGGCCTTGCTGCGGCCCGGTTGCAGCGTGCCGGCGCGCAGCAGTTCGTCGATGAAGGTGCTGTGGTGCAGTACCTGGTAGTCGCCGCCGAGGGCGCCGTATTCGTTCTTCAGCACATGGAAGCTGTGCGGGTCGCAGCTGACGATGCGGGTGAAGCGGTATTTCGCCAGGGTCGCGATATTGCGCCTGGCCAGGTTCTGGAAGGTCGCCTCGTCGCCCAGCCGGCGCGCCACGTCGCCGCTGTCGCGCTCCTCCAGGCCGAGCACGGCGAAGTCCACCGCGGCCGCCTTGAGGATCTTCACGAAGGCGCGCAGGGTGCGCTGGTTGCGCATGTCGAAGGCGCCATCGCCGACCCAGAACAGCACGTCGGCGCTCTTCTTCTCGCTCATCAGCGGCAGGTTCAGGTCGGCCGCCCAGTTCAACCGGCCGCCGGGGGCGAAGCCGCCGGGGTTGTCGGTGGCGATCAGGTTGTCCAGCACCTCGGCGCCCTTGTTCGGTGTGGCGCCTTTCTCCAGGGTCAGGTGGCGGCGCATGTCGACGATGGCGTCGACGTGCTCGATCATCATCGGGCACTCCTCGACGCAGGCCCGGCAGGTGGTGCAGGACCACAGGGTGTCGGCGTCGACCAGGGCCTTGCCATCCAGCGCGACGATCGGCTGGTGCGGGCCGCCGCCGTGCTCGCCCAGCGGTTTGCCTGGATAGGGGCTGCCGGCGAACTTCGCGTCGTTGCCTCCGGCCAGGCCGATGACCATGTCCTGGATCAGCTTCTTCGGGTTCAGCGGCTGGCCGGCGGCGAACGCCGGGCACATCGCCTCGCACTTGCCGCACTGCACGCAGGCGTCGAACCCGAGCAACTGGTTCCAGGTGAAGTCGCTGGGCTTTTCCACGCCCAGCGGCGCCTGCGGATCGGCCAGGTCGAGCGCCTTGAGGCCGGTGGAGCGGCCGCCGCCGAAGCGTTCGGCGCGGCGGTGCCAGGCCAGGTGCAGGGCACCGGCGAAGGCGTGCTTCATCGGCCCGCCCCAGGTCATGCCGAGGAACAGCTCGGACACGCCCCAGGCCACGCCAATGGCGAGGAGGCCGGCGAGGAACCAGCCGCCGAAGCCTTCCGGCAGGATCCCGGCCACCGGCAGGGTGGCGAGGAAGAAGCTCGCGGCGAACGCCAGCAGGCTCTTCGGCAGGCGCATCCAGGGGCCCTTCGACAGCCGCGACGGTGGGTCGAGGCGGCGGCGGGCGACGAACAGCGCGCCGACGAACATCAGCGCCGTGGCCGCCAGCAGGGCGAAGCCGAGGATCCGGCCGTGCAGCCCGAAACCGTGTACCAGGATCGCCAGCAGCGCCGCCAGGACGAAGCCGCCGGCGGTGGCGACGTGGGTCCTGGACATGTACCTGTCGCGCTCTACCACATGGTGCAGGTCCACCAGGTAGCGACGCGGCATCTGCATGAGGCCGCCGATCCAGTCGACCTTGGCGGGTCGGCCGCGGCGCCACATGAGGAAGCGCTTCGCGGCGCCGAGCACGGCAAGTGCCAGGGCGGCGAAGAGCAGGACGGGGAGGAGGGTGTCGAGCATTTCTGGTCTCCCTGCGGGACGTCAGGCGGCGCTGGATCGGCCTCCTCTCCCGCTTGCGGGAGAGGGGGGCCGGCCGTGCCGGTCGGATGCTACGAGGCGTGTCTTAGAAATCCTTGCACAAGCGCAGCGCGTCATAGATCGCCGCATGGGTGTTGCGCTGGGCCACGCAGTCGCCGATGCGGAACAGCAGGTAGCCTTCTCCGGACTGGCTGAGGCAGGGCTGCGGCTGGATCGCGAACAGCGCCTCGACGTCGATCTGGCCCTTGTTCCGCGAGCCCTGCTTGAGCGCGTAGTAGAGGCTCTCGTCGGGGCGCACGCCGTTTTCCACCACCACCTGGTCGACCACCCGCTCTTCCCGCGCGCCGGTGTATTCGTTCTCCAGCACCGCCACCAGCTTGTCGCCCTCGCGGTAGACCTTCTCCAGCATGAGGTCGCCGGTCATGATCACTTCCTTGGGATACATGCTGCGGTAGTAGGTGGGGAAGGTGGTGCCGCCGATGGCCACGCCCGGCTTGATGTCGTCGGTGACGATCTCCACCTGGGCGCCCTTGTCGGCGAGGAAGTCCGCCACCGACATGCCGCTGAACTCGCAGATGGTGTCGTAGACCAGCACGTTCTTGCCTGGCTCGACCGTGCCGTCGAGCACGTCCCAGCTGCTCACCACCAGGCCTTCGGCGGCGCCCCAGTGTTCGTTCTGCTCGAGGAACGGATGTCCGCCGTTGGCCAGCACCACCACGTCCGGGCGCAGGTCGAGGATGGTCTCGGGGTCGGCCGCGGTGCCCAGGCGCAGGTCGATGCCCAGGCGCGCCAGCTCCAGCTGGTACCAACGGGTGATGCCGGCGATCTGGTCGCGTTGCGGCGCCTTGGCGGCGGTGGTGATCTGGCCGCCGAGCTGCTCCTTCTTCTCGAACAGGGTCACGTCGTGGCCACGCTCGGCCGCCACGCGGGCCGCTTCCATCCCGGCCGGCCCGCCGCCGACCACCACCACCTTGCGCTTCGGTCCGGCGGACTTCTCGATGATGTGCGGCACGCCCATGTATTCGCGGGAGGTCGCGGCGTTCTGGATGCACAGCACGTCCAGGCCCTGGTACTGGCGGTCGATGCAGTAGTTGGCGCCGACGCACTGCTTGATCTGGTCGACCTGGCCCATCTTGATCTTGGCGATCAGGTGCGGGTCGGCGATGTGCGCGCGAGTCATGCCGACCATGTCCACGTAGCCGCCTTCGAGGATGCGCGTGGCCTGGTTCGGGTCCTTGATGTTCTGCGCGTGTAGCACCGGCACGTCGACCACTTCCTTGATGCCGGCCGCCAGGTGCAGGAACGGCTCCGGCGGGAAGGTCATGTTGGGGATGACGTTGGCCAGGGTATTGTGGGTGTCGCAGCCGGAGCCGACCACGCCGATGAAGTCGAGCATGCCGGTATCGCTGTAGTACTTGGCGATCTGCTTCATGTCCTCGTGGGACAGGCCGTCCGGGTGGAACTCGTCGCCGCAGATGCGCATGCCGACGCAGAAGTCCTCGCCGACCTCGGCGCGCACCGCCTTGAGCACCTCGAGGCCGAACTTCATGCGCCCCTCGAAGCTACCGCCCCATTCGTCGGTGCGCTTGTTGACCCGTGGGCTCCAGAACTGGTCGATCATGTGCTGGTGCACGGCGGACAGCTCGACGCCGTCCAGGCCGCCTTCCTTGGCGCGGCGGGCGGCCTGCGCGTAGTTGCCGATGACCCGCCAGATCTCCTCCACCTCGATGGTCTTGCAGGTGGCGCGGTGCACCGGCTCGCGGATACCCGACGGCGACATCAGGGTCGGCCAGTGGTAGCCGTCCCAGCGCGAACGGCGCCCCATGTGGGTAATCTGGATCATGATCTTGGCGCCGTGCTTGTGCATGGCGTCCGCCAGGTTCTGGAAGTGCGGGATGATCCGGTCGGTGGACAGGTTCACCGAACTCCACCACTGCTGCGGGCTGTCGATGGCGACCACCGAGGAGCCGCCACAGATGGCCAGGCCGATGCCGCCCTTGGCCTTTTCCTCGTAGTACTTCACGTAGCGCTCGGTGGTCATCCCGCCGTCGGTGGCGTAGACCTCGGCGTGGGCGGTGGAGAGCACGCGGTTGCGGATGGTCAGCTTGCCGATCTGGATCGGCTGGAACATTGCTTCGAAGGCCATGACCCTTTCCTCGGCTTACAGGGGTTTGACGACGAACAGGCCGTCTTCGTGACCGTCCTCGGCGCCGCTGTAGACCTGTTCGGCCACGGTGCGCAGGCTGCTGCCACGGGCGGCGAGGATCTGGTCCATGGCGCCGGCGAACCAGCCGGTGAACATGTAATCGACCTTGCGATTGACCTTGCCGTAGACGTAGACGAAGGCGGAGTGCCGCAGGCGGACCTCGGCGGTGCCTTCCTCGAGGTTGATCCGCTCGATCTCGAACAGGCCCCAGCCGCGCTGGGACAGGCGCTTCATGTAGTGCTCGAACACCGCCACGCCCTCCAGGCCGTGACATTCGGCTTCCTTCTCGCACCAGTGCCAGGCGGACTTGTAGCCGGCCTTGTAGAGGATCTCGGCGTAGGCGTCGGCGCCCAGCACTTCCTCGATGCCCATGTGGTTGTTGACGAAGAAATGTCGCGGTACGTAGAGCATCGGCAGGGCGTCGGTGGTCCAGACGCCGGTCTCGCTGTCGACCTCGATGGGCAGTTGGGGGGCATGTTTGGCCATGGTGTAAGCTCCGATTCTTTTGACTCCCTCTCTCCCTTCAGGGAGAGAGGCGGGGAGAGGGAAGATGGGTGCGATGCAATGCCCCTCCCTGGAGGAAGAGGCGACGAGTCGGGAGTGGGCCGGGAGTTACTCGCCCCAGACGTCGCGCAGGACCCTTACCCAGTTCTCGCCCATCACCTTGCGCACCACGCGCTCGGGCATGCCGCGCTCGAGCAGGGTCTCGGTGAGGTTGGGGAATTCGCCGACGGTGCGGATGCCCAGCGGGTTGACGATCTTGCCGAAGTTGGTCAGGCGCCGGGCGTAGCCCTTGTCGTGGGTCAGCCACTCGAAGAAGTCGTGGCCGTGGCCCTGGGTGAAATCGGTGCCGATGCCGATGGCGTCCTCGCCGACGATGTTCATCACGTACTCGATGGCCTCGGCGTAGTCGTCGATGGTCGAGTCGATGCCTTTCTTGAGGAACGGCGCGAACATGGTCACACCGACGAAGCCGCCATGATCGGCGATGAACTTCAGCTCCTCGTCGGACTTGTTGCGCGGGTGTTCCTTGAGGCCGGACGGCAGGCAGTGGGAGTAGCAGACCGGCTTCTTCGATTCGAGGATGACCTCTTCGGAAGTCTTGCTGCCGACGTGGGAGAGGTCGCACATGATGCCGACCCGGTTCATCTCCGCGACGATCTCCCGACCGAAGCCGGAGAGCCCGCCGTCACGCTCGTAGCAGCCGGTGCCGACCAGGTTCTGGGTGTTGTAGCACATCTGCACGATGCCCACGCCGAGCTGCTTGAACACCTCGACGTAGCCGATCTGGTCCTCGAATGCGTGGGCATTCTGGAAACCGTAGAGGATGCCGGTCTTGCCCTGCTCCTTGGCCTTGCGGATGTCCGCGGTGCTGCGCACCGGGATCACCAGGTCGCTGTTGTCGCGGATCAGCTTGTTGCTGGCGACGATATTGTTCACCGTCGCCTGGAAGCCTTCCCATACCGATACGGTGCAATTGGCGGCGGTCAGGCCGCCCTTGCGCATGTCCTCGAACAGTTCGCGGTTCCACTTGGCGATGATCAGACCGTCGATGACGATGCTGTCGGCGTGCAATTCGGCTGGGCTCATCTGGCATACCCCTTTCAGGCTGGGCGCGCCGGGACTTGTGCCGACGCTTTGGGGGCAGCATATCGTCGGGGCCCGGCGCGACCCGGCCCGAAAACGACCAGGGTCGTGCCGAAAGCGTCAAGCGTGCGACCGCAACGACGGAGGGCAATGTCGCGGATGGAACAGGCGCTGGCCGCCCGGGGCCGGCAACGGGGAGTGCGCGCGCCCCTGCCGGCGCGGGTTCAGAGGCCGAGTTCGCCGAGCGACGGATGGTTGTCCGGCCGGCGCCCCAGCGGCCAGCGGAACAGCCGCTGGTCCTCGCGGATCGGCAGGTCGTTGATGCTGGCGTGACGTTCGTACATCAATCCCTGCTCGTCGAACGCCCAGTTCTCGTTGCCGTAGGAGCGGAACCAGTTGCCCGAGTCGTCGTGCCATTCATAGGCGAAGCGCACGGCGATGCGGTTGCCGGTAAACGCCCAGAGTTCCTTGATCAGCCGGTACTCCTGCTCGCGCTGCCACTTGCCGCTGAGGAATTCGACGATCCGCTCGCGGCCGCGGACGAAGGTCGAGCGATTGCGCCAGACGCTGTCGGGACTGTAGGCCAGCGAGACGCGCTGCGGGTCGCGGCTGTTCCAGCCGTCCTCGGCGGCGCGGACCTTCTGCGCGGCGGTTTCGGCGGTGAAGGGGGGAAGCGGGGGACGGACGTCGCTCATGGCGGGCTCCTCGGTCTGCGGTGGTTTCGATGGGAGCAGCGTAGGGCAGGGCGAGCGCGGCCGAATGACGTCGATCCCACGGATCCTGCCAATCCCGCCTCGCCCCCCTGGCTGTTTGCCAGGCTGGCCAGACCTACCCCGGAGAGGGCTATGATGGCCGCCACCGGAGTGGACAAGGATCGACCTCGCGCAATGACCTCCACCACCTACCTCGGCCTGCTGTTGGTCGGTATCCAGGTACTCGGCTTCGTCGCCGCCATCCATGCCGTGCTCACCGTGCGCACCGCCCAGGGCGCGATCGCCTGGGCCACCTCGTTGGTATTCATGCCGTACCTGACCCTGCTGCCGTACCTGGTGTTCGGTCGCAGCCGTTTCGACGCCTACATCGAGGCGCGGCGCCAGGCCAACCGCGAGATGCACCTGGCGGCCGCCGAGCTGGACTGGCGTCCCTGGGTCGAGGAGGCCCTGGCGGCCCGCCAGGTCAGCGGCTACAAGGGGCTCAAGGCGCTGGTGCGGATGACCCGCACGCCGACCCTGGCGAACAACCGGGTGCGCCTGCTGGTCAACGGCGAGGCCAGCTTCGAGGCGATGTTCAAGGCGATTTCCGCCGCCCGCCAGGTGATCCTGGTGCAGTTCTTCATCGTCCGCGACGACGCCCTCGGCCAGCGCCTCCAGCAACTGCTGCTGGAACGTGCGGCCAACGGCGTCGAGGTGTTCTTCCTCTATGACGCCATCGGCAGCCACGCGCTGCCGCACCGCTATGTCGAGCGGCTGCGCCAGGGCGGCGTGCAGATGCATGGCTTCAGCACCGGCAGCGGCATGCTCAACCGCTTCCAGGTGAATTTCCGCAACCACCGCAAGGTCGTGGTGGTGGATGGCGAGTGCGGTTTCGTCGGCGGGCACAACGTCGGCGTCGAGTACCTCGGCGAGAAGCCGCCGCTGGCGCCCTGGCGCGACACCCACATGGAACTGCGCGGGCCGGCGGTGGCGTGCCTGCAGGAAAGCTTCGCCGAGGACTGGTACTGGGCGACCCACAGCCTGCCGCCGCTGATCCTGCCGCCGCAGTACGACAGCGAGGGCGCGCTCTGCCAGGTAGTCGCCAGCGGTCCGGCGGATGCCCAGGAAACCTGCTCGCTGTTCTTCGTCGAGATGATCAACGCCGCCCACGAGCGGGTCTGGATCACCTCGCCGTATTTCGTTCCCGACGAAGCGGTGATGGCCGCCCTGCGCCTGGCGGTGCTGCGCGGCGTCGACGTGCGCCTGCTGATACCCTCGCGCCCGGACCACCGCACGGTGTATGCCGCGTCCAGCCTCTACGCGCTGGAGGCGATCCGTGCCGGGGTCAAGGTGTTCCGCTACCAGCCCGGCTTCCTCCACCAGAAGGTGGTGCTGGTGGACCGCGACACCGCCGCCGTCGGCAGCGCCAACCTGGACAACCGTTCGTTCCGGCTGAATTTCGAGGTGATGGTGGTGACCGTCGACGAGGGCTTCGCCGGCGAGGTGGAGGCGATGCTCGAGGCGGACTTCGCCGAGTCGCTCGAATTCACTCCGGAAGACCGCCGCAGCGTGCGCCGCCTGCAGCAACTGGGGATGCGCGTGGCGCGGCTGGTCTCGCCGATCCTCTGAAAACCTTCGCGAACTCTGTACGTCGGCAAAACCGCGTTGGAAACGGCTTCGGAAAGCTCGGTTGCCGTTCGGGGACTCCGCTTCCCCGTCCGTTTTCGCCCGGTTTCTCCAGCTCGCCAGATCGTCGGCAGGTCCTGAGCGACGCCTCTGCCGCCCGCCGACCGCGCGGGCGTGCAGCTTTTCCCTAGCCAGCGACTACAAAAATCATAATTTCGCTATTCCCCGGCTCTGAACAGAATGCGGCCATCACGCAACCGCAGAACAAGAACGACCAGAGTCCGAGGAACCGAGCCATGACCGACCTGAATCGCACCGCCTTGCCCTCGCGCACGGACGGGACCGTGGAAAAGACCGACACCCTCGTCGTCGGCGCCGGCCAGGCCGGCGTGGCGATGAGCGAGCACCTGAGCCGGCTCGGCGTGCCGCACCTGGTCCTGGAGCGCAACCGCATCGCCGAGGCCTGGCGCAGCGGACGCTGGGATTCGCTGGTGGCCAACGGCCCGGCCTGGCACGACCGTTTCCCGGGAATGGAATTCGACATCGATCCCGACGGTTTCCCCGGTAAGGACCAGGTGGCGGCCTATTTCGAGGCCTACGCGAAGAAATTCGACGCGCCGATCCGTACCGGCGTCGAGGTGAGGAAGGTGGTGCGCAATGTCGGCCGCCCCGGCTTCACCGTGGACACCTCCGCAGGGACCATCGAGGCCAACCGCGTGGTCGCCGCCACTGGCCCGTTCCAGCGTCCGGTGATCCCGCCGATCGCGCCGCGCGACGAGCGTATCCGGCAGATCCACTCGGCCCACTACTACAACCCGCAGCAGCTGCCCGAAGGTGCGGTACTGGTGGTCGGCGCCGGTTCGTCGGGGGTACAGATCGCCGACGAGCTGCAACGTGCCGGGCGCCAGGTCTACCTCTCGGTGGGCGCTCATGACCGTCCGCCGCGTTCCTACCGCAACCGCGACTTCTGCTGGTGGCTGGGCGTGCTCGGCGAATGGGATGCGGAAGTCGCCAAGCCCGGGCGCGAGCATGTGACCATCGCCGTGAGCGGTGCCCGCGGCGGACATACCGTGGACTTCCGCGCCCTGGCGCATCAGGGCGTGACCCTGGTCGGACTGACCGAATCCTTCGTCGACGGCGTCGCGACCTTCCGGCCGGACCTGGCGGAGAACCTGGCGCGCGGCGACGAGAACTACCTGGCGTTGCTCGACGCCGCCGACGCCTATATCGCCCGCAACGGCCTTGACCTGCCGGAAGAGCCCGAGGCGCGCCGCCGGCTGCCGGACCCGCAGTGCGTGACCGATCCGATCCTCGAACTGGACCTGGCCGAGGCCGGGGTGGGCAGCATCATCTGGGCCACCGGCTATGCCGTCGACTTCGGCTGGCTGCAGGTCGATGCCTTCGACCGCGACGGCAAGCCGCGCCACCAGCGTGGCGTGTCCAGCGAACCCGGCGTGTATTTCATCGGCCTGCCCTGGCTGTCGCGGCGCGGCTCCTCGTTCATCTGGGGCGTCTGGCACGACGCGCGCCATGTCGCCGACCACATCGCCATCCAGCGCAAGTACCTCGCATACCGCGACGCCGCCCAGCGCCAGGAACAGGACCGCGCCTCGCAAGCTCCGCAAACCAGCCTCCAGGAAGTCAGCTGATGCCTACCCATACCCGCATTCGCATGTTCAACACCAAGGACACCTACCCCAACCAGTCCCTGGACAACGATCTCTGCCAGGCCGTGCGCGCCGGCAACACGGTGTACGTGCGCGGCCAGGTCGGCACCGACTTCGACGGCAACCTGGTCGGCCTCGGCGACCCGCGCGCCCAGGCCGAGCAGGCGATGAAGAACGTCAAGCAACTGCTTGAGGAAGCCGGCAGCGACCTCTCGCACATCGTCAAGACCACCACCTACCTGATCGATCCGCGCTACCGCGAGCCGGTCTATCGCGAAGTCGGCAAGTGGCTCAAAGGGGTGTTCCCGATCTCCACCGGACTGGTGGTCTCGGCCCTCGGCCAGCCGCAGTGGCTGATGGAGATCGACGTGATCGCGGTGATTCCCGACGACTGGCAGCAATGAGGAGGCGCGCGCCATGACCTTTTCCATCGTCGGCCGCTGCGCCGAAACCGGCCAGCTGGGCATCGCCATCAGCTCGTCGAGCATCGCCGTCGGCGCCCGTTGTCCCTGGCTGCGCGCCGGCACCGGCGCGGTGGCTACGCAGAACATCACCCTGCCGGCGCTCGGCCCGCAGATCCTCGACCGCCTCGACCAGGGCCTGGCCCCTGGCGAAGCGCTGGACCAGGCGCTGAGCAGCAACGGCTATGGCCAGTATCGCCAGGTCACGGTGATCGACCAGCACGGCCGCACCGCGTTGTTCACCGGCCGCGAGGCGCTCGGCGTCCACCATGCGCGGGCCGGCGAACAATGCGTGGCGGCCGGCAACCTGCTGGCCGCGCCGGAAGTGATCGAGGCGATGGTGGATGCCTTCGAGAACGCCGAAGGCCTGCTCGCCGAGCGCCTGCTGGCGGCGATGCGTGCCGCGCTGGCCGCTGGTGGCGAAGCCGGGCCGGTGCATTCGGCGGCGCTGTCGGTGGTCGGCGACCTGCTCTGGCCGGTGGTCGACCTGCGCGTCGACTGGGCCGAGCACGACCCCATCGGCCAGCTCGAGCGACTGTGGCTCGCCTACAAGCCGCAGATGCAGGACTATGTGACCCGCGCCCTCGACCCGACCCGTGCGCCGAGCTACGGCGTGCCCGGCGACGAGTGAGCGGGTCGTTCCCTTCCTCGACGGCGCAGCGCGAGACCTGCGCCCTGGAGCCCGACATGCCCGGCAGCCGCGACATCCTCGCCGACCTGGTGGCCTTCGACACCGTCAGCCGCGAGTCCAACCTGGCGCTGATCGACTACGTCCGCGACTACCTGGCGGGTTTCGGCGTCGACAGCGAACTGTTCTTCGACGCCGACGGCCGCAAGGCCAATCTCTATGCCACCATCGGCCCCAGCGACCGTGGCGGCGTCTGCCTTTCCGGGCATACCGACGTGGTGCCGGCGGACGGCCAGGCCTGGAGCGTGCCGCCGTTCCGGCTCAGCGAGCGCGATGGCCGCCTCTACGGGCGTGGCACGGCGGACATGAAGGGCTACCTGGCCTGCGTGCTGGCGGCCGTCCCGGCGTTCCTCGCCGCGCCGTTGCGCCTGCCGGTGCACCTGGCGTTCTCCTACGACGAGGAAGTCGGCTGCCTGGGCGTCCGTTCGCTGCTCGCGGCGCTGGAGCGGCGTCCGCACAAGCCGTTGCTGTGCATCATCGGCGAGCCCACCGAGCTGAAGCCGGTGCTCGGCCACAAGGGCAAGCTGGCCATGCGCTGCGAGGTGCACGGCGCGGCCTGCCATTCGGCCTACGCGCCGCAGGGGGTGAATGCCATCGAATACGCCGCGCGGCTGATCGGCCGCCTCGGCGAGATCGGCGCGCGCCTGGCGGTGCCGGAGCGCCACGACCGGCGTTTCGACCCGCCCTACTCGACGGTGCAGACCGGACTGATCCAGGGCGGCCGGGCGCTGAACATCGTGCCCGCCGAGTGCCGCTTCGACTTCGAGGTCCGCGCGCTGCCGGCGGACGACCCGCGGCAGGTCGCCGAGGAACTCCGCGACTATGCCGAAAGCGAACTGCTGCCGCGGATGCGCGCGGTGGAGCGAAGTACCGATATCCGCTTCACGCCGCTATCGGCCTATCCCGGCCTGCTCACCGCAGACGACAGCCAGGCGGCGGAGCTGATCGGCCTGCTCAGTGGTTCGACGGATTTCTCCACCGTGGCCTTCGGCACCGAGGGCGGGCTGTTCCAGCAGGCCGGTATCCCGGCGGTGATCTGCGGTCCCGGCAGCATGGACCAGGGCCACAAGCCGGACGAGTTCGTCAGCCTCGCTCAGCTCGAGGCGTGCGATGCCCTGCTGGCGCGCCTGGCGGCGTGGCTGCGGGAGCCTTGAGCGGCAGCACCGCGCGATCCTGGCTGGGACTGGCGGCGAAGCGCGCGCGGTAGCTGCGGGAGAAGTACGACGGCGACTCGAAGCCGCAGGCCAGGCTCACCTGTAGCACGCTGAGGTCGGTCTGGCGCAGCAACTGGCGGGCCTTGTCCAGGCGCAGGCCGAGGTAGAAGTTCGAGGGCGTGTCGTCCAGGTGCACGCGGAACAGCCGTTCCAGCTGGCGGCGGGTGACCTGGATGCGCTCGGCCAGCTCCAGGGTGGTCAGTGGCGGCTCGGTATGCCGCTCCATCTCGCCGATCACCTGCACCAGCTTGCGGTTGCTCACGCCATAGCGGGTCGCCACCTGCAGGCGCTGGTGGTCCTGGCGCGGGCGGATGCGGCCGAGCACGAACTGCTCGGAAACCTGCACCGCCAGTTGCGGACCGTGGGCCTGGGCGATCAGGTCGAGCATCAGGTCGATGGAGGCGGTGCCGCCGGCCGAGGTGATGCGCGGACCGTCGATCTCGAACAGCTCCTGGGTCACGCTCAGTTGCGGGTAGGACTCCTGGAAGGCGTCGATGGCTTCCCAGTGCAGGGTCGCGCGGCGCCCGTCGAGCAGACCGGCCTCGGCCAGCACCACGCTGCCGGTATCGATGCCACCGAGGGTCACGCCGTTGCGATCGAGCTTGCGCAGCCACTGCACCAGTGCCGGGGTGACCGCCCGCAGCGGCTCGAAACCGGCCACCACGAACAGCAGGTCGCCTTTCTTCAACGGCTCCAGCGCGCCGTCGCTGTTCACCGACATGCCATTGCTGGCCAGCACCGGACCGCCGTCGGCGCTGAGCACGTGCCAGCGGTAGAGGTCGGCGTGGAAGCGGTTGGCCACTCGCAGTGGCTCCACGGCGGAAACGAAGCCCATTACCGAGAAGCCGGGCAGCAGGAGAAACCAGAAGTCCTGGGACATGGGGCGCTCCGGGGTTGAGGTTGCGCAGCCTGTGTGTAGCGCAGGCCCGCCGCGCTTGGCAATGGCCAGGTCGCTGCAGTGCAAGAGCTGGTCGCCGCAGTGCGCTTCGCCGCCGTCCCGGCTGCGTACCTTGGTCGCCAGGGTCGGTCTCGCAAGGGGCCGGCGCCCACCTCGCAGAAAAACAATCAATAGCCGCACGAGGGGAGACCGATGAAGACGACGATTCGCCAGCTGGGCTGCGCCCTGCTGATCCTGGCCAGTGGCGCCGCCCTGGCCGCCGAACCCGAGCAGTGCCGCACGGTGCGCCTGGGCACGGTGAACTGGACCGACGTGGTCGCCAGCAGCGCCGTGGCCGAGGCCTTGCTCGACGGCCTGGGCTACCAGGTGAAGCAGACCAGCGCCTCGCAACAGATCGTCCTGGCCGGCCTGGCCGACAAGCAGCTGGACCTGTTCCTCGGCTACTGGCAACCGACCATGCAGCCGGTCGCCAGGCCTTACCTGGACAAAGGCCGGATCGAAGTGATCGAGCCGCCGACCCTGGCCGACGCGCAGTCCACCTATGCGGTGCCGAGCTACGTCGCCGAGGGCGGGCTGAAGACCTTCGCCGACATCGCCCGCTTCAAGGACAAGCTTGGCGGCCGCATCTACGCTATCGAGCCTGGCAGCGGCTCGAACCGCATCACCCGGAAGATGATCGACGACAACCGTTTCGGCCTGAAGGGCTTCCAGCTGGTGGAGTCCAGCGAGGCCGGGATGCTCACGGCGGTGAAGCGGGCGATCAAGCGCAAGCAGTGGGTGGTGTTCTTCGGCTGGAAGCCGCATCCGATGAACCTGCAGATCGACATGACCTACCTCACCGGCAGCGAGGATGTGTTCGGTCCCGACGAAGGCGCGGCCACCGTCTCCACCATGACCGCCGCCGGCTACCAGGCGCAGTGCGGCAATGTCGCCCGGCTGCTGCACAACCTGCGCTTCAGCAGCGCCCAGGTCAGCCAGGTGATGGCGCCGATCCTCGATCGCACCCAGCCCCTCGACGCCGCGCGGCAGTGGCTGAAGGCCAACCCCGAGCCGCTGAAGGCCTGGCTGGATGGCGTGAGCACCTTCGACGGCAAGGACGGCCTGGCCGCGCTCCAGGCCTCGCTGAAGTAACCCGCACCTATCCGTTCCGCCCGGCGCGGCCGGGCGGGGCTTCGTACACCCCGAATACAGGAAGCTACCACCGTGAACCATGAAGTCATCGTCACCTGCGCGGTGACCGGCGCCGGCGATACCGTCGGCCGGCATCCGGCGATCCCGGTCACTCCGAAACAGATTGCCGAGGCCGCCATCGAGGCGGCCAGGGCCGGCGCCACCGTCGCCCACTGCCATGTCCGCGACCCCGCCACCGGCAAGCCCAGCCGCGACGTGGCACTGTACCGTGAAGTGGTCGAGCGTATCCGCGAAAGCGACACCGACGTGATCATCAACCTCACCGCCGGCATGGGCGGCGACCTGGAGATCGGCAAGGGCGAGCAGCCCCTGGAGTTCGGTGCCGGCACCGACCTGGTCGGCCCGCTGGAGCGGCTCAGGCATGTCGAGGAGCTGCTGCCGGAAATCTGCACCCTGGACTGCGGCACCCTCAATTTCGGCGACGGCGACTACATCTACGTCTCCACCCCTGCGCAACTGCGCGCCGGCGCCCGGCGCATCACCGAGCTGGGGGTCAAGGCCGAGCTGGAAATCTTCGATACCGGCCACCTCTGGTTCGCCAAGCAGATGCTCAAGGAAGGGCTGCTGGAGGATCCGCTGTTCCAGATCTGCCTGGGCATTCCCTGGGGCGCGCCGGCCGATACCACGACCATGAAGGCGATGGCCGACAACCTGCCGCCGGGGGCGACCTGGGCCGGCTTCGGCATCGGCCGCACGCAGATGCCGATGGTCGCCCAGGCCATGTTGCTGGGCGGCAACGTGCGGGTCGGCCTGGAGGACAACATCTGGCTGGACAAGGGCGTGCCGGCGAGCAACGGCAGCCTGGTGGAGCGCGCCATCGAGATCATCGAGCGCCTCGGCGGGCGCGCCCTGAGCCCGGCGGAAGGGCGCCGCAGGATGAACCTGAAGCCGCGCTGATTTCTTCCTCCCCGCCCCGTCGGGGGCGGGAACAACTTCTGGAGATGTCCATGTCCTTCGTCACCGAGATCAAGACCTTCGCCGCCCTCGGTAGCGGCGTCATCGGCAGCGGCTGGATCGCCCGCGCCCTGGCCCACGGCCTCGACGTCGTCGCCTGGGATCCGGCGCCGGGCGCCGAAGCGGCGTTGCGCGCGCGCGTCGCCAATGCCTGGCCGGCCTTGCGGAAACAGGGCCTGGCGCCCGGCGCGGCGCAGGAGCGCCTGCGCTTCGTCGCGAGCATCGAGGAATGCGTGGGCGACGCCGATTTCATCCAGGAGAGCGCCCCCGAGCGGCTCGACCTGAAGCTCGACCTGCACGCCAGGATCAGCGCCGCGGCGCGGCCCGACGTGCTGATCGGTTCCTCCACCTCGGGCCTGCTGCCCAGCGAGTTCTACGCCGAGGCGAGCCACCCCGAGCGCTGCCTGGTCGGCCACCCGTTCAACCCGGTCTACCTGCTGCCGCTGGTGGAGGTGGTCGGCGGTGAACGCACCGCTGCCGAGGCCGTGCGGGCGGCGATGCGGGTCTACGAATCGCTGGGCATGCGTCCGCTGCACGTACGCAAGGAAGTGCCCGGCTTCATCGCCGACCGCTTGCTCGAGGCGCTCTGGCGCGAGGCGCTGCACCTGGTCAACGACGGCGTGGCCACGACCGGCGAGATCGACGATGCGATCCGCTTCGGCGCCGGCCTGCGCTGGTCGTTCATGGGCACCTTCCTGACCTACACCCTGGCCGGTGGCAACGCCGGCATGCGCCACTTCATGGCGCAGTTCGGCCCGGCGCTGCAATTGCCCTGGACCTACCTGCCGGCGCCGGAACTCACCGAAGCCCTGATCGACCGGGTGGTGGAGGGCACCGCCGAGCAGCAGGGCGCGCGCAGCATCGCCGAGCTCGAGCGCTACCGCGACGACTGCCTGCTGGCGGTGCTCGGGGCGATCAGGGAAACCAAGGCCCGGCACGGCTTCGCCTTCGCCGAGTGACATGACGCGCCTTCCGCCCCGCCGGGCGTAGCGCAACCACGGAGCCTGCCATGAGCCAAGTCCTGACGACCTACGAGACGCCGGTCCTGCCCGAGTGGGTGGACTACAACGGCCACTTGCGCGATGCGTTCTACCTGCTGGTGTTCAGCTACGCCACCGATGCGCTGATGGCGCATATCGGCCTGGACAGCCAGAACCGCAACGCCAGCGGACACTCGCTGTTCACCCTGGAATGCCACCTGAACTTCCTCCATGAGGTGAAGGAGGGCGCCAGGGTCGAGGTGCGTACGCAACTGCTCGGTCACGATCGCAAGCGCCTGCATATCCACCATGCCCTGTACCTGCCTGGCAGCGGGCAGGCGCTGGCGCTGAGCGAGCAGATGCTGCTCCACGTCAGCCTCGACGGCCCGCGCTCGGTACCGTTCGAAGGCGAGGTGCTGGCGCGGGTCGAGGCGCTCGCCGAGGCACATCGCGCGCTCCCCGTGCCGGAAGGTGTCGGTCGGGTGATCGGCCTGCCGCCGGTGCGCTGAGCGCGATGGCTGCGAAGTATCCGCTGTCTCCGGCGATGTGGCGCTTCGTCGAGCACAGCCGGGCGTTCGCCAGCGACAGTCCGCGCCTGGATGCGCAACGTGCGGCCTACGCGCGGATGTGCCAGGCGTTCGCGCCGCCGCGCCCGGCCGGTTTGCGGGTGCTCGACTCCTGCTTGCCGGCCGCGCCGCCGGTGCGCGTGCGCCGCTATCGCCCCGACCGCCCGGCACCGCCCGGTGGCTGGCCGGCGCTGCTCTACCTGCACGGTGGCGGCTGGATGCTCGGCGGCCTCGATTCACACGATTTCATCTGCGCCGACCTGGCGGCGCGCCTGGGCCTGCTGGTGCTGGCGGTGGATTACCGACTGGCGCCGGAGCATCCGTTCCCGGCGGCATTGCAGGATTGCCTGCGTGCCTGGCAGGCGCTGAGCCTGGGCGAGCTGGACGAAGCGCTGGATGGGCGACGCCTGCTGGTGGCCGGCGACAGCGCCGGCGGCAACCTGGCGGCGGCGCTGTGCCTGGCCCTGCGCGATAGCGGCGCGCCGTCGCCGGCCGCGCAGATATTGCTCTATCCCTTGCTGTCCGCTGCGCCATCGCCCTCGCGGATCGACTGCGCCGACGCGCCGTTGCTCGGCCTCGGCGATGTGCAGGCGTGCCTGGACGCCTACCTGCCGCTGGCGGCGCTGCACCGACAGCCGCTGGCGCTACCCCTGGAGGCCGCTGATTTCACTGGCCTGCCGCCGGCCTTCGTGGCGGTTGCCGAATTCGATCCGCTGCGCGACGACGGCGAGCGCTATGGCGCAGCGCTACGCGCGGCGGGTGGCGAGGCAGGGTTCTATCCGGGAAGCGGGCTGGTCCATGGCTGCCTGCGCGGCCACGGCATCGATGAGGTGGAAGCCCTGCACGAGGCCTTGCGGCGGGCCGTGCAGGGCTTCCTGGCGGAGGACTCAGGCGAGCGCCAGGCGGGTGAGTAATCCACCGCCGAGCACCAGCCAGGCGAATAGCAGGGCGGCCAGCAGCAGCGGCTTGAGGCCGGCGCGGCGGATCGCCGAGAGGTGCGTGCCGAGGCCGAGGCCGGCCATTGCCATGGCCAGGAGGAAGGTGTCGAGGTCGTTGACGTGGCTGACCAGCGCCGGCGGCAGGCTGACCAGCGAGTTGAGCCCGGCGACCAGTACGAAGCCGACGGCGAACCAGGGAATGGTGATCTTGGTCGCGCCGCTGTGCTGCCGGCGGTGCGCCTTGTCGCGTGCCAGCCAGGCCGAGAGCAGGATCAGGAAGGGCGCCAACATCATTACCCGGACCATCTTGGCGATCACTGCGGTATCCGCTGCCTCGATGCCGATCGAGCGACCCGCGGCGACCACCTGGGCCACCTCGTGCACCGTGGCACCGATGTACACGCCCCAGGTGCCAGGGTCGCGCGGCAGCAGCCCCCAGTCCTGGTCGAGCTGGAACAGCGCCGGATAGAGGAAGATGCCCAGGGTGCCGAACACCACCACGGTGGAGACCGCCACCGCGACCTGTTCGGCACGGCCGCGCACCACCGGCTCGGTGGCCATCACCGCGGCGGCGCCGCAGATCGAACTGCCGGCGCCGATCAGCAGGGTGGTGGTGCGGTCCAGGCCGAACAGCCGGGTGCCGAGCAGGCACGCCAGGCCGAAGGTGCTGGCGAGCATCAGGGCGTCCAGCAGCACGCCGTGCAATCCGACGCCGGCGATGTCCGGGAAGGTCAGGCGCAGGCCGTAGAGGATGATCCCGGCGCGCAGCAGGATCTGCTTGGAGAAGCCGACGCCGGCGGCGCTGCCGGCGGCGATCCGAGGGTACAGGGTGTTGCCGACGACGATGCCGAGCACGATGGCCAGGGTCAGCGCGCTGATGCCGTTGTGCTGCAACCATTGCGAACGACCCAGGAGGATCGCCGCGCCGGCCAGGGCGGCGCTGAGCAGCAGGCCGGGGATGAGTTTCTGGACCTGGGCCAGGGGTCTGGTACCGGTCTTAACGGGGAGGGTGTGCATCCTTCGCTCCTCAGGTGAGGTCACGGGACGCAGGTTAGGTAGCGGGCATGAATTTGTGAAACGAATAGTTTCTGTATTAAATACCTGAAAAACAGGTAGGTTAGTCCATGGCCCTCAGTTTCCGTCAGCTCCAGATCTTCTGTGCGGTGGCTCGCTGCGGCAGTACCACGGCGGCGGCGGAATCCATCTCGCTGTCGCAGTCGGCCACCAGCGCTGCGCTCAACGAGCTGGAGTCGCAGCTTTCCACGCGCCTGTTCGACCGGGTCGGCAAGCGCCTGCAACTGAACGAGGTCGGCCGCCGCTTCCTGCCCCAGGCATTGCGCCTGCTCGACGGGGTGGCGCAACTGGAGCAGCAGTTCGCGGTTTCCGCCGCGCCCCAGGCGAGCCTGACGGTGGCGGCCAGCAGCACCATCGGCAACTACGTGCTGCCACGCCTGCTGGCCTCCTTCGAGCGGGAGCAGCCGGGGGTGAGGGTCAACGCCAGCATCGGCAACACCGGTTCGGCGGTGCAGGACGTGGTGACCTTCGCGGCGGACATCGGCCTCATCGAAGGCCCCTGCCACGAGCCGGGCCTGCGGGTGGAGCCCTGGCTCGAGGACAGCCTGATCGTGGTGGCGGCGCCCGGCCACCCGCTGGCCTTGCGCACCCAGGTCTCCCGCGAGGCCCTGCGCCGGGCGCGCTGGCTGCTGCGCGAGCCCGGCTCGGGCACGCGCGAGGAGGTCAGCCACGCCCTGCTGGGCCACCTGCATTACCTGGAAGACAGCCTGGACCTGGGCAGCTCCGAGGCGATCAAGCACAGCGTCGCCGCCGGGCTGGGCATCAGTTGCCTGTCGCGCTGGGTGGTCGAGGAACAGTTGGCCTCCGGCGCGCTGGTCGAACTGCGCAGCAGCCTGCCGCCGTTGCGCCGGCGCTTCTACATGCTGCGCCAGCGCGACAAGTTCCTCTCGCCGGGCTTCGAGCGTTTCTGGGAACACTGTCGGGCGGGAGTCGGCGCCGGCTAGCCGGCTTCCGGCAAAAAAATCCCCCTGCCGCGCCCGACGCGCGGAGGGGGATGAAAAAGGAGCCAGGAACGGCCCTCAGTGTGAGTCTGGCGTTTTCCGGAAGCCGTCCGCTGCATTCCGCAAGCCGCTGGAGGCGATTGTGGCGGTGTCGCTGGCGGTCGAATTAGCCGAAAACGACCTGCCCATGTCCAGGCGGGACAGCCCCCTTGCCGGGAGCGACGTGGGCTTAGCAGAATCGATGGCAATCCCCATCGAAGGAGCTGCCGCGATGATGCACGCCGATCTGATCGACCAGGACGATTTCCGCGAACGCCTGCAGGCGCTGGGCTTCAGCGTGCCGCCGGACTCGACTCCGGAGCAGGCCTGCGAATACGCCGTGCGCGGCCTCAGTCCGGAGCGCGCCCAGGCGCTGCGGCGGCTGGTGGAGGACATGCTCGGCGGGCACGCCACGCTGCTCCCGGCGGTGCGCGAGGCGATTTCCCGGCAACTGCTGCCGGCGCTGGTGCCGCGGGGCTGACAAGGCCCTGCCCGCTCCCGTGGATGGGGCGGGCAGGGACGCGCCGTCAGATCCGCACGCTGGCGAAGGTCGACTCGCCCTGCGCCTGGCTCAGGGCCGACAGCGCCGAGGAGTTGGGCATCAACGCCAGGTCCTGCGGGATCGGCATCAGCACCACCGGCTGGCCCAGCGGCTGGCCCTGGCGCTCGTCGCGCGGCGGGATGCCGAAGTACTCGCGGTAGCATTTGGAGAAGTGCGGGGTGGAGACGAAGCCGCAGACCGAGGCCACCTCGATGATCGACATGGACGTCTGCTTGAGCAACTGGCGGGCGCGGATCAGGCGCAGCTTCAGGTAGTAGCGCGACGGCGAGCAGTGCAGGTACTTCTGGAACAGCCGCTCGAGCTGGCGACGCGAGACGTTGACGTAGACCGCCAGTTCGTCGAGGTCGATCGGTTCCTCCAGGTTGGCCTCCATCAGCGCGACGATCTCCTGCAACTTCGGCTGGTTGGTGCCGAGCATGTGCTTGAGCGGCACGCGCTGGTGGTCCTGCTCGTTGCGGATGCGCTCGTAGATGAACATCTCGGAGATCGCCGCCGACAGCTCGCGGCCATGCTCGCGGCCGATCAGGTGCAGCATCATGTCCATCGGCGCGGTGCCGCCGGAAGAGGTGAAGCGGTTGCGGTCGATGGAGAACAGGCGGGTGCTCATGGCCACCCGGGGGAAGGCTTCCTGCATCGCCGCCAGGCATTCCCAGTGCACGCTGCAATCGTAGCCGTCGAGCAGGCCGGCGCGGGCCAGCGCCCAACTGCCGGTGCACACCGCGCCGAGGCGCCGACCCTGGCGGGCCTGGGCCTGGAGGAAAGTGACGTGCTCGCGGGTGACGCTGCGCTGGATGCCGACGCCGCCGCAGACGATCACGCAATCCACCGCCGGGGCGTTGTCGGTACCGGCGTCGGGGGTGATCTGCAGGCCGTCGCTGGCCCAGACCTGGCGGCCGTCCAGGCTCAGCGTATGCCAGCGGTAGAGTTCGCGTCCCGAGAGCTGGTTGGCCATGCGCAACGGTTCCACCGCCGAGGCCAGGGAGATCAGGGTGAAGTTGTCCAGCAGCAGGAAGCCGATGGACTGCGGATTTCGGTTCTGTGGTGGGACTCCGGGCGCGTACGTGGTCATGGGTGTATCTCCTCACGCTGAGCAAGCAGGCCTCTCACGAGGCTTTTTTTATGATTGTTGGAATTTCCGGGTGGCTGCTTGGGCCACGCCGTCGGCGTTGCTTGTAACCAGAGCAAGGCAAATGCCATGCCTATATTGATTGGGCGTTCAATCAAAAAAGCCGGAAGGCTTTAGCCCGGTATTTCCACTCGGACCTGGCACAACGACAGCATGGGCGACGGCTGGCGGCGCGCCGCGCGCCTGGGCATTTCGGTAGCACCAGGGCGGCCCCCGGCGAGAAGCCGGGGCAGCGGCCGTGGCGACAAAGGTAACGACGGGCGGCGAGCCGTTACTCCGCAGTGTGACGGATGACGACCGCCCGGTCACGCGTCATATGCGCCAAAAAGTGGCGTCTCGATCGTTTCGTGAGCAATTCCGGTTCAGCACTCGATGGCGTTCACCGCCAGGCCCCCGCGCGAGGTTTCCTTGTACTTGTCGTGCATGTCGGCACCGGTGTCGCGCATGGTGCGGATCACCTTGTCCAGCGAGATGAAATGCTGGCCGTCGCCGCGCAAGGCCATTTGCGCCGCGTTGATGGCCTTCACCGCGGCGATCGCGTTGCGCTCGATACAGGGCACCTGGACCAGCCCGCCGACCGGGTCGCAGGTCAGCCCGAGGTTGTGCTCCAGGCCGATCTCGGCGGCGTTCTCGACCTGCGCCGGGGTGGCGCCGAGGACTTCCGCCAGTCCGGCGGCGGCCATCGCGCAGGCCGAGCCGACCTCGCCCTGGCAGCCGACCTCGGCGCCGGAGATCGAGGCGTTCTTCTTGCACAGGATGCCCACCGCGGCGGCGGCCAGCAGGTAGTCGACGACGTCGCGGTCCTGGGCGTCGGGATTGAACTTCATATAGTAGTGCAGCACCGCCGGGATGATCCCCGCCGCGCCGTTGGTGGGCGCGGTGACCATGCGCCCGCCGGCGGCGTTCTCCTCGTTCACCGCCAGGGCGAACAGGTTGACCCATTCCATGGCGCTGAGGGTCGAGCCGATCACGTTGGGCTTGCCGATCTCCTGCAGGTTGCGGTGCAGGCGCGCGGCGCGGCGTTGCACGTTGAGCCCGCCGGGAAGGATGCCTTCGTTGCGCAACCCGTTGTCGACGCAATCGCGCATCGCCTGCCAGATGCGCCGCAGGCCTTCGCGGATGTCGGTCTCGCTGCGCCAGATGCGTTCGTTGGCCAGCATCAGCTCGGATACCCGCAGGTTGTGGCGCTTGCACAGCAGCAACAGTTCCTCGGCGCTGGAGAAGTCGTAGGGCAGCACCGTGTGGTCCTGGTCGAGCTGTCCCGAGGCGGCCTGTGCCGCATCGACCACGAAGCCGCCACCCACCGAGTAGTAGGTCTCCTGGTGCAGTTCGCCTTGCTCGCCGTAGGCGACCAGGGTCATGGCGTTGGGGTGGTAGGGCAGGTTCTCGTCGAGCAGGCGCATGTCGCGCACCCAGTCGAACGGTACCGCCACGCGGCCGTCCAGTTGCAGCAGGCCGCTATCGAGCAGCGCGGCCATGCGTGGGGCGATCTGGGTCGGGTCGATACGATCCGGCCATTCGCCCATCAGGCCCATGATCACCGCGCGATCGGTGCCGTGGCCGACGCCGGTGGCGGACAGCGAGCCATACAGGCGCACTTCGAGACGCCGCACCGCCGACAGCGCCTGGCGCTGGCGCAGGGCAGCGGTGAACAGCGCGGCGGCGCGCATGGGGCCGACGGTATGCGAACTGGACGGGCCGATACCGATCTTGAAAAGGTCGAACACACTGATAGCCATGCCGGCCTCCGGGATTGCCGCGGCATCCGTGCCTGCGTAGTGGGGGTGGCGGCTCCTCCGCCCGCGATTCCTGCGCATCATCGGGCTTTCCCCGGGGCGGGCCGCATCCGCCACCGACCCGGCCATGTCCAAAAGCGCCGCGTCCGCGCCCGGATCGGGGAACCTCTGCGGCCGAGGGGCGTCTGCACCTGCACGGCGTCGGAATGAGAACGGGCTCGCGCCGCTCCGAAAACGGCATCCGCTGGTCGCCGGCAAAGACCACTATGATTGAATGCGACACAGCGGGTACTGAATGCGACCCCGCCTGCACTGGTTGCGACCCACCCTGTAGGCGACGGATGCGTCCTGTTTCATGATCGTTCACGAATTGCCCGCTGAGGGCCGCTACCGGTCGGCCCGATACAGACAGACCGCCGCGCCCTTCGGGGTAGCGCCGGCGCCTTACCCTGCAGAGGAGTTCGCTATGAAAGGTTGCAAGTCTTGGCTGCTGGCCGTGTCTCTGTGCGCACCGCTGGCAGCCCAGGCCGCGGAGCCCGAATCCTGTGCGTCGGTGCGTTTCGCCGACGTCGGCTGGACCGACATCACAGTGACCACTGCGGTCACCCGCCAGGTCCTCGAGTCCCTCGGCTACAAGACCAAGGTCAATCTGCTCTCGGTGCCGGTGACCTACCGCTCCCTGGCCAACAACGACCTCGACGTATTCCTGGGCAACTGGATGCCCACCATGACCAACGACATCAAGCAGTACGCCGAGAAAGGTACGGTCGAGACACTGCGCGCCAACCTGGAGGGCGCCAAGTACACCCTGGCGGTTCCCCAGTACGTCTACGACGGCGGCCTGCGCAGCTTCGCCGATATCGCGAAGTTCTCCGACAAGCTGGGCAACAAGATCTACGGCATCGAGCCGGGCAACGACGGCAACCGCGTCGCCCAGAGCATGATTGACAAGAACGCCTTCGAACTGGGCAAGTTCAAGTTGGTGGAATCCAGCGAGGCGGGCATGCTCTCGCAGGTGCAGCGGGCCATCCGGCGCAACCAGTGGGTGGTGTTCCTCGGCTGGGAGCCGCACCCCATGAATACCCGCTTCCAGATGAAGTACCTGGAAGGCGGCGACGACTTCTTCGGCCCCAACTATGGCGGCGCGACCATCTACACCAACGTGCGCAAGGGCTACGCCCAGGAGTGCGCCAACGTCGGCCAACTGCTGAAGAACCTCAGCTTCACCCTCGAGATGGAGAACAAGCTGATGGACGCGGTACTCAACGAAAACAAGAAACCCGAGGAAGCCGCTAAGGCCTGGTTGAAGGATCACCCGGAACAGCTGGATGCCTGGCTGGCCGGTGTCACCACCCGCGACGGGCAGCCTGCCGCAGCCGCGGCCAAGCTGGCGTTCGCCAAGTAGGCGACCGGTCGTTCATTTCCCGCTCTTGATGGACCCTGATTATGTTCCTGACTGATCACAAGCTCCCGCTGGGAGAGCAGATCGCCGGTTTCGTCGACTGGCTGACCCTGCATGGCGCATCGTTCTTCGACAAGATCTCCGACACCCTTGAGTTCCTCATCCATGGCGTCACCAACGGCTTGCTCTGGTTCAACCCGCTGGTGCTGATCGCCTTGCTGGTAGGGCTGGTGCATTTCATCCAGCGCAGCTGGGGGCTGACCGTGTTCGCCCTGGCCTCGTTGCTGCTGATCCTCAACCTGGGCTACTGGCAGGAGACCATGGAAACCCTCGCCCAGGTGATATTCGCCACCCTGGTGTGCATCGCCGTAGGCGTGCCGCTGGGCATCGTCGCCGCGCACAAGCCGTGGTTCTACACCGCGCTGCGGCCGCTGCTGGACCTGATGCAGACGGTGCCGACCTTCGTCTACCTGATCCCGACCCTGACCCTGTTCGGTCTCGGCGTGGTGCCGGGCCTGATCTCCACGGTGATCTTCGCCGTCGCCGCGCCAATCCGCCTGACCTGCCTGGGTATCCAGGACGTTCCGGCGGAGCTGCTCGACGCCGGCAAGGCCTTCGGCTGCTCGCGCTGGCAACTGCTGACGCGCATCGAGCTGCCGCACGCGATGCCGAGCATTGCCGCCGGCATCACCCAATGCATCATGCTCTCCCTGTCGATGGTGGTGATCGCCGCGCTGGTCGGCGCCGATGGCCTCGGCAAGCCGGTGGTGAACGCGCTGAACACCGCCGACATCTCCCTCGGCTTCGAAGCCGGCCTGGCCATCGTCCTGCTCGCCATCCTGCTCGACCGGGTGTGCAAGCAGCGCGCCGTGAAGGGGAAATAAGCCATGACCGCGATCCGATTCGACCATGTGGACGTCATCTTCGGCACCCACACCAAGGAAGCCCTGAAGCTCCTCGACCAGGGCCTCGGCCGCGCCGAGATCCTCAAGCGCACCGGCCAGGTGCTCGGCGTCGAGGACGCCTGCCTGGACGTCAACCGCGGCGAGATCTGCGTGCTGATGGGACTTTCCGGCTCCGGCAAGTCGAGCCTGCTGCGCTGCATCAACGGCCTGAACAAGGTCAGCCGCGGCAAGCTGCTGATCGAGCACGAAGGTTCGCAGGTGGACATCGCCAACTGCTCGCCGGCGACCCTCAAGGCCATGCGCACCAAGCGCATCGCCATGGTGTTCCAGAAGTTCGCCCTGATGCCCTGGCTGACGGTGGCCGAGAACGTCGGCTTCGGCCTGGAGATGCAGGGCCGTCCGGCCGCCGAGCGGAAGAAGCTGATCGACGAGAAGCTCGAGCTGGTCGGTCTCTCGCAGTGGCGCGACAAGCGTCCTGACTCGCTCTCCGGCGGCATGCAGCAGCGCGTCGGCCTGGCTCGCGCGCTGGCGATGGATGGCGACATCCTGCTGATGGACGAACCGTTCTCCGCCCTCGACCCGCTGATCCGCCAGCAATTGCAGGACGAACTGCTGGTGCTGCAACGGCAACTGCACAAGACCATCGTGTTCGTCAGCCACGACCTCGACGAGGCGCTGAAGATCGGCACCCGCATCGCGATCATGAAGGACGGCCGGATCATCCAGCACGGCAAGCCGGAAGAGATCGTGCTGAGCCCCGCGGACGACTACGTGCGTACCTTCGTCGCCCATACCAACCCGCTCAACGTGCTGTGCGGCCAGAGCCTGATGCGTGGCCTCGACCAGTGCATCCGGCAGAACGACGAGATCTGCTTCGACCAGGGCCGCGACTGCTGGATCGGTCTCAGCGAAGGCGACGTGCTCAAGGGCGCGCGCCAGGGCAGCAACGTCATCGACCTGCAACGCTGGCGCCAGGGCGATCCGGTGGAGAAGCTGCGCCGCGAACCGACCCTGGTGGATGTCAGCATCCGTATGCGCGATGCCCTGCAGATTCGCTACCAGACCGGCCACAAGCTGGTCCTGCAGGAGCAGGACAGGGTGGTCGGGGTGCTCGGCGACAGCGAGCTGTATCACGCGTTGCTGGGCAAGAACCTCGGCTGATCACCCTCGGCCCGCTCGGGGCCGCTGCGAATGCCCGGCGCTGCCGGGCATTCGCGTTTACCCTCCGCGCTTTTTCCGCCTGCTCTTCCTGTCCCACACTCCTGCGCGTCGGTTCCTGCGGCATGCGCCGGGCGCCGGGTGGCAGAAAAGAAAGGCCCGGCGAAACGCCGGGCCAAGTACGCACCTGATTGGCGAGGGCGCCCTAGCGGCGCCGGGTTCAGGTCTGGGGCTGGGTTGGCGCCGGCACCGGCTGGTAGGTGCGGCGGTCGCCGACCTGGGCCTCGTAGTCGGCGCGCATGGCCTTGTGCAGGCCGAACATGAACAGGATCAGCACCGCCGAGAACGGCAGCCCGGCGAGCACCACGACGGTTTGCATCGCCGTGAAGTTACCGGCGAACAGCAGGCCGATGGTGACTAGCGTGACGACGGCCGACCAGAGGATACGCAGCCAGTTCGGCGCGTCCTCGTCCAGCTCGCCGCCGCTGCGCGAGAGATTGGCCAGCATCACCGAGCCGGAATCCGCCGGGGTGAGGAACAGCACGAAGCCGACGAAGATCGACAGGCCGATGACGATCTTCGACAGCGGATAGTGTTCCAGCAGCAGGTAGATCGACATCGACGGCTGTTCCAGCGCGGCCTTGCCCAGGTCGGTCGCGCCGTGGTTCATCACCAGGTCCAGGGCGCTGTTGCCGAATACCGACAGCCAGGCCAGGGTGAAGCCCAGCGGGATCAGCAGCACCCCGCAGACCAGTTCGCGCACGCTGCGACCGCGGGAGATGCGGGCGATGAACATACCGACGAAGGGCGCCCAGGAAATCCACCAGGCCCAGTAGAACAGGGTCCACAGGCCCAGCCATTCCTCGCTCTTGCCGGCGCCGGCACCGGTGTAGACGTAGAGGTCGAAGGTCTTCAGCACCAGGCCGTCGAGATAGTCGCCGAGGTTCTGTACGAAGCCGTTGAGCAGTTCCAGGGTCGAACCGCAGACCAGCACGAACAGCAGCAGCGAGCTGAACAGCACGATATTCAGGTTGGACAGCCGGCGGATGCCTTTCTCGACACCGGAGACCGCCGCCAGGGTGGCGACCAGGCTCATCGCCAGGATCACCGCCAGCAGGGTGCCTTTGCTGTGCGGCATGCCGGTCAGGTACTCGAGACCGGACGACACCTGCAAGGCGCCGATGCCCAGGTTGGTCACCAGCCCGAGAAGGGTGACGAAGATGCCGAAGCAATCCACCGCATGGCCCGCGGCGCCTTTCACCCAGCGCTCGCCGAGGATCGGATAGAGCGCCGAGCGCAACGCCAGCGGCTGGCGATGGCGGTAGGCGAAATAACCGACGGCGAGGCCGACCAGGGCATAGATCGCCCAACCGTGTAGGCCCCAGTGGAGGAAGGTCAGTTGCAGCGCCTGGCGCGCCGCCTGAGGGCTGCCGGGAACGCCTTCGGGTGGATGGTAGAGGTGGTCGATCGGCTCGGATGCGGCGAAGTAGAGCAGCGAGATGCCGATCCCGGAGGAGAACAGCATGCCGGCCCAGGCGCCGTAGCTGAAGTCCGGCTTTTCATGCTCCTCGCCGAGCTTGAGGGTGCCGAAGCGCGAGAAGGCCACCCAGGCGACGAAGAACAGGTAGGCGCCGATGGCCAGCATGTAGTACCAGCCGAAGCTGTGCGACAGCCACTCCTGGATGCGGCCGAGCAAGGCTCCGGCGCTGTCGGGATAGAGGATGAGGGCGGCGGTCAGAACCAGGATCAGTGCGGTCGAGCCGAAGAACACGATCGGATTCAGACGTACCTGCTCGTTTGTTTTTATTGGCGAAGCAGTACTCATTGGAGGATGACCCCATGGCAGTGAAAGCATGGCGGCTTATGGCCGCGGACTACAGACACAGCATTGCCACCCCACTTGAAGCCCGGATTCTGCGATCCTTGGCGGACTTCGGCGACGAGGTGATGAACGGCGCGGGCCAGGTTGCACGCAGGCTGGGAGCCGCTCATGGACGCCGAGCTTATTCTTAGTTGATTGAACGTTCAATAAAAACAAAATAGACTGGCCACCAATGACGTCGGTCGGTGCCCGCACGCACCCATCGACGAGAGGAGATAGCAATGCCCAAGGTCGGTATGCAGCCCATCCGCCGCTCGCAACTGATTCACGCCACCCTGGAGGCGGTTGATCAGGTCGGCATGGGAGACGCCAGCATCGCCCTGATAGCCCGCCTGGCGGGTGTTTCCAACGGCATCATCAGCCACTACTTCCAGGACAAGAACGGCTTGCTGGAAGCGACCATGCGGCACCTGCTCAGCGCCTTGAGCAAGGCCGTACGCGAACGCCGCGCGGCGCTCTACGACGACAGTCCGAGGGCGCACCTGCGAGCCATCGTCGAAGGCAACTTCGACGACAGCCAGGTCAATGGTCCGGCGATGAAGACCTGGCTGGCGTTCTGGGCGACCAGCATGCACCAGCCGGCACTGCGTCGATTGCAGCGGGTCAACGACCATCGCCTGTATTCGAACCTGTGCTACCAGTTCCGCCGCCAGCTCTCGGCGGACGACGCCCGCGCCGCGGCACGCGGCCTGGCGGCCCTGATCGACGGCCTGTGGTTGCGTGGCGCGCTGACCGGCGACGCCTTCGATACCGACGAGGCCCTGAACATCGCTTACGACTACCTCGACCAGCAGTTGGCAAAACAGTCGGGGTAGGGACGAAAACCCCCGCGGCGCCGCCTTGCGCCTGCGATACCGATAAGAGAGGACTGCAACATGGCCCGATTCGAAGAACAGAAGCTCTACATTGGCGGTCGCTACGTGGAGGCCAGCAGTGGCGCCACCTTCGAGACCATCAACCCGGCCAACGGCGAAGTGCTCGCCAAGGTCCAGCGGGCTTCCAGGGAAGACGTCGAGCGGGCCGTGCAGAGCGCCGTCGAGGGGCAGAAGGTGTGGGCGGCGATGACCGCCATGCAGCGCTCGCGCATTCTCCGTCGCGCCGTCGACATCCTCCGCGAGCGCAACGACGAACTGGCTGCCCTGGAAACCCTGGATACCGGCAAGCCGCTGGCGGAAACCCGCTCGGTGGACATCGTCACCGGCGCCGACGTGCTCGAGTACTACGCCGGCCTGGTCCCGGCCATCGAAGGCGAGCAGATTCCCCTGCGCGAAACCAGTTTCGTCTACACCCGCCGCGAGCCGCTGGGCGTGGTCGCCGGCATTGGCGCCTGGAACTACCCGGTGCAGATCGCCCTGTGGAAATCCGCCCCGGCCCTCGCTGCCGGCAACGCGATGATCTTCAAGCCCAGCGAAGTCACCCCGCTGACGGCCCTCAAGCTGGCCGAGATCTACACCGAGGCCGGCGTGCCGGACGGCGTGTTCAACGTGCTCACCGGCAGCGGACGCGAAGTCGGCCAGTGGCTGACCGAGCACCCGCTGATCGAGAAGATCTCCTTCACCGGTGGCACCTCCACCGGCAAGAAAGTCATGGCCAGCGCTTCCAGCTCGTCGCTGAAGGAAGTGACCATGGAGCTGGGCGGCAAGTCCCCGCTGATCATCTTCCCCGACGCAGACCTCGACCGCGCCGCCGACATCGCCGTCATGGCCAACTTCTTCAGCTCCGGCCAGGTCTGCACCAACGGCACCCGGGTGTTCATCCACCGTTCCCAGCAGGCTCGCTTCGAAGCCAAGGTACTGGAGCGCGTGCAGCGCATCCGTCTCGGCGACCCGCAGGACGAGAACACCAACTTCGGCCCGCTGGTCAGCTTCCCGCACATGGAAAGCGTGCTCGGCTACATCGAGTCCGGCAAGGCGCAGAAGGCTCGCCTGCTGTGCGGCGGCGAGCGTGTGACCGATGGAGCGTTCGGCAAAGGCGCCTACGTCGCGCCGACCGTGTTCACCGATTGCCGCGACGACATGACCATCGTCCGCGAGGAAATCTTCGGCCCGGTGATGAGCATCCTGGTCTATGACGACGAAGACGAGGCGATCCGCCGCGCCAACGATACCGAGTACGGCCTCGCCGCCGGCGTCGTGACCCAGGACCTGGCCCGCGCCCACCGCGCCATCCATCGCCTGGAAGCCGGCATCTGCTGGATCAATACCTGGGGCGAGTCGCCGGCGGAAATGCCGGTCGGCGGTTACAAGCAATCCGGTGTCGGTCGCGAGAACGGTCTCACCACCCTGGCTCATTACACTCGCATCAAGTCCGTGCAAGTGGAGCTGGGCGACTACGCCTCGGTGTTCTGAGCCTCGACGCAGCGCTCGAACCCCTAACCAGGCCGGTCCCAGGCAACGCTCCCTGACACCGGCCATTCCGAACTTCCAGACACCGGCGCGCCAGCGTCGCGGCCGGTGTCATGCCGAGAAAAGAGGAAGGCCTGCATGTCCCAGGAATTCGACTACATCATCATCGGAGCCGGCTCTGCCGGTAACGTACTCGCTACCCGCCTCACCGAAGATGCCGACGTCAGCGTCCTGCTGCTCGAAGCCGGCGGTCCCGACTACCGCTTCGACTTCCGCACCCAGATGCCGGCGGCCCTTGCCTTCCCGCTGCAGGGGCGGCGCTACAACTGGGCCTACGAGACCGACCCCGAGCCCTACATGAACAACCGCCGCATGGAGTGCGGTCGCGGCAAGGGCCTGGGCGGCTCCTCGCTGATCAACGGCATGTGCTACATCCGCGGCAACGCCCTGGACTTCGACGGCTGGGCCAAGGAGCCGGGCCTCGAGGACTGGAGCTACCTCGACTGCCTGCCGTACTTCCGCAAGGCGGAAACCCGGGACATCGGCCCCAACGACTACCATGGCGGCGACGGCCCGGTCAGCGTGACCACGCCGAAGGCCGGCAACAACCCACTGTTCCATGCGATGGTCGAGGCCGGCGTGCAGGCCGGCTACCCGCGAACCGATGACCTCAACGGCTACCAGCAGGAAGGCTTCGGCCCCATGGACCGGACCGTCACCCCGGAGGGCCGTCGCGCCGCCACCGGGCGCGGCTACCTGGACCAGGCCCGCGGCCGGCCCAACCTGACCATCGTCACCCACGCCCTGAGCGACCGCATCCTGTTCAGCGGCAAGCGCGCCATCGGCGTCTCCTACCTGGTGGGCAACGGCGACAACCCGGTCACCGCCCACGCCCGCCGCGAAGTATTGGTGTGCAGCGGCGCGATCGCCTCGCCGCAATTGCTGCAACGCTCCGGCGTCGGCCCGGCGGCCCTGCTGCGCGACCTGGACATCCCGGTGGTGCATGACCTGCCGGGCGTCGGCGCCAACCTGCAGGATCACCTGGAACTCTACCTGCAGTACGCCTGCAAGCAGCCGGTGTCGATCTACCCGGCGACCAAATGGTGGAACCAGCCTGCCATCGGTGCCCAGTGGCTGTTCCTCGGCAAGGGCCTCGGCGCCAGCAACCAGTTCGAGGCCGGCGGCTTCATCCGAACCCGCGAAGCGTTCGAATGGCCGAACATCCAGTTCCATTTCCTCCCGGTGGCGATCAACTACAACGGCAGCAAGGGCGTGCAGGAGCACGGCTTCCAGGCGCACATGGGCTCGATGCGCTCGCCGAGCCGCGGGCGCATCCACCTGAAGTCCAGGGACCCGCGCCAGCATCCGAGCATCCTGTTCAACTACATGTCCCACGAGCAGGACTGGCAGGAGTTCCGCGACGGCATCCGGCTGACCCGCGAGATCATGAACCAGCCGGCGCTGGACCCCTATCGGGGCCGCGAGTTGAGCCCTGGGGTGAGCGTGCAGTCGGACGCCGAACTCGACGAGTTCATCCGCAACCATGCTGAGACCGCTTTCCACCCATCCTGCTCGTGCAAGATGGGCAGCGACGACATGGCGGTGGTCGATGGCCAGGGACGGGTCCATGGCATGGAAGGACTGCGAGTGGTGGATGCGTCGATCATGCCGCTGATCATCACCGGCAACCTCAATGCCACCACCATCATGATGGCCGAGAAGATCGCCGACAGGATCCGCGGTCGCCAGCCGCTGCCGCGCAGCACGGCGAAGTACTACGTGGCCGGGGATGCGCCGGTACGCGGCAACCCCGTGCGGGCCTGAGGAACGCGCAAACAAGAACGCCGGCGATAGCCGGCGTTCCTGCGTCTAGCCCCGGCGTGGCGGGACCGGGCGGGTGCGCCCGCTGCCATCGATGGCGACGAACACGAACACCGCCTCGGTGACTTTGCGCCATTCGCTGGACAGCGGGTCGTCGCTCCACACCTCGACCAGCATGCGGATCGAGCTGCGGCCGACTTCCAGGGTCTGGGTATAGAAGGAAAGCTGGGCACCTACCGCGACCGGCACCATGAAGGCCATGCGGTCGATGGCGACGGTGGCGATACGGCCGCCGGCGATCTTGCTGGCCATGGCGGTTCCCGCCAGGTCCATCTGGGATACCAGCCAACCGCCGTAGATATCGCCGAAACCGTTGGTTTCGCGCGGCAGCGCGGTAATCTGCAAGGCCAGGTCTCCCTGGGGAATGGGGTCTTCTTGTTCAAGCTCGATCATAGGTAAGGGCCTCGTGCCCCCCGGATTTCTTGTTCAAGCGCGGTTTAGGGGAAAACTCTCCCAAAACGCCTGCCGGTGCAAGGTCTTGGGACAGCTTTCAGAGGCGCCCGGGCATTATATAGAGGAGTAGGGCAGCCGACGACCGCCCGGTTCTCTCTTCGACCGACTGTGTGGACATTCGTCGATTTGCTATGGTTTCGCTCCTGCGTCCCCGGGTCGCAGGTCGACACGGCTGCCGGTCGAACCCCGCTCATGCTTGCTGAACGAATAAAGAGAACAATCCCGACATGCCATCCGCGAATGCTCCCGAGGCGCCGGCCCAGCGTCCATTGACCCGCAGCGACTACAAGACCCTGTCCCTCTCCGCCCTGGGTGGAGCGCTGGAGTTCTACGACTTCATCATCTTCGTGTTCTTCGCCACCGTGGTCGGCAAGCTGTTCTTCCCGGCGGACATGCCGGAATGGTTGCGTCAGTTGCAAACCTTCGGCCTGTTCGCCGCCGGCTACCTGGCGCGGCCGCTGGGCGGCGTGATCATGGCCCACTTCGGCGACCTGCTCGGGCGCAAGCGCATGTTCACCCTGAGCATCTTCATGATGGCGGTGCCGACCCTGATCATGGGCCTGCTTCCGACCTACGCGCAGATCGGCATCTGGGCGCCCCTGGCGCTGCTCCTGCTGAGGGTGATCCAGGGCGCCGCGATTGGCGGGGAGGTGCCGGGGGCTTGGGTCTTCGTCGCCGAGCATGTACCGGCACGGCATGTCGGTTATGCCTGCGGGACGCTGACTTCCGGCCTGACGGCGGGCATCCTGCTGGGCTCGCTGGTGGCTACTGCGATCAATAGCTTCTATAGCGCGACAGAGGTGCAGGACTACGCCTGGCGGATTCCCTTCCTGCTCGGCGGGGTGTTCGGCCTGTTCTCGGTCTACCTGCGCCGCTGGCTGCACGAGACGCCGGTATTCGCCGAGCTGCAGCAGCGCAAGGCGCTGGCAGAGGAAGTGCCGTTGAAAGCGGTGGTCCGCGATCATCGTGGCGCCGTCCTGGTGTCGATGCTGCTGACCTGGGTGCTGTCGGCCGCGATCGTGGTGGTCATCCTGATGACCCCTACCGTGCTGCAGAGCGTATACGGCTTCGATGCCGCCACGGCGCTCAAGGCCAACAGCCTGGCGATCGTCTGCCTGACCCTTGGCTGCATCGTCGCCGGGCGCATGGCGGATCGTTACGGCGCGGGGCTGACTTTCGTTGCCGGTAGCGTGCTGCTGGCGCTGGTGTCCTGGAGCTTCTACGGCAACCTCAAGGCCCACCCGGACTGGCTCTTTCCTTTATATGCACTGACCGGCTTCTTCGTCGGCATCGTCGGCGCCGTTCCCTACGTGATGGTCAATGCGTTCCCACCGGTTGTGCGTTTCTCCGGCCTGTCCTTTTCCTACAACCTGGCCTACGCCATCTTTGGTGGGCTGACGCCGATGGCGGTGGCCCTGCTGCTCAAGCAGAGCCCGATGGGGCCGGCTTACTACGTGGTCACTCTGTGCCTGGTCGGCTTCCTCGTCGGGCTCTACCTGCTGGCGCAGAAAAAGCCGGCTGGCGAGGCGGTTTCGGTGGGCTGAAAGCGCTTCCGGCGGTTATTTGAATTATTTTTGAAATAATCGTTGACGCCAGTTTCTATCTCCCTATAATGCGCACCACTCCCGGCGACGACGAAGAGTAAATGCTTGAAAATCAAGGATTTACGGATTCTCTTCCAGGGGGTGGTGAAGCGCTCCGGCAGGTTGTTCGTCGCAGCGGTTCGGTCCCGAAAGGGATTCGAAACGAAGCTTCACCGAGGTGCTTGACAGCGAATTTGAACGCTGTAGAATGCGCCTCCCGCTGATCGGAAGATGGTTTGAAGGTCGGCGCAAGCGGTTGAGTAGAAAAGGAAATTTTCGAAAATAACGCTTGACGGAAAGAGAGGTTGCTGTAGAATGCGCGGCCTCGGTTGAGACGAAAGCCTTGACCAACTGCTCTTTAACAAGTCGAATCAAGCAATTCGTGTGGGTGCTTGTGATGTAAGACTGGTGATCGCAAGATTATCA